>CAJADG010000071.1 GCA_903938445.1 uncultured Bacteroidota bacterium | reverse complement strand
GGTAGGCGTAGTGCCATCTATTTTGCAACCAAGTGTCAATGCAAAATTGCGATAGATGTTTGCAAATGCTTCCAAGTATCCTTCAGGGTGACCTGCCGGAGTACGACAATTATGACTTGCAGCTTTGTATAAGTGTGCACTACCTGCTCTTAATATTTGTGCAGGTGCTTCTAACCATTTTACAATTAAAGAATTGGGCTCATGTTGGAACCATTCAACGCCTCCTTTTTCACCATACACTCTAATTTTTAAAGCGTTCTCTTCACCAGCCGCAACTTGCGATGCCATTAAAACACCTTTAGCTCCATTGTCAAATTTTAACATCACAGCACCATCATCATCCATTACACGACCTTCTACCAAAGTATTTAACTCGGCACATATTTCAGTAATTTTTGCACCGGTTATATATTCAGATAAATGTGCAGCATGCGTTCCAATATCGCCCATCACCGAGCTCTTGCCTGACTTTTTTGGATCGGTTCTCCAAGCTGCTTGCGCATTGCCCTCGCGCTCGGAAAGCTTGCTCAGCCAGCCTTGTGGGTATTCCACCCATACTTTACGAATCTTTCCAAGCTCGCCATTAGCAATCATTGCTTTGGCTTGTTTCACCATTGGATATCCCGAATAAGTATGTGTCAAACAAAGTGTTAAACCTGTTTCGTCTAATTTCTTTTTTAATTGTTTTGCTTCGTCCAATGAAAAAGTAATTGGCTTTTCAATCACTACATGGAATCCATGATCCAATGCCATCATCGCAGGAGCAAAATGCGCAAAGTTGGGTGTAACAATCGTTACAAAATCCATACGCTCATTAGCTGGTAAAGCAGCTTCTGCTTTAATCATTTCTTCATAAGTAAGATAGGTTCTTGATTCAGGCAAGAACAATGCTTTACCCGAAGCCACTGCAATTTCGGGGTTAATACTTAATGCTCCACAACACAATTCAACTAATCCGTCCATGTTGGCAGCTAAGCGGTGAATGGCACCAATAAAGGCATCTTGGCCACCACCGACCATGCCCATGCGCAATTTTCTATTCATTTTTTAAGTAGTTTTTAAACTTAACAATCGTTTTATTGTGTCATGATAACACTTTCAAAAGAACACATTAGCAATTTCCCTCTATTTTCTCAAAAAACCCCATTTTTTCATCAAAAATATTTTAAAAGATTGCAAATAAAATTTACATTTATCAAATCATTGATTGCTTATAAACCAACGATTTATTGCCATGGCTTCAAATGTAAACAGAAGAAACTTATTAAAACAAGTTTTGACGGGCTCCGCTGCGCTTGCTGCTGGTGCTGTATTGCCTACATCCGTATTGGCATCGGTTAATGAAAAATATACGGCGGGTAAATTAAAAGGAAACATCAATCATTCTGTTTGTAGATGGTGTTATGGTGATATGCAACTTGAAGATTTATGTAAAGTGGTGAATGAAATAGGATTTGGTGCAATTGATTTATTAAAACCCAATGAATGGCCTATTGCAAAGCAATATGGATTAAATGTTTCTATGTGCTATACCGCAGGAGAGACAAGCCTGACAAAGGGTTGGAACGATTTAAAAAACCATGATTGGTTGATTAAAGATTATTTAGAAGGTATTAAATTAGTGGCGGATGCGGGCTATAAAAATTTGATTTGTTTTGCAGGAAATAGAAATGGGATGGATGATGAAACAGGATTAAAAAACTGTGTCACTGGTTTACAACAAATCATGCCATTGGCCGAAAAATTAGGCGTTACGATTCAAATTGAATTATTCAATTCAAGAATTGATCATAAGGATTATATGGGCGATAAATCAGCTTGGGGTATCGAATTATGTAAGCGCTTAGGTTCTCCTAATTTCAAAATTCTCTTTGACATTTATCATATGCAAATTGATGAAGGTGATATCATTCGTTCTATTCAAGACAACCATCAATACTTCGGACACTACCATACAGCAGGGGTTCCAGGCAGACACGAAATTGATGAGCGTCAAGAATTATATTATCCTGCCATCATGCGCGCAATTGTTGCCACTGGTTACAAAGGATATGTTGCACAAGAATTTATGCCAAAGGATGCCGATCATATTGCTTCACTTAAGACAGCAATTAAAATCTGTGACGTATAAAAATAACAATTCAAACAATTTCAATACAAACTTAAAATTTAAAAAATGGCGGAACAACAGTATGACGCAATTGTCGTAGGATCGGGTATCAGCGGCGGTTGGGCAGCAAAAGAGCTTACCGAAAAGGGATTAAAAGTATTGATGCTTGAGCGTGGTAGAAATATCGAGCACATCAAGGATTATGTAAATGCAAATAAAGAAGCTTGGGATCATCCTCATCGTGGTGGTAGAACACAACAAATGATTCAGGATTATCCAGTGTTAAAAAGAGACTACCCATTAAACGAAACCAATCTTGATTATTGGTGCGTTGATAAAGAAAGTCCATATACTGAAACAAAACGTTTTGACTGGTTTAGAGGATACCATGTTGGTGGTCGTTCTTTAATGTGGGGTCGTCAATCTTATCGTTGGTCTGATTTGGATTTTGAAGCCAACGGTAAAGAAGGTGTTGGTGTAGATTGGCCAGTACGTTACAAGGATATTGCCCCTTGGTATGATTATGTAGAAAAATTTGCAGGTATCTCTGGTAACCGCGATGGATTAGCCGTTTTACCTGATGGTCAATTCTTACCTCCAATGGATTTAACATGCGTGGAGAAAGACGTTGCAGAAAGAATTAAAAAAGAATTTAAAGGAGAGCGTCATTTAATTATTGGACGTACCGCAAATATTACAGTGCCTCATGGTGGCCGTCCTGGTTGTCAGTTCCGTAATAAATGTTGGTTAGGTTGTCCTTTTGGTGGATACTTTAGTACGCAGTCTTCTACTTTACCAGCAGCAATGGCTACAGGTAATTTAACTTTAAGACCTTGGAGTATTGTAACTGAAATCAAATACGATAAAGATAAAAAGCGTGCAACAGGAGTAACTGTTTTAGACGCAGAAACAAATAAAACAATTGAGTACAAAGCGAAAATTATTTTTGTAAACGCATCTACTTTAAATAGTACTTGGATTTTAATGAATTCAGCTACGGATGTTTGGGAAGGTGGTTTAGGAAGTAGTTCAAATGCGTTGGGTAAAAACTTAATGGATCACCACTTAGGTATTGGTGCTGGTGGTGTGGTAGAAGGCTACGAAGATCAATATACTTTTGGTCGTCGTGCTAATGGTTTCTACATTCCAAGATTCCGTAACGTGGGTAACGATAAGCGTGATTACTTACGTGGATTTGGTTACCAAGGTGGCGGTAATAGACAAGGCTGGCAGCATGATGTTGCTGAATTTAGTATTGGTGCTGACTTTAAGGAAGCATTGACTGAGCCAGGTGTTTGGACAATTGGTATGGGTGGATTTGGTGAGATGTTACCTGATCCAACTAATAAAGTAACATTAGACAAAACAGTGAAAGATAAGTGGGGCTTAAATGTATTGAACATTGATTGTGAGTTAAAAGAAAACGAACATAAAATGCGTAAAGACATTTTAGCAGATGCACAAGAAATGTTAGAAAAAGCAGGTGTTAAAAATGTACAAGCACATGAAGGGGATGGTACTCCAGGACGCGGTATTCATGAAATGGGTACAGCGCGTATGGGTAGAGATCCAAAAACTTCAGTGTTAAATGGTAACAACCAAGTTTGGGATGCACCAAATGTATTTGTTACTGATGGAGCATTTATGGCAAGTGCGTCTTGTGTAAACCCTTCTTTAACGTATATGGCGTTCACAGCACGTGCTGTTGATTTTGCTGTAAGTGAATTAAAGAAAGGAAACTTATAATTTAATTAATTTTTTAAAAATAATTTTATGATGAATCGAAGAGAAGCCTTATCAAGAGTTGCCATCTTAACAGGTGGTGCTGTATTAGGCGCTGAAGCTTTTTTATCTGGTTGTAAAACCAATTCAAAAGGAATTTCACTTTCTAATGATGATGTTGCATTTTTAGATGAAGTTGCTGAAACGATTATTCCAAAAACAGCTACACCTGGTGCAAAAGACGCAAAAGTGGGTGAGTTTATGAAAGTAATGGTGAATGATTGTTACGAAACAAAAGACCAAACTATTTTTATAGAAGGCATTAAAAAATTAGACGAAGCGTCTAAGAAATTAAATAGCAAGGGCTTCATGGAATCAACTCCAGAACAACGTAAAGCATTGTTAGTGTCTTTAGATAAAGAAGCTAAGGAATATCAAAAAGCTGCTAAGCCGGAAGATCCTAAGCATTACTTTACGATGTTCAAACAATTGACATTGTCAGGATTCTTTACTTCAGAAGTGGGCGCAACAAAAGCATTACGTTATGTTGCAGTACCAGGAAAATTTGTAGGATCTTATCCGTATAAAAAAGGAGACAAGGCTTGGGCAACTAGCTAATTAAACCTTTGTTGTAAAAGGCGAGTGCTGAAAAAGTTACTCGCCTTTTATTTTTTATTTTATTCAAACGATTGCAAAAACTATATTATGAATCATTCAAGAAGATCTTTTATCCGTAACTCCACTTTTGTTGGATTAGGTTTACTCATTCCATTTAAAAATGAATTAATGGCGTTGGCGCCTGCAACAAATTCTTTTGGTATTCAGTTATGGACAGTGAAAGAGGCATTGGCTAAAGATCCATTAGCGGTATTAAAGCATTTATCACAATCTGGGTATAAAAAAATAGAAAGCTTTGAAGGAGAGAAAGGAATTTTTTGGGGCATGAAAAATACGGAGTTCAAAAAACACATGGACGAGTTGGGAATGAATTTAGTATCTGCTCATTGCGACAATACAACGAATTTTGATCGTAAGGCTGCTGAAGCTGCAGAGATTGGAATGAAGTATTTAATTTGTCCATACAAAGGCCCACAAAAATCTTTAGATAATTTTAAAAAGTTTGCAGACGAGTTTAATGCATGTGGAGAGATTGCAAAAAAACACGGTATTCGTTTTGCATATCACAATCATGACTATTCATTCAAGGCAATGGATGGAATAGTGCCTCAGGATTTAATGATGAACAATACCAATCCTGCAACCGTTGATTTTGAAATGGATATGTATTGGACAGTTGCAGCTGGAGTAGATCCAATTGCTTATATGGACAAACATCCAAATCGTTTTAAATTAGTACACGTAAAAGACTTGGTAAAAACAAATACCCCAGAAGGACATGAGTCTTGTATTATTGGAAAAGGAACGATTGATTATAAATCTTTATTGCCACAAGTAGCAAAGCGTGGTGTACAACATATGATTGTAGAACAAGAAGCGTATACTGGCACTACCGAATTAGATGCAGCAAAGGCCGATGCAGCTTATTTGAAAACCTTAAAGTGGTAATTGTTCGTTTTAGTAATTACACTTATTCGTATTAAATAAAAATCCCGATTGCTATTCGCGTTCGGGATTTTTATTTAGTTCACTTGAATTAAGTCAGTGGTTTTAATAATGGTAGTTAATGCGTTTTGTAATGCTTCTAAATCTTGCTTGGTATTAAAAGCATTAATAGAATAGCGCATATAAATATCCTCGCCTTGACGCATAATGGGGATCTCAATATTAAATTCTTTAAATAATTTTCTTTGTAACACTTCAGGCTCCTTTGTTTTAATTGGAATACTAATCATTTGTCCAATCCACTCATTGGTCAAAGGACTAATGGGTTGGGTGCCTAATAATGTGTAAAATATAGGAGCATTGGCAATTACCGTTTCGCGACATTGTTTAGCCACTTCGGTCCAATTATTTTCCTTCATGAATTCAATACTTTTTGGTACTGATAAAAAAGCCGAAAAGTCCCTGGTACCAATCATTTGATGGTAATCTAGAAAAAGTGAATGCGAAGGCTTTAGTGCTTTATAGCCCCAGCTTACTATTAAGGGCTCACATATATGTTGTACATTTTTATGTGCGTATAAAAAGCTAGCGCCTTTGGGAGCCATCATCCATTTATGACAAGCAGCTACATAAAAGTCAACTGCTAATTCATTTATCTTTAAATCAATATGTGCTGGTGCATGTGCTCCATCTACAATAGTGATTAGTCCTTTTGATTTTGCAATTTCGCATATCTCTTTTACTGGAAATATTAATGCAGTGGCACTGGTAATATGGCTAATAAAAATAGCTTTTGTTTTTGGAGTTAGTCCTTTAAAAAAGTCTTCAATAAATTGTTCCTTTGTTGTAATGGGTAAGCTAATTTTTTGTCGCTTATATATTGCATTCTTTTTGCCGCAATAATATTCCCAGGTTCTGTCGCAAGCACCATATTCAATATCAGTAGCCAAAATTTCATCCCCTGCTTCTAATGGAAATGATTTAGCAATAATATTTACAGCAAAACTTGGGTTGGTAATATATACTAAATCATCTTTATCATCTACATGTACAAACTTGGCTAAAGCAGCGCGTGACTCCGCTAAATATTCAACACCATCAAAGGCAATGAATTGAACGGGTTCCGCTTCCAATACTCTTTGCCAATTTTGATAATCATCAAAAATAGGTTTTGGGGTTGCTCCAAAGGAGCCGAAGTTTAAAAAATGGATATCTTTTCTTAATAAAAATTGGTCACTTACATTCGTACTCATTGCGCTTATTTTAAATTATTGGGGTTGCTTTTAGCTTTATTAACTATTTCCATTTCGAAGTTAAGTAAAAAAAATCCCCTCGAAAAATCGAGAGGATTTTGAAATGTATTTCGAGAATTAATATTAAACGCCCAAGCTCCAACCTGCACGATAAGTTCGCTTAACAAACTGATTTGCTGGTTCAAAGTTGGTAATTTTCATATTTGGACCATCCCAAGTTAATTGAATATTGCGGCCTGGATAAGTAGTTAAACCTTTCTTATCTGTTCCTTTGTAATCATAACTTCTGATAGCTAGGTTACCCATTAAAACAGATTCAGTTAATGGACCAGCGATATCAAAATGAGAACTTAATGTTTTTGCTTCTTTACTACCAGGACCTGCGATACAAGCTTCAACCCATGCAGAGTAGTGACCTTCTGCACCGCCTTTCACACGATCAACAGTTTGAGGAACTTTGGTTTGAGCCGTTAAGTTCGTTGGTAATAATTGAGGGTTCACGCCATAGGTGCCTGCCATCATCTTTCCTTTCGTACCTTCAAAAATTACACCATTGCCACCATCACCCATAACTTCGTTAGGTCCTAATTCAGCTGGACGCTCTGGTTGAATACCACCATCCATCCAATGTAATTTTATATCTGGTTTACCATTTTGGCCTTTGAAAGTTAAAATGATATGAGAAGATGCTGGTGGACTATCTGGTGAGTAAACTCTTTGCCAAGGTGCAGTATAACGAGTAGCAACACTACATTCAGCAGCAACTGGGTATCCTAATCCTAAAACAGCAAATGCAGGTGCCATAATATGACAAGCCATATCACCTAATGCACCGGTTCCGTAATCCCACCAACCTCTCCAGTTAAATGGTAATAAGTCAGTGAAATAACTTTTTTCAGGAGCAGTACCCAACCATAAATTAAAATCTAATTCTTTTGGAATTTCATTTGCAGTCGCAGGACGAATTACGCCTTGTGGCCATACGGGTCTGTCTGTATAACAATATATAGTATGTACATCTCCAATTAATCCAGCATTGTACCAATCTTGTAACATACGTACACCATCACCTGATGAACCTTGGTTACCCATTTGAGTAACAACATTGTAATCATGTGCAGCTTTAGTCATCATTCTTGCTTCGTAAATGTCATGTGCCATTGGCTTTTGAACATAAACGTGTTTGTGCAATTGCATTGCGGCCATTGCTTGTACTGCGTGCATATGGTCAGGAGTAGATACTGAACATGCATCAATATGCTTATGCTCTTTTTCTAACATCTCTCTATAATCCTTATAAACTTTTGCATTAGGATAACGCTTGCGGCTTAATGCTGTTTGACGTTCATCTACATCACATAAAAAGGCGATATCTGCTTTTCCACTATTGTAAAATGAGAATAAATCTCCTTCTCCTTTTCCGCCGGCACCAATACCTGCAATTTGTAATTTATCACTAGGTGCAGTAAATCCTTTACCGCCTAATACGTGTCTTGGCATAATATAAAATCCGCCAAGCGCTAAAGCTGAATTTCGTATGAAATCCCTTCTTGAGTTATCTGATTTTTTTTTCGACATAGCAATCTTTGTTGTGTGGTTTACAATCGGTTTAATGAATCGTTCCGTTAAATTATTAAAAATTCCCGAAAAAAGAGAATTATTTTGATGAGTGAACAAATCCCTCATTCCTTTCGTTATTAAAGCTTAAATTGTACTTTATAATTCTGTTTTGTATGCAAGTATCTATCGAAAATCTACGCACTTATTTCTTATCTGGGGCTACTCAATCTTATGATTTTAGGTTAAATCAGCTAAATAGGCTTAAAAAAGTAGTTTTGGAGTCAGAAAAAGAGCTTTATCAGGCACTTTATACTGACTTAAAAAAAACAGATGAGGACGCATGGGCTACTGAAATTGGTTTTTTCCTTAGTGAATTGAATGACACCATAGAGCATTTAAAATCTTGGATGCAGCCCAATACAGTGGCAACCAATTTGGTAAATCAGCCCTCTAGCAGTTATACTATTCAAGAACCTTTGGGTGTAGTATGTATTATTGCTCCATGGAACTATCCCTTTCAGTTATTGTTTACACCCTTAATTGGTGCCATTGCAGGAGGTAATTGCGCTGTTTTAAAACCGAGTGAATTTGCACCCGCTACTGCAAAAGTAATGGGCAAAATTATCGATGCTTTATTTCCTAATAATTATATTTTGTATTTGGAAGGAGAGGGCGCTACCGTGTTGCCACCATTGTTAACTGAAAATAGATTTGATCATATTTTTTATACAGGAAGCACAGCAGTAGGTAAAATCATTTATAAGTATGCTGCAGAACAATTAGTGCCAGTAACTTTAGAGTTGGGGGGTAAAAGCCCCGCTGTGATTAGTTCTGATGCCAATTTAAGAGTGGCAGCGCGTCGTTTAGCAAGTCCCAAATTCTCTAATGCAGGACAAATGTGTATTGCACCCGATTATGTTTTAGTACCCACTGAATTAAAAGAGGAATTCGTAAAAGAATTAATTAAAGCCATTCAACAATTTTATGGTAACGATGCTGCTTCGTCCGAACATTATGGTAAAATCATTAATGAAAGACAATGGACACGATTGGCATCTTATTTAGCTGAAGGTGAAATTATATATGGTGGTAAATCGGATAAGGCTTCTTTGTTTATTGAACCTACGATCATGACGAATATTCATGAGAATGCCAACATTATGAAGGATGAAATTTTTGGTCCAATTCTTCCCATTATTACCTATCAATCTAATGAAGAAGCGTTGGCTGTAATTCAAAAAAATCCTAATCCCTTGGCATTTTATGTGTTCACTGAAAATAAAGCCGATGAAACCTTTTGGTTAACCAATGTTCCATCGGGCGGTGCTTGTATTAATAATGCAACCATGCATATTACCAATCACAATTTACCTTTTGGAGGAAGAGGTTTTAGTGGTACAGGTGCATATCATGGAAAATCTAGCTTCAACACTTTTACGCATACTAAGTCGGTTTTAAAAACGCCTACTTTTATAGATCCTAGTTTCAAATACCCTCCATACAAAGGAAAAGGTTGGTTATTAAAAAGATTAATTGGTTAATATTAGCGCGCAACATTTATAAATATTGGATCTGGTTTGAAAAATAAAAAAACAATCATGATTAAAATTGCCATCGCCCTAGGTGTTTTGGTTACAGCCACATTGCTAATGAAAAAAACAGGAATGTCTTATCGACAATCTGTTTTAAAAACAATGTATCCGGCCATCATGTGGACGAGTAAAGCTGCCGGAAAAAAACAAATTCAAACCAATAAAGAAAATGCAGTACCCTTATTATCTTTTTACAGTTTACATGTAAAAGACATTAACGGTAATGACTTTAGTTTTGAAAATTTAAAAGGTAAAAAAGTGTTGATTGTGAACACCGCAAGCAACTGTGGTTTCACTGCACAATATGAAGCTTTAGAGAAGTTATCTATTCAGTATAGAGATAAATTAGTCATACTTGGTTTCCCTTCCAATGATTTTAAAGAGCAGGAAGCTGGCGATAATCAAAACATTGTAAATTTTTGTAAAAAGAATTACGGAGTTACTTTCCCTTTAATGGAAAAGTCAAGTGTTATTAAAGGGCATGATCAAAACGAAGTGCACAAATGGTTGTCTGATATGACCATTAACGGATGGTGTCATCAAGAGCCAGCTTGGAATTTCTGTAAATATTTAGTGAATGAGAATGGAGTGCTTACGCATTATTTCCCAATGATAGTGGACCCTTTAGCGCCCGAAGTAATTGCTGCTCTTGATTCGAAATAATCGAATACTAGAAAAATAAAAAACTTTTCTTAATTAATAGGGCAATGTTCATGGTAGTTTTCCAATATAATTTTACCAGACTCAATTACCATACCTTTGTATTGCTCTTTAATTTCATCTAACACTGCTTCAATTTCAGCAGGGTCCGTGATGCGTACTAATTTAGCACGATAGTCTTTGATGCTAGGCAGTCCTTTTAAATAATTTGCGTAATGTCTTCTCATTTCATTTATACCAGCAATCGGACCTTTCCACTCTAATGATTTTTGTAAGTGTTTTCTGGCAACTTCTACACGCTCTTCAATCGTTGGATCAGCACGCTTAGTACCGGTTTCAACAAAGTGTTTTATCTCTCTAAATATCCACGGATAACCAATGGCAGCGCGACCAATCATGATCCCATCTACTCCATATTTATTTTTATATTCCACAGCTTTTTCTGGAGAATTAATATCGCCGTTTCCAAAAATAGGAATGGTAACTCGCGGATCATTTTTCACTTCCCCAATCAAAGTCCAATCTGCTTCACCCTTATACATTTGCATACGTGTGCGTCCATGAATGGCTAAGGCTTTAATGCCCACATCTTGTAAACGTACCGCCACTTCACGAATGTTTTTACTATTGTCATCCCAGCCCAATCTAGTTTTAACAGTCACTGGCAGGTTGGTACTCTTGACAACTGCTTCTGTTAAACGTACCATTAAGTCCAAATCTTTTAAAACACCCGCTCCAGCCCCCTTCATGGCCACTTTTTTTACAGGACAACCAAAATTGATATCAATTAAATCGGGATTAACGGTATCTACAATTTTTGTACAAAGCGCCAACGCTTCTTCGTCACCTCCAAATATTTGAATACCAATTGGACGTTCGTAATCGTAGATGTCTAATTTTTGTTTGCTCTTAATAGCATCTCTAATAAGCCCCTCACTACTAATGAATTCGGTGTACATTAAATCGGCTCCATTGTCTTTGCATACTGCTCTAAACGGAGGATCACTTACATCCTCCATAGGAGCGAGTAATAATGGGAAATCGGGTAATTGTATATTGCCTATAGAAACCATATGAATTCATTATCTTGCATCTAATTGATGCTGGTGCAAATGTACCGATAAATTTTATTTAGATGAGATCTGAAGATAGAAGTATATACCATATGAGCCCGCCTGTCCTTTTTTTCCTTTTGTTGGGCATTACAGCAATAAGTTTGATCATTGGAGGTCTTATTACATTTTCAATTGTTGCAGGTTATTTACACGTAAGCTTTGCTGAAACTCAAGTAGCTTTATTAGATGCAAAAAATGCACATATTGCTCTATTTGCAAATGCTTTTGCTTCCTTAATAGCTTTTTTGGTACCAAGTATCTCTGTAGCATTTTTTACCAATGGACGCATTGGACAAAATATGGGCTTCAAATCTATAAAGTCAATTAGGTTAGTGTATTTGGTTTTATTGCTTTCATTTGTGGGTCTTATATTAAGTGGTTCCGCTGCAAGTTTGACAGAAAAAATTCCGGTGCCTGCCAATTTTAAAGCTTGGGCAACCGGGTTGGAAAATACTTATAAGCAAGCGATGATGGCAATGACCAAAATGAATTCAATAGGTGATTTACTTTTCAATATTGTTGCTGTTGCATTTATTCCAGCATTCGTGGAAGAACTTTTTTTTAGAGGCGCTTTACAAAAAACAATTAAAAATTGGTCAGGAAATGCAATAATGTCTATTGTGATTACAGCAATAATATTTAGCGCCTTTCACTTTTCTTATTTTGGATTTTTATCAAGAATGTTATTAGGTATTTTATTAGGTTTTATATTTGAGTATTCCGGCTCGATCTGGTTGTCTATTTTAATGCATTTTATAAATAATGCAATTGCAATTATCACTTTATATACAGTAAGAGGCAATCAACTTCAGGTAGAAAAGGCAATGGATGAAAGTATACCTATTTACTGGGGAATTTTCGCAATCGGCATAGTAATTTATTTATTACGACAAATTAAAAAAGAGGCAAATTATGAAGGACTGGATAAAAATATATTCGAGTAGTCAGTTGGCGTTAGCCTCAATGATTGTGGATGTTTTAAATCAACAGGAGGTTCCTGCAAAATTGTTAGATCGCAAAGATTCGGCTTATGTTTTTTTAGGAGAGGCCGAAGTGTATGTTCCTGCAGAGTTTTTTGCAGTCGCTAGCGAAATATTGAAATCATTAGAATTAGACACATTGGAAGCTTAGTTGTATATTGAATAAAAATTTAAATTAATTATGGCATTTAATTTTTCTGTTTTTAAAGTAAGAGCCTTATCCGCAATTGTTTTTGTAGTGGTGATGGTGGCAGGATTAATTTGGAATAATTGGTCATTTTTTTCGTTGTTTGTTGTCATTGCAACAGGCTGCTTATATGAATTTCAAAAATTATTAGGGCTTATTTCACCAGCTTATAAAAATAAATCTTCTATTCATCAATGGGGATTACTTTTATTAGGCGCTGCAATTATGTTTACACTTTCTAAAAGAATTATCATTTTAGAACCACAAATTTTTAAAATAGTAGGAGTGTATGTTGTGCCAGCTATTATATGCATCATTGTATTAGCAGATGTTTTTTCTAAGAAGTTTAGTTTACAAAATATGGCAATAAGTATGGTAGGGCTTATTTATATTCCAATGGGATTATCACTATTTTATCAAATTAGAAGCTTACCTACCTCTACTTATTATCAAAATGCGAATTTATATATCCCTCTTTTAATTATAGTTTCTGTTTGGGTGAATGATACCATGGCTTATTTAGTAGGATCTGTAATTGGAAAGCATCCTTTATCCACTATTTCTCCTAATAAAACATGGGAAGGGACCATTGGTGGCGTGATATTAGCGGTAATGCTTGTAACGAAAGTAACAGGGTATTATTTACCTGATTTAAGTACCAGTTTTGTATTCATGGTTTGTTTAATTGCTGCTGTTGCAGGTAATTATGGTGATTTAATGGAAAGTAAATTAAAACGATTAGCAGGTGTTAAGGATAGTGGAACTATGATGCCAGGTCATGGAGGTTTTTTAGACCGATTTGACTCTATTTTATTAGCGACACCATTTGTTTGGTTATTACTTCAGATTTTCTATTAGATAGATTACCTTCGCGTTTTAAATTCATAGTATGACAATACACAAGGAAGGTACTGCCACCATCGCATTAACAGCATTGGTAGTTGGCGCATTAAATATTGCCAACTTCTCTTATCTGTTTCCAATCAGCACTATTGCAGCATGGGCAGTATTTGTAGTAACATTAGGACTTTTTCTTTTTATCGTTTCTTTTTTCAGAATGCCTAGCAGAAATTGGACAAAGGATGCGTCTGCAATTGTTTCCCCTGCCGATGGCAAAGTAGTGGTCATTGAAGAAGTGGAGCCAGATGAATACTATCAAGAAAGAAGAATTCAAGTAAGTGTTTTTATGAGTCCTGCCAATGTGCATGTGAATCGTACACCCATTGCAGGTAATATTATTTACAACCAATATCATCCTGGTAAATTTTTGGTTGCATGGCATCCAAAATCTTCTACGGACAATGAGCGTTGGTCTGTAGTCATTGAAAATGAAAAGGGGAGTATACTATTAAAACAAATTGCAGGTGCATTAGCTAGACGTATTTGTAATTACGCTACTGTAGGAACACAATTTGATCAAACTTCAGAATATGGATTTATTAAATTTGGGAGCAGGGTAGATTTATTACTTCCATTAGATGCGAAAATTAATTGTAAAATTGGAGATGTGGTGAAAGGTGGAATTACCGTTTTAGCTAATTGGTAATAAGTAATATTATTGATTAAGATATATTATAAAGGCCTCGAATTTCGAGGCCTTTATAATTAGTAGAACTTAGATAAAACTATAATATGTTTTCCAATTCTTTAAGATGCGTAATAGTGTAAGTGGCTGGAACCGTTGGTACAGCGTTGATGTGGTTTACGAACACCGAGTCCATCCCCATATTAATCGCACCTTGAATATCTGCAGCTTCATTGTCTCCAATCATTATACTTTCAGCAACAGTAGCTTTTGCTTTATCTAAAGCGTATTCAAAAATTTCCTTGTGCGGTTTAAGACTATTACTCGCTTCAGAAGTAATTACTTCCATAAAATAGTTTGCTATTTTAGAATTTTCAATCTTTTTAAACTGAACAGATTCAAATCCATTTGTGATTAAATGCATTTGATAACCCTTTGCCTTTAAGTAGTCAAGAATTTCAATCGTATAAGGAAACAGATTTGTTTTATTGGGCAAAATGTCTAAATAGTCAACAGACATTGCTCTGGATAAGGCTTCGTCTGCTATTTTAAAATCTAATAAACTTAAGTAAATACGCTTCCACCTTAACTCTTCTTGTTTAATAAATCCCTTCGTGTATCGATCCCATAATCTGTGATTATGAACACTGTAATGATCGTAAAAAGTATCAAAATCATTAATTCCTTTTTCAGCTAACTGAAACTTTTGGTGTAAGTCCCATAGCGTTTCTTTTGAATTCATTTCAAAATTCCAAATAGTATGATCTAAATCAAAAAAGAGGTGTTGGTAAGGCATATTAATGAGGATGCTAATTGATATTGAGCGAAAATACAATATTGCTTCCTATCTTTATTGCATATTATTATTGATTTTTATGAATATTATCATTACGGGAGCATCAAAGGGAATTGGATATGCGATTGCAGAAATATTTGCTGCCAATGGACATCATTTATACTTAACAAGTAAAACGGAAAGTGCACTTCAAAAAGCAGTTAGTACTTTGCAGCATCAATACCCTTCAGTAGTAATTGATTCTTTTCCTGCTGACTTATCTGTTAAATCCGAGGTTTCTGATTTTTCAAAATGGTGTTTGGAAAGAACAACGCCTGATATACTTATTAATAATGCCGGCAACTTTGTGCCAGGCAGATTACAGGATGAAGCAGATGGTCAATTAGAGCAACAGTTAAATACCAATTTATTTTCAGCCTATCATCTAACACGTGCTTTACTGCCCTCGATGCTTGCAACAGGTGCTGGTCATATTTTTAATATTTGTTCTATTGCTTCTTTAAACGCGTATGAAAATGGTGGGTCTTATAGCATTAGTAAATTTGCCTTATTAGGTTTTTCTAAAAATTTAAGACTTGAATTAAAAGACAGTGGAATAAAAGTCACTGCTGTATGTCCAGGAGCAGTGTTTACCAATAGTTGGGCAGGTTCGGGTGTAGATCCTAAGCGCATTATGGAAGCTAATGATATTGCTAAAATGATCTACACGGCAACGCAATTAAGTCCTCAAGCGGTGGTGGAAGATATTGTGATGCGTCCTCAGCTAGGGGATTTGTAAAAAATACATTCATTACAGTCTTTCTTCCGTATCATCAATTCTTGGAGTGGTATTAAAACTTTCTCTTGCTTTTTTAGTGGCTTCTAAACGATCTACTATTACCTGTGCAATTAATTTACCAGCATCTTCATTAGGGTTACTATTTAAAATATTTTTTAACTTGGCTTCAGATACATCAATGCGATATAATATTTGAACCAATTTTGAAAAATCATTTTTGATCAATTCATTAATCGCATCCTCTAAGCTAGGTCGGTCTAATTTTTCAAGTGATTGTAAATTAATTTCCATAAAATAATAAATTGATTTACTAAAGATTAAATAAATTTTTCAGTTACACCCAAACTAAATAATGCAAAGTCATATTTGACTGGATCCTTTGCATCTAAAGTTCGGCAATATTCGGTTAATTCCAATGCGGTGAGCCAATCGGTTTGCGGTCTTTGTAAAATTCCCAATGTTCTTGAAACTCTTGCTACATGTACATCTATTGGCATGATTAATTCTGAAGGCTTAATAGCATTCCAAATTCCAAAGTCAACTCCTTGATTATCTTTGCGTACCATCCATCTTAAAAACATATTTAATCTTTTACAAGTTGAACCAGAAACAGGACTTGAAACATGTTTTTGAGTACGCCTTGGCGCATCTTCCAAAGACATAAAATAAGATTGAAAATGCGTTAGTGCAGCTTGGACTGTTTTAATTCTTTCTTTTGTGATTTGATTTTGAAAAAATGCAGTTTCTAAACTTTGATAATTTGAAAAGTGATGCTTGAAAAATTCTATACAATACAATGCATCTGTATCATTAAATGTGCGATGCACAAAGCCAATTATCTTTTTTAATTCTTTTGAAGAATGATTCATGCAAAAATCATAAGGGGCATTATCCATACGCCCCAATAAATCGTTACACTTATTGATGATGGTAATTCGGTTCCCCCATGCAAATATGGCGGCAAAAAAAGCAGCAATCTCAATGTCCTGCTGCTTTTTGTATTGATGAGGGATACTAATGGGATCCTTCTCTATAAATTCAAGCCGATTATATTGCTTAACTTTTAGGTTTAATATTTTTTGAATCTCAGCTTGCTTACTCATCTTTAGATTTTACTTAACCAATGGCTTGTGCAAGATCTGCAATTATATCATCCGCATCTTCAATACCTACACTTAAGCGAATCAATCCATCTGTTAATCCATTGGCAATTCTAATATCTCTGGGAATAGAAGCGTGGGTCATACTTGCAGGATGATTAATTAATGATTCAACACCACCCAAGCTTTCAGCTAAAGAAAATATTTTAGTACTTGATAAAACATTAGTTGCTGCTGCAATGCTATCGTCTTTCAATGTAAAGCTCATCATACCTCCAAATCCACGCATTTGTTTTTTAGCAATTTCATGATTAGGATGATCCTCAAAGCCACACCAATATACTTTTGCTACTTTAGGATGTTGACGTAAATAAGCTGCCACTTTAATTCCGTTCTCACAATGCCTTTGCATTCTAACGTGTAATGTTTTAATACCTCTTAACACCAAAAAGCAATCCTGTGGTCCAGGTACTGCGCCTGTGCTTTTCTGTATAAAATATAATTGATCTCTTAATGCTGAATCATTCATCATTAAAGCCCCTTGAATCACATCACTATGTCCGCCTAAATATTTGGTGGCTGAATGCATCACAATAGTTGCTCCATCATCCAATGGATTTTGTAAATAGGGAGAAGCGAAAGTATTGTCTACACATACGATACAATTATGTTTTTTGCCAATGGCAGCCACAGCAGCAATATTAGTGATATTCATTAAAGGATTTGTAGGGGTCTCAATCCAAATGAGTTTTGTTTTTGGTGTAATGGCATTGGTAATATTTTCAGTATTAGAAGTGTCTACATAATGAAATTTGATATTCATTTTTTCGTACACTTTTGAAAATAAACGGTAAGTGCCTCCATACATATCATGAGCAGCAATTACTTCATCACCAGGAACTAATAAGCGCATCACCGCATCCGTTGCTGCTACGCCACTTGCAA
The DNA here is from genome assembly GCA_903938445.1 of uncultured Bacteroidota bacterium. GTDB lineage: Bacteria > Bacteroidota > Bacteroidia > Chitinophagales > Chitinophagaceae > Sediminibacterium. The sequence continues at coordinate 83,143 of CAJADG010000071.1, read as the reverse complement.
AGGCCAATCCAAATTTAGCATTTTCTATTACTGCAAAAGCTTCCTCTAGCGCAAAGCGAGTAGGGTTCTGACTTCTAGCATATTCATATCCTTGGTGGACACCAGGAGCAGACTGAACAAAAGTTGAAGTCTGAAAGATAGGTGTCATGATGGCTCCTGTACTTGGATCTGGATGGGCACCAGCATGGATATATTTTGTCCCTAAATTTTTATAATTATTCATTGATATTTTTTTCGCTAGTTATTATAGTTGATTTCCTCTTTTAAACATTCTATAGGAAAATACGGTCGGGATAATAACCATAATTAAAGTACTTACCATAAATACGACAAACGCTGCAACACTTGGTAATATTAATGTTCCAATGGCTTGAATAATTCCACCAAAAATCCAAACTTTTCCTGCCAGTTTATGCGTAGCATTCCAGTTGTCTACATTTTCTAATGTCCATGGTAGTTTAATTCCAGCAAAATAGTTTTGATGAATTTTAGGCATATACCAACCCATGATTGCAAATGAAATTCCTAATAATGGTAATAATAAATTGGTAATATTTAATTTAGGAGCAGTTGAGGCAAAAGTGATAATGAGTCCTAATAAACTTAAAAATGAAACTAAAATAAGGGCTAATTTTTTAAACATGCCTTCATCCTCTGCTTTGAATTTTTTAGGATCGAAATTCTTAATATTGGAAAGCAAGAAAAATGTAAATAAACCTACACCCGACAATATGCCTGGCCCTAAAAAAATAGTACTTCTTTCCCCAAAGCCATCCGCTTCCCCTTTCATATTAAAGTGAGTGGGAATGGTTTGTGGTAAGGTTGGATAGATATAGGCAGCATAGGCAAATGGTACTGCTAAAATTACTAGGGCTAATAACAGGTTGGGAGTAGACTTATTCATTGTTTACATCATTTTTATCTTGAAACCGGATTCGTTACACAAGTTACTATTTATGCCTAAAAAAAATTACTTTTGCATCAAATCTGAAAAAATGAGCAAAGGACCTGTTTCTCAATTTATAGAGCACCATTATAGACACTTTAATGCTGCTGCCTTAGTAGATGCTGCTAAAGGATATGAAACCCATTTATTAGAGGGTGGTAAAATGCTAGTGAGTTTAGCAGGTGCAATGAGTACTGCTGAATTAGGAATTAGTTTGGCTGAAATGATTCGTCAAGACAAAATTGCGATCATTAGTTGTACGGGTGCCAATCTAGAAGAAGATGTAATGAATTTAGTTGCCCATAGCCATTATAAGCGTGTGCCTAACTATCGTGATTTAACACCACAGGATGAGTGGGATTTATTAGAGAATCATTATAACCGTGTAACGGATACTTGTATTCCAGAGGAAGAAGCTTTCCGCCGCTTACAAAAGCACTTAGTAAAAGTTTGGAAGGATGCCGAAGCTGCTGGTGAAAGATATTTCCCACATGAGTTTTTATATAAAGTAGTATTGAGCGGAGACTTAGAACAATACTATGAAATTGATCCAAAAAACAGTTGGATTGTTGCTGCAGCTAAAAAGAATATTCCAATTATTGTTCCAGGTTGGGAGGATAGCACCACAGGAAATATTTTTGCGAGCTACGTCATTAAGAATGAATTAAAGGCGAGTACTGTTAAAAACGGTATTGAATATATGGTAATGTTGACAGAGTGGTATCGTGCGAACAGTGGTGGAAAAGGAGTTGGTTTCTTCCAAGTGGGTGGTGGTATTGCTGGTGACTTCCCAATTTGTGTAGTACCTATGATGTATCAGGATTTAGAATGGCATGATGTTCCATTTTGGAGTTATTTCTGCCAAGTAAGTGATAGTACTACTTCTTATGGTTCTTATTCTGGAGCCGTTCCAAATGAAAAAATTACATGGGGTAAATTAGATATTCATACTCCTAAGTTTATTGTGGAAAGTGATGCTACCATTGTGGTACCATTGATCTTCGCCTACATATTAGGTCAATAGCAATAAAATTGCCACCCTCGTTGATGGGGGGAGACGAAAAAATAGTTTAAAAAAATAAAAGCCCCTTAATTTTTTAAGGGGCTTTTATTATACGCTTATGATTTTTGGTTTATCTCGACGGCATATTTAAAGGTATATCTCTCTTTAACATTTCATCTCTATTGGCAATTTCACATGCAGTGAAATAAACCATTTTAGTTCTCTTTTGCATTAAGTCAAAATTGATTTTCTCAATGGTATCAGAAGGTTGGTGGTAGTCCGCCAATAACATTCCATCGTAGAAAAATAAAATAGGAACTCCTTTTCTTGCAAAGTTATAATGGTCGCTACGGTAGTAAATCATGTTTTTATCATTTGGATCATCATACTTGTAATCCAAAGTAATATTGCTTGATTTTTTATTCGCTGCTTCATTAATAACTGGCAAATCAGAACTTAATTTATCATGTCCAATTACATAAACATAATTTAAACTGTCTCCTGATGTACGCTCCGTATCAACACGACCAATCATATCAGTATTTAAATCAGCAGTTGTTTTTTCCAATGGAAATAAAGGATGCTCTGAATAATATTGAGAACCCCATAAGCCTTTCTCCTCACCGCTTACAGTCATAAATACAATTGTTCTTCTTGGTTTATTACCAGCTTTTGCAGCAGCAGCAAATGCTTCAGCCATTTGCATTACGCCCACAGTACCAGAGCCATCATCATCTGCACCATACCAAATAACATTTCCTCTTTTGCCTAAATGATCATAATGACCAGTTAAAAATAAATACTCTTCTTTTTTATCGGTACCTGGTAAGTAAGCAATCACGTTGCTGCTTTCTAAATTTTCAGTTGTCTTTGTCGCAGCTAATGAAACAGCAGCAGCATAACTGCCTTTATTAGCAGCAGCTAAATCATTAATGTTTGTTACTGATTTTCCTAAGATAGCATTTGCAATGGATGATGAAATGCTAGCCATTAAAAAACCTGCAGCATCATTCTTTTTTAAATACATATTACCTTTAGTATCAGCAGGTACTTTGCGTGGAAAGTTAGCGGTAACCGTCAACAAGCCCGCAGCGCCCTTTGCAACAGCTGCACGCATCTTAGCCATTGGGGAAGCTGGGTTTGCATTAAATGCTCTATTGCCACCTTGACCCATTGTTGGAACACCAGCAGCTGATCCTTCTAATACGACTACTAATTTTCCTTTAACATCTAGGTTCGCATAATCATTAACGCCTTTGCTATCGTCTACAATACCATATCCTGCGAAAACAACTTCTTGATAATCCCATTTTCCAGTTGTAATGGTTTGTAATGAAAATGAAAAATCATTATCCCATTGAAATGATTTACCGTTTACAGATAAACTTTTTTCAGTCAAATTATCTTGGTAAACAGGATAAGTTTGCTGATAGCTATTCCCGTTTCCTGGAAGTAATCCCATTCTTTTAAATTCTGATTCGATATACGCAGCCGCTCTTTTTTGACCAGGGCTTGCTGTTTCTCTACCTTCCATTTCGGCACTAGCGATAACAGATAATTTTGCTTTTAAAGCTTCAGCTGTAATAACGTTACTAAACTTAGTAAGCGTTTCGCCTTTTTGTGCAACAGCCATTGTACTTATGAATGGCAACAAGATCCAGATTATTTTTTTCATTAAGTTGTTTTGAAAAAAGGGTGATTAATTATGTATCTAAAAACTATTTTTAACAAGCAATTTTATTGACTCTATTTTGATGTCTTCCACCTTCAAATGCAGTAGTCATAAATTTTTCAATCATTTCTTTAGCTGCGTCTAAGCTAACAAAACGTGCAGGTATACAAATCATATTGGCATCATTGTGTAAACGCGTTAATTCGGCAACTTCGCTAAGCCAACATAAACCGGCTCTGATGCCCTCATGTTTATTAGCAGTCATAGCAACGCCATTAGCGCTACCACAAAATAAAATGCCAAAACTTGCTTCACCTGTTTCAACACTATTTGCGGTTGGATGCGCAAAATCGGGATAGTCAACAGAATCGCTATTGTAAGTACCGAAATCTTTTACAGTGTATCCTTTTTCTTCTAGCCACTTCTTTACTTCTTTTTTATAATCTACACCAGCATGGTCTGATCCCATTGCAATAGGTTTTGAACTATCAAATACAAATGACATAATTATTTTTTTTAATAAATAAAAAGATAAGCTTACAGCTCTTTTAATTGAGCTTAAAGTTAGGGGTTTTAGTGCATTTTCACTTTCACTTTTTCAATCCTAGTATCGCTTACTGAAAGTATTTCAGCATCAAAGTGATCCAAATGTATAATTGTTTTCACCTTTGGGATGGTCTCGTGAAAATGAATTAAGTAGCCGCTTAATGTCTCAGAATTTTCGGCACCAAAATCTACCCCGTATTTTTCGGTCAAGTAGTCTAATTCAAGACGACCGCTAAATATAAATTCTTTTTCAGAAATTTTCTTTTCTACAAACTCTTGCTCGTCATATTCATCATCAATTTCTCCAAATAATTCCTCTAAAACGTCCTCCATAGTTACAATGCCTGCTGTTCCACCAAATTCATCCACCACCCATGCAATACTTTTTCTCTTTTTGGAGAATAAATTAATTAAGTCTGCGGCACTCATACTTTCAGGTACCAATAAAATTGGATGAATTACTGCAGCAATAGTAGCAGGCTTTTGAAATAGATCCAACTGATGCACATAGCCTACAATGGTATCCAAGGTATCATCATAAACAATGAGCTTACTTAATTTAGTTTCTACAAATAATGCTGTAAGCTCCTCAATAGAAGTTGTTAATTCTACTCCAACAATTTCAGTTCTTGGAACCAAACATTCTCTAATTTTAATTTCTGGCAAACTCAATGCATTCTCAAATAAATCTGTATTTAATTCCTGTTGTTCCGGATGCTCAATATTTTGTTGAATAAAATGGGCTAAATCAATCTTAGAAAAGGCCTCTTTTTTATTTACGAATTTCACTTGGAATAAAAAGCGAACCACCCATTGTGCGATACTCACAAGTACTTTAGTGAACGGACGAAATATAAAATGAAAAGTATTTGCTAATACTGCAAATTTAGAAATCATTGAACTTGCCCTTGCTTTAAAAATTGCTTTTGGAACTAACTCTCCAATAATCAAAATGACTAGGGTAGATAAAACAGTATTACCCAATAAGATGCTATAGCTATCTAATTGATATCGATTCCAAAGATGCTCTTTTAAAAGTTCTTCAAATTGAATTCCAAAAACAACCAATGATATGTTTAATCCTACTAAACAGGTCCCAATAAATTCAGTAGGGGCTTGTAAAAAGCGCGCGATGATGAGTCCTGATTTATCTCCGTTCTTTTTCTTCAATTCAAGACTTAATCTATTGGCACTTACAAATCCAATTTCATATCCCGAAAAGAATCCAATTAAAATAAGTGAAGCAATTATGGCGAAAATCATAGCTTAAAGATATTCATAAATTAAGATTAATTAATACCGCTGCTATCTGAAATTATAGCAAAGCTATTGGATTGAGGCTTTATAATCTTGATGTCGGTTAAATCTTGATTGGCTTCAAAGCCTAATCCATATATTTTTGAAATAGGGTTATGTTGTTTAATGACCACTTCTTTATCGGTATGAAATTTACTAATTGCCTGGTCCCAATACATTTCCTTGCACCATAAAGTGTCTCCTTTAACATTAAAAATGACTACATCGCCTTTTAAGAAAAACTTGTTTTGTTCTTGAATATAGTTAGCGTAATTGGCTCGCAACTTGCTTTCAATTTTTGTACTGTCTTTATAAAAATCTACTTTAATAGAATTAGGGAACTCAATCATCTTGCCACTATCTTGAAGATATTTTTTCATGATAGGGGCAGTTAACTTAGCGTTCATTTTACCACCTTCACTCATGTATATAGCAACGTCCTTTCCAATATCAATGCCGCCTGTATTGGCGCTTAGCGCCTTAACATCATTAATATTATTTTCACATGATGCTATAAAAAAGCAGCTACCAATAAAAGTAACTGCCGTTATAAATTTTATGCTAATGATTCTATTAATCATATTTGCGTTTATTAAACCAAATATCACTTAAGCTATAGCCTACAGTGAATTGGAAAAAACTTTCTTGATAGCTATTGGAGCTACTTCCTCTTTTCCCAAATTGCATTGCTAAATTAAGAACAGAAAATTGGTAATCATAGGATCGATATTTTCTAATGGGTAATCCAAATCCTAATGATATAGTCGAAACATCTAATCCTTTTTGGTCAATATTAATATAATCTCTTCCAATATTAAATCCTGCTCTATAGGTTACAGTTGACCAATAGTTTTCAAAATCCAATGCATTGGGAGTGTATTGAAATCCTACTCTTGTCATATAAGCATTTGAAACTAAGTCAGGCTGGCCATAAAAACTGTATTTATCTTTCCAGTTGGATTTATCAAACTCTATGCCAATCACTAATTGATCAAAAGTTCCGTTATTGCTCACTTCTTTTTTGTGAAAAGCAATTCCTGCTGTTAAAGAAGAAGGAATTTTGATGGTACCAAAGTTATTTGCAGATAAAGAAGCAGTGTCTATTGGAGATTCTGAACCAGTTGAGAAAGTACCTGTTTGTCTTAAAATATCTTGTTTACCATTTAAGCTTTGATCTAAAGTGAAAGTACCGCCATAGCTCAAACTATATTCTGTTTTATCAGCGGCAATTTTATGACCTACAGTTTTTAAATTAAATTCTCCTAACACACCCAATTGAAAAAACAATCCACCAAACAATGTATTGGTACTTGCTTGTGATTGATAAAAATGGGTTGAATCAGTATTGTATTGAAACGACTTAATGTTTTCAATCTTCTTTTTCCCAAAATTATATCCAGTATTGAAACCAACACTAATATATTTCCAAGACTTACCAAATCCAATGTATGCTTGGTTTAAACCCCCTTGCCCTATATAGTTATTATATAATGTATCCTTTGTTGGCAATACTTTTAATTCATCCAGCGAATAGTTTATTTGTGTAAGTGGTCTTAATCCAAAAGCCATTCCAATTTTTTTGGCTTTATCAATTGGCATACCTATTGATAAATAATTTGGAACAAAATAAGCCGAGTTGAATCTGGAAACTGGATTATTTCCTTTTAAAGTATTACTAGTGTAATCCATTCCTAAGTCGAAAGTAGTCATGTAAAGACCACCATAGGATGCTGGGTTATTAAAATTCACGCTCTGTCCAAAATTTCCATTCATGCTGTTAGTGTATGCAGCTGTAAAACCACCCATTCCTTGGCTGGTGGTGTTTTGACTATTGAAAACTTCGTTACCCAATCCATATCTTGAAAATGGGGAGTTAATTTGTGCATTAATTCTAGTTATTGAACTAACAAAAACGATCAAGAGCAGGGTTCTAATTATTTTTTTCGCAAATAGCATAAAGTCCTTTAAATATTAAATTTGGGTCGGCAAATATCCTCTTTTTTAAGTGAGGAACAAAATAACTAATGTCACCACCGGTTAATAGCACGTTAAAGTTGGCATATTTAGCTTCATATGCTGCGATTATCCCGTCAATTTCGGCCGCAATTCCTAAAATTACCCCACTTAATAGGTTGGTTTTGGTGTCATAACCTACTAATGTGAACTCAGATGAAGGGGTAATTAGGGGCAAAAGGGCTGTTTGCTCGTGCATAGCCCTAAAACGCATTTGAGTTCCCGGGGATATGCTTCCTCCTAAAAATTCATGTGCATTGGTCACAAAATTGTAGGTAATACAGGTGCCAAGTGAAATGATTAGGTTATGTTGGCTGGGATATAAGTCAACAGCTGCTGAAACCAAGGCTAAACGATCGGCACCAATGGTTTCAGGTTTGCCAACAGGCGTTGTGAAGTTGATTTGGGTGCTGGGTCCAAGAAGATGAAATTTTGTTCTAGCAGCAAGAAGCCTTTCGATTTGGGCATCATGATGAATAACTGAGGACAAAATGACTTTTTCAGGCGTCCATTTGTCCAAAAAGGAACTTATTTCGGCAATATCACCTTTTTGTAAAACCTCCACTTCCAATAATTCGCCAGCTTTAAAAATGCCAGCCTTTAATCTTGTATTTCCGAAATCAAAACAAATACTTGTTGACATATACTTACTTGTAGTTCAAAATTAGCCTCTTTGCCCCAAAGTTTACCTAAAACTATAGGCAAGTTGCAAAAGATTTCGGTTATTTGAAGAACAAATGAAAAGGATATGAAGATTGCGGGATTTACGATTATAAAAAACGCGGTGATAAATGATTTTCCGATTGTGGAAGCCATTAAGTCTATTTTGCCAGTAGTGGATGAGATGATTGTTTTAATCGGAGATTCTACCGATGAAACAATTGCATTAATTGAATCTATTGGAGATCCAAAAATTAAAATACATCATTCAGTTTGGGACAAAAATTTGAGAAAAGGTGGAACGGTGTTGGCTGTTGAAACCAATAAAGCCTTTGAATTGATTGATGATTCTTTTACATGGGCATTTTATATTCAGGGGGATGAAGTAGTGCATGAAAAATATCATCCAGCTATTTTAGCTGCCTGCAATGAATATGCGGATGATAAAGCAGTGCAAGGTTTATTGTTTAAGTATAAACATTTTTTTGGGACCTATGATTATGTTGGAGATAGCAGAAAATGGTATGCACATGAAACTAGAATTATAAGAAATAATAAAGCAATTAGTGCCTACAAGGATGCGCAAGGATTTAGAATTGGAAAGTCTAAATTACCTGTTGCTTCCATTAATGCAAGTATTTATCATTATGGATGGGTGAAGAGTCCTGAGCAAATGCGAAAAAAACAAAAAGAGAGTGCTACTTTTTGGAATGATGATACCAAGATGCAAGAAATTATCTCAAGTCCAGATTATTATGATTTTTCTGGATTCGATTCTTTAGAAAAATTCACAGGCACACATCCCAATGTGATGTTAGATCGTATTAGAAGAAAAAATTGGGTGATTGACTTAGATATTTCAAAAAAGAATTTTAGTTTCAAGAATAGAGTACTTTATTATTTTGAAAAGTGGACAGGGATAAGACCTTTTGATTTTAGGAACCATAATATAATTCGTCCTTAATGCAATTTGCCATTTCTTCCATCATTGATGAGGTTAAAGAAACTAATTATCTTAACCTTTCAAAATGTGTTTCTTTCTTAGAAAATCAACAAGAAGGGAGTGCCGATTTTGTAGCGCTACTACAACCTAACAATATTCCTGTTATAGGTATTACTGGACCTCCAGGTGCAGGAAAAAGCACTTTAATTGCAGCACTTATTGGACAATTGGTCCATGAAGGAAAAAAAGTAGCAGTATTGTCAGTGGACCCAAGTTCAGTTTTACATAACGGCGCTTTACTTGGAGATAGAGTAAGAATGAGAGAGTGGTATTTGCATCCCATGGTGTACATCAGATCCTTAGCCAGTAGAGGCCATTTAGGTGGGTTGATAAAACAAATCGGATCGATTGTTGATTTAATTAAATCAGTTGGGTTTGATTATGTGATTTTGGAGACAGTTGGAGTAGGACAATCTGAAGTACAAGTTGTTCAAGTTGCTTCACCAACTATATTAGTATTGGTGCCCGAAGCTGGGGATGATATACAAATGATGAAGTCAGGATTATTTGAAGTGGCCAATATATTTGTAGTAAATAAATCAGACAGGCCCGAAGCGAAAAAATTTGTAAATCATTTAAGGCAAGCATTGTCTGAACGCGAAGGAGTAAAATCATATATCGTTGAAACCATTGCTAATACAGGATTTGGTGTAAAGGAGTTAATGGATGTAATAAAAATATATAATGAACATTAAGTCAATAGGAAATCAATTAATCAGCAATAATAAAATAATAGCAAGCGTTTGGTTTGGCCTCGTATTATTAGCACTAGTCAATGCGTACAATAACCATGCATTTAATAATTTTATTATTTTTAGACAATCTTTTTTTCATTTACAAAATGAAACTAATTTATACCTTGAGTACCTAACGCAGTATTGGGATCATTATTATTACAGCCCAAGTTTTGCTGCTTTGGTTGTTCCCTTTACTTTATTACCTGTAGCTGTTTCGATGTTTGCATGGGGTATTTTTGATGCGGGGGTATTGTATTATGCTATCAGGCAATTACCTATTCATAAAAAAAAGCAAAACTTCATTTTATTATTATCCGCGAATGAAATGATGAATGCGACTTCCAATCTGCAGAGTAATGGAATTATGGCTGCAACCATTATTTTATCTTTTGTATATTTAATTAATCAAAAAGAATCCAGATCAACACTCATGATGCTATTGGGATTTTTTGTAAAATTATATAGTATTACAGCACTTGCTTTTTTCTTTTTTAGTGCAAATAAAAAGAGGTTTATTATTTCATTTGTCTTTTGGTTGATGGTGCTTTTATTTTATCCTTTGATTTTTACAAGCCCTACATTTTTATTGCAAAGTTATAAAGATTGGGCAGCTGCATTGTCTTTAAAATCTAATTTTGATATTACGGTTTCGATGTATCATAATATGGTGGATATTACTTTACAAGGAATGATCAAACGTATTTTTAATTTCCCTTCGCTTAACAAATGGTTTATCATTTTGCCGGGCTTACTTATATTTGGCGCACAATATCTTTATTACAAACACTTTAGCAATCCCATATATAGATTGTATATATTATGTTCTGTTTTACTTTTTATAATTGTATTTAATACAGGCACGGAATCACCTACTTATATAATTGGTGTGCCCGCTATTTGTTTATGGTACGTTTTGCAAGAAAAAACAAAATGGAATAATATATTGTTTATAGTAGCCATCTTTTTCTCCAGCTTCTCTTATTCGGATATTTTTACACCTTGGGTGAGAACCCATATTATGATGCCATATGCTTTAAAAGCATTGGGTTGTTTTATTATCTGGGTGGTGATTGCGGTTCAGATTTTTACCCGCCAATTTTTAAAAGTACAATTGAAAGAAGTAATAGATTAGTGCATGCAACTAAGCTTGTTTATCACTTTTCCACCATCTAAAAGCAATATAGCCAATAATGGCAAAAGGCATTGCGGCAAGATAAATAACACCGAAATTAAAGCCCTTACCAGCGTCTTCACCCATTTGACTTGCAGTTTTAGTACAAATAGCGCACTGCGCAAATGTAGCGGCTGTAATAGCCTGTAATGCAATAAAAAGAAATAAACGCTTCATGATTTGCAAAATTACTATAAAAAAACCCGAACATACGGGGTAAGTTCGGGGAATCTTATAAATTAGCTAGAATGGCTTATGCGCTTGCTTTTGTAGCTTTTCTACCTCTAGTTGTCTTATGTGGTCTGCTTTTGCCATAAGAACCTAAAAATCTTTTTCCTTTAGCTGTTTTTTTATCTCCTCTACCCATGATATTGTGTTTTATTTAGTGATTGGATAGCAAAAATAAAAAAACCCCCTGATATTAGGGGGTTTTTATTGAAATAAATTTCAATTATAATTTTCCGCTTAATTCTTTACCAGCTTTAAATTTAGCAACTTTTTTAGCTTTGATTTTGATAGTAGCACCAGTTTTTGGGTTACGACCAGTTCTAGCTGCACGCTTAGACACTGAGAAAGTACCGAAACCAACTAAAGTTACTTTACCACCTTTCTTTAAAGATTTAGTTACTGCATCGATAAATGCATCTAAAGCTGCATTAGCTGATGTTTTTGTAAGTTCCGCGTTATCCGCGATGTGCGCGATTAATTCTGCTTTGTTCATAGATGTGTTTTTTATAGTTTTAAACGATAAGACAAATTTATTAGCTTTTGTGAAACGAAAAAATATTTTGCCATTTATTTTTAAATTTATTTTTCCACTAAAACCCTTAAATAGCAAGGTTTTTGTGACAAAATAACCTTAAATGTTTAAAATCATTTTTTTATAAAAATGGCTGTAATCCTTTGTAGTATTGATTTATAGGACTTGATAAAGCTGAAATATAGGCCTATATTGAGTTGTAGCCGTATAAACTATCCACAATCAATTCACAATTCTCATATTGGTAATAAAGTGAAAACATTGGTCTCCCCAGGTACTAGAAAGCTCATCGATAATGACGGGGGATAGTGTTTCTTTAAATTGAATGAGTAATTCCTGATTTGTCGCAAATAGTTGTAGGGTATAGGTTGGCGCTTGGTCCTCGTCAACAATTAATTCATAAAATTTATGATCTTCAAAACAATTTGTTGCAACTACCATTGGAATAAATTTACTTTTCATCCATTCCAACCATGGTGCTTGAAGTGTGGGTGCTATTTGAAAACTTATATTAAAAACATGCATAAATAAAACGTTTGGTTACGAAAAGCTTATTTAATTTCTACTACAATTGGACAGTGATCACTATGCTTTACCATAGGTAAAATTTCAGCGCTAATAATTGATTTTTCTAGTGCCGCACTAGTACACAAGTAATCTATTCTCCACCCTTTGTTATTGAGTCTCACTGACGGGAAACGTTGACTCCACCAGCTGTACGCACCAACTACTGTAGGGTTAATATGTCTAAAACTATCAATCCATCCTGCGGCAACAAATTGATCCATCCATGCTTTTTCTTCAGGTAAAAAACCAGATGATTTTTTATTTCCTTTCGGATCATGAATATCAATATCGGCATGTGCAATATTATAATCTCCCGCTACAACAATTTTTGGTCTTTCTTTTTTTAATGCTTCTACCCATGCATAAAATTCATTTAGCCATTGGTATTTATAAGTTTGTCTTTCATCTCCACTAGTGCCGGATGGGAAGTAGGCATTAATAATCGTAATATCACCAATATCAACTCTTATCACACGACCTTCAAAATCGCTCATTTCGTGTCCCGTGCCAGTTATTATTTGAGTCGGCTTTTTCTTACTGAATACTGCAACTCCACTGTATCCCTTTTTTTGAGCAGGGAACCAAGCAATATGATAGCCCAATTCAGTAAATAAGGATAAATCAATATCTTCCGGTGTTGCCTTGGTTTCTTGCACACATAAAACATCCACAGGATACTCCTTTAACCAATCTATTAAACCTTTTTTGATGGCAGCACGAATGCCATTTACATTATAACTAACAATACGCATAGTGTAAATTTATATTAATTTGGACTTTGAAATAACTCACCGTATGCAATTAAGATGAGTAAGTTTCTAAATGAATCTTCAAAACTATTGGGTAAAGTAACCATCTGTCTTGGTTTATTGAACCCATCAATAATCATAACTTCTTTGTCATCTACTAAAATAGTTTTTAAAGATTGATCATTATCAAATAGAATCTTGAATGTATGGTTATATAGTTTTCCAATTATCACTTTTGAATGTGTGATTTGCATAGGTTTATTAAATGCTTGCACATTATATTGTTTTGAAGAATCATAACCATTATAAACAGTATTGGGGTAATAGAATTTTGTATTTTCTGCTTCCATATCCTTTATCTGAAATTTTCCAATCGTGTCAGTACCGCTAAAAATATAATTACCTATGCCATCTAAAAAATGTAAAGCCTGAGTACCGTTGTTTCTTTCATCGATATTATAGTCGGGATCGAATTCTAAATAGGCTAAAATGGAGTAATCTTTATTTTCATGCACATCCCTTAGCGCTTGTGTTACTTGGTAATATTCGTTGCCATTTACATTTTTTCTAGTATTCTTAATATCAGAAATGACATTTTTAAATTGGTAATTAGTTGCTTTATTTTTGAAGTCAATTTTTATCAGGTTGGCCGAAGGAATTCTTAATAATTGTAATCCCTTTTTGCTAGCAAAACTTATAAATTGCTTACTTGTATCAAAACTCACTCTAGGTTGATTGTGAATGAGTGGCATCCAATAGTTGTCTGTAAAAAATGCTTCCGGAATTTTAGCATCAATCATCTCAAAGTTTTCAATTTCGTTATTTATGAAACCCACACTTTTTGCTATGGCTTGATATAAATTATTAGGGGTAGTAGGCAAAAATTCAGCAACACGTCCCATACCTACATTCTGTACTGGCATAAGTCCTAATAAAATAGATTTTTGAAAAACTTTTTCATGCTGTAAATTGAAGATGGATACTGAAATTGCCCAAACAGATTGAATGCTGTCTTTTTTTTGTTGACTAATTTGAATTTCCTTTTTAAGCTTTAGTGATGACAAGTCCAATTCATATAATTCTAAATAAGCGTGGTAGGGAAAGCTTCTTGTGTTTTCCCAATTAATTATAATTTTTCCAACCTGACTTTGTTTAGTTAAGGTTTTAATGGTTGGTTTAAATTGACTTATTCGCTCTAATTTAAACTCTTTGAATATTCCACTGTCAAGAGATTGTTCAATTAAACTAATATCCTTTGGTAATTGCCAATAGTTAGCATTTGGTTGCAAGGTAGAATACACTTGAATTTGCTCCAATACTACTTTTCCTTGACTATAATTTTTGCTATAGATAAAAAGAAGACTTAATAAAATAGAAAACCTGAGTATGGATTTCATAAATGTAAATAGGTACTTCAAATTTAATTAATTTAATGTTCATAAGGTTATTATTTATTTTAACTTCATGTATATTTTAATCAAAGATTTTCAACAAAAGATGAAACAAAGTTCAAAAAGAATAATTCCTTCTACTAATGAATATTATCACTTAGAAGGCCCAAAACCAAGGATAAATGAATTAGGCTTCGCTTTTAAAATTTTCATTCAGTTTATTAAAGGATTTAGAACATTGCATTTTATTGGACCCTGTATTACTGTCTTTGGTTCAGCAAGATTTAATGAAACTCATCCTTACTATATTAAATCAAAAGAAATAGGCAAAAGAATTGCTGCTTTAGGCTTAACCACAATGACTGGCGGTGGACCAGGTGTAATGGAGGCGGCAAATAGAGGCGCATTTGAAGCAGGGGGAAAGTCCATTGGATGTAATATTAAATTACCTTTTGAGCAAACGCCCAATCCTTATACTAATATATCCATCACTTTTGATTATTTTTTTATCAGAAAAGTATTGATGGTAAAATACTCTTATGGATTTATCATTATGCCAGGTGGCTTTGGTACCATGGATGAATTTTTTGAAACGCTCACATTAGCGCAAACCAAAGTGATTAATGATTTCCCTATTGTAGTAATGGGTAAGGAATATTATGCTCCGTTTAAAGAATGGATGGAGGCAATGATTGCTGAGGGAACAATAGCTGAAGAGGATAAAAAATTTATGTTATTTACTGATAGTGCCGATGAAGCAGTTGAACATATTGCTAAGTATGTAAATAAAAATTATAAGATAAAGCCAAGAAAGCGTTTGTGGTGGTTATTTGAAAAAGTATAAAATTGTCATCATAAAAAAAGGTCCCAATATTTTTGAGACCTTTTTTTATGGATATATTCTTGTTTTCTATTCAATTACTGGTTGCAACCATCTAGTGATATACTCTAAGGATTGGCCTTTACGTTTTGCATAATCATCCACCTGGTCTTGTTGTATTTTACCTAAACCAAAGTATTGACTTTGAGGATTTGCAAAATACCAACCACATACACTTGATGCAGGATACATGGCTAAGCTTTCTGTTAAGGTAATGCCAGTATGCTTTTCAGCGTCTAATAAATTAAACAAAGTATATTTTTCGGTATGATCAGGACAAGCAGGGTAGCCAGGTGCAGGACGAATACCCACATAGTTTTCTTTTATCAATTCATCATTGCCTAATTGCTCGTCTTTTGCATAGCCCCAAATTGCTTTACGCGTTTTTGCGTGTAAATATTCTGCAAATGCTTCAGCTAAACGGTCTGCTAAAGCTTGTAAAATAATTTTATTGTAATCATCTTGATTGTCTTCAAATGCTTTGATATGCTTTTCAATTCCATGAATGGTTACCGCAAAAGCGCCTAGGTAATCTTTTTTATTTTCGGTGGTTGGGCAAATAAAGTCAGCTAAGGAGAAATTAGGTTGACCCGCTGCTTTTTTAGCTTGTTGTCTTAGGAAATGCAATTCAGTTTTTTCTCCAGCATGATTTAAGATAACATCATCCCCCTTGGAACTTGCTTCCCAGAAACCTACAGCACCTTTAGCAGTTAACCATTTTTCTTTGATAATGGTTTGCAATAATGCATTCGCGTCTGCATATAATTTACTAGCTACTTCACCCACTTTTTCGTCGGTTAAGATAGCAGGGAAATTACCATGCAATTCCCAGGCAATAAAGAAAGGCTTCCAGTCTATATAATCCACTAATACCGATAAGTCATTAATTTCTATACCTTGATTTCCAGTAAAACTTGGGGTAGTCGCATTAAAACTAGACCAATCGATATTCATTTTGTTTTGTAAAGCTTCTGCATATGGAGTAGATTGCTTCACCGTTTTCTTATTATCAAAATCCGATTTAAGCTGTATATATTCTTTTTCTAAATTACTTAAGAAGGTTATCTTTTGTTCTTTATTTAAAAGAGATCCAGCAACGGTAACACTACGTGAAGCATCCAGTACATGTATTACGCCGTCACCATATTCAGGAGCAATTTTTACAGCAGTATGCATACGTGAAGTGGTTGCTCCACCAATCATTAATGGGATATTCATACCACGACGCTTCATTTCTTTTGCGATATATACCATTTCATCTAAGGAAGGTGTAATTAATCCGCTCAATCCAATTATATCTACATCATGTTTCACTGCTTCAGATAAAATTTTATCTGCTGGCACCATCACTCCGATATCAATAATTTCATAACCATTACAACCTAACACAACGCCTACAATATTTTTGCCAATATCGTGTACGTCTCCTTTTACGGTTGCAAGTAATATTTTAGCTGGTCCCTTGGTTTGTCCATTAGGATTTGCGGATGCATTTTTTAATCTTTCTTTTTCTGCTTCAATATAGGGGGTTAATACAGCTACACTTTTTTTCATCACCCTTGCACTTTTCACTACCTGTGGTAAAAACATTTTACCTGCGCCAAATAAATCACCCACAATATTCATACCCGCCATTAAAGGGCCTTCAATCACTTCTAAAGGTGCACTGTATTTTTGTCTTGCTTCTTCGGTATCTTCTTCAATAAAATCAGTAATCCCATTAATTAAAGAATGCGATAAACGTTTCTCCACTGTATCATTCCTCCAAGCTAATTTTATTTTATTGGCCTCTTCGGATGATTGACCTGCGTTCTCTCCACTTGCTTTAATATTATCTGCAAATTGAATCAATGCTTCAGTGGCTTGGTTGTTGTCATTGTTTTTATTCAGGATCACATCCTCGCATAAATTTCTTAGCACAGGATCAATTTCATCATACACAGCCAATTGACCTGCATTTACGATACCCATATCCATACCCGCCTTGATGGCATGGTATAAAAATACAGCATGTATAGCTTCACGTACTGCTTCATTTCCGCGGAAAGAAAAAGATACATTGGAAACACCACCACTCACTTTTGCTAATGGCATTTTTTGTTTAATTACACGTGTTGCTTCAATAAAATCTACCGCATAATTGTTATGTTCTTCTATACCTGTTGCAACTGCAAAAATGTTGGGGTCAAAAATGATATCCTGTGGATCAAATCCAACCTGCTCCACTAATATTTTATAGGCACGCTCACAAATTTCTATTTTTCTATCTTTGGTATCTGCTTGTCCTACTTCATCAAAAGCCATTACAATTACTGCAGCACCATACGCTTTACAAATATGGGCTTGTTCAATAAATTTTGCTTCTCCTTCCTTCATCGAAATAGAGTTCACAATACATTTTCCTTGCACACATTTTAAACCTGCTTCAATTATTTCAAACTTGGAACTATCAATCATTACAGGGATACGTGCGATATCGGGCTCACTTTGTAATAAGTTTAAAAAAGTAGTCATTGCCTTGACACCTTCCAATAAAGCATCATCCATATTGACGTCAATAATTTGTGCACCACTTTCTACTTGTTGACGTGCTACCGATAATGCCTCTTCGTATTTATTTTCCTTAATTAAACGCGCAAATTTTTTAGAACCAGTTACATTGGTTCTTTCTCCTACGTTTACAAAATTAGTTTCTGGACGAATCACAAGTGGTTCTAATCCAGCTAATCTTAGATAAGGTTTGATATGTATCATAATATTTTTTTAATTGTCATATCGAATTGGCTTGTTAAAAGTGCAATGGATATGTATTTGTTCACTCCTAATGTTAGATGTTTGTGTCTACAATTGGTAAAGGCCTAGGTACTAGGTTCCTTACATTGTCTGCCATATGTTTAATATGATCTGGTGTAGTACCACAACATCCGCCAACAATATTTACAAATTGATTCTTTGCCCACTCTTCAATAAAATGTCCAGTTTGATGAGGCGCTTCATCATATTGCCCCATTGCATTTGGCAAACCTGCATTTGGATATGCCGAAGTATAACAAGATGCAATTTGAGAAAGCTCTTCGATATGAGAACGCATTTCCTGAGCTCCCAATGCACAGTTTAAACCAACACTTAATGGTTTTGCATGCGCTACTGATGTATAAAAAGCTTCTAAGGTTTGTCCACTTAAAGTTCTACCAGAAGCATCTGTAATAGTTCCGCTAATCATGATGGGTAATTCAGGCTTACCAATTTTTCTAAAATATTCCTTAATAGCAAAAATGGCAGCTTTTGCATTAAGTGTATCAAAAATGGTTTCTACTAATAAAACATCCACACCACCATCCACCAAGCCTTTAATTTGTTCGGTATAAGCTGCTACAACTTCATCAAATGTAACTGCACGAAATCCAGGATTGTTTACATCAGGAGATAAACTCAATGTTTTATTTAAAGGCCCAATGGAACCTGCAATATATTTTTCGGAAGTATTAGGATGTTTTGATTTGTATTGATCAATAGCATCTCTTACACATTTTGCAGCAGCAATATTTAATTCATATGCAAATTCCTGCATGTCGTAATCTGCCATCGCAATAGATGTACTACTAAAAGTATTGGTTTCAATAATATCAGCACCTGCTTCTAAGTATTGTAAATGAATGCCTGTAATGATGGCAGGTTGGGTAATGCACAACAAATCATTGTTGCCTTTAACATCACAATGCCAATTGGCAAATCGAGTACCTCTATAATCTTCCTCGGTAAGTTTATGGCGCTGAATCATGGTACCCATGGCACCATCAATCACTAAAATTCTTTTTTTAAGCGTCTCTTGTATTGACATAAATTTTTTTTTATGCAACATCCAACAGGAGCTAAAAACAACTAATAATTTGGGGATCGATATAGGAATCGTTTATTAGTTCCATTTTTCCTCACGGATGGGCAGGTTGAACAATAAACAAATCCACCTGCAATGCGTGGCAAAATTAGGATACTATTAGCTTGTAGCCAAATTAAAAGGGAATCAATAGTTTGTTTATTGATAGCTAGCGTTTACTTCCACATTTATTTTATCTGCAACCATTTTAATTAAAATTCCGCCAATGCCAAAGTCTTTTAAAGTAACGGTAAACTTTGAATTAGCGGAGATAATTCCATTTTTTACTTCCACAGTTCCATTTGCTTGAATGGCTTTATTAACACCGTGTACCTGCATAGTACCCATAATGGCTACTGGATATTTGCCATCCTTTTTAAAATCTACAGCTTTGATATTGGTAATTTGACCGTTAAAAAAGGCACGTGGAAATTTATTACTCTCTACATATTCTTCATTAAAATGCTCTTCCATTTTACCCATGTCAAAATGAAAACCTTTCATTAACATAGTGAAACTCAACTTACCATTAGGTTCTAAGCGACTTACGGCTTCTTTATTGAGCGCATCAATATCTTTATCGTCTACTGCAATAAAACGAACCTGTGCCGTTTTGGTTTCCCAAATTTTTTGTGCTGGAACTTGTGCAATTGCAACTGTGCTACTTACCATCGCAAGGAGGATGAACCCAAAAATCTTTTTCATAAGGTAAAAGTTTAATAATTCAATGTTTGAACATCGAAATTATACATAATTATTGAAATAACCTATTTTATATATTGGCCAATGGGTTGGCGATTAGAAATACTCTTTCCAAGCGTCATTTCGTCGGCATATTCTAGTTCACCTCCAAAAGCAATCCCACGAGCAATAGTGGTAATGCTACAATGGACAGATGCTAGCTTCTTTTGAATATAATAGATGGTTGTATCTCCTTGAATAGTAGGGTTTAATGCAAAAACAAGTTCAGTTACATGGTCTTTTTGCACTCTTTCAACAAGGGATTCAATGGTCAACTGCTCTGGCCCAATACCATCTAAAGGGGAAATAATACCTCCTAATACATGATAAGTTCCATGATATTGTTGGGTGTTTTCAATAGCAATTACATCTCTAATATTTTCAACTACACAAATCGTGTCTTTTTGCCTTCCTGAATTTGAGCAAATGGAGCAAATGGAGCCATCACTAATATTGTAGCATTTTTGACAGAACTGAATTTCGTTCCGCATTTTTTGAAGGGTATCGCCAAATAGGGTAGTTACCCCTTTATCTTGTTTTAATAAATGCAATACCAAACGTAAAGCAGTCTTTTTTCCAATACCTGGTAGTTTGGCAAATTCTGCTACAGCATTTTCTAAAAGGGAGGAAGGTAATTGCATCATGATTTGAAAGTGTAAAATTACTTATTAATAGTAATATTCAATTCATTTTCCCAATCTGCTCTAATATTCAATTTATAAGGGAGTATCCAAACTTTTTCAGGTTGCTTAGGTGTATTTCCAAAACCATATTTTCCGGTATCCCATTTTCCGTTATTATTTTCATCCTCCAAAATTTTTAATTGAAATTCACCAGGAGGTAATTGTGGTATATTCAACAAGTTTTGATGTATGTTAAACTTAAATTTTACTTTGTCTTCCTGTGTTAATAGAAGAATGGGGTTCTTAAAATTTTCATAACCAGTAACTCTTATTAAACAAGATCCATAAGCAGTATTCGGTTTTGTAATAAAGGATAAAGTATCTGCTTTAGAAAGTGTATTATTTAAACTGTCTTTAATTGAATTTTGTGGCACAATTAAATGAAAAGGAGTGTTTGCTATCCAAGGATATTCAATAGAGACTGTATTTGCATTGGCAGAATCAATTTTTACAATATAGTTGTTAACTGGTTTATTAAAGGTATCTGCAAGTACTATCGGAAAGCTGTCATTCAAGTATACAGGTACATCAAAAACAAATTGTAAAGAGTGTAATAAATCTTGTTCCTTGCCATCTAAATTTCTTAAGAATTTTAAAGTTGGCGCATTTCTTTTTAATTGCTTATTGTTTGTTGTTCTTTTCTTTTCTGTTTTTGGATAAGCTTGAAATGCATACAACCTAATAGAATCTTGATTTCTTGCTACTGTAACTGGCTCATTGGAAAATGCAAAGTACTTAGTACTGTCATCGTATTTTTTATTGTAGTCATTGGGAATTACAAAAATATTAAATTGCTTAAAGGGTAAAAAATCAAATGAAAACTTTCCTTTACTATTTAATTTAGCATAGTACAATGGTTTGTTTTTAAAAATGGCTGAGTCATTTTCTTTGGGTTGCAATACAACGATCAAAGTACTATCCACTCTTCCAGTTTCAGCTAATTTAACCGTGCCTTGTAATTTGCCAGAATCAATTTGATTTCCTGTACTAAAAACATAGGAAAAATCTTGTGCGATATTTCCTTCATTTACATCTCTTATAGCAGTTCCAAATTGAATACGATAGGTAGTATTAGCACTTAAAGAATCATTTAAACGAATACGAACTGTATTTAATTTAGATTCTATTAAGGGTGTATTTTTTATGGAAGGATTCACCACTAAATTCTCTTGAATATTGGTAGTAGCTATATATTCATTAAATGCAATAATGATTTCTTTGGGTTGAATATTGGTCGCAGAATCTTTTGGTCTTGCAAAAATTCGGTATGGTGGTATACTATCCCTAGGACCGCCACTTGGAGGAACAATATTAGCACATGACACCAACCCTTGAAATAAATAAAGGGCAAAAAATACTTTGCACAAATTGGGAAGTCTTAACATGCTGCTGATCATATTTGCAAACTTAGTCAGATTCTTCCAAATCCCCATCTGGGATTTGATGCAAGGCCACCGTCAATTCATTGTTTTTTACAAAATTGCACCAATGGCAATCTGGTTTGCCACAACCCGTGTAAAAGTCCTTGTTTTGTATTTTTTGCCAAACTGTATGAATTTGTTGCGTAACCGTTGTAATATCTGCTTCATTAATAGCAACTGTCGCTTTTTCAAATTCCTTCTTTTTATTGGGCTCTACAAAATCAAACTCGGCAGTGGTTACTTCCCATTGTTTAGGATGATGATTTAATAGTATTTTATAAAATACCGCTTGTCTCCAATAATCTCCACCGTTGGGATACTTTTCATTGGGTGGAAATAGTTTTTCTTTTGCATTTTCAACACTTCCTGTTTTGTAGTCCACTACCACTACTTGTTTTCCATTAAACTCAATTTTATCAATTGCACCTTTTAATGGGATGCCATCTAGGATCACATTATTAATTCTATATTCGGTAGTAACAACCTTATGCCAATTTTGAACATACTGGTCATAATATTGAGTAAGCACGATTTCTCCCTGCTCTCTTCTTCTATTATATTCTACTTGAGTAAATGCTTCACGATGCCTTGCCATATAATAGTTAAAGTCTTGTACTAATTCCTGTTTATCAGGAAATACATTTTCTCGCTCCTGCATTTTCTTAAATAACTTATTCAATGCGTCATGCACAGCAGAGCCAAAAGTAGTGGCCTCAGATTTTCCTGAAGGAACACGTATCAAACTATTATAGTAAAAATGTAATGGACATTTTAAATAGTTATTCAATGCCGTCACATTCATGGTGAACTGTTCTACCTTAGGTCCAATAAAATTATCTTCAAGTTGTTTAATTTCTGGTGTTACCGTACTTTGTATATGGAGTAATTTGTATTGTATTTTAATATTTTCTTCAAGCTGCTTTTTAACTATATTTTTTTCATCTCCATCCATAAGTTCTATAACAAATTGACTAGGTTCTGCTACTTTTCCATCGGCACGATTTAATGCATAAGAAATTTGTATTTCTTTTTTAGCACGTGTAATAGCAACATAAAATAATCTTCTTAGCTCTTCTTTGTCGTCTGCGTTTTCTAATGTACTTAATACGGTGTCTGGTAAACTATATCCAATGTTATTAGCTGCTCTTTTCTTTTCCCAAAAATGCGCATTGGTGCCAGCTACAAATACGTATTCAAATTCCAATCCCTTACTTCCGTGGTTGGTAAGTAAATTCACACCACTTACACCGCCTGTTGTAATGGGTAGTGGTAATCGAATACCTTCCTTTTGCATTAGTTCAAGCATGGTTGCCAAGTCTTTTAAATTTAAACTTGGACGACGATGCGTTTCCTCTTTGATGAAGTCAAAAAACTTAGTAATTACTTCCAATTCAAAACCTTTGTTACTAGATTGTAATATGGATTGAATAATACCTGTTTTTTGCAATACCTGTTCAATCAAGTTTAAGAGGGTTACATTTGGTACCTCATTTATTAAGGATTCTAAAACTTGCACTGCCTTTGCCAATTCAGGTACTCCACCTTCTTGAAATAAACTGCCTTGTACTTGCTGAGTTTTATCTACCAAAACTTTTCTAAAAGAATTTTCTGGATTGCCATTTTTTAATTGATTCGCTTCAAATGTAAGCTTGGCAATTGTTATAGGAGATATATTCCACCATTTAAAGTGAAGAATTTCAAATAATAAGTTTGCACCTTCATAGGGTTGGTCTAGTTCACAAACCAAGTAATCCAAAATAGTTATGATTTGTTTTACTAAAATTTGATCCAGTAAATTGGCGGTACGTCTAGTATAAACAGGTATATTTTTTTGTTGAAGAAAGTGTGCAATCTCTTCCCCATATTGATGCTCTTTGTATAAAACCGCTATTTGATTTGGAGCAATTCCTTTTTGAGTAAGTTGTACAATTTGTTCCGTAATATCTATCATTTCCTCCTCTGGTAATTGATAAGCAACCACTTTTGGTGCAATAGAATTTGTGTGATTGTCGGGATGTGCTGCAATTAATTTTTTCTCTAAACCTTGTATTTTATTGACCAATCTTTCCTGATTATTATTAATTACAATGGTAGAAGCGTCTAGAATAGGCTGTGTCGATCGATAATTATTCTCCAACACTATCGTCAAAATATCCTGTGCATATTGATTTTGAAAGTGTAACATGTTTTCAACGTTGGCACCTTGGAATCTAAAAATACTTTGGTCATCATCACCTACAACAAACAAGTTTGGTTGGTCCCAGTAATTTACAAGTAGTTGAACCAATTCATTTTGAGTTCCACTTGTATCTTGAAATTCATCTACCAATATATATAAAAAGCGTTCCTGGTATTGAGCCAATAAATTTTTATTTTCTTTGAATGCTTTGATTACCCAATTGATCATGTCTTCAAAGTCATATCTATTGCGCTCTTTCATTAGCTGTTGGTATACGTCAAAGCTTTGAACTGCTGCTTTTAGCTTGGCCATTTTTTCAAGCTCATTGTCTACCAATCCTTGTTTTAAAGCCCCTGCTTCAAATTGTTTGTATTTTCTTTTATAAATAAATTCATCTCGAAAAGGGATCTCTTTAATATACTCCTCTATTTTTTCGATAAGGAAGGATGGTTTCCAGCCTTCTTTTTTCATGGCACTAAATAATTTGGCCAAATTGCTCATTTCAAAATATATATCCCCTCTGTATCTTTTTAAGGGATTGTTTTTATCAAAAGAGTCTATTAATTTTTTTAGCAATTCAATTTTCTCCAGTTCTGAAATGGGGTCTAGACTGGTTTTATCAAACAGTGATAAATTATCCTGAATAATATCATTACAAAAGGAGTGAAAAGTGGAAATGTTGACTTTGTAAGCGCTTGTTCCAATGAAACTAACCAGTCGTTTACGCATGGCAATTGCGCCTGCGTCGGTATAAGTAAGACAAAGTATATTTTCGGGAGCAGTATCGGTTTCCAATAATATTTTACCAATTCTAGCGCCTAGAATTTGTGTTTTACCCGTTCCCGGTCCAGCGATTACCATCACGGGACCTTCAATGGTGTTTACGGCAATTTTTTGTTGTTCGTTTAATCCTTCATAAACTGCCTCAAAAGCCTTTGCTTGTTCCAACTTGTTCATCATTTTATAAAATTAAAGGCTTTCTAGCGAATAAGCACAACAAAAGCGATCATTCCTTGTTATAGTAATATGTCAAAAGTATATAGCCTCCACACCGTTCAGAATTTACCTATCAGCTTGGATCAAGCCTGGGATTTTTTTAGTAGCCCAGCCAACCTTGCAAAAATCACCCCTCAGCACATGGGGTTTAATATTATTAGTAAGCATCATGGTGAAAAAATGTATGCAGGACAGATCATTGAATATACAGTGAGTCCGTTATTAGGTATTCCGATGTATTGGATGACAGAAATTACACATGTGCAAGACGGTAAGTATTTTGTGGATGAACAAAGATTTGGACCTTATAGCCTTTGGCATCACCAACACCACTTTAAGACCATTCCTAGTGGAGTTTGTATGGAAGATATTGTTCATTATAAAATTCCATTAGGATTTTTAGGAGATATAGCGCAGGTCATTTTAGTTAAAAAACAACTTCAAGGAATTTTTGATTACCGATTCCAAGCTGTAGAAAAGATGTTTGGTACTTACAAGCCTTAGTTTTTGGAAAGAGGACTGGTGTAAATATTTTATAAAAAACTTATAAAATATTTACCAAGTAAACACTTTGTTTATATTATTTTTATAAACTTTGTCTTCCAATCAAAAACCTTCATGGCACATACAACTAGTGGGCATGCCCACAAACTTTCTGTAGCAGGATTAATCGTTACTTTAGGAATTATTTATGGAGATATCGGAACTTCTCCTTTATATGTTTTCAAATCAATTATCAACCACAAAGTAATTACTGAGCAGTTGGTGTATGGTGCTATTTCTTGTGTGTTTTGGACTTTAACTTTACAAACTACTTTTAAATATGTTTTCTTAACATTAAGAGCAGACAATAGAGGAGAGGGAGGAATATTCTCTCTTTTTGCTTTAATAAGAAGATATGTAAAATGGGTTTATGTGCCTGCAATTATAGGTGCAGCAATGCTCTTGGCCGATGGTATGATTACCCCTCCCATTTCTGTAGCATCAGCAGTGGAAGGTTTAGGTGGTGTTAGAGGATTGGAAAATATTATTGTACCTGGAAATAATTTAACAGTAGGTATTGTAATGGCTATTATTTCATTATTGTTTTTCTTTCAACGTTTTGGAACTAAAATTGTAGGATTTGCATTTGGTCCTATTATGTTGATTTGGTTTTCGATGATTTTAATTTTAGGGTTTTTACAGGTAATTCATCACGCTGAAATTTTAAAATCATTGAATCCTTATTATGCTTATGATCTGTTAGTGCATTACCCCAATGGCTTTTGGTTATTAGGAGCCGTTTTCTTGTGTACCACAGGAGCAGAAGCGCTTTATAGCGATTTAGGTCATTGTGGTCGTCAAAATATTCAAGTAAGTTGGATGTTTGTAAAAACAGCCCTTGTGATTAATTATATGGGTCAAGGTGCTTGGTTAATTGCACATATGGGCCAACCTATGGAGGGATTGAATCCTTTTTATGAATTAATGCCGCATTGGTTTTTATTAGCAGGTATTTGTATTGCAACCGTTGCTGCGATTATCGCAAGCCAAGCATTAATTAGCGGCTCATTTACTTTAATCTCAGAAGCCATCAGTTTAAATTTTTGGCCACGTGTAACTATTAAATTTCCTACAGATCAAAAAGGTCAAATTTATATTCCAAGTTTGAATTTATTATTATGGGCGGGTTGTATTACCATGTTATTCTTTTTTAGAAAGAGTGAACATATGGAAGCAGCTTATGGTTTCTCTATTATTATTACGATGATCATGACAACCATTTTGATGAATTTTTATATGTTGAATGTGAAAAGATGGAGTCAATCGATTGTCGCCATTATTATTTTAATATTTAGCGTAGTTGAGATTTCCTTTTTTATTGCCAATATTATCAAAGTAAAAGAAAGCTATATCACTTTTGTTTTTTCTTTAAGTATGATTTTTGTGATGATGATTTGGCATCGCGCACGAAAAATTGCCAATCGTTACTTGGATTTCGTTAAGATTAAAGATTATTTAGAACCCTTGGTGGAATTGAGTGGTGATAAGGATATTCCCAAATACGCAACGCATTTAGTGTATTTAACTAAAGCCAATAACCATCGTGAAATTGAACATAGAATTATTGATTCTATTTTAAATCGTAAACCAAAGCGCGCAGATATTTATTGGTTTATACATATTGATCGAACCGACTCTCCATATGGAATGGAATATTCGGTTAGAGAATTGGTGGATGATAAAGTGATGCGTGTTGATTTTAAATTAGGATTCAGAATTCAACCAAGAGTGAATGTATTATTTAAGAAAGTAATGCAGGAGTTAAATGAGACCCATGAATTAGGAATTTATAGTAAGTATGAGTCTTTAAAAAGCAAAGATTTTCATGCGGATATTACATATGTTATTATTGAAAGTTTCTTTAGTATTGAAAATGAACTTTCTATTAGAGAAGACTTTATTATGGATACCTATTTTAATATCAAACAATTATCACAGAGTGATCAAAAAGCATTTGGGTTGGATAATGATATGACTATTATTGAGCACGTACCTTTAATTATCAAAGCCAATGAGAATTTGCCTTTGAGAAGGGTGTTTGAAAATCAGTAATTTTTTATGATATTTTAAAGCTTACAAAGCTACAAGTTTGCTCAATTGATTCTGCATGCCCACAGCAACTAGCCAATATAGTGTATTTGCTTGCTTTTCTATTCCCAATGCATTCAAGTTAATAAACTTTGTATCACCTGGCAAGATAGCTTCAACTTCATACTCTTTATTACTAAGACTTAAAATGGCTAATTGTTTCACTTTTTTATTATCAACATTTTCAATCTGATAATTCTTTTCAGATTTTTTATTTGCAATAGGGGTAGCTACATCATATTGCACTAGCCAAGGCATAGTGGGTTGCAAAGATGGTTTTTTGTAATAATGATTTTGCAAACTATCACTCCAATGGTTTGGATTATTTTTAAAGTTAACGCTACTAAAATAAGCGCTACCTCTAGTATTTTTTAAAATTCTTAATTGCTTTATTTGATATGGAATCTCAGATCCATTTCTCCATGCTGGGCTACTTCCTGCTCGGTAAACGCCATGACCAATATATAAGTTACGATTGTAATTATGTTGATTCCACCAATTTACCAATTCATCATAATCTGCAAGTGGGTGACCATGTTCCCAATACAATTGTGGTATCACATAATCAATCCATCCTTTTTGTAACCACAACATAATATCAGCGTACAAATCATCATAATTCGTGACACCTGCTTTTGTATTACTTCCACTTGGGTCTTTTGATTTATTTCTCCAAACTCCAAAAGGACTAATCCCAAATTGAACTCCTGGCTTAGTATTGTGAATGGTTGCAGACAATTGTTTTATAATAGTGTCGCAATTACTCCTTCTCCAATCTTCTTTATTTAATCCACGACTATATTTTTTGTAAGTGGCTTCGTCATTAAATTCTTTGCCAGGTACTTTGTATGGATAAAAATAATCGTCTAAATGAATGGCATCAATATCGTATCTTGAAACAAGGTCTCTTACTACTCGGTTCGTATGTTGCCATACCTCTGGAAGTCCTGGGTTGAATATTTGTTTGTTATCGTATTCAACAAACCAGCTTGGATGTGTTTTGGTAAGATGATTGGGAGCAACACTTGATTTTTTGGTATTAAAAACCGCTCGATAAGGATTAATCCATGCATGAAATTCCATTCCTCGTTTATGTGTTTCAGCAATCATAAATTGAAGCGGATCATAAAATGGAGAAGGAGGTAGTCCTTGTTTGCCATTTAAATATTCACTCCAAGGTTCTAAGGTTGATGGGTATATTGCATCACCTGCAGGTCTTACTTGCAGAATAATGGCATTCATGCCATTATTCTGGTGCATTTCAAGTAAATCAATAAACTCTTTTTTTTGTAAATCATTACTAAGCCCTGCTTTACTAGGCCAATCGATATTCACAACGGTAGCCACCCACACCCCTCTAAATTCAAAAACATTTTTATTCGTTAACGAGGGCTGGGCTGTTAAATTTAAATAACATATAATTCCAAGCAAGCTTAAGATAAAACGCATTATACTTTAATAATTTATTTATTTTATTTCGGCACTAGAGCGAAGCTTATCCAAAATTTCATTGATCGTTTTTGCTTCGTTTTCAGTGACTCCTTTTAATAGTCCGTCAATCTGATCATTTAGTTGATCCAGTTTTTCAACCAACGCATAGCCTTTGTCTGTAAGCGTAATATCAACTAGTCTTTTATCGGTGGGGCAGATAGATTTTGCTACTAATTCTTTTACAATTAAACGATCTACAATTCTACTCGTATCACTCATCTTATCCAACATGCGCTCTCTTATTTGCAAAGTGCTCAAAGGCACTTCACTTCCACGTAAAATTCTTAAAATATTATATTGTTGTTGAGTGATTTCTTCCTGCTCTAAAAATTTGCCAACATTCTCATTTAACCAATTGGCAGTATACAACAAATTGATACCCAGTTTTTGGTATTCATTTCTAAAATTAGTTTGTTGTATATCTTTTTCTATTCCCATTTATTATGAATGCTTCTTTAGGAATTTGTTATTCATCCAATTGAACAAAGGTAGTGCTAGTATTGCTCCCACTGCGTCTGCTAACATATCATTTACTTCAAAGCCCCTGGTTGGAACAAAATATTTTTGATAAAATTCCATTCCAATTCCATAAACAATACAAAAAATTAACACAATTGCTTTTGCCCTAACTGTTTTTAGTTGTCTGTATTTCGTATTTTCAAAATGAATGAAAAATGAAAACGACAAGGACCCAAACAAGCAAACATGTACTAATTTGTCAATAGGAAAATCTCCAAACCATTTGGATTGTGTATGAAAACTGCTTCCAGGTAAACTCAATAAGATGAATACAATTACAATTTCTGCTACAACCCAAATAAATGTTTTTATAGACATTTATATTAGTGTACTAAGCTTGCGTATGCTTCGCTATTCATTAAACCCTCAAAGTCTGCTGCATTGTTAACGGTAACTTTAACCATCCATCCAGCTCCATAAGGGTCCGTGTTCACTAATTCAGGATTTGAAGTAAGTGCAGGATTTACTTCAGTGATGGTCCCTGCGATTGGCAAGAATAAATCACTCACGGTTTTCACCGCTTCTACAGTTCCAAATACAGCTTCTGCTGCTAAACTTTTTCCAACAGTGTTGATGTCTAAATAAACGATATCTCCTAACTCGCTTTGTGCAAAATCAGTAATACCAATGGTAGCAGTTGTACCATCTAATTTAATCCACTCATGATCTTTTGTGTAACGTAATTCGGCAGGGAATTGCATAGGTTCTGTTTTTATTATTGCAAATATCCATTAAAAACCCTAAAAAACCAATCTGCTAATACCTAATATTGTCAAAATAAAGCAAAATATGTTCTTTTAGAAAAACTTCCTGCTCCATCAGATTCATCACGGGAAGTTGTTTGAGTTGTTTAAAATGAGGCCAACCCTCATCATCCTTTCCTTCTAGTAAATAATAACCGCTAGGAGAGAGTATGTTACAAATAGCTATATGCATTAGGTCCTGCTTTTGCTCTTTGGTTATTTTTTCTCTTATAAATCCAGTCTCTTGTAAACCAATTAGGAATAAAACGGCTTCGGTATCGGGCTTTTTCCCAAATTGATCCATTAATTTCTTCTCCAAATTCCACCATCTTGTCTGTAAATCATCTTGTATATTGGCCATTATATTATGTCAAATTTTAAGCAAAGGTAGGGGATATATAGGCGCAGTAGGATGGTTTGATTATCTTTGCCAAAATTTGCATTTATGTTACAGGTAAACTTCTTGCGTCAAAATACCGATTTGGCAAAAAAGAAATTGGCAATCAAGCACTTTGCTAATGTCGATTTAGTGGACGAAGTGATTGCAGTGGACGATCAAAGAAAGCAATTACAAGCTGCTTTTGATGAACTTCAATCCAAGGTAAATGCAGCTTCCAAGGAAATTGGTGGGTTCATGGCAAAGGGTGAAAAGGAAAAGGCCGAAGCTTTGAAAAATGAGGTAGCTGATTGGAAAAAACAATTAGAACCTTTAAAAGAAAAGATGGCCGAAGTGGAAGCGAATCTTCAATTATTAATTGTGCAGTTTCCTAACCTCCCTCATGATTTAGTGCCATTGGGTAAAACACCAGAAGAAAATGAAGTGGTAAGACAAGGTGGAAGTACGCCAACACTTCCTAAAGAAGCTGAAGCGCATTGGGATTTAATTAAAAAATACAATTTAGTAGATTTTGAAACGGGGGCTAAAATAACTGGAAGTGGCTTTCCTTTATATATTGGGAAAGGCGCTAAGTTCCAAAGAGCATTGACACAATATTTTTTAGATTTTAATACTGCAGCAGGATATACTGAATATCTACCTCCTTTTATGGTGAATGCAGCATCGGCATTTGCTACTGGTCAATTACCAGACAAAGAAGGTCAAATGTATCATGCTACTGAAGATGATTTTTATTTAATTCCTACTGCCGAAGTGCCGGTGACTAATGTGTTTCGCGATACCGTTTTAAAAGAAGCAGATTTGCCGATTCAAA
This sequence comes from uncultured Bacteroidota bacterium, assembly GCA_903938445.1. Classification (GTDB taxonomy): domain Bacteria; phylum Bacteroidota; class Bacteroidia; order Chitinophagales; family Chitinophagaceae; genus Sediminibacterium. Next base: position 51,257 of record CAJADG010000071.1, on the reverse strand, counting down.
TGACTGCATACTCTCCATGTTTTAGAAGAGAGGCCGGAAGTTTTGGAAAAGACGTTCGTGGATTAAATAGAGTGCATCAATTTGAAAAAGTAGAGATCATTCAAATTGTACATCCTGAAAAAAGCGATCTTGTTTTAGACGAAATGGTTGCACACGTTGAAAAATTATTAATCAGTCTAGGTTTGCAATATCGTATCCTAAGATTATGTGGTGGAGATATGGGATTTGCATCTGCGATTACTTATGATTTTGAAGTATATAGTGCGGCGCAAGAAAGATGGTTAGAAGTTAGTAGTGTAAGTAATTTCCAAGCATATCAAACTTACAGAATGAAATGTCGTTTTAAAGATGTGGATGGAAAAATTCAATTCGCACATTCTTTAAATGGAAGTTCATTGGCATTGCCAAGAATTTTTGCGGCCATCGTTGAGAACTATCAAACTGAAGCTGGCATTGCTTTACCTAAAGTATTGCAACCTTATTTTGGAAGCGAAAATTTAATTTAAATAATATTTGTATAGTATTAAAAAAGCCCTTCAATTGAAGGGCTTTTTTGTGTCGCATGTATCAAGCAATGAACAAGTATTTAAAAACTGTACTTAGAATTTACTAAATCTTATACCAATGGCAAATGGCGCCATATCAAAACTGGTCAATTTTTTATCAAATAAATTAGTTAAACTATAAGAACCATACAATCGAATTCCACCAACACCAAGTTCGCCAATAGTTGCCAATTTGGTATTGTTTAAATCAAAATTACCATTCACTTTTCGCTTACCACGCTCTTCACTTATTTGCTTAGTATGTGATTGAACTAAATAGCCCGCACTAAGTCCTAGACTCGCGTAGAAACTTTTTTTGTTTTCAGGATTTGATTGAAAATTCAATTGAACAGGTACTGTTAAATATTCAACAAATAATTTATTCTTGCTAAATTTTACGTTATCAAAGTATACATAATTACCTGGGGTGTTGCTAAAGCTAATAGGTTGTTCAAATCTAAAATTATACATCTCAATACCAATTCCATATTTTAAATTCCATTGGTGTTGTGGTAAATTTACTTTTTGTTGTACAATCCAAATATTTACATTGCTTGATTTGGCATTATTCAATTTTAAGTTTGCCGAACTAGGTGTAGCAGGTAACATGGATTGATACGGTAAATAAGTAGGAGCATACATTAAAGGAGCTGTATTGTCAACTAAATTAGCAAAGCCCAAATCAAAAATCCACCAATTGGTACTAATGTTTTGTAATTTTTTGGGTGCTTTTTCAATCGTGATTTTTGTCTTTTTAAAATCACCCTGAAGTAAGGAAGCGATGTCCTTTTGTCCATAGCCTGAAGTGCCTTCCTCTTTATTGATAATGCGAATTCTACCCACTTTCACGGTATCATCAATCACTGAAACTAATGTGTCATTACCTATATTAATATGTAAGTCATCATTTTTATACTTATTTTTCTTTTTGCTATCGATGGTAATATTTACAACATGGTTTGGTTTATCGTATTTATCTGACTTATCCATTTTGTCATTCACTATCACCATATTTCCTATTTTAATGGTATCCGCTTTTTTGGCAACAGCAGTATCTTGCTGAGCAATCGCATTGCTCGCAATTAAAATCCCTAAGACTACAATTATCTTTTTCATATTCTTTATTTTTCTTTTTCTGTTTTATTTCTTTTGATAAATGCACCAATACGTCTCGTAAATCCTCTTAATTTATCTCCGTCAATTTCCATATTGGCTATATAAATAGTTCTATCTGGATTATCGGTATTTATATTTTCAAACGCTTCTTTTGCTTCTGCAACAATACTTGTTTCGTTGCTGGTTATTTTTTCGTTCACAGCAGTAATTACGGTAGTATTATTTGCACTAGGTGATGCGCGCATTTCATTTTCGTTATTTACATGTTGACCGGCCGAATTAGCTATAGATTCATTGATGACAACTGGTGGAGTATTGTCTGCTTTTTCAGCAGCGATGGAGGGTAATGTTTTTGATGGTTTGGTGTTATTTTGCGCTATTTTAGGAACCTCATTTTGAGCAATCCTATTTTGAGTTGAATTAGCGCTAACACTTACACTAGATTCATTTTTAATGATTGGTAAACCTGTATTATTTGCAAGTTGGTTTTGGATATTTTGCTTTCCAGTTGTAGGCATTAAATTATAACCAAAAATGAGTATTACTATCGCCGCTACGGACGCAATACTGCGTTTTAATGTAGTGTTGAAATATCCTTCAATCACTTTTGCTTCATTTCGGTATAGGCTTTGTTTAAAAGTACTTGGCAATTTTGCTTCCATATCTTCTAAGCGATACAATAAAACTTTATCCTCAAATTCAATATGCTCAGGAGTAAGAAAAGTTTGTTTCAAAAGTTCAAATTCTTTTTGATAGCTTGGATTCGCTTCAATAAAATTTTCAACGGCTGTTTTTTGTTCAGTAGAAAGTTCATTGTCGATATACAACAAAAAGTACTCCTCGTAATTGGTGGTATTTATTTTCATTACGCACGCATTTTTTCAAGGTGAACTAACTTCTCTTTCAATATCAAACGAGCTCTGTGTAAATATACTTTTACCTGACTTTCGGACAAATCCATAATCTCCCCAATTTCTTGGTAGCTATAACCTTCATAATCTTTAAGCAAGACCAAGCTTTTTTGTGTTGGGTTGAGTTCATTAATTGCTTTAAGTAAAATTTGTTTTAATTCGCCATTCGCAGAGATGTTGACATTAGACTTTACCTCTTCAAAATTATCGGTCGTATTGTTTCGCTTATCCTTTCGAATATGATCAATCATTTGATGATAAGCTATCGTAAATAAGTAAGATTTTGCCTTCTCAGTTTCAACTTTTGCGCGATTTACCCATAACTTTTCAAATGCAGATTGTACGATATCCTGTGCATCTGCTTCATGACCTAAATTTTTGACAATAAAACGGTAGACCCCATCGGAGTAAGCGTCTACGCAATTATTGAAATCTTTGTCAGTCATCTTGCTACCTTCGTTTTGCTTTTATGTAAAGGTATAACGAAGGGGAGGCCCAAAAGTTACAGCGGGCTGCTAATAATTTACAATTTGTTCTTGGATATCAGCTGGAAGCTCACGCCACTCGTATTGTTGGTTGCGTAATTGTGGTTCAAAACCAGCTTCTTTAATAGCTTCTTGGATGGTTTTATAGGTAAAACGGTGTGGAGCACCAGCGGCAGATACCACGTTTTCTTCTAACATAATACTTCCAAAGTCATTGGCACCTGCTTCCAAACAAACTTGTGCAGTTGCTTTTCCAACGGTCAACCAACTAGCCTGAATATTTTTGATATTAGGTAACATGATACGGCTAATAGCAATCATTCTAATGTATTCTTCGGTAGTAGTTTCCTTTTGTGGACCTCTTAATTTCGCCAAAAGTGTATCAACCCCTTGGAAAGTCCAAGGTATGAACGCTAAAAAGCCATTTGCATTAGCTGGTTTTCTATCCTGTGTTTCACGAATGCGTACTAAGTGAATAAATCTTTCTTCCAAAGTTTCTACATGACCAAACATCATAGTGGCACTAGAAGTAATATTTAATTGGTGTGCTGCAGCCATTACTTCTAACCACTCATCTGAGCCACATTTTCCATTGGACACTAATCTTCTTACACGATCTACTAAAATCTCCGCACCCGCGCCTGGCAATGAATCCATGCCTGCAGCTTGTAATGCTTTTAAAACTTCGGTGTGCGTCATGCCTTCCAATTTTGCGATATGCGCAATCTCTGGGGGTCCCAAAGTGTGCAATTTGATGGTTGGAAATTCTTGCTTTATCTGGCTAAAAGTATCGGTATAATATTTTAATCCTAATTCTGGATGGTGTCCACCTTGTAGTAATAATTGATCTCCGCCCCAAGCCAATGTTTCTTTAATTTTTACTCTGTAAGTATCCATATCAGTAATATAGGCCTCAGGATGACCAGGGATTCTATAAAAATTGCAAAACTTACAATTCGCAATACAAACATTGGTCGTATTTACATTTCTGTCAATCTGCCAAGTTACTTTACCATGCGGCACCTGCTTTTTTCTCAATTCATTAGCAACATAGCTAAGCTCATTTAAAGGCGCATGTTCAAACAAAAACATTCCTTCTTCCTTGGTTAAGTACTCAAAATTCAGGGCTTTCTTATATAATTCATCTAATTGCATATTCGCGTTTTAAGAGTAACAAAGTTAAGGCTTAAAGGGTTCGGTTCATAGCCCTATTTATTTTATCTATATTCGCAAATTGACTCTTGTTTAAAAGGAGTAATTTTACCCTTTATTATGATACAATTTGACCGATTTCAATTAGATAATGGCCTAAAAGTGTTGGTCCATCAGGATACCACCACACCGATGGCCGTAGTGAATATATTGTACAATGTAGGCGCTAAAGATGAAAACCCTGAAAAAACTGGGTTCGCTCATTTATTTGAACATTTAATGTTTGGTGGGAGTATTCATATTCCTGAATATGATGAGCCATTGCAAAGAGCAGGTGGGGAAAATAATGCCTATACTACTAATGACTTAACCAATTATTATTGTCAGCTTCCTGCTGAAAATATTGAAACTGCTTTTTGGTTGGAGAGTGATAGAATGTTATCGCTAGCCTTTAGTCCTAAAAGTTTAGAAGTGCAAAGAAAAGTGGTGTGTGAGGAATTCAAAGAACATTATATTAATAAACCTTATGGAGATGCTTGGCATAAAATGCGCACCCTTGCTTATACAAAACATCCATATCGTTGGATGACTATTGGTGCATCCCTTGCACATGTAGAGCAAGCAACCATGGAAGAGGTAAAAGATTTTTTCTTTCAGTTTTATCGTCCCAATAATGCCATTTTAGTTGTTACTGGAAATGTAAAAACAGAAGACATAAAAGTATTGGCAGAAAAATGGTTTGGTCCCATTCCAGCTGGTAAACCTTATGAAAGAAATTTACCACAGGAGCCAAAACAAGAAAAACATCGAAGCTTGGATGTGCGTGCCGATGTGCCCATGGATATGTTAATGATGACCTGGCATATGGGCGGACGTTTTGACGCATCCTATCATGCAACCGATTTATTAACCGAAGTTTTAGGAGGCGGTGCCTCCTCTCGATTATATGAACAACTTATTAAAGTGAGACAATTGTTTTCTTCAATCTCTTGTTATCATTTTGGAACCATCGACCCAGGTTTATTTGTGATCACGGGCAAATTGGTTAAAGGCATTAGCATGTCTGTTGCTGAAAAAGCAGTGTTGGAAGAAGTAGAAAAAATGAAGCAAGAAATTTTAGATGCTAAGGAAGTACAAAAAGTAATTAATAAAACAGAAAGCATGATTTGCTTTGAAGATATGAGTATCATGAATCGTGCACAAAGCTTAGCATTTTATGAATTGTTAGGAGATGCCGCTTTAATGAATGATGAGCTCGCAAAATATCAAGCAGTGACTCCTGAACTTATTCAAGCTACTGCAAAAACCATTTTTGAAGATAGCAATAGAAATACATTGTACTACTATTGCAAAACAGCATAATTCCATCCGTATAATTAATAACCCATGTCATTAGATAGAACCATCGCCCCCATTATAAAAGACGCAGTTGACTTTGATATACAATTAAAACCTTGTCAAAAATATACGCTAGACAATGGTGTAGAGGTATATGCGTTTGAAGGTGGCGCACAAGAAGTGATGTTAATGGAATTGGTATTTTTTGCGGGCAATAGTTTTGAAACAAAAAATTGGGTAGCACCTGCAACCAATTATTTATTAAAAAATGGTACGAGTAGTAAATCTGCATTTGAAGTAAATGATGCATTTGAATTTTATGGTGCTTATTTAAATAGATCCTGCTATAATGAAACGGCTACCATTAGTTTACATAGTTTAACAAAGCATTTTCAAGAAGTAATTCCTGTAGTAAGTGAATTGGTTGCTGACGCTGTGTTTCCTGAAAATGAATTAGATATTTATAAGAAGAATCAAATTCAGCAACTCACTTTAAATTTAAAGAAAGGAGATTTTATTGCCAATAGGTTCATTGATGAATATTTATTTGGAATTGATCATCCTTATGGCAAGTATTCAAGTGAAAATGCTTACAATCAATTAACGCGTGAGGACTTAGTTTCCTTTTACAATAAATATTATAAGGAAGGAAAGTGTGTCGTATTTATGGCTGGTAAGTTTCCTGCGAATATTGAATCAACATTGAATAAATATATTGGTTCATTGCCTTTAAATAAGCATATTATGGAAACTCCTGAACATGCGATTGTTGCTGCCAATGAAAAAAAATATAGTGTGGTAAATGATCCAAGTTCGGTGCAAGGTTCCATTAGAATCGCAAGACATTTTCCTAATAGACATCATCCTGACTTTGCACCTGTGCAAGTTTTGAATAATATTTTTGGTGGATTTTTTGGCTCTCGTTTAATGAGTAATATTAGAGAGGACAAAGGATATACTTATGGCATACATAGTTATTTGCAAAACCATATTCAGCAAAGTGCCTGGTTAATTAGTACCGATGCTGGTAAGGATGTTTGCAGAGCCACTATTGATGAAGTATATAAAGAGATGGCTATTTTAAGAAATGAATTGGTGGAAATGGATGAATTAAATTTAGTCAAAAACTATATGTTGGGCTCTTTATTAGGAGATGTGGATGGACCCTTCCAAATTATTGGTCGTTGGAAATCCTATATTTTAAATGGCTTAACCGAGGAGTATTTTTACAATACTATTAAAACAGTACGCGCTATTCAACCGCAACAATTACAGGAGCTAGCTAATAAGTACTTAAACGAGTCTGATTTTTACGAATTAGTAGTTTATTAATGGGGGTCAAAAAGCTGTTTTAAACCCTATTTTATCGCCAATCGTCCATAAATATTTGCCATTCATAATTTTTGTAAAATTATAATTAATTGTAAATCAATTCATTAGTTAATACTTTTAATTTTATTTAGTACTATGTGATGCATAGTACTAAATATTCTCCTAGCTTTGTGTTCTAAAGTTATTATCATGGATATACAAAACACACAAAGTCAAATGCGCAAGGGCGTATTGGAGTTTTGCATATTGTCCATCATTCAAAAAGGCGAAGTATATCCTAGTGATATCGTCGAACAAATGAAAGCGGCCAATCTGCATATACTTGAAGGAACTTTGTATCCTTTATTGACAAGATTAAAAAATGCGGGCCTCTTAAATTATAGATGGGTGGAAAGTGTAAGTGGACCGCCAAGAAAATATTTTGTATTAACCGAGGAGGGTAATCAAGCCTACGAAGTTTTATTAAAAACCTGGAATGAAATGACAGCTGCGGTTAATCAACTTACACAAAACAATAATGATAACACTCAAGCAATTGTTGCTTAGTAACATTCATCAAATTTTAAAAGCTTTTTATGAACAAAGTAATCAATATCAATTTTCAAGGTCGCATACTTCCTATCGAAGAGCAGGCTTATGAAATGCTAAAAGAATATATAGAATCATTGCGTATCTATTTTGCAAATGAAGAAGGTCGTGATGAAATCATCAATGACATTGAATGTCGCGTTGCAGAATTATGTGATGATAAATTAAAAAAAGGGGAGGTATGTATTAATGAATCAACGATTCAATTAATTATTGCAAGCATTGGCCGTCCTGCTGATCTTGAAGCACAGGATGGATTTGAACAAGCAGGTGCCTCCAGTAATACACAAAATAATTACACCCATAATGATCAAACTGGTTGGGAATCTATTAGACCCAAGCGTTTGTATCGTGATGAACAAAACAAAGTATTGGGTGGTGTTTGTAGTGGTATTGCCAATTACTTTAACGTTGAACCTTTAGTGATTCGTATTTTATGGATCTTCTTAATAGGCGTTAATATTTTGGCTTATTTAATTTTATGGATTGCCGTGCCAAGTTCTTCTGTGAAAGAAGTGGGCGGTGTACGTAAAAGATTATTTAGAGATATTGAAAATAAAATAATTGGTGGTGTTTGTGCAGGTCTTTCAAAATATTTTGGCTTAAGAGTAGGCATAGTTAGATTATTATTTTTGATTCCTTTTATTAGATTCATTTTTAATTTTAAACATTTACATTTATTTCAATTCTGGGATAGTGTAGACTTTCCTAATATTTTAGATATCACATTTAGCCCAGGTGCAGTATTTGTTTATATTATTTTATGGTTGGTATTGCCAGAAGCTAAGACCAGTGCAGATAAATTAGAGATGGTGGGGGAGAAAGTAGATTTGAATAGTATCAAAAATACCATTCAAAATGATATGGAAGGTTTTAGTAAGAGAGCTCAAAGTTGGGGAAGTGAATTTTATAAAAAGAACAAAACAAACTACACAAGTACTACAAATAATGCAGGAACTCCAACAAATGCTGAGGCTACTGCGGAACAACCCAATGTAGCAACATCAAATAGTAAGGGTCTGTTTTATTTTATAGGTCGAGTGATTACCATTGCTGTGAAAGTGTTTGTTTATTTTATTTTAGGAATCGTAGGAATTAGCCTTTTAGCTGCTTTATTTGGAATTGGTGTTGCAGGAACAAGTTTATTGCCTTTGAAAGGGTTCCTTTTGGAAGATGGTTTGCAATCAGCAGCTTTTATTGGGGCTATCTTATTTTTTGTTTGGGTACCTATTATTGCTATTGTCACAGCTATTATCAGAAAGATAGCAGGATTTAAAAAAGCGAATAAATGGGTAAGAACTGGTTTTATAAGTTTGTGGGTGTTGGGTTGGGTTTGTGTATTTTATTTCTTTAGTAGTTTAGGAAATAGTTTTTCAAAACATAATATTCCTAATGAAGAAAAAGTACAATTAACGAATGCTAAAGTGGATTTGTTGGAATTAACAGCTTCTCCTAAAATGAAATATTATGAAGACAAATGGTTCCAAATAACTCCATTCAGTGATTTGACCGATGATGATACTGTGTTTGTAAGAAATTTACGTGTAAGAATTGTGCAATCTAAATCGGATAGCTTTGAAGTGAAAATGGTAAAACTAAGTAATGGTAAATCTATTCAAGAAGCTAACGCACTTGCACAAAAAATAAATTTGAGCTTAACACAACAGGACAGTGTATTGCTTTTGGATAGAGGTATTGGTATCAATAAAAATGATAAGTTCAGAAATCAACATATTATTTTAACCATTGCAGTACCTGTTGGTAAACGCATATTAATTACCAATAAAGGATGGTCTCAAACTAATGTACGTGTAAATGGACATGGTATTCAGTCTGAAACATTAAATGGAATTAGCGATGGTTGGTATGATGAGTGGAATGAAAAGTGGGATAATGATTCTTATGCTTATGAACAAGGGGTGGAATATAGAATGACCAGCGCGGGTCTTGAAAAAACAAAAAGAACTAGTGAAGCCATCTCTAATGAAAATGATGATAAAGCTCCAGCCGACATTGATGAGAAAATTCAAAAGTTAAAGGAAGAGCGTCTGCAGTTGGAAAAATCGAAGACAGAAAAAAGGAATGAGGAAATAAAAGATAAAAAAGTAGATGCAACAACGTCAAAGGAATTAAAAAATGTATCTAATGTAGCCGGTAAATTGACCGATATCCATTGGGTATTAGAACGCTTTTCTTATTAATTAGAAGGTTTGGATTGATTTTTGGAATAACACCCTTTCTGCTACAGAAGGGGTGTTTTATTTGGCACCCTTTTTTGATTATATTTGTACAAATAATGATATCCATGAGCGAAGTTTTAAATACCCCATTTACAGAAAAACATATTGCATTAGGAGCTAAAATGGCTCCATTTGCGGGTTATAATATGCCAATTAGTTATTCTGGCATCAATGATGAACATGCAGCAGTGCGAAATAATGCGGGCGTATTTGATGTAAGTCATATGGGAGAGTTTATTTTAAGAGGACCGGATGCTTTGGAATTAATTCAACGTGTAACAAGTAATGACGCTTCTGTTTTAGAGGATGGTAAAGCACAGTATAGTTGTTTGCCTAATAATACAGGGGGTATTGTAGATGATTTATTGGTGTATTGTGTTGAGAAAAATAAAGTATACATGTTGGTAGTGAATGCATCTAATATCGAAAAGGATTGGAATTGGATTAGCAGTCATAATACTAAAAATGTAGAGATGCATAATATCAGTCCAAAGACTGCATTACTTGCAGTACAAGGACCTAATGCCACCAAGATTGTTCAAACAATGACGGATATGGATGTGTTGAACATGCCCTATTATAGTTTTGCTAAAGGTAAATTACTAGATATAGATAATGTGGTAATTAGTGCAACTGGTTATACAGGAGCGGGTGGTGTTGAAATATATTTTGAAGATGAAAATGACAATGCTACCAAAGTTTGGGATGCCTTATTTGTAGCAGGGGCTGCTTATGGTTTACAACCAATTGGTTTGGGCGCAAGAGATACGTTAAGGTTAGAGATGGGATTTTGTTTATATGGTAATGACATTGATGATACCACTAGTCCATTAGAAGCAGGATTAGGATGGATTACAAAATTCACAAAAGACTTTACCAATAGTGCTGCATTAAAAGCGCAAAAGGAAAACGGCGTAGCTAAAAAATTAGTAGGCTTTGAAATGATTGATCGTGGTATTCCGCGCCATTACTATATTATTAAAGATGCACAAGGAAATGAAATTGGTTCTGTAACCTCAGGTACACAAGCGCCAAGCTTAGGAAAAGCAATAGGAATGGGCTATGTAGCTACGGAGCATGCTAAAATAGGTGCTGAGATTTTTATTGATATTCGTAATACTCCAGTAAAAGCCAAAGTGGTAAAGTTTCCATTTAAGTAGTATAAATACTTTATTCTTGCATTAAGATGATTTGCATTTTTGTCTTTCATAAAAAAAGACAAAATGAAAGCAATTAAAAACAAAGTGCAACTCGTTGGACGATTGGGTGCCGATCCTGAAATTAAAATGTATGGAGAAGACAAGAAATTAGCCAATCTACGTTTAGCAGTAAATGATCGTTACAAAAATGTAAAAGGGGAGTGGTTGGACGAAACCCAATGGTTTAATTTAATTGCTTGGTCTAAATTAGCTATATATGTTGAGAAGCATTTAGCCAAAGGAGCCGAAGTAGCCGTGGAGGGAAGATTGGTTAATAAATCTTTTACAGATAAAGCCGGCGTAAAAAGAACAAGTACCGAGGTCGTATTAAATGAAATTCTTATTTTATCTAAACAAAAGGAATTGCCTTTGAAAAATTAATGGGTTTAGTATCTTTGCAGAATGAGTAATGAAAATATAGTGAAGCCGAGCTTACATACCGTATTAACCCCAGAGTTATTAGATCTATATGAAATAAAAGATAGTATTGTTGTCATTATTGATGTTTTTAGAGCAACGTCAACAATGGCAACAGCACTTTATAATGGGGCATTAAAAATTATCCCAGTGGATAGCCCCGAAGCATGTATTGAAATGGGTAAAGCTACTGGTGGTATCACTGCTGGCGAGCGTGATGGTAAAATTATACCAGGTTTGTCTTATGGAAATTCACCTTCTGAATATCCTCGTTCTTTTATAGAAAATAAAACCCTTGTTATTACGACTACCAACGGGACTAAGTTATTGCACATGGCTTTGCGCAAAGGAGCCAAAGAAATTATTACAGGCTCTTTTCCAAATTTATCCAATGTGGTTGATTATTTGAAAAAACAAAATGCACCAGTTATTTTGGGTTGTTCAGGTTGGAAAAATCGTTTTAATATTGAGGATACTTTGTTTGCTGGTGCTGTAATTGAGGAAATAAAAGAACATTTTACTATTCATTGTGATAGTAGTTTTATGGCTAACCAGTTGTACAATCAACAAAAAGATAATTTGCCAGAATATATTAAAACTTTAACGCATTGGCATCGTTTAGCAGCTTATGGATTAGAAGCGGATATGCAATATTGTGTATCTAAGGATGTAGCACCAAGTTTACCCATCTTTAAAGATGGAGCCCTAATAAATGGTCTATAAGAATATCGAAAAATAGCCTGTAATTTCGTACATTTGCAAATTGCCCTTTTCAAAGGGGCGATATTGTATAATTTATGGCATTACCCTACTTAGTAAAACACATATATAGCTTCGGAACCGAAGAGGTAATTAGACGTGGAAAAAAGATTTTCGCACTAAAAAATATCGAATTGGTAAAGTTTGATCCTTTATTAGGTAGTATTCACTGCCGTGTTAAAGATGATGGTTATAGCACTTATTATAAAGTAACAATCGAAAATTTTAAAAGTCCTTCTACACTTTCTTTAAGATGTGGATGTCCTTATAATTTATCAGAAGTTTGTAGACATAAAGCAGCTGCTTTATTTTTTGTACAAGACTTATTGGATAAGAATTTGTTGGATTATAAGCAAACTTCTTATCAAACTACCCATACACAACTACGTACCAAAAATCTAGATTTAAAAATGATTCGAATGTTATGTTCAAAAAGTACTTTTGAACGTGCCGAAACTATTTTAAAGTCTAATAGGCCTCATATCATTGAAAGTGCAAATGAAAAAGTTGTTGCCGAAGTAGATGAAAATGGAAAAACATTTCACATCATTGTTCAAAAAAATGAAGAAAGATTTTTTGATACTTCCTGTGATTGTTTGAGTGAAACGGAGTATCCATTGTGTATACATAAAACCATTTTATTATTGCAATTATTCCAGTTAAAAGGTGCTGATTACTTTGAAACTATTAGAAACTGGGATAGAGAAAAGAATAAATTATTGGCATTATATGGCTATACACTAGACGATTATATCGAAGATAAATTTGAGTTTACCTATCAGGATGGAAAGCCGTATTTAAAAGTGTTGGATGATAGAATTCAAAAAGTAAATGCAACACCAGCAGCTACTATTCGAAAAATCCCAAGATCCAATGATTGGGATATGGAAGAAGAGCGAGGTGCAAGTAGCACGGTTGCCAAAACAGTAGAGCGATTTGGCTTAGTAATACAGCAATCCGAAAATGAATATCCTTATTTATTATTTAATGTAATTAAAGGGGAAGTGAATGAAGAGGGCAATACATTTGTGAGTAAGGTTGAAAAAATTGACCTGCCTAAATTTTTAATTCCTCAAGAAATTAATGACGAGGACAAAAATTTAATACAATTAGTTAGGAAATTACAATCTAACGAACTTATAAAGTATCTCGATAAGAATTCGCCTTTCATGGGAATTTGGGATACGATTTTAGGTGGGGATGAGGAAGGTTTGCCCGGAGAAACAAGAGAGTTGATACAAGAATATATTCATCCTAAGTTAGAGAAACTTTGGAGAGATATTTCAGAACATCCTTTTCATTTTCATTTGCCCGCTAGCAAAACCTTTACTACGGCTAACTTACAAAAGGCTGAATTGATTTTTAATCCTATACAACCCAGCTTTAAGGTTGAGAAAAAGGCGGATCAATATATTATTCATGCACAAGTAAGTTTACCAACAGGCAAAATTTCAATTGCAGATAATCATGCTAAAACACATTATCTATTTCAAGTAGAAAATCAATTTTATAGCTGGAAAAATAGAGAGGATTTAAAATGGGTGGAGCAGTTTATGCCAACGGGAAGTAATGAAATTGATTTAGAGGATTGGCCAGTGTATTTGCAATCTGTTTTATTGCCATTGTCTAAGTTGTATCAGGTTGAATTAGGGAATGTAAAGCAAGAAAAGCTAAAAGGCATAAAACCACAGTTACAAATTATTCTTAAAGAAGATAGAGACTATTTATTATTTGAGCCGATCTTTACTTATAAAGACATTGTAGTAACTGCGGATGATGGGCCTTCTGTTATTCAACAACAAGGCGATAAAATTGTCACGCTTGAGAGAGATTTAGCAGAAGAGCGTAATTTGATGAATGTGATTGAACAGTTACACTCTGGCTTTGTTCGTTTTGAGAAAGGAAATGTGTTGGCATTGAAAGGAGCGGAGGTATTAAAAAATAATTGGTTCTTTTTATTTATAGATTTATTAAAGGAAAAGCAAATTCCTTTATTTGGTTCTGAAAATTTAAAACAATTCAGATTCAATACAGCTAAGCCTTCTACCAAAATGTATATTAGCAGCAATACCGATTGGTTTGATGCTAAAGTAGAAATTTCATTTGGAGAACAAAAGGTTTCGGTGCAGGATATCAAAAATATGCTTGCCAATAAGCAGCAATTTGTGCCATTGAAAGATGGTAGTTTGGGTGTGTTGCCAGAAAAGTGGTTGAATAAATATTCCTTATTATTTAAAGTAGGAGAGGGCAGTCAACAGAATTTAAAATTAAGCAAGTATCACTTTTCTATATTAGACGAATTATATGAACAAAGGGATGAGGAAGAATTAATATTCCAATTAGAAGGCAAATACGAAAAGATTAGAGAAAAGTATTCCATCGCAGATGTGCCTCCGCCAGAACATTTGACACCCATACTAAGACCATATCAAGTAAGTGGTTTTCAATGGTTGAATTATTTACATGATGTACAATGGGGTGGTATCTTGGCGGATGATATGGGATTGGGTAAAACTATTCAAACCCTTTCTTTTTTACAACATTTAAAAGAAAAGAATGGTTCTTTAGTTGCATTGGTAGTATGTCCTACAACGCTTTTATATAACTGGCAGAATGAATTAAAAAAATTCACACCAAGTTTAAGTTTCCGAATTCATCATGGAGGAACTAGAACAAAAAATCAATTGTTTAAAGAACCTGTGGAAGTCATTATTACTACCTATGGAACTTTAAGAAGTGATATTAAAATGTTCTCTGAAGTAAAGTTTGATTATGTGATTTTGGATGAAAGCCAAGCCATTAAAAATCCAACAAGTAAGGTAACAAAGGCCGCTTGTTTGTTACAAGCTACTAATAAATTATGTTTAAGTGGTACGCCATTACAAAACAATACATTTGATATTTATGCGCAAATGAATTTCTTAAATCCAGGTATGCTTGGAACTGTAGAATATTTTAAGCATAATTTTTCGATGCCCATTGATAAATTTGATGAGAAAGAACAAAAAGAACATTTAAGAAAATTTGTTTTTCCTTTCATCTTGCGTCGTACCAAGGAGCAGGTTGCAAAAGATCTTCCTGAAAAACAAGAAATGGTTTTGTATTGTGAAATGGGCACCGCACAAAGAAAAATTTATGACGCATATCGAAATGATTATCGCGATAAATTACTTGGGATGGTGGAAGAAAAAGGAATTCAAAAATCTCAGTTATCCATTTTACAAGGATTGATGAAGCTTCGTCAAATTTGTGATAGCCCTGCGATTATTAAAGATGAAAACTATCCAAACGAGTCGGTTAAATTAACGGAGCTTACTCGTGAAATAGCTGAAAACATTGGGGATCACAAGGCCTTAGTATTTTCTCAGTTCCTAGGTATGTTAGGATTAATCAAAGAAGAGTTGACTAAGTTGGGAATAGATTATGAATATTTTGATGGAGGAAGTACGATTCAAGAAAGAGAAAAAGCCATTGAGCGTTTTCAAAATGATTCCAATTGCAGGGTATTTTTAATTTCCTTAAAAGCAGGAGGAGTAGGATTAAACTTGACTGCTGCAGACTATGTTTATATCGTGGATCCTTGGTGGAATCCAGCGGTGGAACAGCAAGCAATTGATAGAACGCATCGTATTGGTCAAACCAAAAATATATTTGCGTACCGTATGATTTGTAATGATACGGTGGAAGATAAAATATTAAAATTGCAGGACAGAAAAAGATCTTTGGCCAAGGAATTAATTTCCGATGAAGAAGGATTTGTGAAGTCCTTGACCAAAGATGATATTGCCTACTTATTTAGTTAGTGGCTAACTAGTAGAGAAACGTTTATTTTAATTCAGCTGCTGCTAATCCTGCTTTAGGATTTTTCAAGAATTCTGCTTTGCATTCTGCAGAGCAAAAACCTAAAACATGTTTGTCATAATGTGCAGTGTCTCCAATGCCAGCGGTTACAGGCATGCCGCAGGTAGGGTCTTTTTTATTATCCACTAAACTAACCGCATAAGTTTTAGCGGAAGCTGTGTCAGTTGACATTGTAACTGCAGTATCTTTTGTTGCTTCAGCTTTTTCAGTTGGTTGCGATCCACATGCTGTAAAAATGCAAGCAACTACAACTAAACTTAATCCCATTATTTTTTTCATAAGGTTCATTTTGGTTCTTGAGTTCCAAAAATACGAATGGTATCGGGCAAAATAAAACTAACAACTATTATTTTAGGCCCTATTATTGGGTTTTAGGTCATTCTCACTTAAATTATAAGCTCCATTGGGACATATTTGTTTAATTATTCTATATTTTTACATCCTAATTCCGATCAAAGGATACTAATATGAAACAAGGACAATTACATACTATTTCGATGAGTGCAAATTTTGCACCGGTCCTTGTATTGAACAGCCCCATCAGGTTGCCGCTTGCGGTGAGATTATCTCCCCGACGTGGATTCTGATAGGACGAGCAGTTGGCAATTGCCCCTATCAGTGGAAAAAACCCCGAAATTTTCTAGAAACGCCAGAAGTGTCATTTCCTTAAATTTTAAAGATCATTGGAACAGCAAATTATAGTACGTGTAGCCCATAGTGGCGATGTTCATTATTCTAATACCATCACTGATGAGATGGCTTCCTCTGCAAAAGCACGTGGAACAGGAATTGCTAAACGTAGTCCTGAATATGTTGCTAAAAAAATTGAAGAAGGCAAATCAGTGATAGCACATACACAGGATGGAACCTGGGTTGGCTTTTGTTATATTGAAGCTTGGCAACATGGACAATTTGTTGCGAATAGTGGATTGATTGTTTCTCCTGAATTTAGAAAAAGTGGAATTGCTAAAAAAATTAAGCAAACCATTTTTCAATTGTCAAGAGAAAAATATCCAAATGCAAAATTGTTTGGTTTAACAACTGGTTTGGCGGTGATGAAAATTAATAGTGAGTTAGGATACGAGCCTGTGACCTATAGCGAATTAACCGATGATGAAGAGTTTTGGGCGGGATGTAAAAGTTGTGTGAACTATGAAATATTAATGAGTAAGGATCGCAAAAATTGTATGTGTACTGCCATGTTGTATGAGCCAAAATTAACTTCAACAGCTGAAGAGACTTTAAACCCATCTTCCAGTGCATCATCAGCGGAAAATACAACGCAAAACGCAAAAGGATTTGCAAGTAAATTATTCAATTGGTTTAGAAAAAAATAAAGATTATGGAAAAAGTAGTATTAGGATTTAGTGGCGGATTAGATACCACATTTTGTGTAAAATACTTAACAGAGGATAAAGGTTTAGAAGTGCATAGTGTTATTGTAAACACAGGTGGTTTTACCGAAGAAGAGTTAAAAAAAGTAGAAGCACATGCCTATGCTTTAGGCGTGAAGACACATACCACTGTGAATGCAGTGAAAGGATATTATGATAGCATCATTAAATATTTAGTGTATGGTAATGTATTAAAAAATAATACCTATCCATTAAGTGTAAGTGCGGAGCGTTTAAGCCAGGCTTTGCATATTGCGGAGCATGTAAAAAAAGTAGGCGCTAAATTGGTTGCCCATGGAAGTACAGGTGCAGGGAATGACCAGGTACGTTTTGATATGATTTTTCAAATCATGATTCCTGGTATTGAAATTTTAACACCTATCAGAGATTTGCAATTGAGTCGCGAAGCAGAGATTGAATATTTAAAAGGGAAAGGTGTTCAAATGAATTTTGAAAAAGCGGCTTACTCTATTAATAAAGGATTGTGGGGCACCAGCGTGGGTGGTAAAGAAACATTAAATTCAAAAGGCATATTGCCAGAGAGTGCATGGCCAACGCAAATGACTAAAGAGGGTGCTTCAGAAGAAATGGTGATTCGTTTTGACAAAGGTGAAATTACGCATGTAAATGGAAAATCATTTGCACATCCAACCGAAGCAATTCAATATATTCAATCCATTGCTGGAGCTTATGGTATTGGAAGAGATATTCATGTGGGAGATACTATTATTGGTATCAAAGGTCGTGTAGGTTTTGAAGCAGCAGCACCCATGGTTATTTTAAAAGCACACCATGCTTTAGAAAAACATGTTTTAACAAAATGGCAATTATCATGGAAGGACCAGCTAGCTTCATTTTATGGCAACTGGTTGCATGAAGGACAAATCTTAGATCCAGTAATGCGAGATATTGAAGCCTACTTAACTAATTCTCAAGAACAAGTTACGGGTGATGTATTTGTTCAATTAAATCCATACCGTTTTCAAATTATTGGCATTGAATCTGAAAATGATTTAATGAGTGCTAAGTTTGGTAAGTATGGTGAAATGAATACAGGTTTCACTGGTGCAGATGTAAGAGGGTTTACCAAAATATTTGGTAATCAAACTGGCATTTTTCACAATGTGAAAGAATCAAACAAAAAATAAAAATTTATCGTAAGATGCAAAAAGTAAATATAGGAATTATAGGAGGAGCAGGCTATACAGGTGGTGAATTACTGCGTGTATTATTGCGTCATCCTAATGCATATATTACTTTTGTGCACAGTACAAGTAATGCAGGTGAACCAGTAATTAAAGTACACGCCGATTTAGTGGGTGACACTGAATTGAAATTTGCTGCAAATATTGATCAAAATATAGACGTATTATTTTTATGTGTAGGTCATGGAGATGCTAAAAAGTTTTTAGCTGCCAATGAAATAAAATCCGGTATTAAAATAATTGATTTATCACAAGACTTTAGATTAGCGGCAACTTCTAATATCGTTGATAAGCAATTTGTATATGGTTTACCAGAGTTACAAAAAGCAGCTATTCAAAAAGCAAATTATATTGCCAACCCTGGATGTTTCGCAACCGCAATACAATTAGGATTATTACCATTGGCTGCAAAAGGGTTATTAAATGAAGTATATACAACAGGCATTACAGGTTCAACCGGTGCGGGTCAAGGTTTGGCCACAACCAGTCATTTTAGTTGGAGAGCGAATAATATTCAAGCGTATAAAACCTTGCAACATCAACACCTAAATGAAATAGGTGAAAGTTTAGCAAGTTTACAAGGCAATAAAAATGCCGAAGTAAATTTTGTGCCATGGAGAGGAGATTTTACTAGAGGTATTTTTGTGACATCCGTTGTAGCTAGTGAATTAAGTGTAGAAGAAGTGTACGCAATATATGATGCTTACTATGAAGCACACCCATTTACCCATGTATCTAAAAACAATATCGATTTAAAACAAGTGGTCAACACCAATAAATGTTTAATTCATATAGAAAAGCAAGGAAACAAAATTGCGATTCATTCTGTGATTGACAATTTATTAAAAGGAGCTGTGGGACAAGCTGTTCAAAATATGAATTTAATATTTGGACTTGAAGAAGGAACAGGTTTGCAATTAAAAGCAAATTATTTTTAAAATAAAATTCGCCTAAAAATTATATATCATGTCATTATTCAAAGTTTATCCCTTAAATCCAATCGCTATCACCAAAGCTGCAGGCAGCCGTGTTTGGGACGATAAGGGCCAGGAATATTTAGACATGTATGGTGGACATGCAGTCATAAGTATTGGACATACGCATCCACATTGGGTTAAAAGAATAGAGGATCAATTGCATGCGATTGCTTTTTATTCCAATTCAGTGATCATGCCAATACAAGAGCAATTGGCAAATGCATTAAATGAAATTAGTGGTAAAAAAGATTTCCATTTATTTCTTTGTAACAGTGGAGCCGAGGCCAATGAAAATGCATTAAAGCTGGCGAGCTTTCATACAGGCAGAAAAAAAATCGTTGCGTTTAAAAAATCCTTTCATGGTCGTACTTCTTTAGCAGTGGCTGCTACAGATAATCCAAGCATTGTAGCACCTGTAAATGAAACAGATAACATAATTTTTTTACCACTCAATGATATTGCAGCATTAGAAGCTTGCTTTGCTAGTCATGGCGCTGAAATTGCTGCTGTAATTATAGAAGGGATACAAGGAGTAGCGGGAATTCATGAAGCGAGTGATGCATTTTTGCAAGCGATTAGAAAAGTGTGTGATGCTCATGGGGCAGTTTATATTGCAGATAGTGTTCAATGTGGTTATGGAAGATCAGGTCAGTTTTTTGCGCATGATCATGCTGGTGTTAATGCTGATATCTATTCTATGGCGAAAGGTATGGGTAATGGCTTTCCGATCGGAGGCATTTTAATTGCACCACATATTCAAGCTAAGTTTGGAATGTTGGGTACTACATTTGGCGGTAATCCATTAGCTTGTGCGGCAGCATTAGCAGTGATTGAAGTCATGCAAAAAGATCATTTAATAAAAGCTGCTGAAGAAAAAGGAGCCTATTTAATGAATGCTTTAAAAAATACAGAGGGTGTGAAAGCGGTGAGAGGTAGAGGCTTGATGATTGGATTTGAAATGGAGGAAGGATTAGAGAATGTTCGTAAAGTATTATTGAATGATTTAAAAATATTCACTGGTGAAGCAAAGCCCAATGTGGTAAGACTATTGCCATCATTGGCTATTAGCATGGAGGATATCAATTTATTTTTAACCGGGTTGAATAAATCAATTCAACTTTTGAAGCAAAAGAAAGACTAAGCTATGAAACAGTTTATTTCAGTGAAGGATGTAACGGATATTGATGCATTGGTAAAACAAGCTTTACTTTATAAGGCCAATCCATTTATTGATAAAGCATTAGGGGCTAATAAAAGAATAGGCTTGTTATTTTTAAATCCAAGTTTAAGAACAAGACTCAGTACTCAGGTAGCTGCTCAGCATTTAGGTATGGAACCTATTGTTTATAATGTTGACAAGGAAGGATGGTCATTGGAATTTAACGAAGGGGCTATTATGAATGGTACTACAGTAGAACACATTAAAGACGCTGCCCCCATTTTGGGTCACTATTTTGATATTTTATGCATAAGGACATTCCCTAGTTTACAAAATAAAGAGCAGGATTATAGTGAAAAAATAATTCATCAATTTATTAAGTATGCTGGGATTCCGATTGTGAGTTTAGAGTCAGCGACTTTACACCCACTACAATCTTTAACCGATATTATCACCATTCAGGAGTCAATGGCCTTGAATGAAAATTTAAAAAACAAGCAACCTAAAATAGTGTTAACCTGGGCGCCACATATCAAATCAATTCCACAATGTGTATCCAATAGCTTTAGTGAATGGATCAACGCTTGGGGTGCTGCTAATTTTGTCATTACACATCCTAAAGGGTATGAATTAGATACTCAATATACTAATGGAGCTACTATTACACACAATCAAGATGAAGCGCTTAAAGATGCCGACTTTGTGTATGTAAAGAATTGGAGTAGTTATAATGAATATGGGAAAGTGCTTTCTACAGATGCCAACTGGATGTTGACCAATGAAAAATTAGCTACTACCAATAATGCAAAAGTAATGCATTGTTTACCAGTAAGAAGAAATGTAGAATTGAGTGATGAAATTTTAGATGGTCCCAACAGTTTAGTGACAAAAGAAGCATCCAATAGGGTGTGGGCAGCGCAAGCTGTATTAGCAAAAATTTTAGGTTCATTATCATAAAATAATGAACATTAATTATACAATGGAAAAATTATACATCATTAAAATCGGCGGTAATATTGTTGACAATCCAGCATTGTTAACAGCGTGCCTTACTGCATTTTCCAATTTGGAAGGGCAAGCTATTTTAGTGCATGGCGGAGGAAAATTAGCTACACAATTAGCCACATCGATGGGTGTTGAGCAAACAATGGTAGAGGGACGAAGAATTACAGATGAAGCAACTTTGAAAATTGTAACCATGGTATATGCAGGTGCTATTAATAAAAATATAGTAGCACAATTACAATCATTGGGTGTGAATGCAATGGGTTTAACAGGAGCTGATGGAAATTTAATACAAGCACATAAAAGAACGGACAGCTTCATTGATTATGGTTTTGTAGGTGATGTTGATGGAGTGAATATTAATTTGGTAAAGCAGTTATTATCTAACTCCATTAAAATAGTAGTGGCTCCCATTACCCATGATGGTAATGGTCAATTATTAAATACCAATGCTGATACCATTGCACAAAGTATAGCAACAGGCATGTCTAAGCATTACGAAGTGCATTTAATCTATGGGTTTGAAAGAGAAGGGGTATTATCAGACGTTAATAATCCTGATTCAGTGATCGCGTTTATTGATCGACCGGTTTACGGTACATTAAAAGAACAAAAAGTCATTTTTGAAGGAATGATTCCTAAAATTGACAACGCGTATTTGGCTTTAGAAGGTGGTGTACAATCCGTCATCATTGGAAAAGCAGAAAAATTGAATCAATTAATTAACGGTACTGCGGGTACCACAATCAAAATATAATGTCACAGACAAATAACATACAACAAAATAGTGCACAGATCACTGTCTTACAACAGGAAGCAAAACAATTATTAGAAAAATTAATTGCGACACCTTCCTTTAGTAAAGAAGAAGATAAAACGGCTGATTTAATTCAAGATTATTTACATCAGAAAAAAGTAAAAACAGAAAGAAAGAAAAATAATATTTGGGCTATAAATGCACATTACGATACTGCCAAGCCAACCCTTTTATTGAATTCTCATCACGATACCGTGAAGCCAAATAAAGGTTTTACCTTGGATCCTTTTACACCGATTGAGAAAGAGGGTAAGTTATATGGTTTAGGAAGTAATGATGCAGGTGGCTGTTTGGTAAGTTTGATTGCTACTTTTTTATATTATTATGATCGATCTAATTTACCTTTTAATATTATCCTAGTAGCTTCTGCTGAAGAGGAAATATCAGGACATGATGGCATAGAGTTAGCACTTCCTTTGTTACCAAAAATAGATTTTGGAATTGTAGGGGAGCCAACCTTATTAGAAATGGCCATTGCTGAAAGAGGCTTGTTGGTATTAGATGTGGTGGCTACTGGGAAAGCAGGTCATGCTGCAAGAGAAGAGGGAGAGAGTGCCTTATATAAAATATTATCAGATATTGAATGGTTCAAAAGCTTTGAGTTTGAAAAAGTTTCTAATTTATTGGGAAAGGTTAAAATGAGTGTGACCGTAATTGAAACTGAAAACAAACAACACAATGTGGTACCCTCTATTTGTAAAATGGTAGTGGATGTTCGCGTGAATGAATTGTATAGTTTTGAAGAAATATTAGAGGTAATTGGAAAAAATGTTCAATCCACTGTAACCCCAAGATCCTTAAGAATGCGTTCTACTGGAATTGCATTGGAACATCCATTGATTCAAGCAGGAACTGCTTTGGGTAAAGGTTATTATGGTTCCGTAACAACATCAGATAAAGCATTAATGCCGTTTCCAACTTTAAAAATGGGGCCTGGAGATTCTGCTCGAAGTCATACTGCAGATGAATTTATTTTTTTAAGAGAAATAGAAGAAGGGATCAATACCTACATACAACTAATTGATAAAATAATTTTATTATGAGTAAGCTTTGGCAAAAAAATAATCAAGTAGCTAGTTCGGTAGAACAGTTTACGATTGGCAACGATCAGGAAATGGATTTGTACTTGGCTGCTTATGATGTATTGGGATCTATTGCTCATACCACCATGTTATCAGAAGTAGGTTTATTAACTAAGGATGAGCAGGTTCAATTAAAAAAAGCCTTGGTGGAAATCTATGCATTAGTGCAATCAGGTAATTTTAAATTAGGAGAAGGAGTTGAAGATATCCATTCTCAGGTAGAAATGTTGTTGACTGAAAAATTAGGAAATATTGGTAAAAAAATTCATAGCGCAAGAAGCAGAAATGATCAGGTTTTAGTGGACTTAAAATTATTTTTACGTGCCGAGTTAATGTCTATTGCAAAATCGGTTCAATCTTTATTTGCATTATTGCAAACTAAAAGTGAACAACATAAAAATGACTTATTACCTGGCTATACGCATTTACAATTGGCCATGCCCTCTTCCTTTGGATTGTGGTTGGGCGCATATGCTGAAAGCTTAGTAGATGACATGACGGTGTTGCAAGCTGCGTACAATGTGGTTAATAAAAATCCATTAGGTTCTGCAGCAGGCTATGGTTCTTCTTTCCCCATTAATAGAACAAGAACAACGGAGCTATTAGGTTTTGAGACTTTAAATTATAATGTAGTGTATGCGCAAATGGGCCGTGGTAAAGCGGAAAGAATCACCGCAATGGCATTGGCAAATTTTGCAGATACTTTATCTAAATTAAGTATGGATGCTTGTTTATTTATGAATCAAAACTTTGGATTCATAAAATTCCCCGAAGAATTAACTACTGGGTCGAGCATTATGCCACACAAAAAAAATCCAGATGTTTTTGAATTAATAAGATCTTATTGCAATCGTATTAAAGCATTGCCCAATGAAATATTAATGATGACTACCAATTTGCCATCTGGATATCATCGCGATCTACAATTGTTAAAAGAGCACTTATTCCCCGCTTTCCAGCAATTGAGAAATTGTATCGAAATGGCTTCATTGATGATTCAAAATATGGAAGTAAAGCAGGATTTATTAGAGGATCCTAAATATCAATATTTGTTTAGCGTGGAAGAGGTAAATAAATTAGTGAATGCAGGTGTGCCCTTTAGAGATGCCTATAAAAAAGTGGGATTGTCTATTGAAGACGGTACTTATACCTATTCAACAAAAGTGGAGCATAGTCATGAAGGCAGTATTGGGAACCTTTGTACTGCAGAAATTGCAGCGGCGATGCAAAAATTGTTAAATAGTTTAGAATTTGATAAAGTTGAGCAAAAAATTGACCAATTATTGCATGGCTAATTGTATTTTTGGCCACACTAATTAAAAAATTAGTTTAAAAAATTGAATATGAAAAAAGGATTATTATTTATTGGGTTGTTTACAAGCGTATTTGCAATAGCGCAAACAAAACCTGCGACTGCACCAAAAGCACCGGTTGCAAAAGGCGCGCCAACAACTAAACCTGCGCTAGCATCTGGATCCACTACCGCTCAAACTTTAAAAACAACAAAAGATAGTGCATCCTATGCATTGGGTTATAGAATTGCACAAAGTTTAAAAGGTCAAGGTTTACAAGACATAAACTTTGAATTGTTTAAAAAAGGAATGGCTGCTGGAGCAATTACTAAAACAGAAATCCCAGATAGCTTATTAGATGTTTGTATTAAAAACTACCAAGATAAAATGAGTCAAGAAAAAATCGCAATCAACAGAGCTGCTGGAAAAGCGTTCTTAGAAGCAAATGCAAAAAAAGAAGGTGTTGTTAAAATGACAAATGGCATGCAATACTTAGTATTAACTGCTGGTACAGGCACAGAGCACCCAACTTTAAAAAGTAAAGTAAAATGTCATTACCATGGTACTTTAATTGATGGTACTGTATTTGATAGCTCAGTACAAAGAGGTGAGCCAATCAGTTTCCCATTAAATGGTGTAATTAAAGGATGGCAGGATGCTGTTCAATTAATGACTGTGGGTGCTAAGTGGAGATTGTTCATCCCTAGCGAATTAGCATATGGTGAGCGTTCTGCAGGTCCAGTAATCGGACCAGGTTCAACATTGATTTTTGATGTTGAATTATTAGGCATCGAATAATAAGCTCAAAATAATTGAAAGACCCCCATAATTGGGGGTTTTTTATTGGTATTAAGTGGTAATTTTGAGGACGAAATTGAATATATGAAACAGTACATTGGTTTTTTCTTTTTTATCAGCATTTTGACAATTGCATGTTCTCCCAATAATGTAAAATCAGATGCGAACATTGTGAAAATATTGGATAGTGCAAAATTAAAAGGCACTTTTGCATTAATGGAAAATGGGTCTGCCGAGTTTACGATTACGAACTTATCCATGTACAAGGATTCAGCATTCGCACCATTGAATACTTTCTTTACTGTCCCTAGTTTAATCGCGCTAGATAGAGGTTATATCAACCACACAGCTAACAGTTGGGTGCCTACTGATTCTGTAGCATATTATCAATCTATCATTGAAAAAATAGGAAGAGTAGATTTATTGAAAGTGCTTGATTCCATTCATTACGGAAAAGGAATTATCAGTAAGGATTTAAATAGTTTTTGGAAGGATAGTTCACTTCGCATTACACCTGATGAACAATTGGGATTGATTAAAAAATTATATTTTAATCAACTACCATTTCAAAAACGTTCTCAGGACATTTATAAACAAATGATTTTGAAAGAAAACAATACGAGCTATAAGTTAAGCTATGTATATGGTTCAGCTGTTAGTGCAAGTACTGCTAATTGGATATTGGGTTATGTGGAAGAAAATAAACATCCCTATTTTTTCGTGATGTATGTAGTTGATCAAAATGTACAAACCAAAAATAAGGAGGCTAACACAGTTGCTGTTTTAAAATCAATTTTAATGCAACAAGGATTTTTAAAAGGACTTAGATAATTAAATAATTTATTTGCTAAAACATAGTAACAATTATGCAGTATTACTGTAACTCTTTAACTTCTTATCAACGCTTTATTACTAGAACTGTAAAAATAGGCAATTTGACGATTGGTGGTGGCCATCCAGTGCGTGTGCAAACAATGACAACGACCGATACCATGGATACGGATGCCACAGTAGCACAGGTTATCAAATGTATTGAAGCAGGTGCCGAGTTGGTAAGAATTACAGCACCTAGTAAAAAAGAGGCAGATAATTTAGCAAATATAAAAGCAGCATTAAGGGCTAAAGGTTATGATACACCTTTAGTAGCTGACATTCATTTTACGCCTAACGCAGCAGAAATTGCAGCAACCATCGTTGAAAAAGTGAGAGTGAATCCCGGTAATTATGTTGATAAGAAAAAATTTGAACAAATTGAATATACTGATGCGGAATATATCGAAGAGATAGAAAGAATAAGAGAAAGATTCACTCCATTAGTATTAATTTGTAAGGAACATGGTACTGCAATGCGTATTGGAACCAATCATGGCTCATTAAGTGATCGTATCATGAGTAGGTATGGTGATACGGCTAATGGAATGGTAGAAAGCGCGATGGAGTTTTTAAGAATAGCGCGTAGCTTGGATTATCATCAGATTATTTTGAGTATGAAATCAAGCAATCCTCAAGTAATGGTGCATGCTTACCGTTTATTATTGCAACAAATGCATAATGAGTTTGGTGAATGTTATCCTTTACATTTAGGAGTAACCGAAGCGGGTGATGGTGAAGATGGAAGAATTAAAAGTGCGATTGGAATTGGTACACTATTGGAAGACGGTATTGGAGATACCATTAGAGTGAGTTTAACGGAGGATCCTGAATTAGAAATTCCAGTTTGTAAGGATATTGTAAAAAGATACAATGGTCAAGCAGCTCTTTTAAGTAGTGCAACCATTTTGCCAATTGATAAATTAACTTACAATCCTTTTGAATACAAAAGAAGAAAGAGTTTTGAGATTAAAAATATGGGTGGAACGCATGTTCCTGTAGTGGTTGCTGATATGAGCCATTTGGAATCCATTTCAAGAGAAAGTTTAATTGCGATAGGATATACCTATAATAGTGATACTGACAAATGGGCAATTAGTGATGCTGCTGCAGATTATGTATTTGTAGGAAACAATATAATTGATTTTGATTTACCTGGAATGCTTAGTGTAATTGTACCTCAGCAACATTGGAGTAATGCATCTATTGCTATAAATCATTATCCATTATTTGATATAGATTCTTTTCTGGCTGCTACCGAAAAATCAAATGATCTTCAATTTGTAATGCTTGATTGCTATAGCACTGCAAATAATACTAGTGATGAACAATTGTTAAAAATTGCAAAGCATTCTAATGTTGTTTTTTGTTTAAGTAGTAGTTTGCAACATGCCATGCCTGCAGTAAGACGCATGTTTGTAAAATTCATGGAATTGGGTATCGAAAATCCGGTATTATTAATGACCAATAGCAATGGAACCACTACAGACGAACACTTAATTCATTTTGCTACCGAAACCGGCGCTTTGTTCTTAGATGGAATGGGTGATGGCATTTGGTTAAGTGTAAGTGAAAATGTTTATCAGACATCCAATGGGAAGATGGCAAACTTATCTGGAAGAAACTACATTACAAATTCTACCATTGAGCAGTTTTTAAATGCTACCAGCTTTGGGATTTTACAAGCAACGAGAACTAGAATTTCAAAGACTGAATATATTTCTTGTCCTAGCTGTGGACGTACTTTGTTTGAATTACAAGAGACGACTGCTAAAATAAGAAAAGTGACCAATCACTTGAAAGGCTTAAAAATTGCCATTATGGGTTGTATTGTAAATGGTCCTGGCGAAATGGCCGATGCTGATTTTGGTTATGTTGGAAGTGGAGTAGGTAAAATTACTTTGTATAAGGGAAAGGAAGTTATGAAACGAAATATAGATAGTGATGTAGCAGTAGATGAGTTGATTCAATTATTAAAAGAAAATGATGCATGGATTGATCCAGTGCAACACTAATAGCTTTATATGTATTTTGTTTTTTATACCTTTTTTTATTTAATCTCTTTATTGCCTTGGCGTGTATTATATTTCATTAGTGATGGCATTGCTTTTATTTTAAGGAAAATTATAAAATATAGAGTAACAGTAGTAGACTATAATTTGTCTATTGCTTTTCCGGAAAAATCAATGAAGGAGAGAAAAATTATCGCAAAACAATTCTATCAACAGTTTACAGATTCTTTTATTGAGACTATTAAGATATTGTCTATTTCTGATAAAACATTTGAGAAAAGGTTTACTTCCAATATTGAAGTATTAAATGATTTGTATCAATCTGGACAAAATATTCAATATATGGCCGGGCATTTTTTTAATTGGGAGTTTGCGAATTGGGGTGTTGCCAAATATGGCAAATGTCCTTTTTTAGCGGTGTATATGCCTTTGAGTAATAAGGCTTTTAATAAACTAATTTATGATTTAAGAGCAAGGTATGGTTCAGTACTAATTCCTGCGACAAGTTTTAGAAATCAATTTTCAAAGTATGTGGCGCAAGGTCAATATGGGCTAGCATTAGCGGCAGATCAAAATCCTGGAAATCCATTACAGTCCTACTGGGTTGACTTTTTTGGCAAACCAACACCATTTGTAAAAGGACCAGAAAAAGGGGCTAAATTAAATAACACAGCTCAGGTGTTTGTGCATTTTCATCGCACCAAAAGAGGGTATTACCATTCTGAATATGAGATCATGACTACGGTGCCGAATCAATTTGAGGATGGACAGCTTACTTTACAATATGTAAAATTATTAGAGGAAAAAATTAAGATGAATCCTTCTAATTATTTATGGAGTCATCGTAGATGGAAATACAATTATGATGCAGCGCTACATGAAAAACTTTACGTAAAATAATTTAGTCTTCTAAAAAACTAGTTTTAGTACTATCTGTTTTTGTAATCGTTGGCTTCTTGATAGTTTCAAAATTAAACTTCTCCTTTAAAGCTTGTACAGCAACCCATCCATCGTTTACGATTCTAATATTATGAATACCTTGTTTTTTTAACATGCTTGCAGCAAGGGTATTCGTTGTACCATCTTCACTTATAATGTAGATATTAAAGTGCTCGTCCAATTCCGACATACTACCTGGGTCCATAAATTCAGCCAAAGGCAAAGAAACCGAATTCTTGATATGAGATTTATTATAAACCTCTTCTTCTCTAATATCTAAAGGCATCAGAAATTCGTCAAATGGGATGTCCATGGCAAGTTCATCAACTTCTACATCAATTAGCATATCCTTTCTTAGTCCACTGTTTTGCCAGGTTTCAAATCCACCTTGTAAGTGACCTAAGATATTATCAAATCCAGCTTCAGAAAAATAGGCTAATGTTTCTTTTTCTAATGAAGAATCTAATACTAATAAAAGGGGTGATTTTTTTTCGATCGCCCCCATCGCTACCGCATATTTCACGGTAGCAAGGGTGATATGTAATGAGTTGGGGATATGACTATTAAGCCATTGATCTTTCGATCTGGTATCTATTAATATCGTATTGGGATCTTCAAGAAAGGACTTGAATTGTTCAAGAGTCAATGACATTTTTATCCAACTAATTGTTCTACAAATTGATTTACTTGTTCTAAACGATCATAATCAACTGTGTAATAAATGTATTTTCCTTCTCTTGTAGTGATAACAATTCCTGCTCTTCTTAAAATAGCTAAATGTTGAGAGGCAACAGATTGTTCTAATCTTAATTTAACATAGATATTGGTAACAGTCATTTTTTGTTGCTCATCAATAAGTTTCACAATTTGTTGACGCAATTTGTGGTTTAATGCTCTCAAGATCATTGCAGCTTTCTTACTGTGTAGTAAGTCCACTTTCACTGGCGATTTGCCATTGGTTAGTTGTAATTGGGGTAATGATTGGTTCATGACAATAATTGAATTATTGGGGGGTTATGAATAAAAATCTAATTACAAAGCTACATTATATAATTTAAAATATAATATATAAATATTTGCGATATAGGGAATCTGTGCTGCCATTCATCAAATAAATGAACTTAGACCTTGGTAGACGGAATCTGATAAAAATCCTTTAAATATGCTGGTTTGCAATAGGCTATATCCTCAAAATCAAGGTTTTCCATCTTAATAGTAGCAAGTTGAATGAAAGAATCTATTTCATAAGACTCCTCCATAAAATATAAGTTGGGGTGGTTCGCAATTTCTTTTGATTTTTTTGCTCCATTGCCTACACATAAAATAGGGCCATTTAATAACAGCTTATTAAAGTATTCAGCATCCAACAAAATAGATTTTTCGGGTACAATTACTGTATTATCTGCCTTAAATATAGCTCCAAAAACCTCCATCCTTCTTGCATCAATCATGCAAAATATTTGTATGGCATCTTTGTTTTGAATCACTACTGGATGTTGGCTTGCATGATGTGCTAATAATGCAAGTGTTGAAATTCCAATTAATGGTTTACTAATAGCGTAGGCAATTCCTTTGGCACTTGACAAACCGACTCTTAAACCAGTATAGCTTCCTGGTCCCATAGTGACTGTCACAGCGTCAATTTGATTCATATCGAGTCCTGATTTTGCTAATACATTAGCAATGGCAACTTGTACAAAATTTGCATGGGTATTAGATTGGCTATTTTCTGCCAATGCAAGTAATTGATTGTCTTTACTTAACCCAATCAATGCTTTCTCTCCAGCGGTGTCTATATATAAAATAATGGCCAAGGACTATAATTGTTTTGCAAAAATAAGCCTGTATTTGCAAGAAAATTAAGAAATTGTGGTTCTAATTAAATTTTTATGTCAAAACAAATCATTCAAACAGATAAAGTGCCTGCTCCAATTGGGCCATATAGCCAAGCCGTAATTGCCAATGGCTTTTTATTTGCAAGTGGTCAAATTGCTTTTGATCCTAACACAGGTGAACTGGTGATGGATAGCATTCAATCAGAAACCAAGCAAGTGATGGAAAATATCAAAGCCATTTTAGAAGAAGCTAAAATTGGTTTTGAAAATATTGTAAAGACAAGCATATTTTTAAGCGATATGCAATTGTTTGCACAGGTAAACGAAGTATATGGAAGTTATTTTACAAGTAATTTTCCTGCTAGAGAAACGGTGGCAGTAAAAACATTGCCAAGAAATGTGAATGTGGAAATAAGTATTACTGCAGTAATCGAATTGTAGTTATTTATAAAATAGTTGGTACTGAGTTTTTAATGTCCAAACTTCTTGGGGCTGCATTACATGTAGCCCCATTTTATTATTAAAACAATCAGGAGCAGCACTTAAATTTTCAATTGCAATACTTTTTCTGTTACTTGGAATGTATAATTGTAAATAGGTATAATTTGAATCTGGTGTTACTACTAATTTAAGTTTTTCATTTTCAAGTGTTGCTGATGATTGATTGCTATCTAATAAATATCCGTTGTCTAATTCAATCTCCTCAAGACTTTTGGGAATTTCAAAATCATGACAAGGTATAACCTCACCAGTAGGAAGCAAATCAGTATTGTATACTAATATTCCTTTATCGATAAATTGTAAAGTACAATCATTGATATTTTCATCTAGCTTAAAATAGGGGTGCCATCCATCCATCATTGGAAAATTATGCTCATCCTTATTAATTATTGTAGTCTCAATTCGTACTTTATTATTTATTTCAAAAATCCATTTTAACGAAACAGTATAATTAAAAGGGAAGCCTTTATCTATTTTTTGATACTCATAGTGAAGGGCTACAGAAGCATCATTTTCATTAGCTTCCGTATGGATGATTTCGAAATTTGCATCATACAAAATGCCATGTAAGGCGTGGTCTCCTAAATAAAATTTATCAATAGCATATTGCTTGCCCTCATGTGTATAAGATCCATTTTTTAGTCTACAAGAAAATGGGTTCATTTTCCCCCCTTTAAACCCATTGGACTCAAAATCCTTCCATCCTTCCTGGAAGTTATTTCCATCAATGATATCAAAAAATCCTGTTTCAGCCGAAAGTTTCCAGCTGTTAAGAAGCCCTCCTTTTGTGGATATTTCAATCTGTTCCTGCGTTAAATGGTTTTTTATTTGGACCAGTTTAAAGTCCTCAATGAGTTGTATAGTTATTGAGAAAGACATGATGGATTGTTTGATTCGTAATTTAAAACTAATCTATTAACTTTGATATCAAATATTATAGGAATGTACAAATTTATCACAGCAGTTTTTTTATGCGTATCCATTGGATCATTTGCTCAAAAAATAAATAAGTATGATAGTACTTTAAAAATTGGTAAAGCTGGGTATAAAGTGACTTGTTTAAATCGTAAGCCAGAAAGTAATATTTTAAGTATTAAACCAGTGGGTTTTAAAAATGAGGCTGGGGAGGTAATGCGCGAAATTAAGGGTAGAGTGTTGTCTTCGGAAATTGATGATTTTAATCAAGATAATTTTCCAGATTTGATTATTTATATACTTGATGCCACTGGCAAAGTAGTTCCATTTGTAATCAGTTCCAAAGATAACGAGTATATACAACCTATACTTTTTCCAGATATCACAAATGATATGCAATTGAGTAAAGGGTATCGAGGGAAAGATGAATATAAATTAGTAGAAGGAATTTTATTTAGAAAGTTCCCTATTTATGATACAGATACTGCTATAAAAGAACCTACCAAAAAAGCTAGACAAATTATGTACAGGGTAGTAACTGGAGATAGAGGTATGTTAAATTTTAAAGTGTTTAAAAACTTTGATTTAAATGTAGATTAGTATCCATCTGCGATTACTATTTTACCTACACCTTTTTCATTTCCACTTAAATCTCTTACAAAAACTAGGTAGATTCCTGTGGCCACTTTTTTGCCTTCTGTAGTTCTAGTATTCCAAATAGCCTGGCCACCTAAAGCATTGGTTTGGTATAATAATTTACCATTTAAATCAGTTATTTTCACAATAGCATTTTCTACTAATCCTCTAAAAGCAACATAACCATTATAGCTTGGAGGTACTGGATTAGGAAATATTTGTATATTTTTTTGGGTATTAACTGCTTCTGTAGCAGTTCCTCTATAACTAACCATTCCATTGTTTGTATTAAAAAACACTTCACCTGATTTTGGAGCTATAATAATTTGTAAAATGGTATCTGAAGTTAAAGGACTATTGGATTTAGAAAAATGTTCAATAATATTTAAACCATCTTCACTTAAAAGCCATGCCCCATTGTTTGTACCAATCCATTTTCTATTAGCTCCGTCTACTGTAATACATTGCACGGTTTCTTTTTGGAATAAATAGCCATTAAATCCATTGTTTTTAACAATTGGTAGATATGCATTGCAAGGTGTGTTAGAAATATCCTCACAATTAAAAATGCCAATGCCATTATCTGTACCAATCCATATACTTCCTGACCTATCATTGGCAATACTAGTAACATGCATACTAGGTAAGTTTCCATTAGATTGACCAACCGTTAATTGTTTCCATATTTCAGTAGGATATACATCTTTAGATTGGTAAATATAGATTCCTTGATTATTAGGAGCAATGATCCAGGCTTGTTGCTGATTATTTATTATGAATTTATCAAGTCCGGTCTTACTTAAATTATTAGGAATAGGTATGCTACTCCAATTACTGTTTGATTGACGAACAATACCTTGCTGATCTTGAATTGCCCAAATACCATTATTTTGATCGGAATGAATTTCCTTATATGCACCAATAATTGTGTTGGGTTGAATACTTTCTGCTTTACTATTGTTATTGCTGATATGTATGATATTATTATCAGTTGATAACCAATAGCTTTTATCAATTGTGTTTATAGTACTCGCGTTAAAGAATGATAAATTTGAATTACCAATTTGAGTGTAGTTTTTCCAGCCTGATTCGTTAAATAATGCATAGCCTTGACTTTTTTTAAATGGAGCAAGTAAAGCTTCTTCGTCTATTGACATACCTCCATAAAGAGCAGCATTGGTGCCTCCTAAATTGGTCCATTGATAAGCGTTGGTATTATTATTTTTAAATAATAAGCCCGCACTACTATCTGCTATCCAATAATTATTATTATCTAGAATTGCTTGCATGGGGGCGTTTAAATGTAAACTGTCAATTAGTAATGTAGTGGTATTATCTTTATTCAATTGGATAATTGCCCCTTTGCCTGATGTATAATGTACATTCAGTAATAAAATATTTGCTGCACTATCAATACGATTAATAGTAGTATTACTTATTTGTAATAGGGGTGTGCTATTGGGTAATTGATAAATACTAGAGGTAGTATAACCGTAAACAGTATTATTTTTTTGTACAAATTTTAAAACATTGAAAGGATCAAGTGTTAAGATGCGACTCCATTGTGTAGGCTGAGATCCATTTAAAACATAGGGCGATCCCCATATTCCATTTTCAGTTGAGGCGTAAACACTATCATGTGCAATTGTGATATCATAAACTGCAATGGGTTGCTGATTGTTATTGGGGAACCAGGTATTTTTTATTTCATGTTTATTTAAATCAACTGTCACAATTCCAAAATTGGTAGCAATAAAAGCATTTTTTTGCAATACATAAACTGCATTTATTTTTTTATCAGCGTATAAACTAGATAATTGAATTGCATTGATGTTAAAAACCTGATCACCTTTTATTATGTCAATATTGCTATTTCGATAAGTTACAATAAGTTGATGTTGATCATTATCCCAAGAAATATTCGTAATGTCAATATCTGATAGACCTGTTGTTTTATCTAACCAGTTAAGGACTCCCTTTGCGTCTATTTTTGCAATTTGATAGGGAGTAGCTGCATAAATAAAATCGCCCTTTGCAATCGCTCTAACACTATGATTATCAAAATGACCTCTCCAGGAACCAATGGCGCCTAATTTATTTTGAGCAATACAAAAACTGTATATAAAAATGAATAATATAGTAAGGTTTTGTTTCATTTAGTAAAGTTAATCCTTCAAAGCCGCGTAAATAGCTTCTTGAATTTTAGGTCTTAGGTTTAATGCACTAAATACTTTGTTATCTCTTGTTGGGAATACTCTGTTGGACAAGTAAATAAATAAAATACCTGTTGTGGGATCTGCCCAAACACAGGTGCCCGTAAATCCAGTGTGGCCAAAGGTTGCAGGCGACGCACTCGCACTTGGGTATGGGTTTTTACTTGTAGCATTTTGTTTATCTGGTTTGTCAAAACCTAAACCTCTACTACTATTGGGGCTATTATAGGCAGTAAAGTTTTGAATGGTACTTGGTTGTATATAAGATGTTCCTTCCCAACTACCATTATTCAATAGCATTAAATATAATTTTGCCAAGTCAGAAGCATTGCTAAAAAGTCCAGCATGTCCTGCAATTCCTCCCATAGTAGAAGCCCCTTCGTCATGAACACTTCCTCTTATTAATTCATGTCTAAAATAATCGTCTACTTCAGTTGCAGCAATATTGTCAATAGATGTTTTCTCTAAGGGTAAAAATCCTGTTGATGTCATTCCTATTGGTTTGTAGAATGTATTATCGGTATACTCTTTAAGGCTAACTCCTGTTACTTTCTCCACCACTTTACCTAAGAAAATAAAATCGTTATCACTGTATACATATTTACCTGGATCGGTTACTGGGCTTCGTAAAATTTGATTTTGAATGGTATCCTGCCAGGTATCAATTAACCATTTGTTAGGCGAAATAAAATAGTTATGAGTCGCATCTTTTTTAGTGCTTACCACATTTGGCAAATAAGCACCGTCTTTTTGTAAAAATGATTCATAGAATTTTAAATAGGGGTATAGACCTGCTTGATGTAATAGTAAATCTTTTAAAGTGATCTTTGCTTTATTGCTGCCTCGAACCCAGGGAAGGTAATCGCCAATTGTTTTATTGATATCTACTTTTCCTTCGTCCGCTAATTTCATAATACTTACTGTAGTGGCAGAAACTTTGGTAACGGATGCAAGGTCATAATAAGTATCTAATGTAACTGGGCTAGATCCAATACCAGCAGTAGTTCCATAAGCTTTATTAAATATTATTTTATTGTTATTGGCAACTAATATTTGACAGCCAGGTATTGCTTTTTTTTGAATTGCATCATATACCAAAGAATCCACTTTATTTAAATCCTGCACTATTAAAGAGGCGGTGCCAAAGGGTAAGTTTTCAGCAACAGTTACTGGTAGTTGACCAGTTGCTTTGCTGTTTCCTTGTAACCAATTGAACACTGCTTTTTGAACATAATCATTGTCTTCGTAAGCAAATAAAATGTTATTAATTTTATTAAAATCACCTACTGCGTATGGATTTCCTAATATTAAGTGTATCCAATTTGTTGGATGATCTTGTTTTAAATAGGCTAATATAAAACTTGGGATTTGAAAATGATTGGCAGGACGACGACTATAATTATGTAATCCTACAATCACTTGCTGATAATTTTTCAAACTATCTTTTATGTGATCTAATGCAGTGCTGTCTTTGGGATTCACTAAAAATACTTTTACGCCATAATTACTTTCCAATGACTTGGTTAAAAAGTTTTGCGAAGCTGTATTTAAAGCAATGTATGCTGTTGGAATTTCTTTATTCAAGTTTGGCAAACTACTGGCATTGGCATAAGTCAAAGATTGTGCAGCCATTTGTGATTTAATGATTCCAACTGATTTATTTAAATCTGCCACAATATTGGCAGTATCAATAAATTGTTTTTCACTTAATCCATATTTATATTTTGCTGCCAATACTTTTTTAACACGCACATTAATATCTTCTTCACTTAATCTTCCTTCTTGAATCGCTTCTTTAATTTTTTCAATCGATTGACCAATATCGCCAGGTAAACACAACATGTCATTTCCCGCTAATAATGCACGCACATTGGCTTCTCCACGCGGAAAATAATTACTAATAGCCTGCATATCCATTGCATCGGTAACACTCAATCCTTTAAAGCCTAATTCCTTCTTTAATAATTCATTAATGGCTTTAGGTGATAATGAAGTTGCATATTTGGGAGTTGTATCAATTGCTGGAACTGATAAATGTGCTACCATTACAGAACCAATACCCGCATTAATAAGTGCTCTAAATGGAGCAAGTTCTAAACTGTCTAATGCTGCTCTTGATTTATTAATAATTGGGATATCTAAATGTGAGTCAACATTAACATCCCCATGACCAGGAAAATGTTTTGCAGTTGCCATCACACCATTGTCCTGTAAGCCTTTCATATAAGCGATTCCATGCTGAATGACACGTTCCTTATTTTGACCAAAACTACGATCATTAATTACTGGATTATAGGGATTATTGTTGATATCAACATCTGGGGCATAGTTAATATGAATACCCAATCTTTTACATTGTGCTGCAACAGCTGCACCCATTTCATACACAAGCTTGTCAGATGCAATCGCGCCAAGTGATAATTGTCTTGGAAACATCTCAACACTATCTAATCGCATGCCCACGCCCCATTCGGCGTCCATCGCAATTAATAATGGTGTTTTAGCAATGGATTGATAATAATTAGTTTGTAATGCTTCGCGTATGGGGCCTCCTTGAAAAAAACAAAGTCCACCAATATTATATTGTTTAATTAATTGACTAAGTGTATCTATTTTTTTATCGTCCCAATTGCTATGGGCTCTTAAAACCATTAGTTGAGCAATCTTTTCATCTAAGCTTAATGCATTGAATTGTTTTCTTACCCATCTCTTTTCGGCTCTTGTTTGTGCATTTATTTGAAAGACAACTAATGAACATACAATAAGTAATAAGAATGCTTTTTTCATAATGGCTTTTTTGTAAAATTTCTATTGTTGCAATTTAAGCATAAAAAAAAGCTTACCCTAGATTGGATAAGCTTTTTATATAGAATTATTTGTTCGTTTTCAATGAATCAAACAGTACCTAAGCTTCTGTTTCGTCCTCGCTTGGAATAGTTGGCTCTACATTGTGCTTTTGCAACTGCGCAAACCATTTTACCATCTTTTTCATGTCACTTCCGTAAACGCGATCAAAGTCCATTTTAGGGAATACTTTTTTAAAGTAAGCAGTTACCGCCTTAGGGTCTTTTTCGTTAGGTAAAGCCTCTTTAGATTTACCCATTGCAATAAATACCTCTGCTAAAAACACGTTTTCATGCGTTGTATACACTTCGATACTCTCTAAATGAGAAAACTGGTGCGCTCTAGAGCTTATAAATTGGGTATTGTTATTTTCTAATGAAGTGGCGATGGCACCATCATTTTTACTTGTCACTAATTCGAATAGTCCTGACATTCCAGAAACCGAGATCAATTTGCTGTATTCCATAGCTGCTATGTGTTTAATTTACTGGCGCAAATTACTGAAAAACACCCAATTTTCATTTTTTAAACTACCTTTGTTTTACTTAAAATTTAGTTTATGCCAGGTTTTGAATTCTTCGGAGATGAAGAAAGAAAAGAAGTAAATGATGTCCTTGAGACAGGTATATTAATGCGCTACGGTTTTGATGGCCCGCGTAAAGGAATTTGGAAATCAAAAGAGTTGGAAGCAGCTATTTGTAGCCGTTTTGGTAGTGAATATGCGCAATTAACTTCAAGTGGTACTGCAGCGTTAACAACTGCAATGGCTGCATTGGGAATTGGTGCAGGGGATGAAGTAATTATGCCTGCATTTACATTTGTGGCAAGTTTTGAAGCGGTATTAAGTATGGGTGCAATACCTGTTTTAGTAGATATTGATGAGTCATTGACTTTAGCACCAGCTGCTGTTAAAGCTGCTATTACTCCAAAAACAAAATGTGTGATGCCTGTACACATGTGTGGAAGCATGGCAGATTTAGATGCGCTAAAAGAAATTTGTACAGAACATAAATTGATATTATTAGAAGATGCTTGTCAAAGTATTGGTGGTACTTATAAAGGAAAAGCGTTGGGTACGATTGGCGATGCAGGTACTTTCTCCTTTGATTTTGTAAAAACAATTACTTGTGGTGAAGGGGGAGTGGTGATGACCAATAACAAAGACGTATATATTAAGTCTGATGCATTCACCGATCATGGTCATGATCATTTAGGCGTTGACCGTGGTGCTGATTTGCATCCATTTTTAGGATATAATTTTAGAATCAGTGAATTGCATGCTGCAGTGGGATTAGCACAAATAAAAAAACTGGATACTTTCTTGTCATTACAAAAAAGAAACAATCAAATTTTAAGATCTTATATCGAACAAGTGCCAGGAGCAAGTTTTAGAGTGGTACCAGATCCTGCAGGAGATAGCTTTAGTTTCTTGAGCTGGTTTTTACCATCGCAAGCTCAAACGGAGAAAGCCATTGAGGCTTTAAAAGCTGCTGGTATATTAGGAGGTAATTTTTACTGGTATGCCAATAACTGGCATTATATCCGCAAGTGGGATCATTTAAAAACGGCTAAAAGTTTGTATGCATTAAGTGAAGCACAACAAAATGCTTTAACGAGTTTGCAAAACAATGCATTTGCAAAAAGTGATGCGGTGATGAGCAGATGTATTTCAACTGCAATAAGCTTAACATGGACAGAGGAACAAGTGCATGAAAAAGGAGCTCAATTTTTGTCTGTTTTGAAAGCCGCTCTTTCCTAAAGTTCAAATATGTCATTAGGTCAGTCCTTACAACAAAAGCAGTTACAAAGACTGTCTCCACAACAAATTCAGTTAATGAAATTGTTGCAGATACCTAGTGCTCAAATTGAACAAAGAGTAAAGGAAGAATTGGAAGAGAACCCTGCACTCGAAATGAATTTGGATTTATTGGATGGGGATGCGTCCACGGCTTCTGAGGAAATGAAAGATGATTTATTACAGGGTTTGCCGGATGAAGAAGAAGCAGTTCCTGTGGATGAATATGAAATGAGTAATGAGGAGTTGAATGAATATAATTACGATGATGACGGAGACATTGCAGATTATAAAACAAAAGACGATTACTATCCTGAATTAGATGATGATAAAATTATTCCCATTAAGGCAGAGATAAGTTTGCACGAGTTATTAATGGATCAATTAAGCATGCTTGATTTGGTGGAAGATGAATATAAAATTGCCGAACAAATTATTGGAAGTTTAGATGATGATGGATATTTAAGAAGGGCGTTGCAATCTATTGCTGATGATTTAGCCTTTAAGCAAGGCATGTGGGTTGAGGAACATAATATTGAAACAGTTTTAGTTAAGATACAAAATTTTGATCCTGCAGGTATAGCAGCAAGAAACTTACAAGAGTGTTTGTTATTGCAATTAAATAGAAAGTTAACTGCGGATGAATTTGATGGTAAAAAAGAAAATAAACAAATACTTTTTTTAGCTATTCAAATTTTAGAAAAATATTTTGAAGAGTTTACGCGTAAGCATTATGATAAAATTCAAAAGAGCTTACATTTAACGGATGCGCATATTAAAGAAGTATTACATCAAATTATTTCCCTGAATCCAAAGCCTGGTGCCGAAGTGGCACAGAATAACGAGGCAGAGAAATATATTATTCCCGATTTTACAGTTTTAATTAATAATGGTAAACTAGAACTTACTTTAAATAGCCGAAACGCTCCACCTTTGGTCATTAGCGATGATTATAAGATGATGCTAAAGGAGTATGAGTTGGGCCAAAAGCAGGATAAGGCGCAAAAAGAAGCAGTTTTTTTCATTAGACAAAAAATTGATGCTGCTAAATGGTTTATTGAAATGATTTTGCAAAGACAGCAAACATTGCTTAAAACAATGCAAGCCATTTTATTACACCAAGAATCTTTTTTCTTGAGTGGGGATACCACTCAATTAAAACCAATGATTTTAAAAGATATTGCTGAAAAAACTTTGTTGGATGTTTCTACGGTGAGTAGGGTGGCAAATAGTAAATATGTGCAAACTGAATTTGGAACTTATTTATTGAAATATTTTTTCAGTGAATCTTTAACCACTGATTCGGGGGAGGAGGTAAGCACCAAAGAAGTAAAAGCAATATTGCTAGAGCTCATTGAACAAGAAGATAAACACAAACCTTTAAGTGACGATGAATTAACAGATCAGCTTCAGCAAAAAGGGTACAATATTGCAAGAAGAACAGTTGCCAAATATAGAGAACAATTAAATATACCTGTTGCTAGGCTTCGTAAAGAGCTATAGTTATTAAATAATATCATGGAAAATAATACTACAAAACCACTTCGTTATAGTGCGCAATTCATCTCCTATGTTTTCCACCCATTATTTG
Source organism: uncultured Bacteroidota bacterium (assembly GCA_903938445.1). Taxonomy (GTDB): domain Bacteria; phylum Bacteroidota; class Bacteroidia; order Chitinophagales; family Chitinophagaceae; genus Sediminibacterium. The sequence continues at coordinate 9,434 of CAJADG010000071.1, read as the reverse complement.
TGCCTACCTTATTTTTTCTTTACTTGGTGAAAGTAGTGCCATACGAATTTGTAGGTATTACGGAATGGCAATTGAAATTAAAAATATTTAGCATTTTTTGGTTAACTGCATTTTTCCCGGCTTTTGCAGTTTTTTTGTTATGGCGCTTAAAATTTAGTGAAAGTATATTTCTAAGAACCCAAAAAGAACGTGTCATACCCTATGTGATTACGATGTTTTTTTACTGGTGGATGTATTATTTAAGCAGAACTTTCACAGATCAACCCCTTGCTTTAAAGTATTTTTATTTTGGCATTTTTATAGCGAGTAGTTTAGGCTTAATTACCAATAATTTTATAAAAGTAAGCTTACATGCAATAGGAGTGAGTGGATTATTCACTGCTGTAGTTTTAGCTGGCTTTTTGTATCCAATTAATAATTTTATTTGGGTAGGAACTGCTGCAATGCTTGCAGGCGTTGTAGTTAGTGCACGAATGATTGTTAGTGACCATACCCAACAGGAGCTCATTGTTGGATTTGGAATTGGTGTACTTACGCAACTAATCGCTTATTTTTGGGTATTATCATAAATTGAATAACACATGTGGTATCGTCTAGGTCAGAAAATTGTTAAGTATAAAGTAACTAGTTTAGTCCTATTGACGATGGCAACTATTATCATGGGCTATTTTGCAGCTCAGGTTAAATTGAGTTATGAATTCACAAAAGCAATTCCCGAAGACAATCCAAAATTTGTTATTTACAAACAGTTCGTTAAAAAATTTGGTGTAGATGGAACAACGATGGTCGTTGGATTTCAATCTGATAGTTTGTACACGCCTTCTTTCTTTAATGCATTTGTTGCATTACATCAAACTATAAAATCAATTCCAGGAGTAACGGATGTATTAAGTGTACCCTCGGCATATGATTTAAAGAAGGACAGTGTCAATACAAGGTTTGTAGCAGCTAAAATATTTACCCCACCTTATTCAAATGATTCATTATTAATAAAACATAAGGCGGCTTTTGAAAGTATTCCTTTTTATAAAAATCTTTTATACAATCCTGACAGCCATGCGTATATGATGGCAATTAGTTTTGTGCCAGATTCTATTAATAGTGCTGCTAGGTCACATATTATCGCATCATTAAATACGCAGTTAGATGCTTTTAGTAATGCTCGTAAAATTGAGTTACATAAAAGTGGTCTGCCTTATATTAGAACCATATTGGCAGATAGAATTAAAAAAGAGATGTTCTGGTTTTTAATAGGTTCACTTGTTTTATGTGCTATTACCCTATTATTATTTTTCCGTTCTTTATCAGCGATGCTAATGAGCTTGGCGGTAGTGGCAATGGGGGTCATTTGGAGTTTTGGAACTATGGTTTTATTGGGTCAAAAAATAACTTTACTGACTGCACTTATCCCGCCATTAATTGTGGTTATCGGTATACCTAATTGTATTTATTTTTTAAATAAATATCATACTTCCTATAAAGAAACGAATGATAAGGAAAAGGCGATTGTCAATATGGTAGGACGCATGGGCATTGTTACGCTGTTTTGTAATATTACGGCTGCTATTGGTTTTTTTGTTTTCGCATTTACAAAAAGCCCACTGTTAAAAGAATTTGGATGGGTATCAGGCATCAATATTATGGCTTTATTTTTTATTAGTTTATTTTTTATTCCTCCAGTACTTACTTATTTACAAGCACCACAGCCTAACCATATGAGGTATTTGGACAACGCCTTTTTAGAAAAGGTATTGGTTAAAATTGAAAGATGGACTTTTGTACATACTAAATGGGTATTTGGAATTACCATTGTATTAGTGATTGCATCAGGATTTGGGTTAGCGAAAATTAAAAAAGAAGCATTTATTGTAGATGACTTGCCCAAAAAAGATAAGCTATATACCGATCTTAAATGGTTTGAACAACAGGGTGGAGGAGTAATGCCAATGGAAATTGTGGTAGATACTAAAAAGAAAAATGGATTAGTTCGAAGTATCCATCCACTGGAAGACATTGATAAAATGCATCAATATTTAAGTGCGCAACCTGAACTTGGCAAACCTATTGGATTGGTAGAAGGTATTAAGTTTGCAAAACAAACTTTTTATGATGGAGATACCTTGTCGTATAACATTCCTACTGGCACTGAAATGGCCTTTATTGCACCTTATTTAAAATTGGGTGCCAATGCTCAAATTGCTGCTACAAAAAATACAAACAATCCTTCTCAGTTGTTGAGTAAGTTTATTGATAGTGACAAGCGCTCCTCTAGGATTAGTGTAAATATGAAAGATATTGGTAGTGCTAAATTGCCTGCCTTTTTAAATAGAATAGATAGTGCAACCAAGTCAATTTTTGATTCAAGTAAATATGATATTCAAATAACCGGAAGCAGTGTTACTTTTTTAGAAGGAAGTAACTTTATTATTAAGGGATTGAGTGAATCTATATTCTGGGCATTTTTATTAATCGCTATTTGTATGATCTTTTTATTTAGATCCTTCCCAATCTTAATGTGTTCTTTAATTCCTAATATCGTACCCTTATTAATGACAGCAGGAATCATGGGATGGGTTGGTATTTCCTTAAAGCCTTCTACTGTATTGGTGTTTAGCGTGGCCTTGGGTATTGCTATTGATGTTACTATACGCTTTTTAGTGAATTATAAACAGGAATTACCTCGTTTAAATAACAATGTGGCTATTACATTGGTACAAACTATAAAACATACTGGTATCAGTATTATTTATACTTCTTTAGTATTAGTAGCTGGGTTTGTAATATTCTGCTTTAGTGATTTTGGTGGCACAAAAGCTTTAGGTTGGTTAACATCATTAACCCTTGTGGTAAGTACCCTTACTAATTTAATATTACTACCTGCCTTGATAAAAACATTTATCAAACAAAAATAGTCTGCACTAATTGATTAGTGTAAGATATTGGTAAGTGTATCTTGTAATGCCTGTCCTCTTAATTCTTTGGCAATAATATTTCCATTAGGATCTAATAAAACATTAAATGGAATGCCTTCAATTTGGTAGGTGGTCACTACGGTGCTTTCCCATTTTTTCAAATCGCTAATATGCTGCCAGTTTAGTTTATCAGCTTTAATAGCTTCTAACCAATTTGATTTTTGGTCATCGAGTGATACGCCTAAAACTGTAAAGTTTTTCTTTTTAAATTTCTCGTAAGCAGCAACTACATTTGGGTTTTCTGCACGACAAGGTCCACACCAGCTTGCCCAAAAGTCAACTAAAACATATTTCCCTTTCAAACTACTTAGTGTGATAATTTTACCGCTAGGGTCTGCCAATGCAATTTCAGGTGCTGGTTGTCCAACCGATAAAGGGGTGGTTTTTGTGTTTGTTTGCACTTGTGTATTAAGCATATTGGCAAATTGTATAAGCGGCTCTGCTTTTGTTTTTTCTGCAGTTGCTTTTGCTAAAGCTAGTACCTGTGCGGTTTCCATAGATCTTAAACTCAAGCCTAAAAGGTAATATATCATGGCAGGGCTTGTGCTGCTATTAATGGTATTTTGTACGAGTTTATTTAAGCTCTCAATTTTTTCAACTCTTTGTTTTTGTAAGAAATAGATGGTACTATCTTTTGCTTGTTGCTTTTGCAATAATTCTAAACTGTAGAGTGTAGAGAAAATAGAAGAATCTTTTTTACGGTACTCTTTTAAAAATGAAATAAGTGATTCCGTAGTTGGAGAACCTTTTACCGCATAGGATAAATAATTTTTTGCATCCGCATTAATTTGAATATTCTTTTCATCATTTACAAAAAGAATTTCCATTTCTTTTTCGGTAGCGATTCTATAAATACCTTCTTGTTTGGCAATAAAATCAAAACTATATTTTCCTTTTTCATCAAGCGTAATAGAGTCCAAGGTAACAATTGGCTTTTCCCCAAAAGGAATTTCTTGAAGCAATAACTTTTGATTCGCAGCATTTTGAATGGTCCCTGCAATATTATACCTTGCTTCTCCATTTTTACTATTGCAACCCACTAAACTGCTAATTGCTACTGCAAAAAGGACGATCAAATTTCTTATTTTCATACTATTTTATTTAGACAATTGCGCTTCAAGCAATTGTGTTGTAATTTTTGGATCTGCTTTTCCTTTACTCATTTTTTTTACTTCTCCTACAAATAAACCTATTAACCCCTTTTTGCCTTTTTTATACTCCGCTACTTTGTCAGGGTTAGCAGCTAATACTTGTATTACCCAGCCACTTATTTCATCCGATGAATTAGTTTGTAATAAATTTTGGTCTTTAGCAAATTGAGTAGGAGATTGAGGCGTTTCAATAATTGCATTGAAAACTTTTCCAGATGCAACTGAAAAATTTAATTGCCCTTGATCTACTAAATCCAATAATTCAACTAAGTGTGGGATAACATTTTCAATGGATTTATAATTGATGTTTTTTTCATTCAAATACGCTCTAATGGGGCCAATGATCCAGTTAGCAGCTGCTTTATAGTGTTTGGTTTGAGCAGTCCATGCAATATAAAAATCAGCTTCTTCTTTATTTTCTGTCAATTGATTTATATCATATTCAGATAGTCCAAATTTATCTTTCCATTCCTTTTTTAATTCATTTGGTAAAGAAGGTAAATCTGCTTTAATACTATTGATGTAATCGGTAGTCAAATGAAAGGGTGCTAAATCAGGATCAGGGAAATACCTGTAATCATTGGCATCCTCTTTATCTCTGATTGAAAAAGTAGTATCATTGCTGGCATCAAAACTTCTGGTTTGTTGAATAATGGTTCCACCAGTTTCTTTTAATTGTATCAATCGATCTATTTCGTATTCAATTGCTTTTTTGATATTTCTAATGGAATTCAAATTTTTGACTTCCACTTTTGTGCCTAAGGTTGTTTCAGCTTTTAATCTCACCGAAATATTAGCGTCACATCTTAAACTTCCTTCTTCCATATTGCCATCACAAACGCCCAACCATCTTACCAGCTTTCGTACTTCGGTTACATATAAATAGGCGTCTTCCGCTGAATGAATGCATGGCTCTGTAACCATTTCAATTAAGGGTGTACCTGCGCGATTTAAATCAATTAAAGTGTGCGTAGGAGAGATATCGTGAATACTTTTTCCTGCATCTTCTTCTAAATGAATACGGTTTAACTGTATTGTTTTTTCGCCTTCGCTGGCTTGTATGTTTACAGTTCCTCCAACACAAATTGGAGTGGTGTGTTGTGAAATTTGATAACCTTTTGGTAAGTCTGGATAAAAGTAATTTTTCCTTGCAAAATAATTGTCTTCTGCTATTGCACAACCGCAGGCTAATCCCATTTTAATCGCATACTCAACCGCTTTGGTATTGGTTTTTGGAAGGGTTCCTGGATGGCCCATTGTAATTGGACTGATATGGGTATTGGGCTCAGCGCCAAAACTAGTTGCATCTCCACAAAACAATTTACTATTGGTTGATAATTGTGCATGTATCTCGAGGCCAATAACTGCTTCGTATTTATCCATATTTGCCATGGTACAAAAATACAAGAAAAGGAGCATTTTAACTCCCTTTCATAGGATACAAAAATGCCCCCATATTAATAGGGGGCATTCGATATTAAAACCTATAAATCCGCGGATTTTAGCTTTTTAGGTATTTTAACTTCGATCTTCTTTTTTTCACCATTTCTCAATACTGTGAATTTCAATACTTGTCCTTCTTGTAAATAATTCCATTTTAAATCATTGACATCCGTTACTTTATTTTCATCAAATTCAGTGATGATATCATTTGATTTTAATCCTGCTTTTTCAGCTGGTGATCCTGCAGTTACATTTTTAATTTTTACGCCTTCGCCTGATTCGATGTCTTCAACAGAGATACCTAATTTTGGTTTTTTATTAATGCGCGCATTTAATGCATCTAATTCTGGCATTTCAAAATTAAAATTTTGATCAGGGCTTATTCTGAATCCACGACCCAAGTTATTAGGCATTTGTCCATTAGGATATGAAAAAGAAAATACTTTAGGAGCGTTTAAAGTTTTATTTTTTGCAAGTGTTGTAGTTATTTTTTGTTCCTTACCATCTCTTATATATGTAATGGTTACTTTTTCTTCAGGTTTAAAAGTGCCAATGACATCATAAAGTGATTTTGGCCCATCAATTTTTTTATCATTAACCTTACTAATGATGTCCTCTTTTTTTAATCCAGCTTTTTCTGCAGGGCTACCTTCGCTCACCGTATTTATTTTAGCACCTTGCTCATTTTCTTCACTGATAACACCTAAAAACGCTTTATTAGCTTGAGGTGTAGGAGATACCCTATCTAACATGTCATCTGAACTTAAATCATCTGCTTCATTTGGATCTGCTTCCTCTGAAAATTCTTGAATGATTACTTTATCAGGGGACTTTTTACCTTTCTCAACTTTTATCATTTTAGATTTCCCCATCATTTTTAACCTTGGATCATTCTTGTCTGCTGGCTTTCCGTTGATGGTAATTTTATCTCCATCCACAATAATTGATAAATTGATATTAGTGTCAATGACTGTTTTGAAATTTGTATCAACAACAACTTGATCTAATTTTTTAAGCATAATTTCAACAACTCCTTTTTCTCCTTTCTTACCATATTTTTTAGTGGCACTTTCTCCTTTTAATACATTCACTGATTGAATATTGTTGGGATCATAGTCATCCATTTTTGCAGCAGTTTCAATTTTACCATCTACAACAATTAATGGATTGTCTGTACTGCTCTTAGTAGTTTTATTAATAACAATCACTTCCTTTTGCGCATTTACGGTTGCACTCATTAGTGCCAACATCCCTACACCTAATATTATTTTTTTCATGTTCGTTGATTTAATACGAAATAGTTTGTAGATCAAAATTAAGGAAATATTTCAACTACGAAACAATTCGGAAATGTTAAATTTTATAAAAAACCAGTTCATTAAAAAGGCCTTAGCTGTTTACACTAAGGCCTTGATTTTCAATTAATTATTTGAAAACAAACTCGTTAAAGCAATGAACTCACCGCTTCAATTACCTTGTCCAACTGAGTGGCATCCTGACCTCCAGCGGCTGCCAAGGTTTTTTGACCACCTCCACCACCTTTAATAAATGGTGCAATTTTTTCCTTAATAATTTGTGGAGCTTGCCAACCTTTTTCTTGCACTAGGTTTTCAGAAATGGATAATACAACAGCCGCCTTTCCTTCAATTTCGTTCACTAGCACTATGACTGATTTTGATTGAGTAGCATTTAATAATTGAGCTAATTTTTTCAAATTATCAGCGCTGTTTAAATTCACTTTAGCACCTAAGAATGCAATGCCGTTTTTGTCAACAAACTGATTAGCATAGTTTTCTACTAAACTGTTTACAAATTGCGCTTCCTGGCTTTCTAATTTTTTATGCAACTCCTTTTGGGTTGCTTGTAAGGTTGCAATGGTATCATTCAATACATCTACCGATGAATTTTCATTCCACTCAGGTGCCGTAAATGCGATAGCTAATTTAGCTGTAATAGTAGCGCATGCTTCAGTCAACTGAACAATTTGTTTATGTAATTTTTCATTTACTGCAGTTAAAAATAAATTCGCTGCTTCCCCAACTACCGCCTCAATTCTTCTTACACCAGCTGCTACCGATGATTCTGACTTTAAAACAAAATTGCCAATTTCTCCTGTATGTCCAACATGTGTACCACCACATAATTCAATAGAGTAATTTGGATCCATTATTACTACACGTACTTTATCGCCATATTTTTCTCCAAATAAAGCCATAGCTCCTAATGCAATCGCTTCATCCTTACTCATTTCATTAATTACAACGGGTACATTTTCTTTTATTTTCTCATTCACCATTTTTTCAACTGCAGCCATTTCAGCGTCTGTCATTTTTGCAAAATGTGAAAAGTCAAAACGCAATTGCTCATTATTTACTAAGCTACCTTTTTGAGCAACATGCTTACCTAATACATTACGAAGTGCAGCATGTAATAAGTGTGTTGCAGAGTGATGCGCAGTGGTATTTTTTCTTAAGTGTAAGTTTACATTCGCTTTTACGAAAGTACCAATGGTTGCAGGAAGACTATCCGTAAAATGTATAAATAAGTTATTTTCTTTTTTGGTATCAGTTACTTCCAACTTTGTACCATCCTCAAATTCAAATATGCCTTTATCACCCACTTGACCTCCGCTCTCTGCATAAAATGGAGTAGTTGCTAATACCCATTGGTAGGCTTCTTTCCCCTTCGCTTTTACATTACGGTACTTTACAATTTTTGTATTCGCTGCAGTTTCTGCGTATCCAATGAATTTAGTTTCTACATCTTCGGTTACCTGAATCCAATCACCTGTATCAATTGCTGTAGCGGCACGGCTTCGATCTTTTTGTTGTTGCATTTCACTTTCAAATCCTGATTCGTCTACATTTAATCCATGTTCACTTGCAATTAAACGTGTTAAGTCTACTGGGAATCCATAAGTGTCAAACAATTCAAATACCAATTTACCTTCAATAGTTTGTCCTTTACTATGTGTATTGGTGATGTCATCAATTCTTTTTAATCCCTTTTCTAAAGTTCTTAAAAATCCTTCCTCTTCTTCCTTCACTACTTTGCTTACAAATTCTAATTGACTATTTAATTCTGGGAAAACATTTTCAAATTGCTTTGCAAGAAATGGCATTAATTGATGCAACAATGGTTGCTTATAATCCAAATAAGAATAGTAATATCTTACGGCTCTTCTTAAAATTCTTCTAATCACATAACCGGCACCTGTATTGGCTGGAAGTTGTCCGTCAGCAATCGTAAATGCAATGGCACGAATATGATCTGCAATCACTCTAAAAGCAACAGCTTGTTTGCTATCACTAAAGTCATAAGTTTGACCAGTAATTTGTGCAACTAAATCAATGGTTCCAGTAAATACATCCGTATCATAGTTACTCTTTTTGCCTTGAATCACGCGCACCAAACGCTCAAATCCCATTCCCGTGTCCACATGCTTTGCAGGTAAAGGTTCTAGACTACCATCTTTTTTACGATTGTACTGAATAAATACATTATTCCAAATTTCAATTACCTGTGGATGATCTTTATTGACTAAATCACGACCGGGTATTTTTGCAATTTCTTCTTCACTACGCATGTCAACATGTATCTCACTACAAGGCCCACAAGGTCCGGTGTCGCCCATTTCCCAGAAATTATCTTTTTTTGTTCCGTATATAATTTTTTCTTCTGGTACCCATTTTCTCCACTCAGCTAAAGCAATACTTGACTGTGGTAAATTTTCAGCAGGGTCTCCTTCAAATACAGAAACGTATAATCTTGCTGGATCTAATTTATACACCTTGGTTAATAATTCCCAAGACCATTCAATGGCTTCTGCTTTAAAATAATTTCCAAAACTCCAGTTGCCCAACATTTC
>CAJADG010000070.1 GCA_903938445.1 uncultured Bacteroidota bacterium | reverse complement strand
TTTAACCGATGAATTGATTTGATCAGCCACTGTTACATCCAACTTAACGATCAATGAAGTATTTGGATAATTAGCCACGATATCCTGAACATCATTGGGATTACGCGCAGCCACCACTACTTTATATCCCTTTGCCAAAGCTTCAATGGCTAGATAACGTCCAAAACCAGTTGAACAACCTGTGATAAACCATACTTTATTCATAAAAAATCATTTATTGTAATGAACTGTAAAGATAAGCTGCATTTGATATACACAAATCATTAACATTAAATGAACGCTCATCCAATTTGGGCTAAATATTAAAGAAAATTAAATAGCTTAGAAAGTTCATAACAAATTAAAACATGAGAAAATTTATAACAACTAGTGTATTTCTTTTAGTGACAACAATTGGTTTTTGCCAAAATAAAACCACCATTATTAAAGCTGGCAAATTGATTGATGTTGAAACGGGCACCGTTTTATTGAATCAAATGATTTTAGTAAGAAATGATAGTATTATTCAAGTTGCTAATAAGATCAATATTCCAAAAGAGGCAACCATTATTGACTTATCAAAATCTACAGTATTACCCGGTTTAATTGATTGTCATACGCATATCACTAGTCAACCTGGTGGCGATTATTATGCTGATATTTTTAGAAAAACACCTGTGGATGTTGCGATTACAGCACATATTTATGCAAAGAGAACTTTAGAAGCTGGTTTCACTTCGGTAAGAGATTTAGGTTCGGCTGGTCTAGTTGATATTGCATTAAGAAATGCCATTAACAATGGCGACGTTGTGGGACCGAATATGTATGCAGCCACTATGTTTATTGGTTCAACTGGGAGTCATGGTGACTTAAATGGTTTTTCACCTTATTTAGAATTTAATGCGCCAAAAGGAATGTCGGGTGTTGCAAATGGTGTGGATGCAGTGAGAGCACAGGTTCGTTTTAATGTAAAGAATGGTGCAGATGTAATTAAATTTGGGGCAAGCGCTGGTGTTTTAAGTGAAGAGGAAAGTGTGGGTGGGCCTCAGTATTCACAGGAAGAAATGGATGCAATTGTAAGTGAAGCAAAAATGTGGGGAAGAAAAGCAGCAGCACATGCACACGGAGCTGAAGCCATTAAAATGGCGGTAAAAGCTGGCGTGGCTTCCATTGAACATGGCAGTTTGGTTGATGCCGAAGGAATTCAATTAATGAAAGCAAAAGGAACTTATTTAGTATCGGATGTGTATGATGATGAATATATTTTGTCTGAATATTCAAAACTTGGATATCCTGATAAAATCATAAACAAAGAAAAAATGGTGGGGAAATTACAAAGGGAGAATTTTCAAAAAGCAGTAGAAGCTGGTGTTAAAATTGCTTTTGGTACCGATGCTGGTGTATACCCACATGGTTGGAATGCAAGACAATTTAAATGGATGACACGATTTGGATTATCACCAATGGGAGCCATTCAAGCAGCGACAATTAATGCAGCTGATTTAATTGGCATTAAAGAAAAAACTGGATCTATTAAAGCTGGTAAAAAAGCAGACATTATTGCTGTTGCTAACAACCCTATTGACGATATCACTACTTTGGAACAAGTGCAATTTGTAATGAAAAACGGAGTCGTTTATAAAAACAACTAGTAATGAATAAATTATTTGTAGTTGTTTTTATCATTTTAAGTTTTACTACTTTATCACATGCACAAAGTAGTAACAAGGATAGTCTTTTTTTAAAGACTGCCATTGAAAATACTTTACAAGTTTACTATAACAATATTGGCGACCAAGCGACCAAATTCAATGGAGTTCAATATCCTGGCTATACTGTTTCATTTGCAGATGGACACCCCTACTTTAAAGTAAATGCACTTAATAAAGGCAGTATACT
>CAJADG010000069.1 GCA_903938445.1 uncultured Bacteroidota bacterium | reverse complement strand
TGTCTTTAATAAACTTCACAATTTTCTTAGCATCCTCTTGCTTTAGGCCATTGCGCACTGGAACATCTTTTTTGAAGATTTTACCACTTGGTTGAGGGTCTTTTGAAAGGTCAAAGGCGTTGGCATCAATCCCTTGCTTAATGGATCTGCTTAATAAAACGTCTACAATTTGCTGCACTTTCATCTCAGAATCAGACTCCAATTTCACTAAATACTCTTTCTTATTTAGTTCAATTAATACGTGTATTCCCTTGAAATCAAATCGATTAGTAATTTCTTTTTTGACAACATTCACTGCATTGTCTAATACTTGAACATCTACCGAACTGGATAAATCGAATGAAGGCATAAATTTGATTTTAAGCGTTAGAAATGGTCTTTGGGAACCATTTTTTTGAAAATATAAGGAATATAATTCCACCCAAAATTAAGAAAATAGAGATTAACTCGGCCTGGGTTGGCTCAAAAGGAAGGGCATGAATTTTATTATTGACCCTGATTTTCTCAATTAAAAAGCGTTCACCACCAGCGAATATTAAATAAACACCGGTTAAAATACCTGGCTGAGTGATCTTTTTTCTAAATGACCACATGATCCCAAATAAGATAAAAGTGCCGATAATTTCATAAAAAGTCGTTGGAAAAACAGGAACCGGCAACTCATTACAATAATTTCCAATACATCCGGCAATTGGCTTCCCCTCATTGACCACATTATGAGGATAGGTATAAGCCCACATCCAATCCGGTAACCATGAGAATGGCTTTGGTGAAAAATTAGGAATACCCCAATCTCCATCTCCACTCATATGACAACCAATTCTTCCTGCTGCATATGCAAACAACATAGTTGGTGCCATTGCATCTGCAAAATGAATCACACGAATTTTATATTTTCTGATGTAAATAATAATTGCAATTGTTGCAACAATTAATCCACCATAAAAAGTTAAACCACTAAAAGAAATTAAAGAACCAAATGGATCTTTTGCAAAGTCATCTAAATTTTCCAAGTTGTGAAAAATCTTTGCTCCAATAAATCCCCAAAGTGCTGCTTGCAATACCACATCACCTACTCTATCATGTGGCCACACCATGTACAATTTAGTTTCAGGAGTAGCTAATTTAACTTTATCCTTTTCCTTCCATTTTAAAAAAGTCATTAAAGCGCCCATTAAAATTCCTGCACCCCAACTTCCTTGTATAGATAAAATAAATGCTTGGGTATTGTTTAATGCATTTTCAATTACAAATGCGCCAATAATTTTAAATCCAAACAAGAATCCAAAAAAGAAACTAGTAGCCAACTCCATTATCGAAGCGGGTGCACCAATGGTATATGATTCTTCAATTGCAATAAATTCACCTAATGCCTCTTTGCGCTTTAACTCACTATACAATACGTATCCAGATGCCACGAAAGCCAATGCCACAAAGAATCCGAAGGAATTTACTAATTTTAAAGCATTGAGTTTTACTCCAAATAAGTCCTGTACTAAATAATATAAATTAGGATACATATTATAAATTGAATTGCGTAATGCAATGTTACCAAGAATAATTCATTTTAGCCTAATTAGACTTAAAAAAAAGGCCACACTAGAAAGTGCGGCCGTATTTTACTAACCCATCTAAAAACAAAAAACCTTTAATATCTTTTATTAATTACAATGTTGGTTAAACAATGAAATTAAATGTTGTGCGATCACTTGAGCAGGAGTTCCTTCAATATGATGTCTCTCCACCATACTTACTAATTCTCCATTTTTAAAAAGAGCAATTGCTGGTGATGAAGGAGGATAAGGTAAGTGATACTCTCTTACTTTATTTACCGCTTCTAAATCGAAACCAGCAAAACTAGTTGTGATTCTATCTGGTTTAACTGATGCATTGGCAACAGCCATCAAAACACCAGGGCGACATGCACCTGCTGAACAACCACAAACAGAATTTATCACAACCAAAGTTGTACCATCATTCTTAATTGCACTTTCAACTTCTGATGCTGTTGTTAAATCTTCAAAACCATTATCTACTAACTCAGCTTTCATTGGTAATACTATCTCTGCAGGGTACATAACATCTTCTATTTGATTCAAAATTAGGTATTTTCAAAATGCCCTACAAATTTGTTTTCACGACATCTTGGCATATAACAATGATTTAACAATAAGTTTTACAGCCTAAATGGCATAAAAAAGGCCCTAAATTGAATTTAGAGCCTTAAAATTATCATTTTGATTAAGTAGCAAGTTCATTATCAATGTCTAGCGTAGGTAACCTAATATTTTTAACATGCTTTGAGCAGATTGTTCTTTTGCATATACCCAATCAACTAATTTGCCAGTTTTTGCATCCTTTTCAACAATCACATGCTTGGGCGAAGGTATTAAACAGTGTTTAATACCACCATATCCACTTATTTGATCCTGATAAGCACCTGTATGGAAAAATCCTACATACAATGATTCGCTATTCTCTTCCACTTTGTCTTCTTTTTCAGCATCTTTTAGTTTTGGCAAGAATACCTCATTGATATGTTCTTCAGAGTCGTAGTAATCATGACTATCACAAGTAATACCTCCTAACACTACACGTTGGTAATCATTTTCCCATTTGTTTACAGGTAGCATTAAAAATTTTTCTCCGATACCCCATGTATCAGGTAGTGTTGTAATAAATGAAGAATCAATCATATACCAACACTCTCTATCATTTTGTTTTTTCTCTGCCAATACTTTATAAATATGTGCCATACTCTCTCCTACTGTATAACTACCAAACTCAGTATAGATATTTGGCATTGGCACTTTTGCTTTTTTACAAGCTTTTTTAATATTAGATACAATTTCATTAATCATGAAGTTGTAATCATATTCAAATCCTAAACTGTGTTTAATAGGAAATCCTCCACCTATATTAATGGAATCTAATTCAGGACAAATCTTTTTTAATTGACAATATAAGTTGATAATTTTATTTAACTCTGACCAATAATAAATATCATCCTTAATGCCTTTATTTAAAAAGATATGCAACATTTTTAATTGAAACTTATCCTCATAACCTTCAATCTCATCAACATAAAATTCTAAAATATCTTTTGCTCTAATACCTAAGCGGGATGTATAAAAAGGGAAACTTGGTTCTTCCTCTGCAGCAACACGAATACCCACTTTAAAAGGTTGTTTTGCATTGCGTTTGTAGAATTGTAATTCCTCTACATTATCTAATACTGGAATTACATTTTTAAACCCACTATTGATTAATTTAGTAATTCTGCTGGTGTACGTCTTTTGTTTGTAACCATTACAAATAATGAATAAATCCTTATTTATTTTACGACGTTTATATAACTGATTGATAATTTCAATATCATACGCATAAGAAGTTTCCAAATGCACTCCATGCGATAAAGCCTCTTCCACCACAAATGAAAAGTGTGAGCTTTTTGTACAGTAACAATAAAAATATTGCCCTTCATATTTGTGCTTTTTAAAAGCATCGGCAAACATTTTTTTTGCCTTGTTAATTTGCATACCAATTTTTGGTAAGTAAGTTAACTTTAAAGGCGTACCATGTTTTTCAATAATTGCTTTTAAATCTAACCCGTTGAACTCTAAATAACCATTGTCATTTATATCAAATCCTTCTTGGGGAAAGTGGAAGGTTTGTTCTACCAGCGAGGTGTAGGTATTGTTCATTCTTTAAACTTGGTTAAGGCTGTTAATTTTAAGACACAAAAATAGTTCTTTGAACGGATATAGCGCATAAAAAACCACTAATACTTAGATAGGTAACAAAAACAAAATGCCCCCGTTTATGGGGGCATTTTAAAAATCATAAGAGGCTAAATTTAATAACTCCTAAATTTCAAATTAGGAGTTATTAAATAGCAAATGCCCCCGTTTATGGGGGCATTTTAAAAATCATTAGCGAAATAATTTAGAGGCTTTATCTTTTAGAAAAGCCGATAAATTACCCCTTCACTGATTGTACTAAAGCTTTGAAAGTAGCTGGCTCGTTCATTGCTAAATCAGCCAATACTTTACGGTTCAAATCAGAACCTTTCTTAGCAAGCAAGTTGATGAATTGGCTATAAGTCAATCCTTCTTCTCTTACTGCTGCGTTAATACGTGCAATCCACAAAGTGCGGTACTCACGCTTTTTTAATTTACGACCAACATATGAGTAAGTCAAACCTTTCTCTAATACGTTTTTAGCAACGGTATATACGTTTTTACGCTTACCATAAAACCCTTTTGCTTGGTCTAATATTTTTTTTCTTCTTGCTCTAGATGCAACGGCATTTTTTGAACGTGGCATAATTAATATTTTTTTGAATCGTCGTGTTTAAGACTTCGACTCGGTTAATTTAAATTTTTGTTTATGGTGATAAACCAATTTGATTTATCTAACGGAGTCTATCCTTTTAATCTTAATAAACGTAGAACGAAGTCCTTGTTAGTTGATCCAACAAGACCTTTCTTTCTCATTGCTCTTTTACGCTTAGTTGATTTTTTGGTAAGGATGTGTCTTTTGAACGCTTTTTGGAAAGTGATTTCACCTGTTCCAGTAACTTTAAAACGCTTCTTTGCGCTTGAGTTAGTTTTTACTTTTGGCATTATTATAATCTTATCGATTACTCCCTACTGGCGGTCTTGCACGGGCGAGACACTTGTTGAGCCTTGTGGGAAATGGATGGCAAAGATAGTAGTAATAGAGAATATACACAAACAAAAAGCCTCGAAATTCGAGGCTTTTGACAAAAATTATATTGTAAATCAGCTTGTTAGCTAATTAGTGTTCGAATTTTAAGCAGTTGGCTTCTTTTTACCCCCTGCTTTTGGTTGGAAAATGGCAAACATTCTCTTACCCTCTAACTTGGGCATGCTTTCCAAAGTACCCGCTTCAGCTAATCTTTCTGCAAATTTCAATAAAAGCAATTGGCCACGATCTTGGAACATGATTGCACGACCTTTAAATTGAACATAGGCTTTTACCTTATTGCCATCTTGTAAGAACTTCTCAGCATGTTTTGCTTTAAAGTCAAAGTCATGATCATCGGTACCTGGAGTGAAACGAATCTCTTTAATCTCAGATTGTTTTGAGTTCGCTTTCATCTCTTTTTCCTTACGCTTTTTCTCGTATAGAAACTTCTTATAATCGATTACTTTACATACTGGTGGATTGGCTGTTGGAGAAATCTCCACTAAGTCCAAACCTTGGTCAGCAGCAATTTTCAGCGCTTCTTGGGTGTTATAAACTCCTACGGTGATATTATCACCAACTAAACGAATTTCTGGAACTCTAATACGATCATTAATACGATGTTCCGGTTCTTGTTGTCTTTGAAACCTTGGGTTAAATCTGGGTCCTCTGTTCGGTAATGCCATTAATTTTTAAAACGTTGTTTAAGTATATAAAGATAGGGATTGTTAAGCTTCGGGGGCCATTCTTTCTGCAATTTCTTCGATAACTTTGGCTAAGAAGGCAGTTTTATCCAACATTCCAAGATCCCCTTTACCTTGACGACGAACAGAAAGCTTACTTTCTGCCACTTCTTTCTCTCCAATCACCAACATATAAGGCACTTTCATGATCTCCGTATCACGGATTTTTTTACCAATTTTTTCGTTTCTATCGTCTATTTCAACACGCACGCCTGCTTTCTTAAATTCAGCAAATACTTCCTGCGCATAGGGCATGAACTTATCACTGATTGGTAAAATTTTAACCTGTAAAGGAGCCAACCAAACTGGGAACTTTCCAGCATAATGTTCTAACAAGAATCCAATAAAACGCTCATGTGTACCTAATGGAGCACGATGTATAATTAATGGAGACTCTGGTTCGTTATCTTTATTAGTGAAACTTAAATTAAAGCGTTTGCCTTGCGCAAAATCTACTTGATTGGTTGCTAAAGTAAACTCTCTTCCAATCACACTCCAAATTTG
>CAJADG010000068.1 GCA_903938445.1 uncultured Bacteroidota bacterium | reverse complement strand
CGTACAGACATGGAAGCTTTAAGAGCAGTTGTTCCAGAGCCGTTAGAAATAATGGAGCCTTTAGTGAAATTTGAATTTATCAATATGCCAGACTCAACAGGTTTTGGGTCATATACTGAATCTGGTCAAATCATACCTGTCAAATTAGATGGTGTATGTGGCTCTTATGCACATGCTATGTATTTAAACGATCACCCTCCCATTGCTGGAGGAAGAGAATTATGGGGATTCCCCAAAAAACTAGCAACTCCTAAGTTGGAAATTGAAATAGATACGTTAGTAGGAACTTTAGAATATGGTTCAGTAGAAATAGCTAAGGCAACTATGGGCTTTAAACATAGAGAGGTAAACTCTGCACTCGTTATGGCTTCTTTGGCAGCCCCTAACTATTTATTAAAGATTATCCCGCATGTTGACGGATCAGTTCGTATTTGTGAGTTAGTCAGATATTACACAACCCATGTAAGTTTAAAAGGGGCTTGGACAGGGCCTGCTACCCTTGAATTACATCCGCATGCTTTAGCGCCTGTATTTGAACTTCCTGTACTAGAAGTAATATCTACAATACATTTTGTTGCTGATTTAACCTTAGGTTTAGGTGAGGTTGTATATGATTATTTAAACTAAATAAATTATTATGAATTTTTAACGGTTACTTATTTTCGAAATTACTAATTGATCTATTTATTAATAAATTGAAAAATAATAACATAACGATAGTTATAAAATTTTACTAATAAAAAGGTGAATATATGAAAGAAATTGCGCACGTAAATTCAGAAAAACTTGAAAATTTCGAATGTTTAGAGAATATGTATCACACTCAAATGATTGAGTTAAATAATCTATTATTAAATTTGAATTCTCAGCAGATAAATTCTTCACATTTTCAAATAAGTGAACTAATATCTTTGAAAAATATTAATGAACTTGATGAATGTATAAAAAAAGGAATGGAACAACAATTAACGTCTTATTGCAATGCAATAATGGCGGCTTATAAAATTGGTTTCGAAACTAGGGGAGCAATTGATGAAGGTAAAAAGAGTTTTCGATTATCAAAGGATAAAATTCCTACGCAACTTATTAAGGATGACTCTCAAACAATTAATCCAATAACAAACATAGTTGAATCTATTTGCAGAGTAATGTGATTTATGTGTTACGCATGAAAATTACATGCAATTCAAAATTTATTTATAAAGAAATTTTTTTTAAATAGGAATGTTTTTTTTAGAAATAACTAAATATCATGAACTTGAATTATGGAGTAACTTACTTATTTCTAATTTTATATGCTTTATGGTTTTTTTAAATAAATGCCCAGCTATGTGTTTACATGCCAATACATAGAAAATGACACCAATTGAAATAATAAGTGCTGGAAGAAAAATAAGTATCCAAGAATATTGAGTGTCCAAGATGGGTAGAGCTGCCCACAGCAAGATTGATGTAAGGCAGGTAATTATTCCGATACAAATTAAAGCAAAAGAAATTAAGTATAGAAAAATACTTTGCTTCAAACAATGTAGCGATGATTTGAACTCATTTGAAATAATCTCAACTGATTTGCTCAAATATTCTACAAAATAGATGGGCTTAAATCCTATTAATTTATATATTAATTTAAGCATTAATATATATTAATTTTTAAATTTTGATCGAGAAAGAAGGGTTATAAGTCCAGCAGAGATAGCCCCAATGCTTGTTGCAAGAAGAATGGCTTTAATAGGATCTTTGCGAATTGAATTCGCAACAGGGTCAATAAATTTGCAATTAGTATTCTTCAAAATCATTTGAAGATCAATTTTATTTAATATCCATATTGCAATTTCTGATATTTCATCTGCACTTTCATTTATGAGAGGCTTTGAATTATTTAACATTTCATCAAAATTATTGAAAAATAGATTTATTAAAGAATTTAATTTTTCACGATCTAATTTTTGCTCACTCATATTTTTCTTCTTTCATTACTTTATACAAAGGATAATTTACTTTGTAAACAAAAATCAGTCTGTCTGATGTCACACATAGTGTTCAAGGGTACAGACGTATCAAATATAAGTTGTTATCTTATGTCCATTCACATTTGTGGATTTATATTTTTCAAATTATCTTAAAGGTTATTTATGTTTCTAAACAAACGAAAAAATTACGTCTATACATTATATTTTTATTTAATTATCTTATCTGGTTGTTCACATATGTCTGAAAAAGATAAATCAACAGCTATTGGAGCCGGTGCAGGAGCTGTCGGAGGGGCTATATTAACAGGCGGCAGTGCTGCAGGAACTATTGGTGGTGCTGCAGTTGGTGGATATATTGGACATGAAGTCAATAAATCAAAATAGGTATTTAGTCCCCAGATACTTCTTTATCTGGGGGTTATTTTGTTTTTCTTTAAATTATGGCTTCACAGATATTTCATTTTTCACAGCTTTAACACCCTTAACTTTTATTGTTATATTTTCAGCTGTATTTTTTTGCAATACATTTTTTACAAAACCGGATAGCATCACGATTCCATTTAAAGTTTCAACTGTAATTGCTGAGCCATCAACAGTCTTATCTTCAAAAAATTTACTTTTAATGGATGTAGTAATGACACTATCGTCAATATATGCTCCAACTGATTCCTGGTCTCTTGTGACAGCACAGCCGGAGAAAATTGTAATCAATAATGATGTAGTTATGCATTGAAGGTATTTTTTAATATTCATAGATTTCACTTTATTAGTTTTTATATTTTGAAAAAATTGCAAAATATAAAACAAATTTAACTCAGTATCATTTTTATATTATGAGTTTTGTCAAGGGATGTCGTATTAATTTATGTTGGATATCAGACAGACGTAATAGATAAATTCTTATCAAATCAATCTTATGGAATGTATTTCTTTAAATACACCAAACGAAGGAATTTATATGAGGCTTTTAAACATAACAGCTAGAAAATTACGATCCATCTGCGTCCTAATTTGTATTAATTTATTAAACGGATGTGGTGGATCAGGTGGTCAGTCTCCAATTCTCGGAACACCTGTCGTGTCCACGCCTCCGCAGGTAATACTGACTGTCCCAGCTAATACTAATCCTATTGTGACTGGAGTTGCAAATAATATGGCTATATCTGCAAAATTCAATCGCAATATGAATTCTGCAACATTAAATACTTCTACTTTTTTGATTAATTGTCCATCTGGTACTCCTATTACAGGAACTGTCAAATACAACAATTTAAATCAAACAGCTACTTTTCAACAAACTTCTAGCCTTCCAGTAAATTCTATATGCACAGCAACCATTACAACCGGGGTTGCTGATACTAACGGAATACAAATGGCTTCAGAATACATTTGGAGTTTTAACACTTCCAATATTACGACTATTGGCCCTACTATTACTGCTACAAATCCTCTTATTTCTCCATTGCAAACAGGTATTTGCTTATCCCAGCCAGTTAGTGTCACATTTAGTAAATCTATGGATGCATTGACCATAACATCATCATCTTTTTATATTAATTCACCTACGTTTGCAGGCTCTATAAGTTATAACGATTTAACGAACACTGCGACATTTACCCCATTGGCCTATACTGCCTCTACAGTTTATTCTGTTAATTTAACAAATGGAATTAAAGATACAGATGGTAATGCGTTATTAGCAACTTCGTTTACATTTCAAACTGGAACGCTTGCTTGTAATCATGCAGCGGTGGTTGATTTACATAGTATTGCTTCTTACGGAGCATTTGGAGGTAATGCAGGTGTAACGAATTCGGGTATCAATACAATTATCAATGGTGATTTAGGTACAACTGCAGCTTGTACATTATTTACCGGCTTCCATCAAGGAAGTACTATATATACAGAAACAACACTAAATATTGGTAATGTTACTGGCCATATTTATTGTGGGCCACCAGCGCCAGGTACAGATGCCACTCTAGCATTGGCTACTACTGCTACAAATGACGCAATTGCCGCTTACCATACTTTAAGCATTTTACCAATTGGTCATGTTATAAACGGAGAATTAGGTCTTATTACTTTAGCACCTGCTGTATACAGTACAGGTAGCTCATTTATTATTAGTGCTGGTAATCTAACATTAGATGCAGGGGGAAATCCTGATGCTGAATGGATTTTTATAATTCCATCTACTTTAACTGTTGATACCTTTAAGCAAGTAATACTTTCGAATGGTGCACAGGCTAAAAATGTGTACTGGCAAGTTGGAAGTGCAGCAACAATTGGATATGGTTCTAACATGGTAGGAACCATCATAGCTTCTTCTGGCGTAACCTTTTCTACTGTAGGTCAGACAAATCAAACTACTCTAATTGGTCGAGCAATTGGCTTATATGCATCTGTAACGATGACAAACACCACCATTGTTTCACCCTAGTACCTGCTGATAAAAATATATTTGAAAGAAAATAATGAATAATTTAAGACTACTAATTACCTCTGTTTTAAGCTTAATTTGCTTTACAAATGTACAAGCTCAAAATATAGATCACTTCTACGGTGGTTTGGGTGCAGGGCAGGGCCGAGCAAAAATAGATGATGATCGAATTAGCGCTGAATTAATTGGGGCGGGATCAACTTCTACTTCTATAGTACACGATCAAATTGACGCTTCGTATAAAATATTCGGAGGTTATCAAATAAATAGCAATTTTGGAATTGAAGCTGGATATTTTAAGCTGGGTGAATTCGGTTTTAAATCCACCACGATACCATCGGGGACTTTAAACGGAGGCGTAAAACTTGAAGGATTCAATATAGATTTATTAGGTTACCTACCCATCACAGAAAAGTTATCCTTTCTTGGAAGAATTGGTGTAGCTAATACACGAGCTAGAGATAATTTTACAGCCTCGGGTTCTATTGCGGTATTAAATAACAACCCACAAATTATTGACAATAATTACAAAGCAGGTGTCGGATTTTCTTACAAAATTAATCAATCAATTTCAGTACGTACAGAATTTGAAAGATATCGTATCAACGACGCTGTAGGAAACAAAGGTGATATAAATATTGGAACTATTAGTTTGGTATTCCCATTCGGACAAGATCCTGTTAAAGAGGTTAAAGTAATTGAGCGTGTAAGTACTGAAGTTATACCAGTAGTAGTGGTTGTTACAGAGGCACAACCACCGATAGTTGAAAGAATAATATATGAAGAGCTTCCAGCGCCTGTTGTAGTAACGCCGCCAGAAATTCTTCATGTTTCATTTAGCTCTGATGTTCTTTTTGGATTTGATCGTTCGACCATCTCTCCGCTAGGAAAAGTTGAATTAGATAAATTTTCTAATCAACTTAATGGTGTTGCATATGACAACATAAATATTGTTGGACATACCGATCGTATTGGTCCTAAGGAATACAACGATAAATTATCACTTCAACGGGCTAACGCGGTTAAGGAGTATTTTATTTCGAGCGGATTAATCGCTTCAAATAAATTATCAACTATTGGACGCGGAAGCTCACAACCGTTAACTGATTCAGGTGCTTGTAGAGGGTTACATTCCTCTTCAGAGGCTATTGCATGCCTTTCATCAGACCGAAGAGTTGATGTTGATGTCGTTGGATTAAAAAATAAAGTTGAATAAGTATTAATAGACTCTATTGCTAGCAATTTTTTATTAAAGAATTAAATTTTAAATTTGATTTGATTAATAGATCATTATTTTCGTTTAAGTGCGAGAGCAGACAGAGTTTAATTTCAATTTAAACGATGATCTTATCTTTAACATTAATGGAATTTATATGAACAATAAAATTTTACTATCTATTGCAGTTAGTGCATTATTAATGAATTCAGCATCTAATGCTCAAAGTCAAGTTGGATCTGCAAACAGCTTTTATGGTGAAATTGGTTTTTCACCAATCGATCTTGCTGGTCCAGGTGGAGACGCTAAGCCATATGGCGTAAGATTCCTCATTGGAAATGAATTGAATAAAAACTTGGGTTTAGATGTTCTTTATACGACAACAGTATCTAAGGATAGTCGACCCGGGTATGATGCCTCCTACAGCGGATTTGGTGTTTTTCTAAAACCAAAATTTACTATTATTGACGGTACGGAAGTATTTGCAAGAATAGGAGTTGTACGTGCCAATTCAACGGCGTCAGCATCAGGATCTGATTTAGGTAGTGACGTAGCATATGGAGCTGGTATTCAAACTAATTTAACAAAAGTTATTTACGGACAAATTGACTATATGCATTCATATGATCGTGATAATGTATATGTTAAGGGTTTCACATTGTCAGTTGGAACTCGGTTTTAATTCTTACCAATAAGTATATTTAGAAATATCTAATACCTATTTAGATGATTCTTAATTCATTTAGACAGTTGGATAACAGACAGACACTACATAAATTTTCTCTGATAATTGATTTGTAGGTTATGTACTCATAAACTATAAGATAACTAATATTAACCTTTACAAAGAAAATAAAATGACACTTACAGAAACTAAAACTACAGATCATGCTTCAACCGTAACTCCACAACAACACCATGCTAAAGCAGCTGAACATTTAGAGTTAGCAGCTAAGTCGCATAAAGAGGTTGTTAAAATGATTGACTCCAAGGATCATAAGGGTGCATCTGATCACACTAAAGTTGCCAACGCTCACGTTGTCAGTGCTACTGAGCACGTTACTGCAGCAGCTCATAAACTTTCAGTAGTTGCAAAATAATTAGAACCTCTGGTTTTAATATAACCGTCTATTCTTTCAGAGTAGACGGTTTTTTTTCATAAATGTAAATTTTTTTAATTAATAAAGAAAATTTATTTTTTTAATCGACACACTCAAATATTAAGTGTTGAGTGTATCGATTTAATGTTTAATCACTTATTTGTTTATATGTTCTGAACCTTTTAAGTCAACATCTACTCGACGATCAGGCTGAAGACAAGCTATTACAGCTTTAGATGTTTTGATTCCGCGACAATCACTTATATCTGTCTGGGGTTTACTACTTCCACTTCCTATTGTTTTTGTTTTATTTTCTTGAATCGCCTTTATGGAAATGAGATATTCTTTAACTGATTCAGCTCTTGCTAACGATAGTTTTTCGTTATATCTTTTCTTTCCTATACGATCTGAATTGCCATCGATGGTTACTAAATCATATTCCACTGCATTTACTTCTTTTGCGAATTTATCTAATGATCTTTTTCCTAATGGAGTTATTTTCGCCTTGTCAAATTCGAATAAAATTTCCGCAGAAAAACTAATTCTTAAGTTTTCTTTTGTTTCTATAATATGTGATTCATCTTTTTGAGGTTGAATTACTTTAGGTTTCTCTTCGGTGAATCTATTTTCTTGTATTTCTGGTTGCGATACTTTTTCTTGTATTTTTGGTGCTTCAATTTTTGTGTTTCCAAAAGGAAAAACTAAACTTAAAGTTGCTAAATTTACATTAGCATTATTTCCAAGTCCATCGTTTATTCTGTATCTTTCTAATTCAGCTCTTGCGGTTACTAATTGATTTATTTTGTATGCAAAGCCAAATCCAGCTGAATAATTATTTTGAGTTTTTTGAGGATTTGAATTACTAATTGACCCTGGTATCGATGTACTAAAGGTATCGCTTGTTCGCGCGTCTATCCATCCGCCTCGGCCTATGAGTGATAATTTTTCACTTAAAGGTATAGTTCCAACAATTGCGAGATCTATTCCGTCTATTTTTAAATTCCCATTAAGTGATCCTGCGGAAGTAGTATTGGCATTGAATTTGAATGCGCCGAAATTAAAATAGCCAACTTCTACTGCATAGTAGGGATTAAATTGATATCCACCAAAAATTTTATAAGACGCATCTTTATGGTTTGAGCTTGTTCCGCTATCAGTTATACCTGAGCCCATCAAGTCTTTGCTCATCAGGTTGTAATCAATCTTTGATACTGCTTCTCCTGCTCCTATTCCTCCGTAGAATCTATCAAGATTTTGTGCTGTTGTATAGGTGGAACTCATGGTAGCAAGGGCTGCAATGCAAAGTATATTTAGTTTTTTCATTAATTTCTTTTGAATTTGGTATTTGTTTTAGCTCATAATTTTTTTCATGGCACTTATTTTGTAGCCGCCCCCTTGTCAATATAGATCTACGGTTTTTGATTTATTTAACATTAATCGTATTAATGATTTAAATTATTTTTTTGATCTCAAAATTTTCGTTTTATTTGAAATCTATTACTTTTAAATATTAAATTTATTTATAAATTTTGATTAGCTTTTTCATGATAAATATATTTAAATATTTTCATTTGATAGATGCTTTTTAAGATTATTTATATATGTTTATTATTGATCTTAATGCCCAAAGCTGTATTGATATTTATCATCTCCGATT
>CAJADG010000067.1 GCA_903938445.1 uncultured Bacteroidota bacterium | reverse complement strand
TATTGAAAATACTGTGCAGGTATACTATAACCATATTGGCGACCAAGCGACCAAATTCAATGGAGTTCAATATCCTGGCTATACTGTTTCATTTGCAGATGGACACCCCTACTTTAAAGTAAATGCACTTAATAAAGGCAGTATACTTTATGATGGGGTATTATTTAAAGATGTGGATTTACTATATGATTTGGTTGCAGATTGTGTTGTGCTTCAGGATAGTACGCACAGAATTCAATTGGTAAATGAAAAACTAAAATCGTTTAGCATTTTAGAAGATCATTTTGAAAGAGTTGAAAATAATGAGGCGAACAAAACAAATATTACCACTGGTTTTTACCAAGTTTTAACGGAAGGCAAAGCAACCTTGTATAAAAAAGAAACAAAGCAAATCAAAGAAAAATACACTAACAATAATGAGCTGTCTACCTTATTTGAAATAACAACTCATTATTTTATAAAAAAAGAAGGGAAATTTTTTGAAATCAATAACAAGAGATCTGTTTATACTATTCTTGAACCTTATTCAAAAGAGTTAAATCAATTTGCAAAAAAAGAAAAACTCAATTATAACAGAGATAAGGATTTTATGTTAAGTTCTTTAGTTAGTCATTACAATAAAATAGCACCATAATATGAAACAACTATTTGTATTCTTATCGCTATTCCTTATTGTATTAACAGCAAAAGCACAAACGGACACGAGCGCCAAAGTGGATATCCATATTCAAAATGGAAGCCTTTATGATATTATTCAACAAATTGAAAAACAATCTGAATTTCATTTTTTCTTTGATGAAAATCAATTGACAAAAGAACCCATTAATTACACACAAAATAAAATAAGTATTGGTAAACTATTAAATACTTTCTTCCTACCTAAAAATCTATTCTTTAGTATTGACCAACAAGCACATATATTTTTATCTTATGGGGTCAATTTAGTTACCCAAATA
Source organism: uncultured Bacteroidota bacterium (assembly GCA_903938445.1). Lineage (GTDB taxonomy): Bacteria > Bacteroidota > Bacteroidia > Chitinophagales > Chitinophagaceae > Sediminibacterium. The sequence goes on along the minus strand of CAJADG010000067.1, from coordinate 10,096 downwards.
CCTAATGATTATTTTTCCGGAAAAATGAATCCAGTTTCAGTTTCAGCTACAGATACCAGCTTTCTTTCCAATGAAGAAATAAATATGCAGGCTACCTTAACAGATAAAAAAATGTATGAAATTGGTGAGAAAGCTCAGGCTGGCCAACACCCTATTGTAACAATTGCAGGATATTTAAAAGATCTGAAGACAGGTGAACCTGTTGCTGGTGCATCTATATATATTGAGCAACCTAGAATTGGTGTTACAAGTGATCAAAACGGATACTACTCCATATCATTGCCAAAAGGAAAGCACATTTTAAATGTGCAGAGTTTGGGCATGAGAGATATAAAAAGGCAGGTTATTTTATACAGTGATGGTAAAATGAACATGGAAGCAATAAGCAGTATCATGTCATTAAAAAAGGTGGTGATTTCGTCTCAAAAAATGAGCAATGTTAGAGGCACTATTATGGGCGTTCAAAAACTGGATATTAAATCGGTTAAGCAAGTGCCTGTCGTATTTGGTGAAGCAGATGTTCTAAGAGCTGTAACTACATTGCCAGGTGTTAAAACGGTTGGCGAAGCAAGTACTGGATTGAATATTAGAGGTGGTGCTTCGGATCAAAATTTAATTCTATTCAATGACGCAACCATCTTTAACCCTACGCACTTTTTTGGAATGTTCTCAGCATTCAATCCTGAATTAATCAATAATATTGAACTCTATAAAAGCAGTATACCAGCTAATTTTGGTGGAAGGTTATCATCGGTATTAGATATTAATAGTAGAGAGGGAAATAAAAAAGAATATACTGGATCTGCAGGCATTGGCTTATTAACCAGCAGGGTAAATTTGGAAGGTCCCATTATTAAAGACAAATCATCTTTTATTTTAGGAGGAAGAAGTACCTATTCCAATTGGCTATTTGATTTATTACCAGATCAATATAAAAACAGTAAAGCGGATTTTTATGATGTTAATTTAATAGTGAACCATCAAATTGATAAAAACAATACCCTTTATTTTACCACTTATTTAAGCAAGGATCACTTTAATTTAAACAGTGACACTGCTTATGGATATAGTAATAAAAATGTAGCTGTAAAGTGGAAACATATATTCAACAATAAACTAAACGCCACATTTGCTATTGGTAACGATCAATACGCATATGAAATAAATAGTCAACATCTACCTGTTTCCGCCTACCAGGTTGGATTTGATATTAACCAGTCTTATTTAAGAGCCAATTTCAATTATAACTATAATAGTAAACATAGTTTTGAATATGGATTCAGTAGCCTTTATTATTTACTGCACCCAGGAACATATGAGCCCTTAGGACCTAAGTCCTTAGTTGTTAGAGATGTCATAAATGCAGAAAAAGCAGCTGAATCTGCATTGTACTTAACTGATCATTATACAATTTCAAGTAAATTAAAATTAGATGCAGGTTTAAGATTATCAATGTTCAATAGTTTAGGAGCACAAAATGTTAATACATATCCAGCAGGGGTTCCGAGAACAGCTGAAAGTATTTTGAATACAGTAAGTTATGCTGATGGAAAAATAGTTAAAACTTATGGCGGACCAGAATACAGACTTGGTTTAAGATATGTAATTGATGAAACCTTATCTCTAAAAGCGGGTTACAATACTCAGCAACAATTTATACATTCTCTATCCAATACCACGGCTATGGCTCCTACTGATATTTGGAAATTGAGTGACCCCAATATTAAGCCACAAACTGGAGATCAAATTTCATTAGGTATTTATAAAAACTTGAAATCAAATACAATTGAAACTTCCTTTGAAGTGTATTACAAAAACATAAATAATTATTTAGATTATAAAAGTGGAGCTGTACTAGTAATGAATCATCATATTGAAACAGATGTGATTGAAACCAAAGGAAAAGCTTATGGTGCTGAATTGCTTGTGAAAAAGATTGCAGGTAAATTGAATGGATGGATTAGTTATACCTGGTCAAGGGTATTACTGAAAATGGATGACCCAACAGCGGGCGACATTATTAATCATGGCAACTACTACCCTTCCAATTACGATAAACCAAATGATGTAACCATCGTAGCGAATTATAAATTCAGTCATCGATTCAGCATTTCAATGAATGGCAATTATAGCACTGGCAGACCCATTACATTACCCATAGGCGTATTTTCCTATGGAGGTTCCATGCGAACTTTATATGCCGATAGAAACGCCTATATAATCCCAGATTATTTTAGAACGGATTTTTCAATGAATATTGAGGGGAATCATAAAGTTCACCAGTTAACACATAATAGTTGGTCCATTGGCGTTTATAATTTAACTGGACGTAAAAACCCTTACTCTGTTTATTATGTATCTGAAAATGGAGCCGTGAATGGATATAAACTTTCCATTTTTGGAAATGCTATCCCGTATATTAATTTAAATATTGCATTCAAATAAGTACAATGAAAATTACCATAAAATATATCTTGATATTGATGCTGTTTTTCATTGCATGCAAAGAAAAATACATATCACCAGTAACAAGCTCTACCACTGGCTATTTAGTGGTTGAAGGTGCCATAAATAGTGGACTAGGTGTTACCAATATCACCTTATCTAGAACATCAGGTTTACAAATTCAAAATATTGTTTATGAAAAAGGAGCCATTGTAAAAGTAGAAGGCGAAGACAATACAAGTAAGCAATTAACGGAAGTAAGTGATGGAAATTATACCATTTCCGGCCTCAATTTAAATACCAACAAAAAATATAGACTAAATATCACAACCAAAGAAGGAAAGGTTTATTTATCCGATTTTAGTAATGTAATTTACAACCCGCCAATAGATAGTGTAAATTGGAAAAGAGAAAATGGTGCTGTTCAAATGTATGTAAATACCCATGATGATACCAACAATTCACAATATTATCAATGGGAAACATCAGAAACCTGGGAAATACATAGTGGATATCTTAGCGCACTCAAATATAAACAAAGCTATAATGCAAAGGGAACAGTTTATAGTGTTGACTTTAGTGATTCGATTAATAAGTCAATAGATTATGGCAAATACTATTGTTGGAAAACAGTTACATCCTCTCAAATTTTAACAGGGACAAGTGTAGCACTTAGCAAAAACGTAATTAATTTACCTATTGCAAATATTCCTCAAGATTCCTGGAAATTAAATGTGTTATATAGCCTATTCACAAGACAATTAAGTATTAGTAAAGGCAAATATGAGTTTCTCCAAAGAATGAAAAAAAATACCGAAGGAACAGGTTCCATTTTTGACGCACAACCTTCCGATTTAAATGGAAATTTACATTGCGTTAGCAATAATAACGAACCTGTAATTGGATATATAGATGTATGTAATATTCAAGAAAAAAGAATTTTCATAAGCAGAAAACAAGTTCCAGATTGGAATTATTATCAAGGATGCAATGAAATAAGAATTACCAATAACAGCGATAGTATTCAAATACATGGTTTATACCTATTGCCTACTTATCCTGAAACAAACCCAATGACAGGTGCTATCATAAGCTTTTTTGCTGCTCCACCTGAATGTGTGGATTGCAGACTCAGAGGTACTAATGTTAAACCAAGCTTTTGGCCTTAAATAAGATAAAATAAATGAAAAACAAGATAAAATATTTATTTATAGTTTGCTTATTAAATGCTTCAAGCATAATATATGCTCAAGATATTCAAAATATGGAGCTACAAAATAAACTAGCGAACTATGCTTCAACACATCTTTCTGAAAAAATTTACGTACATACAGACAAGAGTACTTATCTAAACAATGAAATTTGTTGGTTTAAAATTTATAGCTTAGAAGGATTTTTTAATACCCCACTAACATTAAGCAGTATATGTTATATGGAAATATTTGACGATCAAAACCAAGCTGTGATTCAAGAAAAAATAGATATGGTAAATGGTATAGGGAATGGATCAATACCGATTCCAAATAACATGCCAACTGGCAATTATACGATTAGGGCATACACCAACTGGATGAAAAATTTTGCCCCTCAATATTTCTTTTCAAAATCTATTAAAATAATTAACACTCAAATTCCAATAAAAAATAATGAACTTACTAATATATCAAACTTATTGTCAATATACCCTGAAAGTGGTAGTTTAATATTCGGTATAGAAAACAAGGTTGGATTAAAACTAATTAAAGAAAATGGCAAAGGCTATAGCAGTAATGGTTGGCTCATAGCCGATAGTAAAGATACTTTATCAACTTTTATGACGAGCGATGATGGTATTGGCAGTTTAATTTTTACACCAAAATTAGGGCATGAATACCTATTAAAAACAAAATCAAGCAATGGCGTAGAAACTACTAAAGTTATCACTGGCATTCAAGAAAAGGGCTATCATATATCTATCAGTGAAAATAAAATAAAAGCTCAAATTTATATTGAAGTCTTCAATAATATAAATGAAAACGAAAATGAATATTTATTACTACATACAAGAGGAATTCTTAAAAAGGCTTTTACAATAAATAAAAGCAAAAGCAATATAGTTATAAATAATACTGATTTAGGAGATGGTATTAACACCATTACCCTTTTTGATCATAATAAAAGACCAGTAAGTGAAAGATTGATATTCAATTATACATCTAAAGCTAAATTAATTGAAACTTATTCCGAAGTAAATCAACTAAGATCAAGAGAAAAAGTAAATTTAAAATTACAAGGAACCAATAATGCATTAAATGACATTCTAAATTTATCAATGTCAGTTTATAAATTAGATTCATTACAAGGTATAGACGAAACCAATATTCAAAATTATGTTTGGCTACAATCTGACTTGACCGAAAAAGTAGAGCAGCCATTTAAATATTTTGATACATCTCGACAAAGCCGTTTTATTGAAATGGATAATTTAATGCTAACCAATGGATGGAGACGTTTTAATTGGGAGCAAGTACTTTCAAATGAAACTCCACTATTTCACTATCTTCCTGAAATTGCTGGCAATATTATAAAAGGCAAACTTGATAAAGGACTTAATATTAACAAGAACAATGAAATAACTGCTTCAATATCTTATCCCAGTAAGTATACTCAATACAAAGGAACAAGTATTAATCAAAATGGAATGGGTGTATTTGAGTTTAAAAAAATATATAATGATGGTCAAATCATTTTACAAGTTGACAGCCCTTTTCATAAATCTAAATTCATTATTGAAAGTCCTTTTTATAGCGATCGTACTAATTCTAAAATTGTAAATCTATCGAATGAAAAATTGAATACAATTGAATTAAACAATAATTACCGAGATATTCAAGTTCAAAATTATTATAATCAAAAATTGACAAGTCAATTCAGTCCTAAAATTACTGATAGCATCGCCTTTTATGGTAAAGCAGATAGAATTTACCTTCTTGATAATTATTCCAGATTTGCCACACTTGAAGAGGTTATCAGAGAATATGTAACGCCAATATCCTTAACAAAATCAGATGGGAAGTTTAAATTATCCGTTTATGATGAAGCAACTAAACAGTTTTTTAAAGAAAAGCCATTATTACTTTTGGATGGAGTAGTCATAAATGATATAACGAAATTCCTAACCTATGACCCTTTAAAAATCAGAAAGCTAGAAGTGGTTTCTAGATTATATTTTGATGGTAATAATAAATACAATGGAATTATTAATTTTACGACTTATGAAGGCAAAATGGATGGCTATGAATTAGATCCTAGCTCAATAGTTATAGACTATAAAGGCCTTCAAGCAAATCGAATATTTGCCGCTCCAGTTTATGATACCCAAAATCAAATTGAAAACAGATTACCTGACTTTAGGCACCTGTTATATTGGAATCCAACTATTTCAATCAAAGGAAATGAAGCAAAGCAAATTAGCTTTTTCACCTCCGATGTAAAGGGGAACTTTTTAATATCCATTCAAGGAATAAGCAATAAAGGAATACCAGTTTACCAGGAAGTCAGTTTGAATGTAAAATAATTTCAAGACGAATTATGACTTATATTTCTTTTACATTACCTGTTCTCTTAAGTACACCCCATTCTTGCAATTCTCCTTTAATTGCACGCTTAATGGCCTTGAAAAACACATACATCATTAGCCATCTATAAATAAGGCGTTGTGGAATTAGCCATATTAATTTAGCAGGATTCTCTTTTTCGAATGCGAAAGCAATGGAAGCAATTAAGGCATCTACAACTACATATATTAGAAAGTAAAAAGCTATTTTACCACCATTACCGGTAATCAACGCAATAATCATTAAAAAGTCAGCAATAGGCGAAAAAAATGGTATGATGTATTTAAACAACAACATATCCGGTAATGCAACCCATCCTAATGACTTACTTCGGTTACTAAACATTAAATCCTTGTGCTTCCAAAAAGTTTGCATTACACCAAAACTCCACCTAACTCTTTGTTTTAAGAATTGTTTTAAATGTTCTGGCACTTCGGTATATGCATATGCTTTAGGCTCATTGGCTACAAGATAACCAGCCTTAATGATACGCATGGTAATATCACAATCCTCAGCCAAAGTGTCTGTAGTGAAGCCTCCCGCAGCAATTAAAGCATCTTTTTTGAAAGCTCCAATTGCACCTGGGATTACCGTAATTGAATTCAAATAGGCAAACCCTTTTCGATCAAAATTTTGGCTGGTAATGTATTCAATACTTTGCCATTTAGTTAAAAGATTTACTTCATTACCTACAATTACAGAACCTGCAACGGCACCCACTTCTTGACCATCATTATAAATTGGATTTAAGAAATTACGCATTAATTTTGAAACCGCATCAGAAGCTAATTTTGTATCTGCATCAATACAAATCACATAGTCTGCATGAGATTGCCCAATACCGTATTGCAAAGCAGATGCCTTTCCTCCATTTTGTTTTGTAAATACTTTTACCAAAGGATTGCTTTCAAAAGCAGCTTTTACAATTTCATATGTTTTGTCCTTGCTTCCATCGTCTACAAATATGATTTCAAAATCTGGATAATCACATTTTAATAAATTATGTAAGGAAGATACTGCATTCACTTCCTCATTATAGGCTGGTACAATAATAGAAACGAATGGTTTGTATAAGGTATCCTCAATTTTTGTCAACTCCCCTTTTTTCTTTCTTTCCAAAATGGACATAATACCAATTATCAAAATCCGAATTGTACTAAGCCCTAAGAAAATCATGAACAGTGCAAAAAAGAACGTTCCACCCAAATAAGCCGACTCAGCCAAGAAATAATTAATCTGTAACCAAAAATATTCCTTGCCTTTTGGAATGGTAGGCATTACATCCTCGGGCTTTTTTCCCAATAAATCAGCAACTGTAGTAAAACTATATCCTTGTTCTCTAAAATACCTGATAATCTTTCCAGTAGCATTTACAGTATTTTCTCTGTTTCCTCCTGCATCATGTAATAATATAATACTACCCGCAATAGAAGTATCCTCAGGGTTTCCGGTATTAATTTTATTTTGATAAATTTTAACGACTCTATCAAAAATAGTATCATTACGATACTCATTTATCGGAATTTGCCAATCTTCAGGATCTATACTTTCCCCCACTGTTATATAATTCTTTTGTCTGCTTAATGCAATGGGTGCTAATTCCTCATATTTTCCAGGCTCACTATCTGCATTGAAAGGGGCTCTAAATAATATAGTACTATGCCCTGTAATACACTCAATTAATAAACGGGTTGCATCCATTTCTAAACCTGCACGCTGTTTACTAATAATACTCATATCCTGATGCGTGAAAGTATGGTTGCCAATTTCATGCCCTTCTCTAAATATTCTTTTGACCAGTGGAATATTATTTTCAGCTTGATAACCCACCAGAAAAAAAGTTGCAGGTACATGATAAAATGCAAGTGTATCTAAAATTTGTTTTGTATAAACCGGATCTGGCCCATCATCAAAAGTTAATACAAGTTTTTTCTTAGGAGTTGATCCAAACCTGCGTATAACATAAGTAGAAGGAAGTTTATCATAATACTCTTCACTTATTAACATTGATACCGTATCCACTTCGCTTCGAATATATCCATCTTTAGGAGAGGCTATAATATCTAACACTTCGCCTTCGCCTACAAAATCAGGGGCGCTTCCTGCTTTAATTGTGTTAAAGCCAATGAAATCAAACTTTTTTAAAGCTGTTTTGGTCATAGCCTTATCATAAAAGGACCAAAGCCTAACATCCTCACCACCCAATCTCCATAATGCAGTGCCCGCTAAATTTACTTCGGTAGCAAAGCGTATTGAATTAAAATTGGTGGCAGCATCTACAAAATATACTTGATGTAAATGATTTTCACTATCATAATATTGATAATCTAAATTATAAGAGTCATTATCAAAGTCAATAGTAGCATCACTGTTTTTCGCATTCGCTATGGCTTGTTGATAGGTAACATCTGTGGACTTTGTAACTTTATTTTTTTTATCCAGTTGCCAATCATGACCAAATGCTGGTATCGCAAGAATAATTTTATTTGCAGGTAATTTGCTTGTCATATCAAACACTGCTGCTTCAATCCATTTTTGAGAACTATTAGGACCCGGCTTTGTTTCGGCATGATGTTGATCATAAGCCATTAATATTAAATAGTCATTATAATTACTTAACGCCTTAAAATTATATTCATCATTAAATGGAATCACATCCTGAGATACTAAGAACTTTTGTGCATGCAATTGCTCATATAACTGCTTTTGAAAATCAACCAAAGGCTTATCAGAGTCCATCATGATTTCCTCAAAGTCAATATTAACGCCAATAAAATTGTATTGCTTTAAAACTGCAATGATATCATTGATTAATTTTTGTTTTTTTACAGGACTACTTAGAATTCTTCTTACAGTCTCTCCTCTAAATAAAGTTTTGTAGTTATTCGTTAACAAAGGCATTATTTTAACCCCTGCATCCTGCATGATTTTTAAAGCCTTAGGATCAATTGTATTATATAACTGATCGGTATTAGGATCAATAAATAACCACTCTGGTATAATTAAATTCAAATGCTTTACATTCCTTTGTAAAGAACTAAAAGATTGTGCTGCATCCCAGTTAACATAAAAACCTGCCCTAATTCCTAAAGTATCACTAAAATAATTAGAGTTTGATAAGTTCAAAGGCTTATTAGAAACCTGTCCACAACCTTGCCCTTTTGCCCATTTATTTCCAATTGCTTTTTTGAAACCTTTATATTCTCTCTCTAATCTACTTTCTCTATAATTTTCAGAGGTATCTGTTAATACTTTTTTAATAGCTGTTCCCTCTAATGGAATATCAGGCTGATTTTTATTCATTTGATAAATACCAACATATACTATTATTCCAAAAATAGGCAACAAGAATAATAATGAACGTAGAATCCATTTAGTTCTTTGCCATCTTGATTTATTACGAGATTGAAATATTTGCTGATTTTGATCCATAGATGAGTACAAAAATAAGCTTATTTTGATGTACATAAGTAGATTACCCCATCGTTAAATTTGCCAATTATTTGCAAATTTTTTGTGCTAGCCACTTCCTGTAAAGTCAATACTTCCTGATTGTCCTCATTATTGAACCAAATTAGGAATTGAGCGGGTAAGTTGTTAAACGCTGATACCAAATGAACATACTTCCTTTCTGGTAGAATTTGAACCGATTTTTTCGTTTTAAAATAAACGGCATGAGCAGCATTAGAATAAATAGGCATATCCTCTTTGAAAAAAGAAGGAGTTGAATTTAAATAGTTAAGGAGCCCACTACTAATAAACCAGTCATCATCACTGTAACCCCCTATGCCGCCTTCCCTATTTTCCAAATAGGATGCTCTATCTGTGGCACTATATTGAAAAATTAAAGCGGTTACAATTAAAAAACTTAAACAGATGAAAACCACTTTATAAATACCATTTTTTACAATTTTAAACATACTAGCTATATAAAAACTAATCGTTAAAACACAGGGTATGAAAAAAGGAGCTAGTAATCGATTATTGATGGTTTCAAATCTGGAAATAGTAGCAACCGTCAACATAAAAATGGAATAAATTAATGTAAATGCCAC
>CAJADG010000066.1 GCA_903938445.1 uncultured Bacteroidota bacterium | reverse complement strand
GAATGAAATTTTTGCTAATTTTTGGGATGATTTGTGGAAAAAAATAAGGGACTCTTTGGAAGTCCCTTATTGGTTTTCATAGGATTATTGACCTATTGATATTTTAATTAGAATTTTCTAATTAAGCATTAACTGTTGCGGCTAATAAACTGGCATCTTTTGATTCTAACAAAGTAGATCCAGTTAAGAAAATGTCTACTTTACGCGCACATTCTCTTCCTTCGCTGATTGCCCAAACAACTAATGATTGGCCACGGCGCATATCACCTGCGGTGAATACTTTTGCAATATTAGTTTGAAATCCAGATTCAGTTGCTTTTACATTTCCTCTTTCATCTAATTCAACCCCTAATTCGTCTAACATTCCTGTTGGTTGTGGATGTAAGAATCCCATAGCAAGCAAAGCCAATTCACATGGAATTTCGCGAAGGCTTCCTTCTTTCTCGGTGAACTTTGCAGGACGACCATCTGCAGAACTAGTCCATTCTAAGTCTACTATTTGTAAAGCTTTTAAATTGCCATTTTCATCTCCGATAAATGCTTTGGTAGCAACTTCCCACACTCTTGAAACACCTTCCTCATGTGAAGTCGTTGTTTTCAATAACATAGGGTAGGTTGGCCAAGGCATATAAGGAGCTCTTGTTTCAGGAGGCTTTGGTAATAATTCAAATTGAGTAATTGTTTTTGCTCCATGTCTGTTGGATGTTCCTACGCAGTCACTTCCCGTATCACCACCACCAATTACCACTACATTTTTACCCGTAGCTAATAATTCAGCTTCCTCTATTGGTAAATTGCTTACTCTTTTATTTTGTTGTTTTAAAAATTCCATTGCATAGTGAACCCCTTTTAATTCACGACCTGGAACTGGCAAATCTCTTGGAATAGTAGATCCGCCTGCTAAAACGACTGCATTAAAATCACGCATAATATCATTTACGCGCACATTTACGCCCACATTAGCATTGCACTTGAATACAATTCCTTCCTCTTCTAACACACTAATTCTTCTTTCAACAACTGTTTTTTCTAATTTAAAATCAGGAATGCCAAAACGTAATAATCCACCTGGCTTTGGATCTCTTTCAAAAACAGTTACTTCATGACCAGCATAATTTAATTGAGCAGCAGCGGCTAAGCCTGAAGGCCCTGAACCAATTACCGCTACTTTAAATCCTGTGCGGACATTGGGTTTACGAGGTTGAACAAAACCTTTTTCAAATGCAATTTCAATAATATGCTTTTCAATTTCTTCAATGGTTACAGCAGGTTGATTAATGCCTAATACACAAGCGCTTTCGCAAGGAGCAGGGCAAATACGTCCAGTGAATTCTGGAAAGTTATTAGTAGAAATTAAAATTTCATATGCATCCTTCCACTCTTTACGATAGACCGCGTCATTAAATTCTGGAATGATATTACCTAAAGGACATCCGCTATGACAAAATGGTACGCCGCAATTCATGCAACGCGCTGATTGCTCATTTAGTTTTTCTTCAGGTAATAAAGAAACAAACTCTTTATAATTTTTCTTTCTATCTTCTACCGGCAATTTGCTTGGTAGTTCTCTAGTATATTCTTTAAATCCGGTTGGCTTTCCCATATCTAATCTTTCAAATAGTTGAGTATTATTATTTCATTTAATTATTTCCCAGCAGTGGCAGTTGCTTTACGTGTTTGTAAAACTTTCTTATAATCACGAGGGAATACTTTAATAAAATGTTTTAATTGATTATCTAAGTCACTTAAAATAAATTTAGCAACTGAACTTCCTGTTTTATCAAAATGGGCTTGAATCATTTTTTGTAATTCAGGAATGTCATCTGTTCCTACTGGGTCAAGATCTACCATTTCTTTATTACATAAACTATCAAAATCATTTTGAACATTGTATACGTAGGCAATACCTCCGCTCATACCTGCAGCAAAGTTGCGTCCGGTAGGGCCAAGGATTACAGCAAGTCCACCTGTCATGTACTCACAACCATGGTCTCCAATACCTTCCACCACAACAGAAGCTCCTGAGTTTCTTACCGCAAATCTTTCCCCTGCTTTACCTCTAATATAAGCAGTACCACTTGTTGCACCATAAAACGCAACGTTTCCAATTAAGATATTTTCTTCAGGAACGAAGGTTGCTTTTTTATCAGGGTATACAATTAATTGGGCGCCACTTAAACCTTTACCAAAATAGTCATTGGCATCTCCTTCTAATTCAAGTGTAACTCCTGTTGTATTGAATGCGCCAAAACTTTGTCCAGCGGTTCCTGTAAATTTAAAGTGAATAGAATCTTCAGGTAATCCTGCTGCCTTATGCACTTTAGAAATTTCGTTAGATACAATGGTACCTACCGTACGATCGGTATTTTTAATATCAAATGATGCACTTACTTTTTCTTTTTTCAAGATAGCAGGTTGTGCAGCAGCTAATAATTTCCAATCCAATACTTCGGCTAAGCCTTGGTCTTGTGCTTCAGTTTGGTATAAACTATCATTTGCATCAGCTGGCTCTTTGTATAAAACAGCACTTAAGTCTAAGTTTTTATATTTCCAGTGATTGATATTATCACGCATTCTTAATGCATCAGCTTGTCCAATCATCTCATTCACCGTTCTGAATCCTAGTTCAGCCATAATCTCACGTAATTCCTCTGTAATAAATTCAAAGAATTTAACAACATGATCCGGATTGCCTTTAAAGCGTTTACGTAATTCAGGATCTTGAGTTGCCACTCCAACAGGGCAGGTATTCATATGACACTTGCGCATCATAATACAGCCTTCAACTACTAATGCAGCAGTTGCTACGCCCCATTCTTCGGCACCTAATAAAGCAGCAATAGCAATATCACGTCCTGTTTTCATTTGGCCATCGGCTTGAACAACTACACGAGATCTTAATTTATTTTTCACCAATGTTTGATGCGTCTCTGCTAAACCTAATTCCCATGGTAAGCCTGTATGCTTTATAGAGCTTAATGGAGAAGCACCTGTACCGCCATCAAAACCTGCAATCAAAACTACATCGGCTTTCGCTTTTGTAACACCTGCAGCAATGGTTCCAACGCCTGCTTTAGAAACTAACTTAACATTAATTCTTGCAGCACGATTTGCATTTTTTAAATCAAATATTAATTGTGATAAATCTTCAATTGAATAAATATCATGGTGCGGAGGAGGGGAAATTAATCCAACACCTGGAGTAGAGTGTCTCGTTCTACCAATCCAGTCATCTACTTTATCTCCAGGTAATTGACCACCTTCACCAGGCTTAGCACCCTGTGCCATTTTAATTTGTATCTCGTCCGCTTCGGTTAAGTATTGACTTGTTACACCAAAACGTGCACTTGCAACCTGCTTAATCGCACTACGCATGGAATCACCATTTTCCATTTTTTCATAACGGATTGGATCTTCACCACCTTCTCCCGTATTGCTCTTTCCACCTAATCGGTTCATTGCAATCGCAAGGGTTGTATGTGCTTCCCATGAAATTGATCCAAAGGACATAGCACCTGTAGCAAAGCGTTTGTAAATAGCGCTTGCAGGTTCTACTTCATCAATTGAAATAGAGGGTCTAGTTGGTTTAAATTCAAATAAGCTTCTTAATGTGCAAGCTTTATCTCCTTGGTCATTTACGAGCTTTGAATATTTTTTGAAACTTGCATAATCACCCATGCTCGTTGCATGTTGTAATGCATGAATGGTTTGCGGATTAAATAAATGCGCTTCACCACGGCGTTTCCATTGGTAAATTCCACCTACTGGTAAACGATCGATCTCTGTAGTTTTCTTAGGGAAGGCGATATAGTGTTTTGCTAAAATTTCTTTTGCAATTTCATCTAATCCCATGCCTTCAATTCTGGAAGTAGCACCTGTGAAATTTCTATCCACCACTTCTTTATTAATACCTATAATTTCAAATATTTGCGCACCTTGATAAGATTGTAAAGTAGAGATTCCCATTTTAGAGAAAACCTTATACAAACCTTCGTTCACTGCTTTTACATAATTTTTCTTCAAATATTTATCATCTAAATCCGTTTTGATATGACCACTCAATTTCATATCACGAATACTTGACATTGCTAAGTACGGATTAATTGCTGTTGCACCAAATCCAACTAAACATGCATAGTGGTGTACTTCCCAAACATCTCCTGCTTCTACGATAATGCCCACTTTACCTCTTAATCCTTTTTTAATTAAGTGGTGATGAACTGTTGAGCAAGCTAATAGGGAAGGAATGGCAGCGTGTTCAGAATCTATGGAGCGATCCGTTAATACCAATACCTCAAAACCATCATTCACCGCATCTACTGCATAGCGACATAGGCGATCTAATCCATTTTTTAAAGAACCTTCTTTTCCGTCGGCTCTAAAATAACATTGTAAAGTTTTTGCTTGGAATACACCTGTGTCAATACTTCTAATTTTCTCCAATTCATGATTGGTTAAAATAGGATGTTTTAATGCTACACAGTGACTAGCCATTGGATCTTCAATTAATAAGCTTCCTTGACTACCCACAAATGTTGCTAGAGACATCACCATTCTTTCACGAATAGGATCGATAGGAGGGTTAGTTACTTGCGCAAACAATTGTTTAAAGTAACTGGTGATATGTTGCGGTTGATCACTCAATACAGCCAATGGAGTATCTGTACCCATGGAACCAATGGGTTCTTTACCATCCAATGCCATTGGAATAATAATTTGCTCTAAATCTTCTTTACTGTAACCAAATGCTTTTTGGTATTTGAAGATTTGATCATGTTCCAAATGGGTAAACTGAATTCTTGGCTCAGGTAATTCTTCTAATCTAATTTTATATTTATTCAACCAATCACCATAAGGTTGTTGGCTACATATTTTTTCTTTTAATTCAGTGTCGCTAATGATACGACCTGCTTCCATGTCCACTACGAACATTTTACCTGGTTGTAAACGACCTTTTTCAACAACTGTAGATTGATCCACCGGCAAAGCGCCTGTTTCAGAAGCCATGATTACACGATCATCTTTAGTAACACAATATCTAGATGGTCTTAAACCGTTTCTGTCCAATGTTGCACCAATCATTTTTCCATTGGTAAAGGAAATAGAGGCAGGGCCATCCCATGGTTCCATGATAGCAGCATGATATTCATAGAATGCTTTTTTAATTGGGTCCATTAAATCATTACCATCCCATGCTTCTGGAATTAACATCATCATTACATGCGGTAAACTTCGACCACATAATGTTAATAATTCAATGACGTTATCTAAGCAAGCACTATCTGATTGTCCAGCAGTTACTACCGGTAAAATCATATCTAATTCTTCCTTACTAAAATAAGGAGATAAGAAACTAGACTCATTAGAACGTAGCCAGTTTAAATTTCCTTGTAGGGTATTGATCTCTCCATTGTGTGCGATATATCTAAATGGTTGTGCTAATTTCCAAGAGGGGAAAGTGTTAGTAGCAAAACGAGAATGCACTAATCCAAAAGCAGACACGACTCTCTTATCAGATAAGTCAGGGAAGTATTCACGTACTTGATGGCTCGTTAATTGTCCTTTGTAAATAATGGTGTTTTGAGAAAGAGAAGTCATGTAAAAGCCAATGGCATCTTTCTTAATGCTATTGTTGATGGTATGAGATGCGTAATTTTTTAAAATAAAAAGTTTACGTTCAAAATCTTCGGCATCTTTTACATGGTCTGGCTTTTTTACAAATACTTGTTCCATGATGGGTTCAACTGATAAGGCAGTTGGCCCAATGGTGGATTTATTTACAGGAACAGTTCTGTAACCAATAATTTCAATATTTAATTTTTCTGCCGCGCGTTCAAAAATTTCTTTGCACTCTGCAGCCACCCCTTTATCAGTTGGGAAGAAAATAAATCCTACACCGTATTCACCTGCATTGGGCAAATGTAATCCCTTGTGTAATAATTCATCAAAGAAAAATTCATGTGGAATTTGAATCATGATACCGGCACCATCACCAGTATTCACCTCACTACCGCTTGCACCACGGTGTTCCATGTTTTCTAAAATAGTTAAAGCATCACCTACATTTTGATGAGATTTTGTTCCCTTAATATGGGCTACAAATCCAATACCACAGGCGTCGTGTTCATAAGCAGGATCATACAATCCTAATTGCTGATTATCAATCATATTTCATCAATTAATTAAAGGATATATTCTTAGGGCTAGCGAATCGTTTAAAATTACAAAAAAATGATGATTTTGGTAGTAGTTTATCAATAAAATTAGTCACCATTTGAAATGTACTAATACGGAAACGTTTTCGTTAGATGTTTTCAAATAACGAACGTTCGCATTATGAAATAATTGAAATTTGATTAAATGATATCCACCCTAAATTGATCCGAAAATAAGGATCTGCTTAATGACTGTCTATTATGAAAAATACCAAACAATGAGCTGCCAGAGCCACTCATGCTGGCATAGATAGCCCCTTTTTCATAAAGTAAATTTTTTAACGCACCAATAGTGGGGTGTGCTTGAATGATGGAGTATTCAAAATCATTTATTAATTGCGCTTTCCAAGTTTCCATGGGTTGAGCAACAACTTCAGCGATTGATTTTTCTTTGCTACTTGGTGTTAATTGTCCAAAAGCCCAAGCAGTGGAAACGTGAATGCCTGGGTGAATTAATACTATTTGATAGTTACTTAAATCACATTGAAAAGGTTGTAAAATTTCACCACGTCCTGTTGCATGATAAGCTTTATCATAAACAAAAAAAGCACAATCACTTCCTAATTGAGCAGCATAATTTACAAGTTGTGTATTATTTAAACCAAGATTAAATTGTTGATTTAATAATTTAAGTACCGCTGTAGCATCGCTAGAACCACCGCCCAGTCCAGCTCCCATAGGAATGTGTTTATGTAAATGAATTTTTACATTAGGGAGATTTGGAAAATCTTTCCTTAGTAATTCAAAAGCTTTGACACAAAGGTTTTGATCCAAATTTCCTGGTACTGTAAGCCCTGTACTTGTAAATTGAATAGGAGTGGTAGGGTCATTACCATGAATAATTTCAACAATATCTTTTAATGCGACAGGATAAAAAATAGTTTCTAATTCGTGATAACCATCGGGTCTTTTGGCAATAATGGAAAGGCCTAAATTAATTTTACAATTTGGAAATGCAATCATGTTAAAATGAGTTAGGATTTTTTTTGCTCATTTCTTTTTGCAATTTCATCTCTGATATCTATAGCTCTGATATAGTCTTCTTGTTCTAATACTTCATTCAACAATTCATTCAAAGCTTCGATGGACATGGAAGCTAAGTCATTATCATTGGTAAGATCACTCACGATGGAACTAACTGGATTAATCTTTTTTTCACTGCCTTCATTTTCTAAGCCAGCTGTTTCTAAAATGGAGTTGTTTACATAAATCGGACAGCCGAAACGTACTGCTAATGCAATGGCGTCACTTGTTCTACTATCAATTTCAATAGTATCATTGGCTGTAAAACAAACTAGTTTGGCATAAAAAATCCCTTCTTGTAAATCACATATATACACTTCCTGTAAGGCTACATCAAAGGAAGTCATAAAATTTTTCATAAGGTCATGTGTCAGTGGACGAGAGGGTTGCATGTTTTCCAAAGCTACTGCAATAGCTTGCGCTTCAAATCCTCCAATGACAATTGGAAGTCTACGATTACCACCTATCTCCCCTAAAATAACTGCATAAGAGTTAGATTGGGTGATACTATGTGAAAGGGCAATAATTTCTAATTCAACTTTTTGCATAGACCAATTAATGACCCAAATTTAAATATAAATTGTTTATGCTCCACCCTTTGATTTCAAAATAGCTGCAGTTAATGCAGGAACTACTTCAAAAGCGTCTCCCACCACCCCATAATCGGCAGCTTTGAAGAAAGGGGCTTCAGGATCTTTATTAATGACCACTATGGTCTTACTTCGGTTCACTCCTGCCAAATGTTGAATGGCTCCAGAGATTCCAATAGCAATATATAAATTAGGAGCAATTTGTATACCTGTTTGGCCAACATGTTCATGATGTGGTCTCCAATCTGAATCAGAAACAGGTCGGCTACACGCTGTAGAAGCACCTAAAGCTTTTGCTAGGTCTAATAATATGCCCCAGTTTTCCGGACCCTTTAACCCACGTCCTCCACTTACAACAAGGCTTGCTTCGGTTAATGGAACTTCTCCTTGTATTTTATCAATTGAACTGATGGTTATAGTAGATGTTGGAACTGTTATATCTAATGTAGACACAGTTGCAGTACCCTCACCAAGCACTGTCCCAAAACTATTTTGATTGATTGAAATTACTTTTACAGGCGTTTCTATTTGAATAGATGCAAATGCTTTTCCAGAAAATACCGTTTTTGTAACAACAAACCCTGCGTCTGTTTTTGGTAGTGCACAAGCGCCGGTTACGATGCCTGCATTTAATTTTACAGCAACTGCTGGGGCAATGGCCCTACCATTGATATTATGTGCAAAAACAACAACGGTTGCTCCTAAAGTTTTTGCAGCTTCTGCAACAACTGTTGAACCAACTCTTGCATCAAAATTATTTAAAGTAGTATTATTTATTTGATGCACTTTACTTGCACCGTATTTACCTAATGTTGTTAAATCCTCTTTGACGTTTCCTAAAACTAAAGCTTCGGCAGTAGTATCTAATTGTTTAGCCAATGCTGCACCATAGGAGATAGCTTCGTAGGATGCTTTTTTAATTTCTTGATCCGCTTGATCTATATATATTAATACCATGATTTTTATTTTTAATTATGCTCGAGAAAATTTTGATAGGGTTTGATTAAATCACTTTTGCTTCTTCTTTTAATAATCTAACCAACTCGTCCATATTCGCTGGGTCAACTAATTTAACACCCGATTTCGCAGGAGGTAAATCGAAACTTTTTACAGTGGTTGTTGCATTTAAAATACTTGCCTCTACTACTTTTAAAGGTTTAGTTCTTGCTGCCATAATTCCACGCATATTGGGAATTCTTTGTTCAGCCATTCCTTTTTGACAACTAATAATTGCAGGTAAATTACTGGTACTGGTTTCTTCACCACCTTCAATTTCTCTTGTTACCGTAATAGCATTTCCATTCACATCTAATTTTACTGCTGCAGAAATAAAGTTTTGATCTAATAAAGCACAAAGCATGGAACCAACACTAGCACTATTGTAATCAATGGTTTCCTTTCCGGTAAATATTAAATCATAAGCACCTTCCTTTGCAATCGCAGCAATTTCCTGAGCTACTACCAATGAATCATTTGTAATATTATTAACTCTGATTGCTTCATCTCCACCCAATGCCAATGCTTTTCTAATAATTGGTTCTGTATCTGCACCACCAACAGTAACTAAATGAATTATAACACTAGGGTCCTTTTCTTTCAACTCAATTGCTTTTACTAAAGCATACCATTCATCGTAAGGGTTAATGATCCATTGAACACCATTTTCATCGAACTTTGTATTACCTTCGATGAAAGCAATTTTAGCTGTTGTGTCTGGTGTTTTGCTGATACAAACTAAGATCTTCATGATAGCAAATTTTGTTTTTTAAATAATAGTTGTTTATGCAACTAATGCAAATATAAGGTAGTTTTTGACCATATTTTGCTTAAAATTTTTTTAAGATGAATCGAATTGAAAAAATACTTGAATTTTTAAATCAACAACCTAAAGATTGCTTTTTGAGGCATGCTTTAGCCCTGGAGTATATTAAAATTGGGGAGGATAGTAAGGCCCGTGATTTGTTCGTTGAAATTTTAACGGATGCGCCTGATTATATTGGTTCTTATTATCATTTAGCAAAATGTTTAGAAAAGTTACAAGAAACTGCATTGGCCATTGAATGGTATGAAAAGGGGATGGCTGCAGCAAAATTGGCAAAAGACGACCATGCTTATAGAGAGTTGCAGGCTGCTTACGAGGATTTAGTGTATTAACTATTACCTGCGTATTCTATTATTAAATTGATAGCCGATCTCCTAATTTTTTATCAATCAATAAAAAGAAATCCTCTGGCTTGTAGGTACGCCATTTTTCAAATTCCATCAATTCGATATACCTATTTAATTTCTTTAATAAAAAGTCATGTTGAGATGCTTGGTGCAAATTGATCATTACTGCCCAGCCATTTTCATCCGATAATTCTTCGTATAATTCCTCATAATAATCTCTATCTCCATTGTGAAAATTAAATACGTTTTCCCCAATCAAAATAAACTTGTAAATACCTTCGTCCATTAATTTTTCGAGAATCTCTCTTTTGAGTGTCATGATATCATTTTCGATGGCATCATTCCATTCGCCAATCATTTCAATAATGGCAAAGCCCATTTCGTAGTCGGCATAAATTATTTTGAGGTACAATGTCTTGCTTCCAAATTCATCCCATTGAGGATGTATATAATAATTGTATACCGTTTGAGAAAATTCAAACTCACTATAGGTTTGTCCAAAGAAAGGAGAGAGTGGATCTTCCTCGGCCATATATAAATGCCTCCAGTGATAATAAGGTTCTATTTCGTGCATCCCAAATTATTTTATAATCTTATGATAGGCAATAAGCCCGTCCATTGGGGATTTAATAATTTGTCCTAACTCTAATTCGTAAGCAGTGGCTAGTTGTTTAATAGTATCTCTAAAAACATAAGCGATAGATCCTGAAAAATGAATAGGGTATAGCCAAGATTCATTCATTTTATTCAAATGTGTAAAGAAAAAATCATTGATACCGTCTTCAATTATATTTTCAATCATATAATGTCCACGATGTATAGATAAAAATTCTGCAAAGGATGCCATGTATCTATTCGGTAATGCTTGCTTATATACTGCATCTAAAATTTGGTCTTTATTTATTTGATATTTACTTTCAAATGAATGCATTAATTCTTCATCAAAAGTTTTGTATAAATAATATTGTAGCACTTTTTTGCCTAAATACGCACCGCTTCCTTCATCGCCTAAAACATAACCAAGGCCAGGACTATTTTTTACTATTTTTTTCCCGTTGTAAAAACCGGTGTTGGAACCAGTTCCTAAAATACAAGCTACTCCTTTATTGTTTTGACAAGTAGCTCTTGCAACTGCAACTAAATCCGTTTGAATATCTAAGGCCGCATTTTTAAAAACTTGCTTTAGCGCTTTTTTGATAGATGCTACATTTAAAGGGTTGCTTAAACCAGTTCCATAAAAATAAACTGCATCAATAATGGTAGGATCTATTTTTTTAGAAAAACTTTTTTGAATGGTTTCCACAATTTGTTCGGTGCTCAAAAAATAGGGGCTAATACCAATTGTTTTAATGGTCTTTTTTTCTTTGCCTATTTGAATGGTCCAATGGCATTTGGTAGCGCCACTATCGGCTATGATATAATTATTGCGCATAGTTTAAGTCTTGTGTGTGAAAATAGCCATTTTAGTGTAATTTTAGCCCTAAGAATATGAACATGCAAGAAAATAATAAATCAAATTGGATGACTCCTATCACCTATGCAGTGGTATTGGTAATTGGAGTAGGAATTGGTGGTTTTTTTAAAGGAGATTTTTCATTGGGGAATATGCAATCGGGTAATGCAAGCCCAATGCAAGAAATTATCAATTTAGTAAAGTCAAAATATGTAGAGGAAATCACTAATGATAGTTTAAATAATAAATTAGCAGATTATTATTTAGCTCAATTAGATCCTCATTCGGTATATATCCCACCGGTAGATTTAGTAGATGTTAATGAACAATTAAGTGCTAATTTTAAAGGAATAGGAATTGAATTTCAACAAAGCAGAGATAGTATTTATGTGTCTTATGTAGTTAAAGGTGGTCCTGCTTCAAAAGCAGGTTTGAAAGTGGGCGATATTTTATTAAAAGCAGATGATACTGTTCAATTATCAGGTAAAAAATGGGAAGGAGATGCCATTAGAGCAAAACTAAAAGGTGCCGCTAATACTCAATTAAAGTTGCAGATTTTATCGGGAGCGTTTATCAAAGTGGTTTCAATTTCAAGAGACAATGTTCCAGTTTCTCCAGTGGATGCTGCTTATGAAATTAAGCCTGGCGTTGGGTATATCCGTATTAATAAATTTGCTGACCGAACTTATGAGGCTTTTATGCAAGCACTAGAGCCTTTAATAAAAGATAGTATAAAATCATTGGTTATTGATTTGAGAGGGAATGGGGGTGGTCTTTTATCAGAAGCTGTTGCCATAGCGGATGAACTTATTCCAGGTAATAAATTATTAGTGTACACTCAGGGTGCACATTCTCCAAGGGTAGAATATAATAGTAAAAGAGAAGGTTTGTTTGAGCAAGGTGCATTAAAAGTTTGGATGGACGAATCTTCAGCTTCGGCAAGTGAGGTTTTGGCAGGTGCATTACAGGATTGGGATAGAGCAACTATTATTGGAAGAAGATCTTTTGGGAAAGGCTTGGTTCAACAACAATTCAGATTGTCTAATGGAGGCGCTTTAAGATTAACCACTGCCAAATATTATACACCTCTTGGAAGAAATATTCAAAGGTCTTATGAAAAAGGTAAGTTGGAATATGAGCATGCTTATGTAAATCGTATACAAGAAGATGCTATGGGTAAGCAGGATTCAGCGGTGAAGGGGAAAGCATATAAAACACCAAGTGGTCATTTGGTATATGGCGGTGGTGGAATCTATCCAGATAAATGGATCATTGGGAATGGTATCATTATGGATTCAGCGTATAATAAAATATGGGAAGAAAACTTATTAAATGATTTCATTTTGCATTGGTATTTAAAAAATCAAGCAAGTATGAATGGTTTTAAATCAACTACTGATTTTTTAACTGCTTATAAGTCGGTTGATCTTTGGAATGAGTTGGTTAAATATGCTAGTCCTGCACAAAAAGCTGCCTTAAAGTCACTTGAAAAGAACAAGGGATATATCAATAATCAATTGTTGGCTTTATTGGCAAGAATGCAATGGTATAAACAGGGTTATTTTGAGGTTCAAAATGCATTGAATCCTCAATTGAATAATATGTTGCCTTCATAAGTTAGCGGTACTTGGTTGAATGGTGTCTATTGTCAGTCAAAAAACTGATAAATCTCATGTTTTATCTAGTCATTGGAGCAGATTTTTGCTACATTATTATATGCAACAACATTGTTACCATTGTGGAACGGATTGTGACGAATCAATACTTATAGATGATAAATTTTTTTGTTGCGATGGCTGCAAAATGGTTTTTCAGTTATTGGATGAAAATGGGATGTGCCAATATTATGATTTATCTGCGATGCCGGGTATGTCTGCAAAAGGAGTCTTTGCTTCCGATAAGTATAATTATTTAGATAGTGTTGCTATCCAGGATCAATTGATCCAATTTAAATTAGACAACCAGGCTCATGTTGTTTTTTACCTGCCTCAAATTCATTGTGTTAGCTGTGTATGGTTATTGGAAAATTTGCATAAAATAAATCCAGGGGTACTTCATTCTCAAACCCATTTTGAAAAAAAGGAAATCAAAATTGTTTTTAATCCTACTGTAATTAGTTTAAAAGAATTGGTGCAATTGCTTGCCTTTATTGGATATGAGCCCATGATACATTTAGGGGGTAATGATTGGTTGAAAAAGAAAAAAGTAAATAAGCTCCAACTATATAAAATAGGTGTCGCAGGTTTTTGTTTTAGTAATATTATGATGTTGAGTTTCCCGGAATATTTATCAACCAGTGTTGGGGATATTGGGAATATGCGCCCTTTCTTTGTCTATTTAAATTTATTGCTAAGCATTCCAGTATTGTTATTTAGTGCGAAAGGATTTTTTATATCTGCCTATACTGGTCTTAGGCAAAGATGGTTGAATATTGATGCTCCCATTGCACTCGCAATTTTAGTAACTTTTAGTCGTAGCGTTTATGAAATATTATCACATTCTGGTGCAGGGTATTTGGATAGTATGAGTGGAATTGTCTTTTTTATGTTGGTAGGGAGATGGTTTC
Source organism: uncultured Bacteroidota bacterium (assembly GCA_903938445.1). Taxonomy (GTDB): domain Bacteria; phylum Bacteroidota; class Bacteroidia; order Chitinophagales; family Chitinophagaceae; genus Sediminibacterium. Next base: position 5,155 of record CAJADG010000066.1, on the reverse strand, counting down.
AGGATAAGTCCTATGATTCATTTTCATTTGAAAGAGATTACAGTTCATTTTTCCCATTAGGCGTTACCGTATTGGTTGAGGGGAAAGAAATAAATAAACCCTTATCCGAAATTATTAAAGACGAACAATTATTAATTCGTACGGATGAAATGGTTGCTGCGGATGCTATTTTATTAACGGAGGGTGCTTTGATAGATTATAGTTTCGTGACGGGCGAAAATGCACCTATTGAAGTACCCAAAGGCGAAATTGTTTTTGCTGGTGGTATTCAAAAAGGTAGGGCCATTCAAGTTCGAGTTGTAAAACCTGTTGGACAAAGTTATATTACAGAGTTATGGAATAGTCCTTTATTAAATGCAGATAAAAATGTTGATAAATCCTTTGTGCATCCCTGGAGTCAATATTTTACCTATGTCTTATTTGGTATTGCAATATGCACTGGTATGTATTGGTGGTGGGTAAATCCTGCTAATATATTGCCTGCAGTTACGTCCGTTTTAATTGTGGCTTGTCCATGTTCCTTATTGCTCACCGTTACTTTTACCTATGGGAATGTACTAAGACATTTAGGAAAGTTTAAAATGTATTGCAAGAATAGTTCAGTGTTGGAGGCAATGGAAAAAATTGATACCATCGTTTTTGACAAAACAGGTACTTTGACAAATCATGAGGATGCCCAATTGGTATATGAAGGCATTGAATTTACTAAGGAGGAGGCATCTATTATATTTAATGTTACGAGAGAATCCCTACACCCGTTGAGTCAATTAATTACCAAGCATTTTGGCTCGCAGAATTTGGATCAATTACAAATTGAGGATATCCAAAATTTTATCGGAAAAGGTACGCTTGCAATATGTAATCATAAAATAATTCTAATTGGGTCTGGTTCATTTTTACAAGATCAAGGGGTTGTTATTGACATTGAAATTCAAAGTGGAGTTTATATAGCTATTGATAAGGAGTTAAAGGGAATTTTTAAAATGAATCATGCTTATCGAAAAGGAATTGCAAAAATGATTCAGCATTTGAAATTAAATGGATTTCAGGTTCATTTATTAAGCGGTGATCACCCAACTGAAAAAAATAATTTAACTGAAATATTGGGTGAAAATATTCCTATGCAGTTTGAACAAAATCCAAACGACAAGCTAAATTATATACAAGCATTGCAATCAAATGGGCATAAAGTTATGATGGTGGGAGACGGGTTGAATGATGCTGGGGCATTAAAAAAGTCAGATATTGGAATTGCAGTTACCGATCAAACTCATTTATTTACACCTGCAAGTGATGCCATTTTAGAAGGAGCCATGGTGCAAAATTTAGATCAGCTTATTCATTATGCTAAGAAAGGTAAAACCATCATCATTTTAATATTTATACTTTCTATCCTTTACAATTTAGTAGGGATGTTTTTTGCTACCCGTGCACAACTATCACCAATGGTTGCTGCCATCCTAATGCCCATTAGTTCTATAAGTATAGTTTCGCTTTCTGCATTACTCAGTTATTCTTTTACGCGAGGCCTTCGAGCAAAAAACTGATATAAATCATATTTCGGTTGATCTAAGTCAGATGCTAGGTTTTTTGTTGGATCTATTTTTGTTTCAAATAGATGCAAATGAGTGTGTTAATCATTTTAATCATTGTAAGTGTTTTAGTTGCAGGTGGGTTTTTAATCGCTTTTTTATGGTCTGTAAATTCAGGTCAGATGGAAGATGATTATACGCCTTCAGTAAGAATGCTTTTCGATGATGAGTTGACAGATAAAAGTACAAGTAAATCAAAAATTCAATCATAATCTAACGCTTTAAATTATCATTATGCAATTAGAAAGTTTTCAGTACGATAATAAGACAGTAAGAAATTTTGCCGTTGCAACCATCATTTGGGGTGTAGTGGGAATGCTTGTTGGATTAATTGTTGCATTACAATTAGTTTTCCCAACGGCACTTAATTTTCAACCTTATTTTAATTTTGGTAGAATTAGACCCTTGCACACCAATGCAGTGATTTTTGCATTTGTGGGAAATGGAATTTTTATGGGGGTTTATTATTCATTACAAAGATTGCTTAAAACAAGAATGTTTAGTGATGTACTAAGTAAAATTCACTTTTGGGGTTGGCAATTAATTATAGTTGCCGCTGCTATTACATTGCCTTTGGGCATTACAAGCGGTAAGGAATATGCCGAATTAGAATGGCCAATCGATATTGCCATTACTATTATTTGGGTAGTGTTTGGGTTTAATATGTTTGCTACTATTATTAAAAGAAGAGAGCGTCACTTATATGTAGCAGTTTGGTTTTATATTGCCACTTTTGTTACTGTTGCGGTATTGCACTTGGTAAACTCTTTTTCATTACCTATTTCTTTATTCAAAAGTTACAGCTGGTATGCTGGAGTGCAAGATGCTTTAGTGCAATGGTGGTATGGCCATAATGCGGTAGCCTTTTTCTTGACTACTCCTTATTTAGGCTTGATGTATTATTTTTTACCTAAAGCAGCTAATCGACCTGTCTTCTCTTATAAATTATCTATCATTCACTTTTGGGCTTTAATCTTTTTGTATATCTGGGCAGGTCCACACCATTTATTATATACAGCTTTGCCAAACTGGGCACAAAGCATAGGTATCGTTTTTAGTTTCATGCTTATTTTTCCAAGTTGGGGAGGTATGATCAACGGATTATTGACTTTGCGTGGAGCATGGGATAAAGTAAGAGAAGATGTGATTTTGAAATTTATGGTGGTGGCTGTAACTGCCTATGGTATGGCAACTTTTGAAGGTCCAATGCTGTCTTTGAAAAGTATTAATGCCATTGCACACTTTACGGACTGGATTATAGCACATGTGCATGTTGGAGGACTTGGTTGGAATGGTATGTTAACCTTTGGAATTTTATATTGGTTAATCCCAAGAATTTATAAAACAGAATTGTATTCAAAAAAGTTAGCGAATGTTCATTTTTGGTTAGCAACCTTGGGTATTTTATTTTATGCAATTCCAATGTATTGGGCTGGATGGCAACAAGCTAGTATGTGGAAGCAATTCACTGAAAGTGGTCAGTTAAAGTATCAGTTTTTAGAAACGGTCACTTATATGGCACCTTTTTATGCCATGAGAGCATTGGGTGGATTATTATATTTATCTGGAGCGATTGTTGCGATGGTCAATATTTTTAAAACAATTGGTAAAGGTACTTTAGTTGCAAATGAAGACGCGGAAGCACCTGCTTTAGAAAAAACATATACTAAACATACAGGGGAACATTGGCATCGTTGGATTGAAAGAAAGCCAACTCCATTATTGGTTTTATCATTAGTGGTAGTTCTTGTAGGTGGATTGGTGGAAATTATTCCAACCTTCTTGGTAAAATCTAATATCCCTACCATTGCTAGCGTCACTCCTTATACTCCACTTGAATTACAAGGTCGTGATATTTATGTTAGAGAGGGTTGTTATACTTGTCACTCTCAAATGATCCGTCCATTCCGAAGTGAAACCGAAAGATATGGCGAATATAGTAAGGCAGGAGAATTTGTTTATGATCATCCATTCCAATGGGGAAGTAAAAGAACTGGGCCAGATTTGGCTAGGGAAGGAGTGGGTAATTTAAAGAAATCTAATACTTGGCATTTTAATCATTTGGAAGAACCAAGTGCAATTTCTACAGGATCAGTAATGCCTTCTTATGCATTTTTAATCGAACATAATTTAGACACTGCAACCACTCCTTTAAAAATAAATGCAATGCGTACGTTAGGTGTGCCATATGAAGCTGACTTTGCTCCAAAAGCAAATACGGCACTTATGAAACAAGCCAATGAAATTGCAGCAAGTTTAAAGAAAGATGGGATTGATGTTCCAGCAAATAAAGAGATTGTTGCGTTAATTGCTTATTTGCAAAGATTGGGAACAGATATTAATAAAAAGTAGTTAAAGTGTTAATTCAAAAACAAGTACAATTAAAAAAATAAAATTATGTTCAGCTTTATAAAAAAATATACCGAAACAATGCAAGGGATCAGCTTTTATCCCATCTTTTCTTTGTTGGTATTTGTTGGATTTTTTGTTGGTGTCTTATGGTATGTTAAGATAATGGATAAGAAAGAAGTAGATACTTTAAAAAATTTACCATTAGAATAGTCTTATAAATTATAAAAACAGCAATTATGTTTAAAAAGAAATATACTTATTTGTTAATACTAGCATTGATTACTGCGATATCTAGTTTTGCGCAAAATACAACAGCTTCTAATGTGCCCAAAGGAGATCAAGCTAATTACTTAGAGTACTTAATGGTTACCATTGCAATTTTATTGGTGGTGGTTATCTGGGTACTTGCCAATGTACTTGGGATGATCTCTAAAAAAGCAGTAGAGGTTTCAAAATTGGGTAATAAAGTATTGATGATTGGTTTTATAATAATGGGATCGCTGTTTGCAAATGGAGCAAAAGCACAAACTGCCATTGCGGATACCACTGCAAAGACAGTTGCTGTTGATTATTACGGTGGGCTCTCTTATTCCACTTTTTGGACATTATCAACAGTGCTAGCTTTAGAGCTATTAGTTGTATTCGTTTTGGTATTATTTATTAGGGGGCTTTGGAAAGTGATACACCCTGTACCAGTTGTAATAAAAGAGCAAGAAGATAAAGAGTCCTGGTTCATTAAAACATGGCATCATTTAGATAAGAAATTTTTAACAAAAGCGATTCCGTTAGAGCAAGAAGCGGACAGATTATTAGATCATGATTATGATGGCATTAAAGAATTGGACAATGCTTTGCCACCCTGGTGGAAATATGGATTTATTATAACCATTTTTATTGCAGCTTTATATTTATTAAAATACGAAGTATGGCATAATGGACCCAATCCAACCGAAGAATACAATAGTGAAATGACCTCAGCAAAAGAACAAGTTGATAACTACTTAGCATCCATGAAAAATAATGTGGATGAAAAAACAGTAACTATGTCAGATGCGGCTGGTATTGCAGCAGGTGGAGTTTCCTTTGCCAAAACATGTACGCCTTGTCATGGGGCTAAAGGGGAAGGGGGAGTAGGTCCTAATTTAACGGATGATTATTGGTTACATGGAGGAAAAATTGCTGATTTATTTAAGACCATTAAATATGGATAT
>CAJADG010000065.1 GCA_903938445.1 uncultured Bacteroidota bacterium | reverse complement strand
TCCAAACTTACCATTTTCATAATCTTCAAATGCTTGCATAATTTCTTGGCGTGTATTCATAACAAATGGGCCATGTGCTGCAATAGTTTCTCTTAAAGGTTCGCCTGATAGAATTAATACTACAGCATCTTCACTTGCCTTTATAGAAAAGGTTTCCCCTTTATTTGTAAATAATGCAAAATGATCTAATGGAACATCTTCAGTTTCATTCACAATAACTGATCCCTCAATAACTAATAAACAAGTGTTATAATTGGCTGGAAAACTAAAACTAGCCTCCCCTCCCGCAACCAATTTGGCATTCATTAAATGTACTGGTGAAAAAGTACTAGCTGCTCCGTTATTGCCATCATAATTTCCAGCGATCACTTCAACGATTCCACCATTATTTGGAACAACTATTTTAGGAATATGAGCATTTGAAATGGCTTGATATTTGGGAGTAGACATTTTATCCTTTGCAGGTAAATTCACCCATAACTGAACCATCTGAAAATCACCTCCTGTTTTACTAAAAGCTTCGCTATGATATTCTTTATGCAAAACACCACTTGCAGCTGTCATCCATTGTACATCCCCTTCAGCGATAACGCCTCCTCCTCCACCACTATCATGATGTGCAACACTTCCCTTATATGCAATGGTAACCGTTTCAAAACCTCTATGTGGATGTACTCCAACGCCTTTAGCTTTACTAGGGCTAGGTGGAAAATAAAACTTAGCACCATAATCTAACATGATAAATGGATCCATACGCTGCATGGTTAGCCCATATCCACTTGGAATAAAATTATGTACTCTAAATCCATCTCCAACATAATGCGGCTCTCTAGGAGCCAACACCATTTCAACTTGTTTAACCGACATAAAAATATATTTATTAATTAGGCTTGTAAACGTATTTTCATCACTACTTTTCGAATTTTACCTTCACCAATCATCGGCGCATGAACATCATCAGGAAAATAGATTCCAAATTGACCAGGATATAATTTAAAGAAGAAGTCTGGTGCATCTTCATAAAATAAAACATCTTTCTTAACATCATATTCCCCTCTTGGCTCCACACAAGTTAATCTTGATTTATACCCAACGGTTTCTAACCCGCCGAAAACATATTGGATATCAATATAGGTATTATGACATTCAAATTCTGAAGTTGAATCCAACATAGCAACCCCATTGTCATTAACCACGATTGCATAAATATGATCCCCTTCTATTTCATATTTACCTGGTTGTAAATTTTCAAAATCGGTGGAAGTTAAATAGGCAAATGCTTTTTCAAATCGAGGGTGAACATTCACATATTTAGCAATATTATTTAAATCATCTAGTATCATGTTGTTAATTTATTTGTCGTTGTTTATTATTTTTTCTTTTTAGCAATATTTGCACTTTTTGGTGCAGCGGGCTCAGGAGTTTCAATTTTTTCAACCACTAATAAATCCACTAAATCAATATTCATAGGAAGCTGCCCCACTTTAACAATCGCACGTTTCCCTTTAATTTCAAGCACTTCCCCCACCTGATAATTTTTCTTTAGTTTAACCGTTGCTCCTACAATTATAGGCGAATTAGTTTCTTTAAAATTTTTATCAACTTTCTTAGCTAGTTTATTGATTACTATGGCATCATTCTTTTTGAATAATAGGTTGAAAAGGGTTTTCATCACATCCTCTTTCTTTTCACTCTTTTTCCAATCCAATGCAATTTGTTTCAACTGCCTTTCCATTTCCTTATTGTATGAAAATTTCTCTTCGGCTACTCTATTTTGTTCTTTTAGTAAACTAATTTGTTGATGATGTTTTTCCTTATCTAATATCTGAGTAAGTGATTGCTTTAGAGCATCATTCTCTTTCAATTTTTTATGCAGTTCTTTACGCTCCTGTTGTACTAATTGCAAATCCTGTTCGGTTCTATTTAACAACTTATCCAATTCAAAATGGTGCGTGTCCACCAATTTACGCGCACGATTGATTAAGTGTTTAGGCAACCCTATTCGTTCTGCAATGGCAAATGTGTAAGAGCTTCCTGGCTTACCAATTACCAATTGATACAAAGGCTCTAATTTAACCTCATCAAATTGCATGGCACCATTCACTATACCTTTATTGTGATTGGCCATTACTTTCAAATTCAAATAATGCGTCGTTACGATACCTTGAGCATGTTTATGTGACAATTCTTCTAAAATAACTTCGGCAAAAGCTCCACCTAAATGAGGGTCGGATCCACTTCCCAATTCATCAATAAAAAACATGGTTTTGCCATTTGCATTTTCTATAAAATGCTTCATGTGCATTAAGTGACTCGAATAAGTACTTAATTCAAAAGCCAAGTTTTGAGTATCTCCTAATTGAATAAATAATTGTTTATAAATACCCATTTGCGAAGTTGGATTCATAGGCACCAATAATCCACTCTGCATCATCAC
>CAJADG010000064.1 GCA_903938445.1 uncultured Bacteroidota bacterium | reverse complement strand
TTGAAACAAGCTCTCCTTATTCTCTTTCTCATACTTGAGAGTTGTTCAAGTTCTAGACCGAACTTAGAAGACATAGCATCACTATGCAGGAAAGTCGGTGATAAATCATATGCTATGGCAAATGACGGTACAAAGTCACTTGCCAATTTAATTTTAATTCAACAGGGAGCGGAGGCGGAATGTAAGTTGCGATATATGACTGAAAATAAGCAATAACTTAGAAAATATATTAAGAAATAAAATATTACTCAATGGATATTGGTAAAAAGAGTTTATAACCCATTCTTGTAACTGCTTTGATGCCTGGTTTACCATCAAGAAATGGCTCAATTTTTTTTCTTACACGACTAATAATCTGTTCAATACGCAACTTGTTAGTATTTTCCTCAAGATCAATATCTCCAAAAACCTCAATAAGTCGTGACATATTAAGTAGCTCTCCAGAAAGAGCTAGCTCATAGACCAGATTAGTTTCACTAACTGTTAGCTTTATTATTTCGCTTGACGGTGTGGTGAGTTGAAGTGAATTCATACTCAATTTCCAAGTGCTTTGAGTATCAGGGGGTGTAATACGTTTGCAAAGCGTTTGTAAGACAGTTGTTAATTCATCTGGTTTTACAGGTTTAGTTAGGTAAACATCTGCGCCGCTATCATAACCCTCGTGTCGATCAATACTTCGCACTCGAGCCGTAAGCATTACTATGCCAATACCAGGATAGGCTTTTCTTAGCCTTTTAGAGATGGATAGACCATCCTCTTCAGGCAAATTAAGATCTAAAACTACTACATCGGGTTTAAAGCTTTGTAGCTCAATGTTTAATTCGTGACCATCTCCCAAGCCCCTAACATCAAATCCTGCGCTGAGTAAATGATCTTCTAATGCTTCTCTGAGCGCAATGTTATCTTCGACCAAAATGATGCTATTACCCATAGGATGTATATGGAGGAACGTAAATAATAATTAATAATTAAAAATATGTTGATTTACGGTCAGTGTATCAGTTTTTATCAGGATTTTTAAGGGTGTAGGGTTAAATTAGCAATCTGTTTTATCACTCAATTTGCTCGGTATTAGTTAATGAAATACAGTTCGCTCACATTAAGAAAATATCTTGCCAATTGGGGTTTTTGGGCGCGTGGCTTACTATTTTCAATTTTGAGTTTCTTAGTAATAAATGTAGAAGCATCACAATTGTTAGCTAAAGAGAGCTATTACGACACTACCAATGAGACTGATCTTAGTAATGTAGTAAGTCAACAATTTAAGCCTATACAAGGCCTCATTAAAAATCGAGATGATACGGGAACACTTTGGATAAAATTAAAAGTTAATCTTAAGACTAGCGATGAGCTCTATATTTATTTTACTTTCCCAACAATATCCAAAATAACACTTTACACCCCGAAGAGCGAGGGGGTGGAAAAATGGTCTGCAAAACCTTTAAGTACAAAAGAACTAGTTACTTTTACAAAATTAGATATTAATCCAAACGATTATGAAAATAGTACCGCAATTGTTTACTTGAGTATCAAAGCTAAAGCCTTGCGAACCTTTGATGTAGACGTTATGACTAAAGCGGGATGGTTAGATAGAAATAATAATCAAAGAACCATGCAGATATTTGAGGCCACGATGGCTTTGACATTGTTCTTATGGAGCTTGCTTCAGTTTCTTTTTGTTAGAAAATGGATATATGGTTTTATTTCTGTTTGTTTTATTGCTATAGCCAGCAAAATAATATTACAAAGTGGAGAGGTAATTACAACATTTGGAGGGTCAATTGATGACAACAATCGATTTCTTTTCGTAATTTATTTTGTCTTTGCAATTTTCGGATCTTTCATAATACAAATTATTTTCAAAAATCCCGAGAAAGAAAAAAATAGAAAAATTATTTTTATAACAGGATCTTTGATTGTTTCAATTTTTGCAATTGCCAGTACATATTTTAAGCCCTCAGAAATAATCATTTATCCTCTTTTGGTGATAATTTTCTTGGCATCAATTAATTTTTATGACTGCTACTCGTTTCTAAAACGAAGAAGCGAACCAAATAAAATAATTATTTTAAAATTAATTATTTTTTTAGCAATCATATTGCAAGCGTTTTTATCTTTATCAAAATTTATGACTGTCACTTATCTTGTAAATCTTAATTACAACGTTGAAAATACAGAAGAGTTAATTTTCATATTTATTGGATTTCTTGTTCTAATTTTTATGGTTTTGATGGATCAAGAGATGATGAAGCTAAGTTTTGCAGAAACTTTAAAAGCAAAAAAACTAGCATCTCATGAGTCTTTGCTCCGTAAAAATCAACAAAGCTTCCTTTCAATGCTTTTGCATGAAATAAGAACACCCCTTAGTGTTATAAAAATTAGTACTGATACCCTTATTCAACGCATTAATCATTTTCACGATTCAGAAGTTTGGATACGTCGTATTAATGTAGCTATCGATAATATTTCTCAAGTTATGGAGAATTGCGTTCAAGCCGAAAAGCACGAAGAAGGGCTGATAAAACCCGTTCACACTAATTTTTTAATAAAAAATGAGATTTCAAATCTTATTAAACAATATGTGGAATCGAATTCAGAGTTCATTTCACGTTTAAAAATCGAAACAAAACTAATTGATAGCGCATCACTTGAAACTGATGTTCATTACTTTCGGTCTATTTTGTTGAATCTTTTGAGCAACGCTCTTAAGTATTCTCCACCTAATTCGCCTATTTCTATTCGATTAATTCCATTTCGTACTTTAAATATTTCAATGCTTAGAGTTGAAGTTCAAAGCCTAATTGATAAGCTAGATAGTCTAGATCTAAATAAACTTTTTCAACGATACTATCGAGCCGAGAGTTCAAAGAAATACTCTGGCACTGGTCTTGGACTTTGGATATCGCAGACCCTGGCAAATCAGTTAGGCGCTCACATTGAGGCTAATTTAACTTCAGATCATAATATCGTTTTCAGTTTTAATTTACCGCTAAGTCAACAGGATCAAAATTAATATGAAATTACTAAATAAAGTTTTCAGCGGTATCAAGAATGATAAACCTCTTGATATTCAATTGAATAAAGCTCCAGATACTAAATCTACTGACTATCTTAATATAGTTCCAATGGATGGGTTATCAACAGGACAAACTGAATTAACTGTTACCTCTCAATTAATTACTAATTCAAATTTACCAGATATTTCAGAGAATAAATCTTCTAACCAACAAACACAAATTAATATGAATACAACTCTAGGTAATAAACTGCAGCCTGAATTAAAAAGAAATGATAACTCAACCTTACCCGCAGCTAATTTGGTAGCAAATCTCGTATCAGATAACTCTAAGGAGATTGAGCAGTCATTCATTGATAAATATGAAATTCTTCAGAAAAAACTTAACGTTTCTGAAATGTATGATATTTTCAATACTTTAGAGTCAATATCAAGAACAGTGACTGATTTAAATCAGAAAAATGAAAAACTCGACGACTTTTTAGAGGCTTGGAAACCACTACTCGATAATATTCACGCATTTACCCAGAAAAAACAAAATCTTCAAAAAATAGAGCAAGAGATGATTCAGACTATTTCCGATTTACGTGAAATACATCAACAAATGTTTGATTCAATCAGTACAGTCAAAGAATACCATGCTGAAAAAGAAATACTTTACGCTAACAGAAGAAAATTAGCTGATGAACTTGAGAAAAAACTATTGTTACTTCAAGATCCCAAAAGTACAGTTAAGTGATTAACTGGTAATTTCGGAAGGTTTTAACTTTTGGGAGACTATTTGATAGATTACCTACCCTAGCGTAAAAGAATATAGGGTTTGTGTACAACTCTTTTTTGATTAGCAGGAATTTCTGCTAATTTATCTTTAAAGTTCTGCAGATCATAAGTCTGCTTCCAATGTATTGATTTTTTTGTTGCAACGACTATTATCCATTCTGTTGCTATATCCTTTTCAAAGTCTGATGGCATTGACCATTCCATTTCAAGACTATAACTTCCTTTTGCTGATTTAGATGGAATAGTGATCGGTTTTGAAATATAGTTATCATTATCAATGTTATTGGGGAATATTCGGACAACATTGTTTTTGATAAAACTAGGTTTCCAATTAAATACTACAACGTTCATTGGGGTTAAGGGACTTATATTTATTGATATAGCTTCACCTTGTCTAAATGTATTGTGATTTAAATCTAGTTGTAAGTCAAAATTTGCATCGGCATCTTCTGTTGGAGGTATAACGTCAACAACCATGGATACCGTGCAAATTTGTGCCCCGTCCACTGTGCGGATATTTTCTGAGATGATTTCTGTCTTTCTGATATTGCCTTCTACTAAAACCCATGCATTTTGATTCAAACCACATTTTTGATCTGTTAACCTTCCATTGGTTTGTTTGCAATTTAGTTGTTGGTCAAACATTATTTTCTCACCAGTAACCATTGCAATTGCTTTAGATTTCGCTGATTCTTTTGCATTCTCGCAAGCCTGGTTGCGCGACATGTCTGGACCAAAGTAGTAGTCTGCTTTTACATCAATTGGCACTGCAATCAATTTAGCTGTATTCAAAAGCAAAGATGTCACTAAGACAGACTTGATTAGGGATTGCTTAGGTTTTAACTTCATCTGAAAACTAGTACTTGTTGTCGATCCCCAAAAAACTCAGGATCTTGCTGCCGGTGCATGCCAAGCGCATATTTGGATGTTTTTTGTGTGACGTAGTCAACAAAATCCCCCAGACTTATATTTTTATTTCCGTTCATAGCTGCTTCCTCTGAAAGTCCTTTGAGGAGGAAATAACTAAAAACACCATGCTTTAGGGAGTCATCACTATTTGCCGTTTGACCCTTTGAGCTTGCTGAAAAAACGTTTATCCCAGGAGGAAGGACATCGGGATTCACCTTGATAGATACTGCGCGCTGATTTTGTATGAGTGGTTCACCCTTGCGACTAGAACCGCTATAGCATGAATCTAGGAATACAGTGACTGATTTAGCTCCTAATGAACTAAGCTCTTGAATAATGGATTTTTGATTGATACCGGTTTCATTAAGAAGGTCGGTATTTACGTCATAGGGTAGTAAGTACTGTTGTTTGACAGGCTCTTGCTGTAGTCCATGACCACTGAAATATATATACACATCTGTTTTGCCAGTATTTATGTGTGCGGGTAGCCAATATTTGAATGCAAGAAGAATTTCTGCTCTTTGCGCCTGTGAATTTAAAAGTAATTTAACATTGGCAGAATTAACTCCAAGGTAGCGTTGGAGATATTCTTTAAATTGAACTGCATCGTGGTTAGCATAATTAGCAACAGGTAATCGTTCGTAATTTTGAATGCCTATAACAATTGCAACAACATCCTTTTGTACTAAATTGGTATTATTATTGATCGCTGTAGAAGGGTACTCTGGGCGGTTTCAATGAGCAAGTGCAAAGAGTGAGGCGTGGTGCTGTTTAAAGTCAAACGCCTCGGGAGTGAACATCTCGGCTGGACATTTCCAAC
>CAJADG010000063.1 GCA_903938445.1 uncultured Bacteroidota bacterium | reverse complement strand
TTTATTGCTAACACTGGGCTTCCAATAAAATAAGATTTAAAACTATCTCCCCAGCGCTCCCATCCATTATCATCATAAGATTCTACAACCACTTCTTTTAATTGGTTCGCAGTTGGATTCATAGAAATAGTTACGGGCTCATTAGACATGCCTACTTGAACCGCCATAATATTATCTTCATAATTTAATGAGGTAGCCACTAATTCATACTTCCCAGGCTTTAAATGATCTAGTTGAAAATCACCTTTACTATTGGTAACAGTACCATTCGTGGTATGACTTAAAAATATACTAATGCCTTCCAGCGGCTTTTTAGTTTCACTGTCAATAACTCTTCCATTAAGCTTTGATTGAGCAGTTGCATAAATACAAAACAAAAGCAAAAGAGTACTTAAAATATATTTCATGGATTGTAAAAGTTAAACGCTTTACTTTAATACTTTTTGAATTGAAACTAACTTTCCTTTACTATCCATTCCTTCTAACACTAGTCTGAAATTTTTAGTAACATCATTATTATAAAATTCAACTTTTACTTTTTGATGCGTTTTATCCAAATTGATCCATGGATTCCAAAGCAAAGTAGTACGTAGGTCTTTCAAAATGTCTTGTGATTTTTCAGTATAATTAGGACTATAGAATTCCTTATGTGAAATATAACCTACATATGGCTTATAATCCATTCCACTAGTATTAAACCTTTTGGAATCTGCAAGTAAATCATCTACTCTTTTACTATACATTACAATAGCTGCATTGCTAGCATGATTATCTGTACCAGAAACTGCGGTAACTATTTTTCCATTTATTTTAGTTTCACCTCTACTAGTTGAGAAGCTATTATTTAAACCTCCCATGAATTGAGTGAATACTTTAACATATGCTATATTAGCAACAACAATATCTCTTAACTGTGAAGTTTGAATAGGCATTTCGTCCAAATAAAAAGATGGAGTTCCACCTCGGTAATTGATAACCCCTTCTGTAAAAGTTCCACCAACTGAATTACCTACTTCCAAGCCTGGAACCTTACCTGTTAAAAAATCAAAAATATCAATGGTATGACTTGCATTTTCAAAGCTGCTCATATCAAATGCTGCAGTTGCTTCCCCAGAAAAGATCCCAAATGTATATTTTTTGTCTAATTCTTTTAACCTTGCTTTTTGTTTTGAAAAAACAGTAACCTCTTTTAATGAATTATTTTTGTTTAAAGCATCAAATTTTAATTGCTCTTTTACAATCGCCTGCAATTTACTCAGTCCTGTAGTATCTGATATTGATCTTGAAAAATCAACAATTATTTTAGCGTCTGGCTTAAACAAATCATTTTCAATTGTAATATTTTTATTGGATAAGGCAGTTGTACCATTTATTTTAAAATAAATTTTAGTGGTATCGTACAACATTGCATTAGCGCTAGTGAAAGAGCCATCCTCCATGACAGGCAGGGTAATCATGTTATTACTTGAGTCCTTGGCAACAAATATCAAATTAATCGTTTCAGGCTTTTTAGGCTTCTTACTGCCATAATCAGCGATTTTACCATTTAAAGTTTGATACACTGAATCTCTAGCATATTTTAAATCTGGTGTAGCATTGCTTAAAATTACCTTCCAATTGTATCTACTCCACCCATTGGTAAGCATGACTAAATCTAAATGATTGGCTATACTGTCTGCATTTGAGGAAAAATAATAAGCTGGATTATTCACATGGCCAGCCAATTCTCCATTGAGCAATAAATGTGAAACAATATTATTGTCGTTAAATTGATTAGTATTCGCATCTGTAATCGCTAAAGAATAACTCGCATAAGTGGTATCCTTTAATTCAATTTCATAGACATTTTTGCCTCTTTTCAAAGTATTTAAAGTATCAATCGTAATAGTTGTATTTAACTTATAATCCTCATTCTTTACAAATAACTGTCTTTCACAAAGGGGCGAATTGTTAGCATCAAATAATGTCAATTTTAAAATTCCGGTTAGCATTTTATTCAATGGTAAGGTACTTGTGATAGATTCTTTATCTGTTAAATTTAACTTAGCCATAAACAAAATAGATCCATTCATTTGACCCACCAAGTTTAATTGCTGCATTGAAGCTGGAGCATCTTTTGTTCTTTGAACATGGAAAATTCTATTTGACCTGCCAGGCTCTACATTTAAATTAACGCCCACTTCTTCTGCAATAGGCAATGGTGTATTATGTTTTATACCCAAAACATCCGTCCAATATGCTGTATATTTCTGACCCAACAAAGGCACAAACTGAAACTTACCCATGCCATCATGTATTGTTTTAAAGGAAGTAACAGAGTCTCCTTTAGTATTTTTTATGATCCCTGTAATGTTTTCAAGTAATCCTAGACCATTCAGTGTTTTAAATGCGATTACATTTAATTTGTTATTGATAAGATTTCCAGATTCTGGCAAAAATTGAATACTTGATTCTTTAATATTTTTTTGTTGAGCTATTGGCTGCGTTCTATTATTTACAATTTTGAAATGTTGCTGAAAAAAATAAGCTGAGTCAAAATTACGCATCCACTTAGTATACGCAATTGCGTGTAAATTATCACCTGTATAATTATCAGGCACTTTAAAATGTCCTGCCGCATAACTATAAGCAATGGGGGTTGCAGTAGCGCTTATTAAAGCACCATTGTCATCATACCAATCAACATATAAATTTTTGGAGCGTTGAGAGGGTTGAAACCCATTCATTAGATATGCCTTAAACCAAATGGTTTGTCCATTTGTGCAAATACTATTGTCAAAATGTAAATAAAGCTTTTCTTGAGGGACTTTGTTATTGTATTGTTGTAAAGCAGTTTCAATATTTTGAGCAACCGCAAAATTGCACACAAATAAAACAACACAAAATATAAAGAGGGTTTTTGATGTATGCTTCATTTGCAGCCAAGTTTTATTGAATTTACGAATTTTATTAAATAAAATCCTAAACTCACTTAAATTAATAGATTCTACAACCGCATTTTAAATAGATCTCTGAATAATACCATTCCGTCATATGAAGCTTCATTAATACCCATGCTATTCAACACTTCCTCTAATTCACTCCAGTTGGAATTAAATACATTTTGATAAGCGAAAACAACGCTATCATTTCTGTACAAATAGACAAAGGTATAATCGAATTTACCTCCTATCCTTCTCGTAATATAACTTTCATCTCCTTGTAGTTCATAAGTCTTGTATCCTGTAAATATTTTTTTAAACTTTATTACTTTGTTATTCATATCTATTTTTAAAAACGAATTGTAATAAAAGAATAACAAAAATGGAGTTGGAGGAAATAAAATAATTATTGCCCAAAAGATAGCAATGCTTGATGTAACTGGATGGTTAGGACTAATATTTGGAAGTATAAATGTTAAAAAAAATACTAATGAATATAAATAAATATAAAATAGTATCAATATAAAATTTAATGGACCAATTTTAGATTTAACCATGATTAATTATTTCAACTGTTCTTTTCGAATATTACATTATGAATATAATAGAAATAGAACAATAATTAAACTGAAATTTGTTAAAGTTGAATCATCATAAAATAAAATACGTAGAACTACGTAAATGTAAAATCAATTTTACAAATAAAAACTCCCCGCATAAAAATGCAGGGAGTAGAAAGGCTTTTGCAATTCGATTTTCTTTAATCCTTCCTTAGCTAGATATTAATTACTTTGATATTTCTTTTTTATTCGCCAAATAAGACTCAATTCCATCCAATATCATATTGGCAATTTTTTCCTCATTAGCTTTAACAAGTTTTAAATCATTTGGATTGCTAATATATCCACTCTCAAATAAAACTGATGGCATTTTAACATTTTCAAGTACCCAAATTCCCTTTTTTCTTGTAGTAATTTTACTTTTTGGGAACAATTCACCAGTGGCGTCTATTAAATTTTTAGCAATCATATTACTCTCTTTACTATATAACTTGTTTTTTGAAGGAATATAACATGTCGTACCAGAAAATTTTTCATCATCTGCATTATCCATGTGAATTGACACAAATAAATTAGCATTAGATGCATTTGCAATATTTGCTCTATCAACCACATTTATAAACTTATCAGACTCTCTTATAAGTACAATGTTAATATTAGGATTATTATTTATTGATTTAACCTTTAATGCAAATGCTAAAGCCAAATCCTTTTCAGTAGTACCATCAACTGCACTTGCACCAAGGTCATCACCTCCATGCCCCGCATCAACAATTACTGTATACTGCTTATCTAATTTGACAATTGGCCTTGAATTAAGTTTGCCATTTCTAAATGCGAATAATAATACTGTTGTTGCCATAATTGGCAGTATAGCTAGTCTTCTTAGATAGCTATACTTAGTGGTTGTTGATTTTGTAAACATTTTGATTCTTCGTTTAATTGGTGAATAAAAAAATGAGTTTGATAAAATATGTTGTTGTGCTGGATAGGCCGACGCTAGTAATAATTTGGCTAATACCGACGCATCTTTATTTTCAATAGATTTTTGATCAGCTATAAATTCATGTATTAAGTACAATTCATTTCTGATAAGCCATGTTATTGGATTAAACCAGCTAATTATCATTTGTAACTCAATTAATAATTTATCAAATGAGTGATTTTCCTCAATGTGCACTACTTCATGAGCTAATATTTTCTTCCCCACTTCACTATTTAAATCGATAGATTCATTCCAAAAAATATATTTAAAAAATGAAAATGGTGTTCCTTTTACATTTGTCATTACTAAATAATAGCCCATTAATTCAGATAATGGATAATGCTTTATTAAGTTGCGGATATTCCATAATGATTTTACAAACCTTATAATGAATAAAAGTGAAATGCCAATTGCTATGAATAGAAGCAGATTATCCCATGTAAACTGAGAACTTTTTAAAATAACTTCTTGCTCTATACTGCTATTCTTATCTGCTATAACATCAGCAAAATATAAAACCTTAGGCGCAGAAATTACCTGCTCTTTTATAATATTAATTTTAATAAAAGGAACCAACCAAGAAAGGATTGAAATACCTAATAAATAAAACCGATTATACTGATGAAACTGTTTATTTCTTAATACCAACCAATAGTAAGCGTACAATATCGTACTACACAATACTACTTTCAATAAATAATATAGGATTGTTATCATGGTGGTTATTTTTTCTTTTTAATTTGCTGAAGCAGCAATTCCAAATCAGCCACTTTCAAATCCTGTTGCTTTACCATAAAGGATACAACGTCCGAAAATGAGCCTTCAAAATATCCTTCTACTAAATTTTTTATACTAGATGAAGAGTATTCCTCCTTACTTACAGCTGGGGCATAACAATGAACTCTCCCATGTACTTCATGTGTTATATATCCCTTATCAATTAGGATTTTTATGATTGTTGCAATGGTATTACTATGCGGCTTTGGATCTGGCATAGCATCTATAACATCTTTTAAATATGCAGACTCTAATTTCCAAAGCACCTGCATGACTTGTTCCTCCGCTTTTGTTAATGGTTTACTCATCCTATTTTGATTTATGAGAACAAACCTATAACTAATTATTTAGTTTTACAACTAATTTTTTAGTTTTAACAAAAAATAAAAAAACTCCCCGCATAAAAATGCAGGGAGTAGAAAGGAATTTGCAATTCGATTTTCTTTAATCCTTCCTATATAAAAGTAATTGTACTACTTTTAAAATAGAATGAAATAATGTTAAAGTCTTATTTGAATTAGAATAAATAGTAACTATACGATAGCAGATTGCGTAGATCTACTTAATATTTAGCATCACTTAGATAAAATATTAAAAGGTCTAGAAGTAAAAAAGCTCAAATGATTTGATATCGTAATGAGCTTTTAAAAGATTCTTCCCCCGGAGAACCAAAAATAAAATTAATATAATTTAAAGAGTAAATATTACGTAGAACTACGCAATTATAAAACCTATTTTAATATTTTTCAGATAGTTTGGTAAATTGTAGCAAAGTAAATGAATGAATATCCCTCTTTATATATTTTCGAATATTTCAAATTTTATTCCATTAATTCCATTCATTTTTTTTTATAAGAAAAACGAAAAACCTTTCAACATCATATTCTTGATATTATTGATAGGTGTGTTTAATGATTGGATATCATTTATATTTTTTAATTATTTAAGGCAGTATCATTTTCATCTAAAAATAAACGATCTCTACAGAATTATATGTCTTGGTTTATGGCTAAAGTTCTTTCATGAATTATATAAACATAAACTTTTAAAAAAATATTTAACCATTTTTATTGCGGGTGTAATTATATTAATTATCAACTGGATTTATATTAATAATCATCACATTCATATAAATAGTTTGTTTGAAGACATATATATAGATATAATGTTTATCTACTTATGTTTAAAAGGGATTAACAATCAAATTTTTAAAGAAATAAATAATAAATATAAAATAGATGGTATACTAATATTTTATATAGCTATGTGTATATTTTATAGCTATCATTTATTAGCTATTTCTATTTATTTTCTTGAAGTACCACTCAAAATAAAAATTCAACCTAATCTATTCAATATAGTACCATTTTTAAATATATTAATTAACATAGTTTATACTTTTTCAGTTTGCTTTTTTCCTAAGAAACAATCTTTCAAATTAAAAAATCAACTGAATGAGTCCAATATATAGAATATTATTCCCCATATCTTCCTTTTCGAACCTGATTCCTATAATCCCATTTCTTTTCCTCTATAAAAAGATAAATAAACAATATAGGTTCTTTATATTTATTTTAATTACTGGGGCAATGAATGATATACTAGGAGTAATAAAGTTTTTTACTAGTATTCATTTTAATTATATGCTGATAAATGATTTCCACGAAATCGTTACTTTTTGCTTGATGCTTAGATTTTTTTATTTAATAAACCAGCATAAACATGCATATAGATACTATATTATATTTACGATAGGTATGGTAATCCAGCTGATTGATTGGTTCTATATTTCAAAATTTAAATACAATACAATTTATGTTGATCTATTTTATTACCTAGTGTATTGTTATCTATGCTTAGATAGGATAAATTTTCATCTCCTAAATAATAAAAATATAAGTAGAACAATTGATTGGGTTTTATTATTTTATTCTGCATTATTCATCGTAGAAAGTTATGGCGTATTCACACTATCCTTGTATTGCTTAAATATCCCTTTAAAAATAAAAGTAGATCTATTCTTATACAATATACTTTTGATAGTGAACACTGTTGTTAATATTGTACTTGCCATTGTATTTATACAACTTTCAAAAAAGGAAAACAGTCATCTGGCAAATTAAAAAATCATTTATGGACGAATTAAATTTAAAAATTACGATTGTAGGTCTTGTTGGATTTGCCGTACTTACGTTATTAGTCATATTATTTGTAATTACAATTATTCGAAATCATCGTATTAAAGTAAATATTGAAAGGGATCAAATTTTAAAAGATATACAACTACTTGAAAAAGAACGTTCGCGCATTGCTGCAGATTTACATGATGAATTAGGCTCGCTGATTTCAGCTATAAAAATAAATTTAGAATGCCTTGACACAAGTGAAAATCCCGAAAACATAGCAATTCTTGAAAAAACAGGAACTTATATTGACACTACAATGCAGAAAATAAGAGAAATTTCAAATAATTTAATGCCTAAGATTTTAGAGCAAAGCGGAATTATAGCTGCAGTGACTGATTTTATTAACATGATTGACGTTAAAAGTAAAATCAATATTAAATTTAGTCACGAGCTAATAGATGAAAGCTCGATACCAGAAGAATATAAGCCTCACCTATTCAGAATTATTCAAGAATTACTTAACAATGCAGTTAAACATGCTAAGGCAACTCAAATATTAATTCAAATCGTATTAAAAAACCAAAACCTTATCATGACCATTAAGGATAATGGCATAGGATTTGATGAAAATATTGATATTACAAAAATAAAAAGTGATGGATTAAGGAATATTGTTCGTCGTGCTGAACTTATTAATGGGAAAGTTATTCTCGAAAGTCAATTAAATATAGGAACAAATTATACCATTGAAATACCCCTAAAAAATGGATAAATTAAATAAAATAAAAGTAATCATTGCTGACGATCATGATATTTACCGAGACGGTCTTTTAATGTTGTTAAGCAAGTCGGAAAATATACAAGTAATAGGTGAAGCAAATAATGGCGAAGCCCTTATTGAACTATGTAAAATAAAAAAGCCAGATATTGTATTGACCGATTTAAGAATGCCCATTGTAGATGGCATAGGTGCCATAAAACATTTATCAAATGCTGTTCCTAAAATTCCTTGCATAGCACTTTCAACATTTGATAGTGACCAATTAATTGTAAATGCATTAGAAGCAGGCGCGTCGGGATATATTATTAAGAACTGTCAGAAAGGTGAAATCATTGAAGCTATTAAAACTGTCATAGAGGGTGAGCCCTATTATTGCAATTCGAGTTCGAAACTGCTTGTAAAACTTATATCCAATAGTCATTACAATCCTTACTCGAACAAACCAATCATATCCTATTCTGATAAAGAAATTTCAATTATAAAACTTATTTGCGAAGAAAAATCAAACAAAGAAATTGGAGAAATCCTATTTATGAGCTCTAGGACAGTGGAAGGAATTAGATCTAAAATTTTAGAGAAAATGAAGGTGAAAACACCTGCAGGTATTGCCATTTATGCTATAAAAAATAATTTATACCAACTAAATAATGAGTAGCTCTACACATTGAAAAAGAGCATAATTAATTATATATTTATAACCATATTAAACGCCAACAAAGTATTTTACGATGAAGCTTAAATTTTTATTAGCCCTCATTTTGGGAGTATCAATTTTCAGTTGCCTATCTGCACAATCAATAGATTCAATTTATTATTACGATTTATATGGAAAACCTGTTAAGCCTTCCATTGCAAATGTGATAAGTGTTTCTAGAAAGGAAGATAGTGGTTGGTTAAGAATGGACTACTTTACTTACTCAAAAAAAATTAAGCAAGTTGGTCATTACTTGGATCATGATTTTAAAATTAAAAATGGAGATTTTACTTCTTATTATGAGAATGATCAATTACACGAAGTTGCTTCTTATAAAAATAATTTAGGAATGGGCTTGGCAGAATCTTATTATCCAAACGGAATGATAAGTGATTCCTGTAAACTCACCAATAATATACCAACTGGGAATTGTAGTGTATGGTATCCAGATGGTTCCATTAAACAAATATTTCAAATGGATTCTTTGGGAAATGGGTCGGGAGTTATTGTTGGCTACTTTCCTAATGGCGTAGTATCTTTTAAAGGCAAGGTATTAAAAGGTATGCGCAAGACTGGTGCTTGGACATACTATCATGAAAATGGCAATAAAGCATCCATCCTTAAATTTCCTACCATTGATGAAACTACCTTAAATCAAGCTCCCGAATTAAAATTAGATACATTAGAAGGAGCTAGATACGATTCATTAATCGAATACAGTTCAGCTATTTGTTTTAATGAAGATGGAGTAGAACAAGCTGGTTGTGAAATAAAAAATAGTTTACCTCAGTTCAAAGGTGGGATACAAAAATGGGTTGATTACTTGGCAAATAAATTATATGGAGTGGCTGATCAATTTGTAAAAGAGAATCGAACTATTACCTATATTACTTATTTCACCGTTAATACTGATGGTAAAGTGCAAGAGGCTATTATCAGTAATAAAATTATGCCTGTATTAGATCGTACTATTTTAAATGTATTTATAGGAGCAAATAGATGGACTTCTGCAATTCACAATAACAGAAAAATCCCATTTATGCATAGTCAAGCAATTAAATTATCCCCAATATCTGCCTCCGATGAATCCCCCCCATATCCTGTTGGAAGTTATAGTAAACCTGTGATTTCTACTCAACTTATTGCAATACCAAGTGGACGTGGTGTTAGTAGCAACCCTTTGAATAAAAATCAGTACCAATAAATTAAAAAATTGGCCTTTAAACCCCCATTTTATGAAAAAATATACACTTACAATTTTGACTATTTGTTTTATTACAATTACAAGCTTTGCGCAGAATGGATTAATCACATTAGAAAATGAATATTATCCTGATGGTTCCATTGCAATCAATGCAAGTAGTTATGCAAATTGTAAATACACTATAAAACTAAACTTTACAAGCCTGTCAGGGTATTCAAATAATAGAGGCGAGAACCCATATATTACAACGATAAGTGCTGGAAGATCGCAGGTTACAAAATTATCGCTTGACAAAAATGCTGGCTTCAAATCGCTTAATTATAATTATAGCTTTTACCCGGGTGTTTCTTTTAGAAAAGCACCTAATAATTATGCGCATTATTTGTTGCCTATTGCTGCTGGTAAGACCACATTTGTTACCCCAGTTTCAAAATTAAGTGCTATACTTGGTCAACAATCAGATAGCTACTCCTTTGCACAAGGATTTAAATATGAATTGGGTGATACTATTTTTGCAAGCAGGGCTGGTATCGTTTACAATATAAATAATCAACTAAAACAAGGCGAGGGGGGCAATACAGTTTATACTAGTGAACGAAATCATATTTATATTCAACACAAGGATGGCACTTTAGCCTATTACACAATTCTTGCTCCCATTAATTGTTTGGTACAGAACGGTGACTTTGTAACTCCTGGTCAGCCAATTGCAGTATTTAATATGGCTTCTCAAAGATATACGATGTTGTTTTCGGTATATTATTTAGACGAAGAAAAAATCAGAACTGATAATATTAGAGAAATGATGGCTGCATTACCTGTGTACTATTATTTAAATGAAAATGCGCCTTCAACCAACTTAGCTGAAAATCAAAAATATGAAGCAGTTAAGTCCAATGAAATTATTGGAGAAGAATTAAGCAATAGAGAAAAAAAGAAGATTGGCATTGTCAACTAAGCTAAGTACTTCCCTGTTTGAGAGGCTTTGCATTTTGCCAAACCCTTAGGAACACCTGCGTAAACAACGGTTCCGCCGGCGTCTCCAGCTTCAGGTCCCATGTCAATTACCCAGTCAGATGCTTTGATTACATCCGTATTATGTTCCACCACAATTAAGGAATGCCCTTGATCAATTAAAGCATTAAATGCTTTTAATAATTTATGAATATCATGAAAATGAAGTCCTGTTGTAGGCTCATCAAATATGAATAACATTTTTTGACTTGCTTTTCCTTTGCCTAAAAAGCTTGCCAATTTTACACGCTGTGCTTCACCACCACTTAGGGTACTACTGCTCTGTCCCATTTTCACATAACCCAATCCAACTTCTTGCAATGGACTTATCGCTAGGACAATATTTTTTTCTTCGCTAAAAAATTCAATGGCTTCATCCACACTCATTTCCAAAACATCATAAATGCTCTTGCCTTTATAATGTACTTCTAATACTGATTCTTTAAATCGCTTTCCACCACAATCTTCACAGGTTAAATGTACGTCGGCTAAAAATTGCATCTCTACCAATTGTTCTCCTTCACCTTTGCAGGTATCGCATCGGCCTCCATCCACGTTAAATGAAAAATGTTTTGGAAGGAACCCGCGAATTTTGGAGAGTGCTTGCTTTGAATACACATCTCTAATGGCATCGTAGGCTTTAATATAGGTAACTGGATTGCTTCTTGAAGATTTTCCAATAGGATTTTGATCCACCATTTCAATAGCATCAATTAAATGCAAGTCTCCTTTAATATCTGCATAGCCACCCACTATTTCAGTTGGCTGCTGCTTTGCTTTTAACAATGCATTGTACAATACTTTTTTTACCAAGGTTGTTTTACCACTGCCACTCACCCCACTCACTACGCATAAACTTTGTAAAGGAAAATCAACATCTACATTTTTTAAATTATGTAAATGAGCGCCTTGTAGTTTTATAAAATGTCTGGCTGGTCTTGTTTTTTCTGGTATAGGAATAAACAATTCCCCTTTTAAATATTTACCCGTTAAACTTTTTTTATCCTTCATCAATACGGCTGCATTGCCCACTGCTACTACTTCTCCACCCTGGTGTGCAGCCAAAGGACCCATATCAATAATATGATCGGCCTTGCGCATGATTTGCTCATCATGCTCTACTACCACTACGGTATTGCCTAAATTTCTTAAATTTTGTAAAACAGTAATAAGTCGCTCCGTATCTCTTGAATGCAAACCAATACTGGGTTCGTCTAAAATATACAAGGAGTTAGTTAAGTTACTTCCTAAACATCTTGTCAGTTGTATTCTTTGGCTTTCCCCTCCACTTAAACTATTAGCCAATCTACTTAAGGTTAAATAACCTAATCCCACATCCATTAAAGTTTGAATGCGTTGCTCTATCTCTATTAAAATTCTTTTAGCAATTTCTGCATCATGTGCAGATAACTTTAAGTCTTTAAACCATTGTTGCAATTCTCTAACTGGCATTGCACATAATTCTCCAATATGCATGCCTCCAATTTTTACATACAATGCTTCCTTGCGCACGCGGTATCCATTACAATCAGGGCAATTGGTTCTTCCACGATACCGGCTTAACAATACTCTGAATTGTACTTTGTATAAATGTGCTTCAACATCTTTGAAAAAATCATCAATACCCAATGCTTTTCCTGTTCCTTTCCAAAGCTGCGTGTACTGTGCCTTTGTCAATTGATTAATGGGTTGATGAATGGGGAAACCCACTTTACCCGCTTCCTTTAAAAACTGATCCTTCCACCAACTTAATTTTTCTCCTTTCCATGGCGCCACTCCTCCATCATATACCGATAAGAATGGATTGGCAATTACTAGATTCTCATCAATACCCAACACCTGACTATATCCCTCACAGGTTGGACATGCACCATAGGGATTATTAAATGAAAATAAATTAGGAGTGGGCTCATCAAACTCCATTCCATCCAAACTAAACTTATTATTAAAGTCTTGTAAAATGTCATTGTTTTTTTCTACCCACAAAATACCTTCCCCTTCATAAAAAGCTGTTCCTATAGAATCCGTTAAACGGTGTATATCATCCTCATCAAATGTTTTTACAATAATTCTATCAATGAGCACATACACATCATGCGCTTTTATTTTTTTAGAAAGTTCTGTTTTAGATAATTCCAAGGCATCCTCAATTCTTAAAATTTCAGATTCCGATTTTGGCGCTCTTAAATAAATACGCGTAAATCCTTTTTGCACCAAAATATTTAACTCCTCGGCAATATCTCTTTTAGCTTGTTGCTTAAAGGGAACAAGAATGACCATTTTATCTCCTGCCTTCCCTTTTTGAATATAAGAAAGCACATCCTGTACATCATGCTTTTTAACTTCCTCGCCACTAATGGGTGAATAGGTTTTACCAATACGTGCAAAAAACACCCTAAAATAATCGTAAATCTCTGTCATGCTACCCACGGTGCTTCGTGGTGTACGGGTAGTCACTTTTTGCTCAATGGCAATGGCAGGACAAAGCCCTTTGATATAATCCACGTCTGGCTTGCCCATACGCGACATAAATTGTCTTGCATAAGAGGACAAACTCTCGGCATATCTTCTTTGCCCTTCAGCAAATAAAGTATCAATGGTCAAGGATGACTTTCCACTACCCGATACCCCTGTTACCACGATAAATTCATCACGCGGAAACTCAACAGATACATTTTTTAAGTTATGTACCCTTGCACCTACTACTTCAATGGAGTCCTTTCCTTTTTTAGCTGTTGCCATACTACAAAATAACATATTCCATTGCAATTGGTTGTACCAAAAGCGATATTCTTTTCAAATATCCAACCCCTAAATAATGTGGATATCCTCGAGCCTCAAATTTCGTTTTCAACAAATGAAAAATGGATTGTTTTTGGTGGTAATTTTCCAATACTAACCCAACTAAGTACACCCTTACTTAGTCTTCGAAGACCTTTAAAAAACAAAAATGAACAAAACCGTACAGCTTACTGACAACGAACTTATTCAGTTATTTCAACAAGGAAACACCCGTGCTTTTGATGCCTTAATTGATCGCCACCAAGAAAGAATTTTTAACGCGATTAATTTTATGGTGAAGGATAGTTATTTAGCCGAGGATTTAATTCAAGATATTTTTATAAAAATTATCAATAACCTTAAGCAAAATAAATACAATGACGAGGGTAAATTTTTACCTTGGGCTTTACGTATTGCACATAATTTTTGTGTAGATCATTTTAGAAAAGTAAAAAGAACGCCTACTATTAAAACAAGTGATGATCAGGATTTATTTGAGATTATTAAGCACTCAGATCATCCTGCGGATTATAAAATGACACGTTCACAAACGCATCGCAATATTCAGGAGCTAGTGGATTTATTACCCGAAGAGCAAAGAGAAATTATTGTATTAAGACACTACGCTAATTTAAGCTTTAAAGAAATTGCGCAAATGACCAACTGTAGCATTAACACTGCTTTGGGAAGAATGCGTTATGGATTAATTAACTTAAGAAAGATGATGAATGAACGAGGCATGAGTTTGTAAACGATTACTTACCCTTTGCTACACTACATTGTAACCAACTTAAGTATTCTTGTACATTAGGTGTATAACCCACCGGATTTGATAATAAATTTTGATTAGGGCTTATTACAACATACAATGGTTGTGTTACTTGATTAAAATTTTCTGCTTGGAAAGTAGCCCATAAATCGCCTACGCTATTTATATCTTTTACGGTACCAGCCTTGCTTGTATATTTAAATCTTTTTTCTACAGGCAACATTGCTTTATCATCTACATATAAAGAAACTAAAATGAAATTGTCTTTTATATAATTAGACACTGCAGGATCTGTCCAAACATTTTCTTCCATCTTACGACAATTCACACATGCCCATCCGGTAAAATCAATTAAGATTGGCTTGTTTTGTTCCTTCGCTAATGCCAGCGCTTTTTGATAATCATTTACCACATTGGCGTGCACTCCTCGATTGTCATCCGTTGAATTTGCAAATAAACTATAATGACTAGGCGGCGGGAATCCACTTAAGAATTTAATATAACCGGCATTTTTAGGGAAGATGCCCATGATTAAAACAATCGAAAATGCAATGGCTGCTAGGCCTCCTATTTTTCTGCCCACAGAAATCTTTGCACCCTTATTATCATGTGGCAAATGTAATTTACCCCAAAGGTATAAGGCTAATCCTAAGCTTATTAATGCCCATAATCCTAAAAACACTTCGCGCTTTAATAAACCCCAATGTTGCACTAAGTCGGCATTGGATAAAAATTTAAATGCCAAAGCCAATTCAAGGAATGCTAATAATTTTTTTACAGTATCCAACCATCCACCCGATTTTGGCAAACTTTGTAACCACTGAGGGAATATTGCAAACAATGTAAATGGCAATGCCAATGCAATACCAAACCCTGCCATGCCCATTGTTAATGCCCAAGCGCCTCCTTGCAAAGATCCCACTAACAAGGTTCCTAAGATTGGGCCTGTGCATGAAAAAGAAACAATGGCTAATGTGATGGCCATAAAGAAGATACCTCCTAAACTTCCTAAACCACTTTTGGAATCTGCTTTGTTAGCGATGCCACTTGGCAATGTGATTTCAAAATAGCCGAAGAAAGAAATGGAGAAGAATATAAAAATGACAAAGAAGATTAAATTTAATACAGGGCTTGTTGAAATGCTATTGAATATTTCAGGTTGTACATTTCCCAATAAATGAAAAGGCACACTTGCCAATACATAAATCAAAAAGATACTTAACCCATATAATAAACCATTTTTAATGCCTTGCTTTCTAGTTTTTGAACGCTTGGTAAAAAATGAGACTGTTACTGGTATCATTGGAAATACACATGGAGTAATCAAAGCAATTAAACCACCCAAGAAACCTAAAATAAATACCGTCCAAGCACTTGATTTTTTACTGTCATGCGCAGCCTCACCACAAGCACCTGCTGGAGGTGTTGTTGCAGATGCAGGTAATAATATTTCAGCCCCTTGCACTTTTTTACCATTCACTAAAAAGATGGATACTGGGATTTCTTTTTCATAAAACTCATTACCCTTGGATATTTGAACATCCAAAATAGTTTTTAATGTGTCTGGCTGAAACCCTTTTATTTTTACAACTATACTTGCGTCTACATTGTTAGGCAAAATTATAGCAGATTGAAAAATGGCATCCTTTTTTTTTGTGCCAGTTGCAGAATATTGCATCCCGTTTTTACCAATAAATTGCAAGGTTTCTAACTTAATTAAAAGTGAAGGACCATTTGTAATGGGATCTCCTAAAGGCTCAACGGGTGGCGTATTTCCATAAACCCTCCACCCTTCTTTCACCTGCACATGATACTGCAAAGTGTACATGCTATCATTTAATGGAGTTGCTTTTGCAGATACGCTCACCAAACTATCCGTTTGGGCTACAGCAGTGCTTTGCACAGTGAATAGTAAAACTACTGCGCTTAAGAATGAAATAATTTTATTCAAAATAAATGATTTTAAAAATCGGTCAGAAAAACAGCTGTCAGAAAATGTACTATTGAATGGCTACTTCAAATGGAATTTTGGTAGGAGGCAAACAACGCTCGTCATTACAAACCATATACTCAATTTCTCCAGAAACACTCGTTTTAGTAGCAGCCCTTAAATTAATAGTTTGAACAAACTGTACTTTATTGCTAAAATATGCAATCTCTGCACCAAAGTTTTTGTCAAAATGCTTTTCTAATTTTCCAATTTCACTAGCTGCACCCTTGATTTGAACTAAAGCATTCTTTTTAAAAATGATACTTGTAGGAACTGGTCCTTTTTTTACAAACTGAGAATAAATATGCCAAGGCGCATCCACATTTGCTGTGAAAACAATATCATACTGCTTGTCTGATTTTTTTACTGCTTCGAAAGTCCATTTTACTGGATTTAATTTTGTTTGTGCAAATGCACTCATTGATAAAGCAACTAAAAAACAAACTGTGATTATTCTTTTCATATTCCCTTGTATTTATAAATCAAATTATGATTTAGATAAACCTAAAATTTCAAACACTTTCTTTCCATCAATATTACTTAAAGCACTATTGGTTGCACGCTCAGGGTGCGGCATCATACCAAACACATTGCGCTTATCATTACAAATGCCAGCAATATGATTGGTGGATCCGTTTGGATTGGCACTGCCCCCTATTTTTCCAGTTTCATCGCAGTAGCGAAATAAAATTTGATTGTTATTTTCTAAGTGAGCAAGTGTTGCCTCGTCTGCAAAATATCTTCCTTCACCATGCGCGATAGGAATTTGCAATGCTTCACTATTTTCTGTTTTTATAAATACATTCTTACAAATGAATTTTTGATTGTCATTTTGTAATAAAGCACCCGGTAATAAACCACTCTCACATAAAATTTGAAATCCATTACAAACACCCAAAACTTTACCGCCCTTATTTGCAAATTCAATTACAGATTGCATCATTGGACTGAATTTTGCAATGGCACCACAACGCAAGTAATCCCCGTAGGAAAATCCACCAGGAAGCACCACACAATCGTCAGTAGTAAAATGCGACAAGTCACTGTCCTTATGCCAAAGCATTTCAACTGGAGCACCAAGGTCTTTTTCTAAAGCATCTTGCATGTCTCTATCACAATTAGAACCAGGGAAAACAACTACACCAAATTTCATTTGAATCGATTTACTTATTAGAGCATTTATTTGATGCACAAAGTTACCAAAAACCCCTAAAAAAGACTTGTTAAATTCTTCACTTAAGCTAAGTGGTTATACACAATAACAGCCATAGATGTCCAAAAAAGGAGATTTGGGATAAATAGGCTTTTGGGCACGGAATACCCGAAACTTATAAAGCAGGCCAAAGGAGTCAATACGATCGCAGAGGCATAAAGGGCTTGGGCGGAAAAGATGATCGGTTGAAATAAGGTTAAAATCAAAACCAATAGTAATACCCCCCAATATTTTCTTACTTGAATAATGAATCTTGACTTTTGGTCATTCCAATAATATAATCCAACGAACAACTGTATGCTTATGGCAATTAAAGCTAATATTACATTGAGGTCCGGTCTTACAAATGGATTTTTCCAATCCAATCTAGGCAAATAATGTAAGAAATCTTTTAATGAACCGTTTAAAAAAACAAAGGTGAAAATGAAATAAAAAGGAAGTGTTACACCCATTAACAAAACCAGCCATTCGGTTAATTTAAAAGGACGAATAATGGTCATTGCAAATAGCACCACAGGTATTAAAATTGCAATGGGTTCATATAATAAAATAGAACATCCTAAAATTAAACCAATATTAAATTCTAAAGATTTAGGTTGATTTTGATCGTACAATCTTAACAACTTTACCAATATCCATATCACCAATGAATTGGCTACAAGCCCTGAACTTATTACATCCCAGAAAGGGAACAACGCTGTTAATATAATATAGGTGAAGCCTGGTAAATAACTCACCTGTTGAAACATTTTCAACTTACTCATTAATACATTTAATCGAATTGCCTGACTTAAAATAATGATTTGAAATAAAATTGTCAATACAATTGGATGCAATGATTTTATATAATGCACTAAAATATAGGCCAATACTCCATCTGACTCATTCGCAATAACCATGGGAGGATGCATCCAAATATGAAAGTGCAGTGCAACGCTAAGTAGTACTAAAAAAAGTAAATTAATGTCTGACCTATCTCTAAATAAAAAAACCACAATTAACTATTTGAATTGATTAGCTGAAATACTTTTCAGTTGCCCAACAAATTTAATATAAATATCTCCTTGTGCCTCTATTTGATATTCACATTTGACATTCACAAATAAAGTTGGTATTAATCTAAGGCAAGTGAAACCTCGTCATCGGTCACTGATAAAGTATAAGTGACCCCTTCGATCACAGGATAGTTATTGGTAGCGTGGCTTATAGGAAAATCAAAGCAAATGGGATAATCATATTCCTTTACATGTGATTGGATAATTTCAAAGGCAGTCGCTCCAAAATCAGTACTTGGATCCTTCATTTCGGTAAAGCCACCCACTATCAATCCAGCTAGTTTTTCAAACATGCCTGCTTGTTTCATTTGAATCATTAATCGATCCAAATTATAATGATACTCGCCAATATCTTCCATAAATAAAAGCTTTCCAGCGGTATCAAAACTATTTTTTGAGCCAATTAAATGTGCCATCATACATAGGTTCCCTCCCACCAGGGGAGCTGTTGCCGACCCTATTTTATTAAATGCATGCGATGTTGTAGTATAAACGGTTTTACCCCCTTCAAGTAGCCTTCTTAATGCTTGAATATAAGGTACTCCTTCATCGCCTTTATTAAATGCGGCAGCCATGGGTCCATGAATACTTGCCACTCCTGTTTTTTGAAGTGCAGCATGTAAAACAGTAATATCGCTAAAGCCAATCACCCATTTAGGTTGGTTTTGAAACCCCGTAAAATCAATGTCATGAATGATTCTAGACACCCCATAACCACCCCTTCCACACAATATTGCTTTCACAGATGCATCGTCCAACATTTGTTGTAAATCCAAGGCTCTTTCGGCATCCGTGGCTGAAAAACTATTATTTTTTGAACCTACTGTTGCACCCAATTTTACCTGATAACCCCACTGCGTAAGGGTTTCAACACATTTTTGCACCTTTTCCAAAGGAATGGAACCTGCAGGACATACGATACCAATGAGGTCGCCGGGTTGTAGGTTTTGAGGTTGAATCATACCGCAATATTAAGTACTTTTGCAACAATGAAGACGCCTAAAAGATATTTGATCACGGCTGCCCTGCCTTATGCCAATGGTTTAAAACATATTGGTCATTTAGCGGGTGCTTATTTACCTGCCGATATATATGTACGCTATTTAAAAGCGCAAAAAAGAGATGTGGTTTTTGTTTGTGGTAGCGATGAGCACGGAACA
The DNA here is from genome assembly GCA_903938445.1 of uncultured Bacteroidota bacterium. Lineage (GTDB taxonomy): Bacteria > Bacteroidota > Bacteroidia > Chitinophagales > Chitinophagaceae > Sediminibacterium. The sequence continues at coordinate 2,609 of CAJADG010000063.1, read as the reverse complement.
GCTATTCCAATTCAAGCAACAAAGGAAGGAACCACTGCACAAGCGATTATTGATAAATACCATCCTATTATTGAACAAAATTTTAAGGACCTAGGTATTGCTTTTGATATTTACCACCGAACAAGTGATCCTTTGCACCACGAAACGGCAAGCGAATTTTTTAAAGATTTAGAAAGCCGTGGTGATTTAGAGACTAAAACAACAGAGCAATACTTTGATGCACAGGCCAATACTTTTTTAGCGGATCGTTATATAAAAGGAACCTGTCCAAACTGTGGTCATGGTGAAGCTTATGGAGATCAGTGTGAAAAATGTGGCAAGAGTTTAAGCCCCGAAGAATTAATTAATCCTGTAAGTACTTTAAGTGGCAATGCACCCATTAAAAAAGAAACTACGCATTGGTATTTGCCATTAAATAGACATGAAGATTTTTTACGTCAATGGTTATTAGAAGAGCATGCAAATGACTGGAGACCAGCAGTAGTGGGACAATGTAAAAGTTGGATTGAAGGTGGTTTGCAACCGCGCGCAGTAACGCGTGATTTAGATTGGGGAGTAAAAGTACCTGTGGCTGGCGGTGATGGTAAAGTATTGTATGTTTGGTTTGATGCACCTATTGGATACATTAGTGCGACCAAACAATGGGCAATTAATAATGATAAGGATTGGAAGCCTTATTGGAATGATCCTGAAACAAAATTAGTGCACTTTATTGGCAAGGATAATATTGTATTTCACTGTATCATTTTCCCTGTAATGTTAAAATTACATGGCAATATTTTACCAGAGAATGTACCTGCTAATGAATTCATGAATTTAGAAGGAGATAAGATGAGTACTTCAAGAGGTTGGAGTATTGAGATGGATGATTATATCAACAAGTGGATTAAAAAAGAAAATGGTGGAGAATCCTTAGCCGATTGTTTACGTTTTTATTTAAATTCCATTGCTCCTGAATCTAAGGACAGTGAATTTACTTGGAAAGGTTTTCAAGATGCAGTAAACGGTGAACTAGTAAGCATCTTCGCGAACTTTGTAAATAGAACTTGGGTGTTAATGCACAAGCTTTGTAATAGCAAAGTACCCAAGATTCACATTGAATATTTAGATGACGAGGACAACGCTTTATTATTAGCGGTAAAAGAGACGAAGGAAAAAGTAACTGCTTTATTAGAGCAATATAAATTTAGAGAGGCTCAATTTGAAGTGGTCAACTTAGCAAGATTGGGTAACCAATATATGCAAAAGAAAGAGCCATGGATTTTGGCAAAAAATATTGATACCGATCCTACTGCACAAGCGAAGATTGATAATTGCATGCATGGTTGTTTACAATTAACAGCAAACCTTGCGATTTTAATTCATCCTTTCTTGCCATTCACTGCTAAGAAAATGTGTCACTTAATGAAAGTGGTTCCAAAAATGCTAGAATGGGAAAATGCTGGCAACTTTAACTTATTAAAAGTGGGTTATACTTTGCGTCCACCTGAATTATTATTTAGAAAAATTGAAGACGAAGAAATTGCTGCAGAATTAGCACAATTAAATGCCAACGCAGCTGCTAAAAAAACTAAAATGGAAACTACTGATACCAATTCAACAGCTAGCGAGTCAACAAGTGAAAACGGAATCGCTCCTTTAAAACCAGAAATCGTATTTGATGATTTTGGTAAAATTGATTTACGCGTAGGTACTATTGTGGAAGCTAAGAAAGTAGAGAAGGCTGATAAATTATTAGAATTATTAGTGGACCTTGGCTTTGAAAAAAGAACCATCTTATCTGGCATTGCAATGCATTTTAAACCAGAAGATATAGTTGGAAAGCAAGTTACGATTGTAGCCAACTTAGCGCCTCGTAAAATGCGTGGTATTGAAAGTAAGGGCATGATTTTAATGGCCGAAGATGCACAGGGTAAATTATACTTTGTAAGTCCTAGTGAAGCTATCGCAAGTGGAAGTACCATTGCTTAAAACATAACTACATACGATATTATACAACAAGAAGGCTCCCAAATAGGAGCCTTCTTTATTAAACAAGCAATAGAGAGAAAAAACGAATTGATTTACCGGCAAGCGTATTAAAAACTAATACACTCTTTTAATTCTTTTTCAGTGTATGCTAATCCATGATGCTTTAAAACATCATCAGGTACACCATTCCATTGATTCGGTTGGTTACCCATATAGCCTAAATCCTTAACACCTATTTCAGAAGTATAAAATCCAGTAGTTACTAAGTCACGCATCTTATTAAAGAAACTTACGCCTTGAGCTACCTCAGGTTTTGCTTTTTTTGGATACGCAATTTCATCAACAATGCCTATTTGTTGCTCATGTGTACAGCTAACAAATGACTTTCCGTGTTTATTAAAACTATGTAAGTCCAACCATCTCAAACCACCTCGAACCGGGATTTGATGTTCAGGCATATCTTTTACAATAAACTCAATAAACTCTGGCACTTTTGCTTCAGAAGCTGAACCACTTGTTTCGTCCTTAGGCATTATGATATCGCCTAAAACGGTAATGGTTGCCATTTCATGCTCATCAAAAAACTTCGGCTCTGCGTTTATTTTTACTAAATAATCTTTCTCTTCCTGCATGCGGTC
>CAJADG010000062.1 GCA_903938445.1 uncultured Bacteroidota bacterium | reverse complement strand
TAACCACAATTATTTTAGAACGACTTCTAAGGGCAAATGCCGATTTTGATAGCTTATTAATATTTTCAGATCAAGGATCAATACCTAAACAAGACCTTGCAAGATTATCAAATGCTGGAGGTGAAATGATTGCTTCTTTAGATGCCGAAACTGATTTATCAAGGAAGTTGATAAAAAAAATCAACTTGAATTAAATGTATGCAATTTGGTGCGTAAGTCAGATTAACTATCTGATAACCAATACGATTAGGTTCTCAAATTAGTGTGGTCCATCGCTCAAAAAATCACTTTAAATCACCGTAGATCACTCTAAATCATCATTAAAGTCGGATTTCCCCTCAAAAAAGCAATTTAAAGGCGTTTGAAGATGATTTAAAACTATAAAAACTGTGCTCAGTTTGATGCGCATTAGATATTTATTTGCTAATATTAGCAGGATATTATAATTTTAATACAGCAATATATTATAATTTAGGTACAACACGTTATTATAATTTTGCTACAACAAGAAATTATAATATTTAAAATGTTTGTATGGCAACCCCTTCTGAAAAACTAGCGGCTTCCCTTGAGATTTTAAAAGGCCTACAAGACAAAGGTAAGATAGCGATAAAACGTAGTGAGTTAACCAGAACGCATAAGGACAGGCTTTTGAAGAATGGTTTCATCAGTGAGGTATATTCCGGGTGGTTCATTATTTCATCGCCAGAAAATAATGAAGGGGATAGTACTTCTTGGTATAGTTCTTATTGGAAGTTTTGTGCGCAGTATTTGAATTACAAATACAAGAATCAGTGGTGTATGTCAGCCGAGCAATCTTTAATGATTCATGCTGGCAATTGGACAGTACCCAAACAATTAATTATAAAATCACCTAAGGCAAATAACTTCAAGACAGATTTGCCCTTTGATACCTCTTTATTCCATATGAAGTCAAAATTGCCACTTAAGTCTGAAGTGGAAGTATTGGATGGTTTAAACGTATTGAGTTTGCCTAGTGCTTTAGTAAATGCATCTTCAAATACCTATTTACAAAATGCGACTGATATGCGTACCGCATTATCGCTTGTAAAATCCTCTTCTGATATCTTAAGTATTTTATTATCTGGTGGTCAATCAATTATTGCCGGTAGGCTTGCCGGTGCTTTCAGAAATATTAAAAAAGATAAAATTGCCGATGACATTATTAAAACAATGCAGGGTGTTGGTTACGATGTTCGTGCGTTAGATCCATTTAATGATCATTTAAATATTTCATTTTCTTCAAAAGAGGCATCGCCTTATGCCAATCGCATAAAAATAATGTGGTCGGATTTTAGAAAAGTGATTCTTGAAAAATTTCCTGCTGCTCCAGGTATGCCAAAAAATATAGAGAAATTTATTAGCAGCGTTAAAGAGATTTATGTTACAGATGCTTACCACTCCTTATCAATTGAGCGGTATCAAGTAACACCGGAGTTAATTGATCGTGTTAGAAACGGAAGTTGGAATGCAAAAGATAATGATGGAGATAGTAAACAAAGAGATGCAATGGCAGCTAAAGGTTATTGGGATGCATTTCAAATGGTAGAAAAAAGTATCCGTAAAGTATTAACTGGAGACAATGCCGGTGAAGTATTAGATAATGACCATGGTGATTGGTATCGTGCATTATTTGGTCCGAGTGTTGTTTCAGGTTTATTAAAGCCAGCCGATTTAGCTGGCTACAGAAATCATCAAGTGTATATTACAAATTCAATGCATGTACCTTTAAATAGTGAAGCAGTTAGAGATGCGATGCCAGTGTTAATGGGATTATTAGCAGAGGAAAGTGAAGCATCGGTCAAAGCTGTTTTAGGACATTTTATTTTTGTATTTATTCATCCTTATATGGATGGCAATGGTAGAATGGGAAGATTCATTATGAATTTAATGCTAGCATCTGGGGGATATCCATGGACAGTGATACCGGTTCAACAAAGAAGTAAGTATATGAAATCATTAGAGGAGGCAAGTGTGAATTTAAATATTTTGCCTTTTGTAGAATTCTTAAGTCATTTAGTGAATGAGAGCATGCAAGGAAAACCAGTTGCGAGCATTTCCTGAAATAAGGACATTTTTGGGATAAAAAAAGTGTTGTATAGTGCGTAGTCAAATGTAAATGTTGCAACTAAAGTATCTACTATGACTCAATTTTAACCTTCCATATTATTGGCAAAAACATCAAGCCCGTACTCACTTTATAACCTAATTTAGTACGGGTTAAAAAATTATTTTTTGGGGTAAATGATACAACGCGCTCGGTCTTATAAATAATTGATATTCAATATTTTATGACGAAAATAGGTCTTGGTCCACACTAATTGCGTATAAATACTCTTAAACTGGATTGCTTAAGTGTGTAAATTGTAGACTTCGGCATTAAATACAATCATTTTTGTTAAATTTTTCGATTATTTCGTTCATTTCGATTGTTTCGTTTAATTTTGGATCCTAAAGTATATGATTTATGAGAACATTAGAACCAATATTGAAGCCATCTAAAGATGAGCAAAAAATTGCTTCGGCATCATATGAAACTTTGTCCGAAGTGATTAAGCATTTGAAAACAGATGATACAGAAATAGAAATTGATGAAACCAACGAGAAAATAAAATTGCCGTTAACGGCTTTAAAACTTTTAAATGAAATTTTAAGATCAATGAGTGAGGGGAAACCTATTTCAATTGTACCCATAGCAACCGAGGTAACTACACAGAAAGCGGCAGAAATTTTGGGTTGTTCAAGACCTCATTTAGTTAAACTTCTAGAAGAGGGGGTTATTGCTTATAATAAAGTTGGAAAGCATAGAAGGGTGAAATTTGAAGACATTATAAATTATCAAAAGAAGATGAAAGCAATTCAAAAACAAAACATAATTGATATTATGCATGCAGATGAAGAAACGGGGCTTTATGATTCATAGTGTTAAATTCATAGCACTATTAGACACAAATGTGATTTACCCAATAATTAGTAGGGACTTGTTATTTTGGTTTGCATATTATGATCTTTATACTCCAAAGTGGAGTAACAATATATTCGATGAATGGAAGGAAGTGATGATTAGAAAAGGAGTTTCAAAGGAAGAGGCCAATAAGAGGATTAATAAAGCAAACTTTGCCTTTCCGGACGCCCGTGTTAAAAACTATGAAAGTTTAATTGAAAATTTAAAATTACCAGATGCAAAAGATAGGCATGTTCTAGCCGCTGCGATCAAAACAAATGCAAATCTCATTGTTACTAATAATCTTAAAGATTTTCCTGCATCCTATTTAGACTCTTTTGGATTAAAAGCTAAATCATTAGATGATTTTTTTACTGATATTATAGATCTGAATCAAGAAACGGCAGTTGAAGCTTTTAAAGAAATGGTGCTTTATAAAAAAAATCCCCCTCTTGATACTCTTGAAGTTTTGGATCAATTTAGAAAAATCAATTTAATAGATACTGCAAATTATCTTCACGCACTTTTATAGTTTCCCACCCACCCCCCCCATCTTCCCAATCTCGCCCGGACTCAACAATCGCATATGATCTAATAGTTCCACTAAGGCCATGGTCTTTTTTGTTTTCATATCTGCTAAGCCTTGTATAATGGTGTAGGAATCTTTTAATAAGTAAAATACATTGGTGCTTAAGTTGACTGTTTTTTCTTTTTCAGTATTAGGCAGTAAAATATTCTCTTTATAAATGTTTTCGATTTCTTGTAGCTGCTTAGTGTATACAAGGATGCAATCTTTCGGCACTATATTTTTTTCCTTCAATTTACTTTGTTGTGAACCCTGTGTTTGTAGGAGGACTGGTTGTTGCAAGCACCATGCATTCAACAGCCTTAATCTTCTCGGGCTATTGGCTGTAATCATATCTATACTTAGTCCATAAATTAATCCATCTATTTTATAACGTAGGGTATTGTAAATGGCTTGGGCACTTTCTCTTGAATCATCTTTTGCATCACTCTTTTTAATGGCATTACTCACAAATACTTCCGAACTATATTTTATTTCCACTAAACGATTGATAAAATCCTGCTGCCCATGGGCAGCAGGAAATATGCATGTCAGCGCAATAGCAATGAATATTCTTTTCATAGGTTGTTTTTTATTTATAAAAAGAAGTTTCTGTTTTCTAATAATCCCTCAGTTTGTGGATTTTGATCATAGCCATTATGTGCTAAATCGCTATTCACTAAATTGATAATTAAATCCATGGGCTTACTATTGCCATACTCTACTAGGTTTTTAATTAAGTAATAAGTGAATGCTCCATTATACCTATTATTGATAAAAGCATCTGCACTTAATTCATCCGAAGCGCAGGCACTTAACAAAGCGCCATTAAGTGGGGTAGTAATGGG
>CAJADG010000061.1 GCA_903938445.1 uncultured Bacteroidota bacterium | reverse complement strand
GAGCCCAATTCTTTAATTGTAAAATGGTTAGAAGCACCTGCACAAATATTAAGAGCAGGGAGTGCACATTTATATAAAGCAGCAAGTCATAATTGTCGAACTCCTGCAGGCCATCCTGAAGGATACTTGGAAGCATTTGCAAACATCTATCGCAATTTTGCATTGACACTTGGTTGCAAAATAGATGGCACTACGCCTACCCCTGAAATGCTTGATTTCCCTGGCATTGAAGACGGATTAAGAGGTATGGCATTTATAGATAATGTAGTTGCGTCCTCACAATCTGACAAAAAATGGACTCCTTACGTTTTGTAAGCCCATTTAAAAAATTAAGAACGACACTTACGCTATTAAATTAAAAAAATGACAACAGTAAAAGGACCAGGAATATTTTTAGCTCAATTTATGGGCGATGTTGCTCCTTTCAATACTTTAGAAGGTATCTGCAAATGGGCTGCTGGATTGGGTTTCAAGGGTGTGCAAATTCCAAGTTGGGATGCACGTTGTATTGATTTACAAAAAGCAGCAGAAAGCAAAACCTATGCTGACGAAATTAAAGGCATCGTACATGCAGCAGGTTTAGAAATCACTGAACTATCTACCCATTTACAAGGACAATTAGTTGCTGTACACCCAGCATATGATGCACAATTTGATGGATTCGCTCCAGCTGAAGTGCGTGGTAATGCAAAAGCAAGAACCGAATGGGCAGTACAACAATTAAAATATGCAGCAAAAGCATCTCAAAATTTAGGCTTAAATGCCTCTGCAACATTTAGTGGTGCATTGTTATGGCATACGGTGTATCCTTGGCCACAACGTCCTGCTGGATTGGTAGAAACTGGTTTTGCAGAATTGGCAAAAAGATGGACTCCTATCTTAAATGAATATGATAAAGTAGGTGTTGACTTATGTTATGAGATTCATCCTGGCGAAGATTTACACGATGGTGTTTCCTATGAAATGTTTTTAGATAAAGTGAATCAACATCCAAGAGCATGTTTATTATATGATCCATCGCACTTTGTTTTACAATGCATGGATTATTTAGGATACATTGACGCCTTTCATGAGCGCATTAAAATGTTCCATGTGAAAGACGCTGAATTTAACCCTTCTGCAAAACAAGGCGTATACGGAGGCTATCAAAATTGGATTGACCGTGCCGGAAGATTTAGATCCTTAGGTGATGGTCAAGTAGATTTTAAAAGTATCTTTAGCAAGCTTGCTGCATACGATTATAAAGGATGGGCTGTAATGGAATGGGAATGTTGTTTAAAACATCCTGAAGTAGGTGCTGCAGAAGGAGCCATATTTATTCAAAATAATATAATTAAAGTAACAGAAAAAGCTTTTGATGACTTTGCTAGTACAGGTTCTGACGAAGCGTTCAATAAAAAGATTTTAGGAATTCAATAATCAAATCATAAACTATAAAAATTAAAGTATGAAAAAGGTTCTAGGTACAATTGTAACTGTGGTAGCATTATTTGCATGTGGTGGAAACAAGGAAAGTAAATCAGGAGATGCTACTGCAACAGCTAGCACATCAACAAGTTCATTGTCTGATAATCCAGATTATCAAAAAGGTTTAGCATTAGTGGGCAAAAGTGATTGTTTGACTTGTCATAAAGTAAATGAAAAAAATATTGGACCTGCTTATAAAGATGTTGCAGCGAAATATGAAAACACAGACGCAAATGTAAAAATGCTTGCTGAAAAAATCATCAAAGGCGGCAGCGGTAACTGGGGTGCTATTCCAATGACTCCACATCCAACTTTATCTCAAGAAGATGCTGAGGCTTTGGCAAAATATGTTTTATTATTAAAAAAATAGATTTTTAAAACCAACGATTGCTTATGAAAAAAATGACACTTGCATTACTTACTATGCTTGCTTTTGCGCAAGTAAATGCACAAGAAAAATGGACTTCCTTATTTGATGGAAAGACAACAAATGGCTGGCATAGTTATGGTGAAAAAACGGCAGGTGTAGCTTGGAAAGTAACAGACGGCACAATTACATTTGATCCTTCAGCTAAAACAAATGGCAAAGGTGGCGGTGATTTAGTGACTGATGATAGTTTCAGCGATTTTCATTTGCAATTAGAATGGAAAATTTCTAAAAATGGCAATAGTGGTATTTTATTTTTTGTACAAGATGATCCAAAAAAATATGATTACACATTTTACACTGGACCAGAATTTCAAGTGTTAGATAATGATGGTCATCCGGATGCAAAAATTATTAGTCACCGTGCAGGAAATCTTTATGATTTAATTGTTGGTAACGAAGGACATGTTAAGCCTTATGGCGAATGGAATAAAGTAGATATTATTGCGAATAAAGGTGTTTTAGAATTAGTAATGAACGATGTTACTGTTATCAAAACACATTTAGGTGATGATAGCTGGAAAGAATTAATCAGAAGATCTAAATTTGGAAGAGGTGATATGCCAGATTTTGGAAAAACATTCTCTGGCCATATTGCTTTACAGGATCATGGCAATGAAGTGTCGTATAGAAATATAAAAATTCAAAAGTTATAGTGTCAAGTTTAGATTCTATTTCAAATACTCATGAAAAATTTATGCGTCAGGCCCTCGTGCAAGCACAGAGGGCCTTTGACGTTGATGAAGTGCCCGTTGGTGCTGTAATTGCAATGCATGGTAAAATAATTGCTAAGGCTTACAATCAAGTACAATTGCTAAAAGATGTAACAGCCCACGCCGAAATTCTAGCCATTACTACCGCATGTGAAAGTTTGCAAATGAAATATCTACCCGAAGCAACACTTTACGTAACGTTGGAGCCCTGTTTAATGTGCGCCGGCGCATTGTACTGGAATAAAATTGGGCATATTGTATTTGGTGCTTACGATGAAAAAAATAGTTACCGCCGCGTGACTGAAAAAAATCCTTTTCACCCCTCCACTACGCTTACTGGTGGCATATTACAAGAAGAATGTGCATCACTTATGCAGACCTTTTTTAAGGCAAAGCGTTAGTTTCAAAAATTAACTTTCTAATTAGGGAAAAAATGGTTGCGATTAGGTTAAATCAAGGGAAAGGGGTGTAATTTTGAACCTCATTCAAGAAACAATAAATAAAAAATATGTCATTTACTTTACCAGCGTTACCATACGCACACGAAGCATTAGAACCACATTTTGATACTTTAACCATGCAAATTCATCATGGCAAGCATCACCAAGCATATGTAGACAATTTAAATAAAGCGGTTGCCGGCACACCTAATGAAGGCAAGAGCTTAGAAGAATTAGTAGCAGTTGCTGGATCTATTAGCCCTGCCGTAAGAAACAACGGTGGTGGTCACTGGAACCATAGCTTTTTCTGGGCTAGTTTAGCACCTAATGCGGGTGGCACACCCACTGGTGCTTTAGCAGATGCTATCACAGCTGCTTTTGGAAGCTTTGATGCTTTCAAAGAAAAATTCGCTGCTGCGGGAATGACTCGTTTTGGTAGTGGATGGGCTTGGTTAATTGTAAAAGAGGGTAAATTAGAAGTGAGCTCAACTCCAAATCAAGACAATCCATTAATGGATGTGGCAGAAGTGAAAGGAACTCCATTATTAGGAGCGGACGTATGGGAGCACGCATACTATTTAAAATATCAAAACAGAAGAGCTGACTATTTAGCTGCTTTTTGGAATGTCGTAAACTGGTCTGTAGTAGCTGAAAGATTTGCAGCTGCAAAATAATTATTAAGGAACAGGATCATATCCATGTCCTCCACCAGGATGACATTTACTTAAACGTTTGGCCCCTAGAAAGATACCTTTTATGGGGCCAAATTTTTTGATAGCTTCTAAGGTATACTGAGAACAAGTTGGAGTATACCTGCATTTGCTTCCGCCCAAATAAGGAGAAAGTGCATATTGATAAAAACGAATCAACATGATAAATGGAAAGGCTACTATTTTCTTTAGCGTATTCACTTGATCGGCTGATTTAATTTTTCTGAAAGCCTATTTAATAATTGCTTAATTTTTTCTTGAATCTCTTTTTGAGACAACACTGTAGCATCCGTATATAAGAAAAATAAATTTACACGCTTGCCCTGCAATGAAGCACTAGAAAGGAATGTAGGCTTTTCTAAACGATAACCTTCGCGCAATAAACGCTTAACTCTATTACGCATCACGGCCTTGCGAAAAGTTCTACTTGGTGCACCCACTCCAGTTTGAAGTAGGCCTTTTAATTTAATTTCTTCTATATTAAAAGGTGGGTTCGGTTCTAACTCAATTAATGTTTCTGCCAATTCAATCGTATAAATTAATTTGATGGGGAATGCATTCATAGATTGCCCCTTCGCAAACAAGTGTTGTGTTTGTTTACGGCTTTTAAGTTTATCTTTTTTTTGATATGTAAATAAATTGGGCAATTTGATTATTTAAAAGCGGGCATTAAAAAAGTCCTCTCGAAAACGAGAGGACTTTAAAAATATCAATTTCTATGGATTGAGGTTAAATTATTTTAATCCTTTCTCGCTAGATACAGTTAATTTCTTGCGTCCTTTCTTACGGCGGCTTGCTAATACTTTACGACCATTAGCTGATTCCATACGCTTACGGAAACCATGAACTGATTTACGACGACGTTTATGAGGTTGAAATGTACGTTTCATCTTGTTTTTTTTACTTACTTAGTTCGCTAATATTGTTTCCACGTTCAATAGCAGTCACCATACCACTACCTGTGAAAGGACGGCAAAAATAGGGTATTTTTTGAAATCTTAAGCTAAATCTGTGTGTTTTGCTTCAATTTTTTGTCCAAAGAAGAAACTTCCCTGTTTTTCAAAGGTTTGGGCATTATCGGTTGTATAAAATTGAAGCTGTCCATTTTGACTGCATTGCTTAGCTATTTCTGGGTGATTATCAAGGTATTGCACCAAACTTTCCGCTACAATATGCCCCTGAGAAATGAGTTTAACTCCAGCAGGCAAATAAGCTTTGATTTTAGCCTCCAGCAAAGGATAATGGGTGCACGCTAGTAAAATACTATCAATGTCCTTAGATTGGCTAAAAAGTTGGTCTAAATACTCCTTTACAAAGTAATCGGCGCCTGGCTGATCATATTCCCCGTTTTCAATAAGTGGAACCCACATTGGACATGCTTGTTGGTGAACTTGCACGGTTGGAAAAAACTTAGCCATTTCCATAATATAACTATCACTTTGAACCGTTCCTACAGTTGCCAAAATGCCTACATGACCAGTTGTAGAAAAAATACCTAGTACTTCGGATGAGGGTCTAATGACGCCCAAGACTCTTTTACTAGGAGCAATTTTAGGCAGGTCTAATTGTTGAATATTTCGAAGTGCTTTTGCTGATGCAGTATTGCATGCTAAAATTACTAAGGAGCAACCTTGATCAAAAAACCATTTCACTGCCTCTAAAGTATATTCATACACCGTTTCAAATGATCTAGTACCATAAGGTGCACGGGCATTGTCGCCTAAATATAAATAATCATACTGTGGCAATTGTTCTTTCAATTCCTTTAAAATAGTTAACCCGCCGTAACCACTATCAAAAACGCCTATTGGTGCTGACATATATTTAAAACTTGTTGTAAAACTAAGAACCTCGTTGCATAACAACGAGGTTCTTAGATAATATATTTTTAAATACTATTATTTTTTTACAGGAGCCTTAGCTGGAGCTGCAGCTGCTTTTGCAGGAGCACCCCCTGTAGCTACTCTAAATGCTTCTTCAATTTCTTTTGGTAAAGGAAGATTCAATTTTTTAGCTACTCTGATTGCTAAGTTATGCTCTAATGGTGGTTGGTAATATGGAGAAGTAACAGCAGTTGGATTTAAAACCCAAGTGTATTTATTCTCATCAATTACTTGCTTTAAAGCTTCAAATATTTTTTGTCTGTAAGGCAATAACAATTGATCTTGCTTTTGTTGTTGCGCTTCTTGTTGATATTGTTGCCAGTTAAAATACTTAACTTTTAATTTGTTCAACTCAGCAGTTGCTAACTCTAATGCTTTTGGTCTTTTAGCCAAATCAGCAGAATCTCTTCTGAAAATGCTGTCTTGTAATTGCAATTGCTTGATAGTGTATTTGTACTCATCTTGTAATGTATCAGCAACATAAGATTGCATTAAAGAATCAACCTTTTGAATACCAGGGAATAAACCAAGTACACTTTGCTCATCAAAATATCCAATTTTAACTGGAGCTTGTGCAGATGCACTGTTTGTGAAAGTTGCTGCCACTAACAAAATGGCTGCTAATAAAAAACCTTTTTTCATACTCTATTTTTTGTGTTTGTGTTATACTAATTTATACCTAATTGTCTTAAAATTTCATCGCTTTTATCCAATTTCGGGTCAGCAAATATAATGGTTATTCCTTCACTTTTATCTAAAATGAAGTCGTAAGACCTTGATACAGCCATTTTTTGTACTGCATTATATATTTTATCCTGAATAGGTTTTACTAATTTTTGACGCTCCTTAAATAAATCCCCCTCATAACCAAAGCGTTTCTTTTGCAAATCTCTCAACTCTTTTTCTTTCAAAAAAAGTTCCTCTTCTCTCTTTTTCTTTAACTCCTCAGAAAGCATAAACTGCTCCGCTTCGTAGTTTTTATACATTTTATCGAGCGTCATTTGTTTGCCGTCAATTTCAAGTTGCCATTGATCCCCCAATTCCTTTAATTTTTTATCTGCTTCCTTATATTCAGGGATTTTCTCCAAAATATACTTTGTATTGATTACCGCATATTTTGTTTGAGCACTGGCTAATAGTCCAATGAACATGCAAAAAGCTAGTAGAAAATAAAATTTATTTGATTTCATAAAATAAAAATTTTCTATTCTGGTTCGTAACCTAACATGAAGGTAAATCTACCTGCATCTTTTAATGAATTAGTTCCATTTAATCTATCTATACCCACACCATAATCAAATCCAAGCAATCCAAACATAGGCAAGTAAAAGCGCATACCAATACCTACAGATCTACGTAATTCAAATGGATTATAGTCTTTCATACTATACCAACCATTCGCTGCTTCAAAAAATCCTAAAGCATAAATGGTGCTACTTGCAGCTAAGCTCAATGGATATCTTACTTCCATTGCATACTTATTAAATATAGTAAAGTGTTGAGTTGCTGTTTGTTGGTCAGGATTAACTTTTGGATTAGAACTTTGGTAAACTGGATAACCTCTTTGAGCGATGATATCATATCCAAGTAATGCAAACTGATTACTTAATCCGGCATCTCCTAATTGGAAACGTTCAAAAGGTGAAATACTTAAATCGGTATTATACCTTCCAACAAATCCATACTTTGCGGCAAAACGTAATACAAATTGTTTGTTATGATCTTCCCCTGCTGGTTTACCTAATGGTATATACCACTCGCCATTAAAACGCCATTTATGATATTCTAGCAATTCAAATTTATTCTCCCCTGTATTGATAGCAGGATCTATCAAAGAATAAGGTGGTGTAAATTGTCCACTCAATAAAAACGTGGATCCAGTTCTTGGAAACAAAGGTTGATCCACAGATGTTCTTTGTAAAGCCAATTTAAGATTGATATTATTTACATTACCATTTTTGAAATTTGGTAAATTATATGGATCAATTGGATAGTTTTTTAAAGTATAGCGTGTAAAGTTTAAACCATAGCTAAAAGAGAAATAATCATCTGGCCATGATAATTGTTTACCAAATGTAATAGTTGCTCCTGTGGTTGAAATGTATTGATTGTCCGCAGCGTTGATATTATACATACCCGTTGCCTGATCAATCGTTTGTCCATATTTAGTATTGAAAATACTTACGGTTAAAGAATTTCTTTTTACTCCACCAAACCAAGGTTCAGTGAATGAAGTATTAATGGAACGGAATGCTTTACCATTACTTTGTACACGCACACTCAATTTTTGTCCATCTCCCATTGGCAATGGATCCCATGCAGATTTTTTAAATAAGTTCTTTGAAGAGAAGTTGTTAAACGTAACTCCTAAAGTCCCTGTTAAGCCAATATATCCTCCCCAACCAGCACTCAACTCTAACTGATCGCTTGATTTTTCTTCTACACTATAGTTAATATCAACTGTTCCATCTTCCGGATTGGGTACAGGTTCTGGTTTAATCTTTTCTTGATCAAAAAAGTTTAATTGTGCAATTTCACGCTGAGAACGAATTAATAAAGTTCGACTAAATTTATCACCTGGAATGGTTCTAATTTCTCTACGAATAACAAAATCTTTTGTTTTTTCATTACCAGTAATACGCACTGTTTTTATAGTTGCTTGCGGTCCTTCTCTTAATCTTATTTCATAGTCGATGGTATCATTATATACCGCTGTTTCAATTGGATCTACAGCAAAAAATAAATAACCATCATCTTGGTACAAACCACTAATATCTCCACCCTCAGCAGTTTGTGTTTTTCCTAATTTATTGTATAAAACCTCACGATTATAAGTAGCTCCTTTTTTAATATTTAAAATAGCCGAAAGCAATGAATCAGGATATTTTGTATTCCCTCTCCATGTAATATTTCCGAAATAATATTTGTGTCCTTCTTTAACTTGCATGTCGATATTCAAGTTGCCGGCAGGATTATGGTATACCGTATCTTTTTCAATAACAGCGTCTCTAAAGCCTAATGAATTATAATAGTTCATTAAATTATCCTTACTCTCATCATATTTTTTTGGATCAAATTTTGATGAAGAGAATGTAATTCTTGCGTAAGGATTTAAAATCTTTTTTGTCTTAGTGAAAGTTAAATAACCATGTTCTTTAACATACTCTTCTAAGGTATAAGGATTCGTTTTTACAATGACAGGCTTATCATTGATTGGAAACAATGTTAATCTTGATTTTTCATGAATCTCTTTAAGGCTTTTCTTCAATTTACCTTCCTCTACATTATTGCCTCCAAAGTTGATATTGTTAATTCTTACTTTAGGCCCTTTATCCACCACGAAATCTAATAACAAATTATTTTTTCTTGTGGCATCTCTTTTTTCTTTAATAGTCACTTTTACATCCTGGAAACCCTTTTCTGCGTAGTATTTTTTAATTCCCTCTACAGCAGTAATTTTCATATTTTCTGTCACCACTCTGTTTGGCAATAAACCTGTTTTACCTGATAATTCATCATGATCAGATTTACGAATACCTATGAAATTAAACTTAGATAATCTTGGTCTTTCTACAACATTAATTTCAACATCAATAAAATTGTCTTGCACATCTGTTAAATAAACACTTACATCACTAAAGTAATTTTGATCCATCAATTTATGAATTACTTTAGCAAAGTTGTCACCACCTGGTATGGTAACTTCATCTCCAACATTAAGGGTTGATAATGATAATAAAAGTGCTTCATCAAAATTCTGATTACCAACAACTTTAATATTTCTAATCTTATATTTTGTAGGATTCTTTTGATTGAAAATTCCCATTAATTTGACATTAATTTGGGACACCGAATCATTCACAGGACTTACCTGTGAAAAGCCGGTATTTGTCAATAAAACAATGAAAAAAATACCTATTATAAATTGGAGCGGTTTCTGCATCTGCTTGGGGCTAAACATTTGGGTTTTAAAAGTGTCGCAAATTACTCGTAATATTTCAAAGTCTTTGTTAAAAAACAAAATAAAATATATTATTATATTTTTATATTTGTTCGATTTGGGCACTGGTTTTACCAAATCTACGTTCCCTTGACTGATATTCTAATAATGCAGCTACCAAATTGTCCTTTCTAAATTCAGGCCATCTTGTCTCCGTAAAGTATAGTTCAGCGTAGGCCAATTGATACAATAAAAAATTACTTATTCGACATTCTCCACTTGTTCGGATCATTAATTCTGGGTCAGGAAATCCTTTGGTAGCAAGATGATCAGCTAAAACTGATTCATTAATATCCTCCACTTTCAAATCACCATTCAATGCTAATTGTGCCATATTTTTAGCGGCTTCTACTAGCTCCCATCTACCACTATAACTTAGGGCAATTATGAGGGTAAGTCCGGTATTTTGAGCAGTTTGCTCTGTTGCGTTCTTAAGTGCCGCCCTAGCTTCAATTGGAAGGAGACCCAGGTTCCCTATGAATACCAATTTTATGTTATTTTGATGCAAATCAGGTACTTCTTTGGCTATGGTTTCTACAAATAAGGTCATTAACCCAGTAACTTCCTCGGCGGGTCTGTCCCAATTTTCTGTACTAAATGCATATAATGTAAGGTATTGAATACCTATTTCAGCAGCTGCTTCCACTACACGCCTTACGCTTATTACACCGTGATAATGTCCAAATAAACGATCCTGCCCTTGATCCTTTGCCCATCTACCATTCCCATCCATAATGATGGCTATGTGTTTTGGCAACCTCTTCATATCCAATGTTTCCATAATGTAAAATTAAGAAATACCCGGCTTATTTACGTTTTAAGAAGCCAAAAAGACCGTTTGAGGATTTGTTTAGCGAGGATTCACTTTTTTTAAAGAAGTGCCATTTTTTGATTCTTTTTGGCTTATCCGCACCATATGTTGATATTATATTATAGGAAACACCCAATTTGGCAGTAAAATATTGGTCATTTCCCGAAGTACTAGCCTGAATATCGTATTGAAAAGAAGATGGTACATAATGAGTATTATCAGCAAAAAAATCAATTTTGTCTGAATTGGTGAATCGATAAGTCGCTTCCCCAAAAATATTCCAGTGTCCGAATAAATTATATTTGAAACCTACATTTAAAGGATAAGTAATTGTTCTTACAGTGGTTGCGGAATCCAAATTAGTAGTGCTTTTAATGGATTTCCAAGCACCTAAACCAAATCCCAAATAAGGAGTAAAACGATAATTTTTATTACCATTAATAAATCTCAAGAAATAAAATTCCCCCATTAAACTAACGTCGTGTGCTGTTCGAGTAAAATTTAATCCACGCTTGAATTCATAGAAATTATTGGATTGAATATCATTGGCCCCTATGGAAATATATTCATAATTAAGTCTCAATCCAACATAATCATTTAGCTGCTTTTTATAAAAAATGCCAAAATTTGGTTTGTAGAATAAAATATCTGTTGCAATGTCACCTCGATAAAATGTTGCTCCACCCATGATGCCAATCTCTCCTTTATTTTCTACCAATGAAATATGCTGTGCAGATAAATTCATTGCATATAGCATACTCGTTAGTATAAATATAAATTGAATTTTACGCATGCATTAATTTCTTTTATCTAAACCCCAAGTAAGCTTTGTTCTCAATGTTGAAAGGTAACTATTTTCATTGAGTCGTATAAAATGGATAGAAAAGTTTTCCTTCTTAACGGCTAATTGTATACTTTTTGGAACTATTTCTTTTCTTGCATCCATGGCACATATTAATTCTTCCGTTCGGCCCTCAATTTCAAAAGAAATAACAGATGTATCAGGCACCACTATGGATCTTACATTTAAGTTATGCGGAGCAACTGGAGTTATTACAAAACTTGCCGAATCAGGAAAAAGAATAGGTCCATTACAACTCATATTATATCCTGTAGATCCAGTAGGAGTTGATACAATCAAACCATCTGCCCAATAAGAATTCAAGAACTCGCCATTAAGATAAGTATGAATTTTAATCATTGGAGAAGTGTCTCTTTTATGAATTGCAAACTCATTCAAACCAAATGGAGTAGTTCCAAAAATTGGCAAATTGGCATCTAAATGAATTAAAGATCTTTTTTCAATAACATAAGTCCTATTCACTAAAGCATCCACCATTAAACTCAATTCATCTTTAGATATAGATGCAAGGAAACCTAAACGACCATAATTAATTCCTAAAATAGGAATATTGGTATCTCCAACTAATGTAATTGCATCTAATACTGTTCCATCACCTCCTAAACTAATTAAACAGTCAATTGTATTATGTAAATCCGATGAACAACTAAAAGGAATTAAAGGAGATTTATCAGGTGGATTAACTAATGAAAATTTATTTAATAAGTCTTCAAAAACATAGATAGTAATATCATATCTATTCAGTTCCAACAACAATGCACTCAATGATTGTTGTTGATCCAAATCAACACCTCTACTATAAATTGCAACTTTCATGTGTAAAATTAAAAATTAATACCGCCGTGCAAATATACCCCTTTGTCCCCCAACTGATTCACACTATAATCAATTTTTATAACCAGGTCGTACACACTAATGATATCCAAACCGATTCCAGCTGACCTTAATAATGTATTAGAAAGCTTACTATTATTAACTGGATGCTCGGTATAAACATAGCCTAAATTAGTAAAAGCTTTTAACCAAAAATGGTATTTAATATCAGGCAAGTGCTTATTTAATCTGTCGGTAATCGCAAACCCTGTTTTCTTAGGAAGCGTATAGTTACCTAATAAATGATGCCATTCGGCCTTAGCGATAGATCCGGCATTTCCATCTACCACATAATATTCGAAACCATTCATTTGCATATTCCCATAACCCATTAAGCGGCTATCCAAATAATTTTGATTCGGGACTAATTTTGCAAGTGAACTGGATTCAATTAAATAAAAATTATTACGATTTATTCTATGGGCGTAAAATTCTCTCCATGAAAAAGAACTCAAATTGGTTCCTTTTGAAAATCGTTGAAAAAGACCAATATCTGTACTATTTCCTTCTGTTGGATAGGCATTATAATCAAATTTTGTTTTTGAAAAATTAATGCCAATATCTCCATAAGAAAGTGATGTACTATGGTTCGGAAAATAATTGGGTTGTACTAAAATAGCAGAATCTGAAATCGTTGAATTACCATATCCCACTTGAACACTTAATCTTTCAAATAAATTAGGTCGATAAAAGAAGTTGACATTTGTTCTATAACCATTTTGTATATCAGCATTGGTTTTAGTGTAAACTTGTTTATCAAAAAAGGTTGCCGTATTCAATTCCTTTTGTGTAAAGTATTGCCATCCCAATCCCATTCCGAATTTTAATTTTTTATCTATAAAAGGAAATTGATACCTAGCAACCACCTGATGCGTATATCCAGTAATGATTCCAAGGGTTAATCGATCATTATTGCCAGTTGCATTTGATTGCCTTAAATTAATTCCATAATTCACACGATCCAAACTATGGTGTTGTTCATTCCACCACTCACTAAAATTTCTATCTACCCATCTGAAATAAGGTAAGGGAAAAAAATACCAGCGTTCACTTACATTTATTTTAATTTTTATGGCTGCACTGTCTATTTGCGCGCTAGTAATAGTAACCTCATTAAATAAAGAGGAATTTATTAATTGCTCTTTTGCAAGTGTATTCAATAATGGAAGAGAGTCTTTGATAACTATACTTCCAACATGATAAGGAAGTTCTCTTAAAATGATATAAGCTTTTGTTTTTGCATTGCCTTCAATATCAATTTGTGCAATTCGATATTGAGCGTTTGCCTTGAATTGAATTCCAATAAAAAACAAAGAAATTAAAAATATTGAAGCGACAAATTTATACATCCAAGTAATTCATTAAATTATGATAATGATTTTCGATATCATTATTTAATGGTGTGATTCCAAAGTAGTGTACTATCTGATAATCGTATCTTTCAAAAGTAGCTATAATGGCACCAGCCTCATCCTTATTCAGTTTCAGCGTTACTACTAAATTTCCATTGGCCTCATCAAAATGCGTATTTAACTGAAGAATTTGAGCATTGTTGGATTCCACAATTCTACTCATTTCAGATAAAGAATACTGATAAGGAGAAACAGAAAGTACTAATATAGCGCCAGGCTTTGCAACTTCTAAAAAGTGTGCCATGGCATCGTTTAATTGTTCATTGGTAATTACGCCGATACACTCTTGTTGTTCATTTAATACAGGCAATAATGACAACTGATGTTTTGTAAACATGTCCAAAGCAACTAAAAAATGTGCATTAGCAGCTACACCAACTCTTAAAAACAAATCGCTTAATGTATCCAATGTATTTGTTTCATTGGTATCTAATAAATCAGACTTAGCTAAAATACCTAAAAAATAATCATCTTTTACAACCACTAAATGTTGCACATCATAGTCCTCCATGCATTGCAAAGCAAAGGATACCGTATCTTCCAAATGAAGCAATGGCAAGCCTTTTTGAGCTATAGAGGAGGTTAACATTGACATAGTTTGTTTGTTGTTACTTAGGAAGTGACATTAAAAATGTATGCAAAATTTCATTGAACTCCGCAGGCTCTTCCATCATTGGGGCGTGGCCACATTTATCAATAAAATGCAATTCGGCATGAGGAATTAATTTTTTAAATTCTTCTGCTACAAAAGGAGGAGTAACCGTATCATTCTTACCCCAAATTAAACAAGTAGGGACTTTAATTTGATTCAACTCTTCGCCCAAATTATTTCGAATAGCGCTTTTTGCAAGTGCTATAATTTTTATCACCTTTAATCTGTTTCTAGTAATTTCAAATACCTCGTCCACTAACTCAGGAGTCGCCATTGCTGGATCGTAAAAAGTTTGAGCAGTTTTGTTTTTGATATATTCATAATCACCACGCTTAGGATAGGAGTCTCCCATTGCATTTTCAAAAAGCCCACTACTTCCTGTTAAAATAAGTGATTTTACTTTTTCAGGATGTTTTAAAACATATACCAAACCAACATGTCCACCCAATGAATTACCTAACAAATGAACTTTATCATACCCCTTATGTTCAATAAATTGTGTTACATGCTTGGCTAAGCCTGTTACACTTGTATGTAAAATATCCAAATCAAATAGCGGCAATAAAGGCACTACCACTTTGTGCGTTGTTCTAAATTTTTCAATTAAATCAGAGAAGTTACTTAAAGCGCCAAACAGCCCATGCAAAAGCATAAGTGTTTCACCTTCACCCACTTCCAAATACTCAAACTTATCGTCTTTTTTAATTTCGTACTCCATAACAATCAATATGAATAAAGATAGTTAAATCATCTTAAAAATGGATATATAGTGGATTTCAAAATAACGATTTACGAATTATTAACAATTTCGTAAAAACACCTAGTTGGCTACTTCAGGGGGTTCGAAAAAGTGGCAATACTATGCTTAATAGAAGGGATAAACTCCCCTATTTTGCCCATACAATAAGGCCACCATGACTGTAAATAAGAATAACTAAAGGCCTCTTTAACTTTTTCCTTTTCCAAGACCCCTAAAATTTGTAAAAAGTACACCACAGCGCTAAACATAGTAAAATAAATAAAACAGTATAAAGCAATACCTAATAATTTATTTAGCCAACCCAACATTAGCCATTCTGCAGTTTGTTGCAGTAACCGAGCCGTCCATTTCAATACCAATAGTACCACAATTAGTACCATTAAAAATGAAATAAAGGGAAGCCAATGAGAGGCAATTTTGGTATGCTCTTTTAATTGATTAGCTACCCAGCCTGCAAATTGAAATGCAAGAATCAATCCGATGTATAAGGACAAAAAAGACACTACGGCTCTTATCAAACCATTTTTATACCCTTGTAAAATTGCAATAATTAAAATAGTGCCAGTTATTATATCTAACCACATAAATTAAGCAGTAAGTAAAGATTTGGCAACTGCTGAAATTATTTTCCCATCTGCTTGTCCAGCCAATTGTTTTGTTGCAACACCCATTACCTTTCCTAAATCCTGAGGTCCAGCTGCTCCCACTTGTGTAATAATTGCTTGAACCGCTGCTTTTACATCCTCCTCGCTCATTTGAGCGGGCAAGAATTTTTCAATTACGGCAATTTCTTCTGCTTCTTTGGTGGCTAAATCAGGACGATTTTGTTGTTCGTAAATGACTAAAGAGTCTTTACGTGATTTCACTAACTTTTGCAACAATTTCATTTCAGTATCTGCTGAAATTTCACCGTTAGCACCTGGCTCTGTTTTAGCTTTAATTATCTCGGCTTTAATAGCTCTTAGGCCTCTTAATAATACTTCGTCTTTGCTTTTCATTGCATCTTTCATCAATGACATTACATCTGTTTCTAAACTCATGGTATTACTATTTTGGGTTTTGAGCAGTTTGACTTGCTCTAAATTTTTGATAAAAAGATTTTGCAAATGCTTTAAACTCATCAGACAATTCCTTATCCTGAGTAGCTCTTAAATAGGTGTCACCCATTCCCATTAAATTTTGATAAAAGAAATCGGCCATTTCATCCACCATCATATCTTTCGTCCAAAGATCAATTCTTAAAGCGGTTTTATCAGTTGGATCCCAAAAAGTAAGCATCATCGCGCGCGCATCTTGAGCTTCGGTTGCTGTACTATCAGTAGCGGACCATTGAATATTTTGAGGAATTTTTTGTTCATCTAAATGAACAGTTACATTAATGTTTGATTGGTGCATTGTATAAAATATTATCCTATTTGTTATGCAAAAGTACAATAATATTAAATAACTCTTTGCCCTCAGTTGATTGAATTATACTGTCCAACCACTCCTTACCCAGTCTAGCTCTTGCTTGCCTATAAATCTCATCCTTGTAGTATAATTTAAAATGATTTGACAGCACTTGTGGATCACTTAATGAAATTAATTCACCTGCTTTTTGCCAAGAAGTGGGTAATGAGATTTTATCGTCCAACAACAATGGGATATCATATTGAATGGACTTGATCATCCATGTGGAAGTAAAAGATGAAACACCCTCCCATAAAATAGCATAGCTTGCTGCCAACCACTCATCACCTAGCTCTTCGATACTATATACTTGAATATCATTTTTAAATTTATAGCCATTTAAAAGCATCAAGGCTTTGTCAACTTCTTGTTGATTTGGTAACAGGATCACTAAGTTCATGGTGGTTTGTTGCCATTTTTTAAAAACAGAAAACTCTTTTAAAATGGGTACAAATCTCTCCAATGGAGCAAAGTATAAAAAATAATTATTGCCATTTGCAATTCTCTCTTTTGCTGCTGATAATACAGTCCACTCCATTGTTTTTGGAGCATCCAACTGCATGGTAACTAATTGAACTTTAGCTTTGAACTCCAAGTAGTGATTTTGTAAACTTGCATGAGTCCATTCATTGTTTGCAATTATTTTAGTTGCCCTTTTTAGGTAATTATTAAATGATCTTTTTAGTAAAAATCTTTGTACAAAGGATTGTTTATTTACTTCGGCAGGTAGTACTAAAGGCATAAAATAGATAGGAATATCTAGGGCCCATTTCACATTATCCCCAAAATGCAAAACCCTTGCCTCTTTTACATTCTTAATCAATGCCCCTGCTTCTTTTTTACAAATAAATGAAACCTGATCATGCCCTTCAAATGCCTTACTCAAATTTTCAAAATGAGGAAACTCAACAATAACAATACTTATATGAGTATTCAATAAGCAGTTGTTTATTAAATGAATAACAGTAGCTTCCACAATGACGCTTGGAATGATAAATTTGTTGGGGGCTACTATAAATAAATGCATAATCAAAAATACGTCATACTTAACAATTTATCCACCAATCATTTACCAGGTATAGTTGCTATTAATTGTCCCCTAACTTTGTGTAATGGCAAAAGAGCTGCAACAATTAGATTTATTTGGCAACCCACCTAGTGCTCCTGTGCATATCAAAAGGACCAAGGCGGAAAAACAGGTTGCTAAAAAACCAGTTCAATTTATTGCCCCAGTACAAGAAGAGTCGGTTATTGAAGTGAACGAAGACACTGTTGAGTCCATCGTTAATGATACTATCCCAACGGTTTCAAGAACTCCAATGAATTTTGGCAAATTAAATGCAACACATAAAAGAGGCCGCAAGTCATTTGCTTCCATGGAGGGAGATATCAATAAATTAAATGTACCTTCTGCCGAAGAATTGGCAAAAAAATTATACTACCCAATTGGTGAAGTAGCGGTTTGGTTTAATGTAAATACTTCCCTAATTAGATATTGGGAAAAAGAATTCAAACAATTACAACCTCGTAAAACAAGGAAAGGCGATAGATTATTTCGTGCGCAGGATGTTGAATTCTTAAAACAAATTTATTATCTACTTCGTGAAAAGAAATATTCAATTGATGGCGCTAAAACTTATTTGAAAAACAATAAGAAAAAAGCGGAGAAAGATTTAGCGCTTTTAAACAATCTTAAGAATATTAAAAGCTTTTTAGTTTCGCTTAAAGAAAGTCTTTAATTTATATTTTATTTAGATTCAGCAAATGCAATTTGATGTTCATTGGCATAACTTACTGCTGCTAAATTGAATTCTTCTCTTAACATTTGAAATGCAGCCAAATCTACTTCTAAAGGAATAAAGCATTCTACATGTATGGTATGATATTGCTTTCCAGATTCAGATACAAAAACAATCGAAGACTTTACTTGTTGATGATTCGAAGTGGCGCTTCTTAAAAATTGTGCAAAATTAGACAATGCAATAGCAGATGTATTTGTGCTAATTTGTAAATCCATTTCAATCTTTCTTTCTGTTCTAAGGCTAATATTATCAACAATGGTGTCTACCATTTGTTTATTAGGAACAGTAATATATGTTTTAATTTCTGTACGAATTCTTGTACTTCTTAAGCCAATTTTCTCAATAGTCCCAGTAAAATTATTCACTTTTACTAAATCGCCAACCGTAAAAGGTTTATCGAAAAATATGATAAAAGATGCAATTATATTTTCTAAACTTTCGCGCATTGATAAAGCCACTGCCGCACCCACGATACTTAAGCTGGTTATCAGATTACCAATATTTTCATTAAACACATAATGCAATACCATTAGGATTCCAATGATGTATAGTATTACTTTAAAAAAATCTCTAAAGAATAAAATTAATTGATCATCAGTTTGGTCTTTTGATAGCTTTGCTTTTTCATCTAAAATGATGGCAATAAATTCTAAAGTGCGTAAACAAACTCTAATGAATAAAACAATAAATATTAGTTTTACAACTGATTCCATCCCTTGTTGTAAGGAGATTTTATAAATATGTACATCCCATAATTCCGGAAATTTCAGTGAATAAAAAGCGATGATCGCCACCATGAATAATAAAAATCTTTCTATTGGAATAATCAAACGATGAACATGTGATTTTCTTAATTCAGAATGATTTTTTTTATCAATCCAGGTATAAATTAAACTTGCAAAAAAACGAGAAACTAAACGTTTAATAAATACTGCAATAAGAAGGATACCAAAAACAATAAGGTAACTTCTTAAAGAATTGGACAATATGTTTTGATCTAAATTCATAAATTAAATTTTAGTCTTCCCATTTAAGCAATTGCATTTTTGTTCCATCAAAAACACCATAGGTATACAATCTAATCCAGTCTCCTAAATTAATATAACGAGTAGTTGTATTTATTTCATAATCAATGGCGAAATGGCGATGTCCAAATACAAAATAGTCCACTTTCATTTCGGCCGACTTTTCTTTTGTATAAATAATTAACCATTCTTTGTCCTCGCCTAAAAAAACTTCGTCTGAAGTACCTGTTTTTGCCCTGCTCTTTGCACTAAAATAATTTGCCAAACGAATGCCAACATCTGGATGACAACATCTAAACAAGAATTGACATACTTTACTTGTAAATATTTTTTTAAGTCTTTTATAGCCATAATCACCAGGCCCTAAGCCATCCCCATGACCAATATAAAACTGCTTTTCTCCTAATTGAAACCTTTCAGGTTCAAAATATATTTTAGCATTTAATTCTTTAGTGAAATAATCATTCATCCACAAATCATGATTACCCGTAAAAATATGAATGGGAATGCCAGCATCTGCAATTTGCGCTAAGCAACCTAACAATCGCACAAAACCTTTTGGCACTACCGACTTATATTCAAACCAAAAGTCAAAGATATCGCCTACAATAAAAAACGCTGCTGCATCTTGTTTCGCATTGTTGAAAAAACGAACCAAACGCTCCTCGCGTTTTCTACTTTCAGTTTCATTGGGCGCTCCCAAATGAAAATCAGATAAGAAATATATTTTTTTTCCAGGAGCGAGTTCCATTAAAATTAATTTTAAAGAGGAATTTAATCCGTTAATTTATCTACTAAAAAGCAATATACTTCTTTTGGGCCATGTACTCCCACCACCAATGTTTTTTCGATATCTGCAGTTCGACTAGGTCCTGAAGCAAAACTAATCATGGAGGGCATATGCTCCGCATCATTTTTAAATTGTTGTAAGCTATCTGAAATATCAAAAACCAATTGATGCGTATAAGCAATACAAATATGAATAGGTGCATACACACTTACCGAACGTCCACTTAACTGTTGACTACTTAAAACAATGGATCCTGTTCTTGCTATTAAATGTTCGCATAAAGTAATGGCAGCATCACAACTTTCTAAATCATCTGTATTTACGGGGTCAAATTGATATTCACTCATATCATCCAACCAACCCGATTCTTTAGAATAAATTTTTTCCCATTGCTTTGCTTTAATTAGCGCTGTAAGCTGTTGAACCAACTCACCATCGTCTTCGCAATAAATAAATTTACCAGTTAACTCAGTAAATTTTTCAGCAAAGCTTATAGCTAGTTCTTGTTCAGTGGGAATAAAAATAGGGGTATCAGCAAGTTGATCAGGAAAAGGAACAGGCACTGGCGACTTAAGTGCCTGTTTAATCTTTTTTAATATTTTATTTCTAGCGCCTTGAGATTCCATTTCAATAATTATTCATTATTTCCATTTGCATCTGCAGCACCAATAGTTGCATTCGCATGATCAATAGTATCATCTACATTTTCAACTGTTGTTTCAGTAGGACCAAATGTATTTCCATTATCGGCAGCGTCAGCAGCTTTCACTTCTTCTTCAAAAGGTCTTTTACCTACCAACTCTTCTACATCGCTCTTATGCAATACCTCTTTATCTAATAATGCTTTTGCTAATTTTTCAACGTCCGCTTTATGCTCCGTTAATAATTGTAAAGTTCTTTGATACGCTTCTGCAATCATCTTTCTAACTTCTTCATCAATAATTTTTCCAGTCTCTTCGCTAAAAGGTTTTTGGAAAGAATTTTCTTGAGAAGGATCGTAGAAACTTACATTTCCAATTTTTTCATTCATTCCATAAGTGGTAACCATGGAATAAGCCATTTTTGAAATTTGTTGTAAGTCATTAGATGCGCCAGTAGAAATTTTGCCAAAGAAGATTTGCTCTGCAGCTCTTCCTCCCAATGTCATACACATTTGATCGGTTAATTGCTCAATGGTATATAAGTATTGTTCTTTTGGAGTGTATTGCGCATAACCTAATGCAGCAGTACCTCTTGGAACGATAGTAACTTTTAATAATGGATATGCATGTTCTAAAAACCATCCGCAAATAGCGTGGCCTGCTTCATGATATGCAATCACTTCTTTTTCGTTAGGAGAAATGATTTTATTCTTTTTCTCTAATCCTCCAATTACTCTATCAATTGCATCTTGAAAATCTTTCATCTCCACACCACTCTTTCCTTTACGTGCTGCAATCAATGCTGCTTCGTTACAAACATTAGCAATGTCCGCACCGGCAAATCCTGGAGTTTGTTCCGCTAATTTATAAATGTCTAAACTTTCAGAAACTTTAATAGGGCCTAAATGCACTTTGAAAATTTCTTGACGACCTTTTACATCTGGACGATCAATTGAAATTTGACGATCAAAACGTCCTGGTCTTAACAAAGCACTATCCAATACATCTGGTCGGTTGGTAGCAGCTAAAATAATAATGCCTGTGTCACCACCAAATCCATCCATTTCTACCAACAATTGGTTTAATGTATTTTCACGTTCGTCATTACTCATCATGGCATTTTTACCACGCGCGCGACCAATCGCATCAATCTCATCTATAAAAATAATACAAGGTGCTTTTTCTCTTGCTTGCTTAAATAAATCGCGCACACGACTTGCACCCACACCTACAAACATCTCCACAAAATCAGAACCACTTAAACTAAAGAAAGGAACCTGCGCTTCACCCGCCATCGCTTTTGCTAATAATGTTTTACCGGTACCTGGAGGTCCAATTAACAATGCTCCTTTTGGAATTTTACCTCCTAAGGCAGTATATTTTTTTGGATTTTTTAAGAAGTCAACAATTTCCATTACCTCTTCCTTCGCTTCTTCTAATCCTGCAACATCCGCAAAAGTGATATTTACTTTAGTGCCTCCTTTTTCAAATAAAGTTGCTTTTGATTTTCCTACATTAAAAATACCTCCAGGGCCACCGCTGCCTCCAGCGCCGCCACCCATTTTGCGCATTAATAATACCCAAACCACCACAATGAGCACTAAAGAGAAAACAGTATTAGCAATAGGTCCTAGCCAATCACTATCTGTATCAGAGATACTATCTGGTGTATTGGTGATTGCATATTTAGCATAAATATCTTGCACTTCCTTGTTAAATGAAGACCAATCATCCACCTTATATTCAAACAAATAATTGCCTTTAATTTTTTCTTTGTTCAATTTTGTTTTGAACTTTTGAACATAGTAATCTTTTTGAAGGCTATCCCCTTTTATATAAATTCGAACTACTTTTTTATTTTCAACTTTCACAAATTTCTCAACATCTCCACTTGCCATCAATGTAGCAAACTCATTATGTGAAATGGTATTCACATCCGGTGCCATTTTTGAGAAAAAAGTGGCATATAATAAAATGGAAAATACAATCCCATAAATCCAATAAATGTTGAATTTTGGCAATTTTGGGCCATCTCCCAATGGGCCTTTCTTTTTTGAATTATTATTCTCAGGTATCATGTGCGATAATTATAGCGTTGGTTATTATTTTATAACAAACGTTCTTTAAATTAGTTTTCTAAATCGTGCATTTTAGTGTCAGCATCACTCCACATTTCTTCCAATTGATAGAATTTTCTGGATTCTGGATGCATAATATGTACTACAACATTGATATAATCAATCAATAGCCACTGAGCAGCTGTTTTCCCTTCACTTTTATAAGGAAGTTCACCACATTTATGCTTTACTTCATATTCAATATTATCAGCAATTGCTTTTAATTGAGTAGTATTATTCGCTTCGCAGATAATAAAGAAATCAGCCGCAGACTCATGAATTTTCTTAAGGTCTAAACTAATTATATTTTCTCCTTTTTTATCCTGAATAGCAGCGATAATAGTTTTGAAAATTTTGCTACTTCTTGTTAATTGCGTTGTAGATTTTTTACGATCTTTTAATGCGGAAAGATTTTCCAATAATGTTCATTTAATTTGTTAATGCCTACTTAGTTAATTAACTAACTTTACAAAAATAACAATTCTTTGTTACCTGCCACACCATTAATCATATTAGGCGAGCCGCTCATAGAACTATCATCGATAGATAGTACCAATATTTATGCCATAAGCCAAATAATGGAGGATAAGGCAGTATCTGGCAGTTGTTATCGTGCTGATTTTCAGTCTCAAGGAAAAGGTCAACAGGGAAAGGTTTGGACCAGTGAAAAAGGTGAAAATTTGCTCTGTTCCTATGTAATTAGCCTAAGTAACTTAAAAAAAGCTAAAGAATTAACCGAAACGGGCATTTTAAACAATCAATTTGGACTTTCGGTGGCAGTTTCTCTAGCAGTTTCCGATTTTTTTAGTGCATTGGCTGGGGAAGAAACAAAGATTAAATGGCCAAACGATCTCTATTGGCGTGACAGAAAGGCAGGTGGAATTTTGATTGAAAACAAAATAAGAGGGACTGAATGGACCTGGAGTATTTTGGGCATTGGAATCAATATCAATCAGACTCAATTTACTTCTGCTCAGGGCAAGCCCGTTTCCCTCCAACAAATTACCGGTAAGTCCTTTGAAATAAACAAATTGGTGCATGATCTATCCGCTGCTTTAACATATCGTGTGAATGAATGGCTAATGGGTGAATTTGAAACCATGTTAGCCGAGTATAATGAAAGATTGTTTATGAAAGGACAGGATGTAAAATTCAAAAGCAACCAAATTCAATTTACTGCAAAAGTAATGGGGGTAAACAAACAAGGACAATTAATTATAAATAAAGGAATAGAACAAACCTATAATTTTGGAGAAATAACCTGGGAAATATAAAACATGGAAATAAAATTAACACAACATAGTAAAGGTGGTGGATGTGGATGTAAGATAGCGCCATCAGTACTTTCCGAGATATTAGCAGCACATAATGTGGGTGCAAAAAGTAATATTCCACAATTATTAGTGGGTAACGATAGTAGAGACGATGCAGCTGTTTATCAAATTGATGATAAGACTGCAATGATTAGTACTACTGATTTTTTTATGCCCATTGTGGATGATGCTTTTGCATTTGGGCAAATCGCTGCAGCCAATGCCATTAGTGATGTGTATGCCATGGGAGGTAAACCCATTTTTGCTTTAGCCGTATTAGGATGGCCTTTATCAAATTTGCCTGCAAGTGCTGCTGCGCAAGTAATGGAAGGTGCAAGAAAAACATGTACCGACGCAGGTATCGTGATTGCAGGTGGTCATAGTATTGATAGTCAGGATCCTATTTTTGGATTGGTGGTCAATGGATTAGTGGACATTGAAAATTTAAAAAGAAATGATACCGCAAAAGAAGGCGATTTATTAATTATTACAAAACCATTAGGTGTTGGCATATTGGCAACCTCACAAAAAAGAGGAATATTGTCAGATACAGATTTAAACTTTTTGGTTAACCAATTAACTACCATTAATAAAGCAGGTGAAGCATTAGGTAAAATAAAGGGGGTGCATGCAATGACCGATGTTACAGGGTTTGGCTTAGCAGGTCACTTAACTGAAATGATGGAAGGAAGTAATTTAACGGCAAAACTTTCCTATGCAAAAATTCCAATGATACCAGTAGTGCGTAATTATATTGCACAAAAAGCAATCCCTGGCGCAACAGCAAGAAACTGGAATGCAACCTTTGATGGCATTGAATTAGATGCAAGCATTGATGAAAAAGAAGCAAGCTTAATTTTACCTGATCCACAAACCAACGGAGGTTTATTAATTGCTGTTGACCCTGATGCATTAAGCGAGGTACAAAAAATATTAACGGAAGCGGGAATTATATATACCGAACCCATTGGAGTATGTGAAGCAGCTAGCCATAAAAGAATTGTGATTACCGCTTAATATTTCATGCAAAAGAGTGATAAATCCTGCATGCAAATTTTATTCAAAAATCAGATTGCCTTTGTTTTTGATATGCTCTGGAGTGAGCTCTACCACTAATTGTACACCTTTAATGTCACGGATAGTTTGCGTAATTTCTTTTACTTTGTCATCCTCAATCCATGCCCCTTTAATCCACCAGATAAAGTCCATATGTTTTAACTCTGGAAGTAAATACTCTCCATCATATTGGTTATGATAAACAAAATGCTGGAAAGTTGTGTTAGGCTCATCTGCTTCATACATGGAAAAATAATAAGTTCTATTTTTTCTTTTTAAAGCAATTTCATGTTCAGGATTAAAACGAAATTCAAATCCCATGGACTGGTTCAATAATAGACAAAATTGAAAATTCTTAATGGGCGCAGTGATTCCAAGGATACGAGTACCCTCAAAATCTTGTTCATTAATTTCCTCCTGATTTAAAATTAGTTTAGCGCTCATGGTTTCGTTTACTTATGCTTCCTAAAATTGAATATCAAATTTAATTTCTTCACCCGCTCTCTTGATCACTAAAATTGTTTTATCTCCTTTTTTAAATTTACCTAAGGCTTGCATATAACCCATCACATCAATTAATTTATAATCACCTAATTGTATTAAAACATCGGCTCCTTTTAAACCAATTTTTTCTCCTAATTTACCTTGGCTCGTGCCCTCAATCCTAACACCAGTACCTGTAAATGCATAGTCGGGCATCACTCCTAAGCTTACCGTAAACTTAGTGCTCTTACCCATACTTTGTTCACGTGTTTTAAGAAAATCTAATTTACCATAGCCGTCTGTTGTCTTAATAATATTCTGAACTAAACGAACAATATCTTTTTCACCTTCATAATTTACTTTATCCCAATCATCAGTTGCTTTGTGGTAATCGGAATGACTTCCTGTAAACATAAATAATACAGGCATATCCATACGATAAAAACTTGCATGATCACTTGGACCTGTTCCCGCACTATCATAATGTGTCAATAAAGTAGTAGGTGTTTTTGCTAAAATTTCAGCCCACTTACTTGATGTGCCAAATCCACCAATGGTTAGTTTACGTGCAGTATCATACCTGCCCACCATATCCATATTAATCATGTAATTAAAATTACCGTTGTAAGTTGGATGATCCAACCAATATTTACTTCCTAATAATCCTAATTCTTCCCCCGAAAAATGGATGATTAAATAGTTATTCTTCTTGGGCGCCTTCTTACTTAAAGACTTTGTCAATTCAATCAAAGCCGCAGTACCACTAGCATTGTCGTCTGCACCATTATGTACAAAATTATTTAAATCCAACCCATGTTTATCTTGATTGTAACCTAAATGATCCAAATGTGCACCAATAATAATGGTATTGTTTGCATGATTATCAATGAATCCAACAACATTGTGAGCAGTACGCGTTGGATGTTCAAATTGAATATCTCCCTCAATTGTATAAGTGCCTAATTCGTCATTAAAAAATTTAGCATAACCTTGTTTCGTAAAATATACGATAGGAATTGGTAATGATTTTGCAGTATCGTATTTATTAAATTGAATATTATCAACCATGGTTCCACTATTATGTAAGAACAATGCTGCTGCTCCTTTGTTCTTTAAATTAGTTGCAGTACTTGTCAACCATTCGTTGATATCAAAGTGAGGGTTGCTCGTATTTTCTTCTAACACTTCGTTGACATCTTTAAACCAAACTTGTTTGGCTTCATTTAAATTAATGGAAGCTTTTGAAGTAAATTTTGCAATGCCGCTATTAGATAAAGCAATAAAATCAGTATCAATAATAGCATTTTGATTATTGATTTTAACGAAAGCAGTAGTTGAAAATTTTTTGCCCTCATCAATTGGGAAGCTTTGTATAAATCCATTTTCACCCAATGGTCGAATGGCTAAATTTTGATATTGTCCAATAATATAGTCCACTGCTTTTTGCTCGCCAATATCTCCAGCACGTCGGCCTTCTAATTCATCGCTTGCTAAGTACTGAATATGTTCTTTTAAATTTTGAATGAGTACTTTGTCAGCCCTAGTTAATTTTTGAGCTAATAAACTGAGTGGAGAAAATAATAATCCTAGTACAACTACTTTACGCATTTTAACGATTTAATGGGGCAAAAATAAGTAAAGGTGATAGTAAATACGTGACTTATATCAGTTATATTAGTCATTTAGGTCAATTTCTAATTTCGTAAACCAACGCCAATCTTAAAAGTTAGCTTTGTCGGATGTTGAAAGCCGGTATACATATTGCATTAGTGGGAAATCCCAACTGCGGAAAAAGTTCACTTTTTAATGCATTGACCGGATTAAATCAAAAAGTGGGCAACTTTCCAGGGGTAACGGTTGATAAAAAAACGGGTGAGTTAGCATTGGGCGGACACCCCTCTACCTTAATTGATTTGCCTGGGACGTATAGTTTTTATCCAAAAAGAGAAGATGAGTGGGTGGCCTATAAAGTACTGATGGGGGTTGATCTTGAAATGCATACCGATGTAATTTTATTAGTGGCCGATGCCAGTAATTTAAAAAGAAACTTACTTTTTTGTAGTCAAATTATTGATTTAAAAAAGCCTGTTGTTTTAGCACTCACTATGAATGATTTAGCGGCTAAAAAAGGAATCAAAATTGATATTGAAGGATTACAAAAAGATTTAGGCATCCCCGTAGTTGCAGTGGATGCAAGAAAAAATAAAGGATTAAGTGAATTAAAAAATGCCTTGATTGGAATTATTGAAACACCAAGATCCAAAAATCAAGAAAGTTTTATTGACAATAAAAACTTAGCATCAACCGCAATTGATGCTTTTAAAATTTTATTTCCTACTACAAGTGATTATGCTGCACTGCATTATTTAATGCATCATGAAGCCTTTCCTTTAGATAAAGAAATGCAGGAAAAAATTGAGCAAATTGAAATTGACAATAATTTCAATCATACTAAAACGCAGGCACAGGAAATATTACAACGCTATAGTCATATTCAAGAGATTATGAAAAATAGGGTTACAGAACCTGACCCTACTGCTAAGAAAAAGAGAACCGATCAATTAGATAATATTTTTTTACACCGAGTGGGTGGCTATGCCATATTATTTGCAGTATTATTTATTTTGTTTCAATCTGTGTTTTGGATGGCAAGGTATCCAATGGATGGCATTGAATGGATATTCACCAACTTAACTACTTACTTAAATACAATCTTACCAAACGCTTGGTGGGAGGACTTATTAGTGAATGGTATTATAGCAGGGCTTGGAGGCATTTTTGTTTTCATTCCTCAAATCATGATATTATTTGGACTCATTACTTTACTCGAAGACACGGGTTATATGGCTAGAATCAGTTTTTTGAGTGACAAGTTAATGCGTAAAGTAGGATTAAATGGGAAAAGTGTAATGCCCATGATTAGTGGTTTTGCATGTGCCGTGCCTGCCATCATGAGTGCAAGAAATATTGAAAATAAAAAAGAAAGATTGCTTACTATTATGGTAACTCCATTCATGAGTTGCAGTGCAAGACTTCCTGTTTACACTATTTTAATTTCATTAGTTATTGATAAAAAAATATATTTTGGATTTTTAAGTTTACAAGGCCTTGTAATGATGGGCTTGTATTTATTAGGGATTGTGATGGCACTACTTGCAAGCCTTGTTTTAAAATGGTTTATCCGCATTAAAGAAAAGAGTTATTTTATTTTAGAATTGCCTGTATACCGTGCACCACGTTGGAAAAATGTAGGCGTAACCATGGTACAAAAAGCGCAAATATTTGTGCGTGATGCCGGGAAAGTCATCATGATTATTAGTTTACTATTATGGTTTTTGAGTAGTTACGGACCTTCCCATAAAATTGAAAAAGTAGAACAAACACATACTCAACAATTAACCCTTCATCCAGAACAAAAACTACAAATAGATAAAATATACCATAGTCAAAAATTAGAAAATTCTTATGCGGGTATGTTAGGAAAATCTATTGAACCCGTAATTGCACCACTTGGATTTGATTGGAAAATGGGGATCGCTATTGTCACCTCCTTTGCTGCAAGAGAAGTATTTGTAGGCACGATGGCTACCTTATATAGTGTGGAAGCTTCAGACAATAGTTCACTTACTGAAAAATTGCAAGCTGCTAAACGCCCGGATGGAACTGCAGTGTATAGTTTCGCGGCAGCTGTATCACTGATGATATTTTATGTACTAGCAATGCAATGTATGAGTACACTTGCTGTTGTAAAAAGAGAAACAGCTTCATGGAAATGGCCTGCCATTCAATTTTTCATGATGACAGGCCTTGCCTATTTAATGAGTTGGGGAGTGTATTCGCTACTTAAATAATCTGAGTAATACTACCAACCGCTAATTGCTAAAATTTCGGCAGTATGGTCTTTTGTATCTGGTTTTTCAATGATATGTCTTACGATTCCTTCTTCATCTATTAAAAAAGTGGTTCTGGTAGTGCCCATATAGGTACGGCCCATGAACTTCTTTTGGCCCCATAAGTTGTATTTATCAACTATTTTCTTATCCTCATCGGCGATTAAAGAAAATGGTAATTCATATTTTGTAATGAATTTTTGGTGAGAAGCCACAGAATCTACACTCACGCCTAACACTTGTAAGCCTTTCTTCATCAATTTCTTATAATTGTCTTTTAGGTTGCAAGCTTGTGCTGTACAACCTGGTGTATCGTCCTTTGGGTAAAAATATAGCACTAATTTTTGACCCTTAAAATCGGCCAAAGCCACGTTTTTCCCGTTTTGATCCACTCCTTTAAATGCTGGAGCTTTTGCCCCTTCTTTTATTACTGCCATATATCTATTGTTATGGTGAAGGTAGCATTAAAAAGGGAGAAAAATGTTTAGGGTTGAAAAGCTGGAAAATGCGCCTATTTTTTGGTAGATTTGCGCAATTTATATTTTTGTACAAATGCCTAGAGACACATCCATTAAATCCGTATTAATTGTAGGTTCAGGACCCATTATTATTGGTCAAGCCTGCGAGTTTGACTATTCTGGTTCACAAGCCGCTCGCTCCTTAAGAGAGGAAGGGATTAAAGTTATTTTAATCAATAGCAACCCTGCCACGATTATGACCGATCCAATGATGGCTGATAAAGTTTATTTATTGCCATTAACCATTGAAAGTTTGGAACAAATTTTAAAAGAAAATCAAATTGATGCCGTTCTTCCAACTATGGGAGGACAAACCGCATTAAACTTATGTAAAGAAGCCGATGAAATTGGATTGTGGAAACAATACAATTGTAGAATGATTGGTGTAGACGTAGCAGCGATTGATACCGCAGAAGATAGAGAAAAGTTTAGACAATTAATGGTGAAGATTGGAATGAAAGTGGCCCCAAGTCAGGTGGCAAATAGTTTTTTAGAAGGAAAAGAAATTGCACAAAAAATTGGATTCCCATTAGTAATACGTCCTTCATTTACTTTAGGTGGTACTGGTGGAGGATTTGTTCATGATGCAAGTGAATTAGATGCTGCTTTAGAAAAAGGATTAAAAGCATCCCCAATGCATGAAGTGTTGGTAGAAAAAGCAGTACTAGGATGGAAAGAATATGAATTAGAATTATTAAGAGATCAGGCAGATAACGTAGTCATTATTTGTACTGTTGAAAATTTGGATCCAATGG
This sequence comes from uncultured Bacteroidota bacterium, assembly GCA_903938445.1. Lineage (GTDB taxonomy): Bacteria > Bacteroidota > Bacteroidia > Chitinophagales > Chitinophagaceae > Sediminibacterium. The sequence goes on along the minus strand of CAJADG010000061.1, from coordinate 11,142 downwards.
GTGTGCATACAGGTGATTCCATCACAGTAGCACCTGCTATGACATTGAGCGATACAGCGTTTCAGGAAATGCGCAACAAAGCAATGTTAATGATGCGTAGCTTAGGAAACTTTGCGGGAGGATGTAATGTTCAGTTTGCATTGAATCCAGCAAACGAAGAATTAATTGCAGTTGAAATTAATCCACGTGTATCTCGCTCTTCCGCATTAGCTTCGAAAGCAACGGGTTACCCTATTGCAAAAATTGCTGCGAAGTTGGCAATTGGATATCATTTAGATGAATTAAAAAATCAAATTACACAAACCACTTCTGCTTATTTTGAACCAGCATTGGATTATGTAATCGTAAAAGTACCAAGATGGAACTTTGATAAATTCAAAGGAGCAAATGATACTTTAGGATTGCAAATGAAGAGTGTGGGTGAAGTAATGGCTATAGGCAGAAGCTTTACGGAAGCTATTCAAAAAGCTTGTCAAAGTTTAGAAAACGAAGCTATTGGATTAGGATATTATGGCAAGAGTTTAATGAAGAACGAAGATTTAATGGAGTACATCAAGACGCCAAAATGGGATCGTATCTTCAGAATTAAAGATGCATTAATGCAAGGTTCAACAGTGCGTTCGATTGCAGCTGCAACAGGTATTGATAATTGGTTCTTATATCAAATTCGTATCATCTGCGATATTGAAAAAGAATTAATGAAGCATACATTGGAAAGTTTACCAACAGAAGTTTTAAAAGAAGCAAAAAAGCATGGGTTTAGTGATATGCAAATTGCTAAATTATTACACGGGAATACCAATGATGATGCAGTATACGAAAAGCGTAAAGCATTAGGCATTACAAGAGTTTACAAAATGGTGGATACTTGTAGCGCTGAGTTTGAAGCAAAAACGCCTTATTTCTATTCAACATTCGAAAACTAATTGATACTAAATATTTAATTGATTGCTGAAAAGCAAAACCTATACATTATGAACGCAAAAGACATCGTTGTACTAAACGAAAAAGAAACAAGAGCAGGATTTGGTGATGGTATCCTTGAAGTGGCTAGAGAAAATAAAGAGGTAGTAGTATTAACTGCTGACCTAGCGGGTTCCTTTAAATTAGGACCATTGATGAAAGAATTACCAAGTCAGTTTATTGAAGTGGGTATTGCAGAAGCCAACATGATTGGTATTGCTGCGGGTTTAACCATTGGAGGTAAAATTCCCTACACTACTACTTTTGCAGGATTTAGTACTGGTCGCGTTTATGATCAAATAAGACAATCCGTTGCGTACTCAGATAAGAATGTAAAAATTTGTGCATCACACGCAGGATTAACTTTAGGAGAAGATGGTGCTACACACCAAATTCTAGAAGACATTGGATTAATGAAAATGTTACCAGGTATGACGGTGATTGTACCTTGTGATTATAACCAAACAAAAGCAGCAACTAAAGCTATTGCAAATTATCATGGACCAGTATACTTACGATTTGGTCGTCCAAAATGGCCAAATTTCACTAAGGAAGATGGTTCAGATTTTGTAATTGGTAAAGCACAAATATTAGCAGAAGGTAATGACGTAACGATTATTGCTTGTGGTCACTTAGTGTGGAAAGCCATTGAAGCTGCTAAACAATTAGAAGAGCAAGGCATTAGTGTAGAGGTAATTAATTTACATACAATCAAACCTTTAGACGAAGCAGCAATCATTAAAAGTTTACAAAAAACTGGTTGTGTAGTAACCGCCGAAGAACATAATATTATTGGTGGAATGGGTGACGTAGTTGCACAAGTAGCCGCTAAAAATTGTCCTGTACCTCAAGAGTTCATTGGAACAAAGGATACATTTGGTGAGAGTGGAACGCCTAACCAATTATTAACTAAATACGGTTTGGATGCAGTGAACATTATAGAAGCTGCAAAGAAAGTGATCGCTCGTAAGAAATAAAACAACATTTAAGAGAAGATAAATATTGTTTTATTTCCCCTCTTAAGATTTTAAAAAACCCTAGGCATGCCTAGGGTTTTTTATTGTATACTTTTACTCAAAATAATTTGTGACGCAAAACCACTAAGGAGCTAAACGAACTTTCGTCCAACTATGATCAGCTTGTAAACTATACTCCAAACGATCATGTAAACGAGAACTTCTACCCTGCCAAAATTCAATATTGGAAGGATGAACAATGTAACCACCCCAATGTGGAGGCAATGGCACATTACCCTCTTTGTACTTTTCTACATTTGCAGCAAATAATCCTTCTAAATATTCCCTATTAGGTATTATTTTACTTTGCGGGGAAGACCATGCTCCTACCTGACTGCCAATAGGTCTTGAATGAAAATATTGTTCACTCTCTTCGGTACTTACTTTTTTAATGGCACCCGTAATACGTACTTGGCGCTCTAATTCTTTCCAGAAAAAATTAATGGCCACCACTGGGTTCGCTGCAATTTCTTTTCCTTTATTACTTTCATAATTAGTATAAAACACAAAACCATCAGGTGTAAAGTTCTTTAATAAAACAACGCGTGAACTTGGTGCCCCTTTTTCATTAATAGTAGACAATACAAAAGCGTTTACTTCATCAATATTACTTTGGATCGCTTCCTCCCACCAATGCTCAAATTGATCCATCGGATTTGCAGCACTTGAAGCTTCGTCTAGTGATGCTAATTGATAATCTCTTCTGATGCTTGAAATATCTCTATTCATAATCTATCATTTAAATTTCCTTAGTAGCGTATAATATATTCACTACACTCAATAACAATAACATGCCCACTAATTGATGCAATTGTGCTGACCATTCAAAACCAGCCCAAACGCCTGGCACAATATGCGCACTTAGTAAAATGGTTAAAACGCCTAGTAATACTTGAGTGAAAACAATAAATAAAGGAAGCATTTTTACTTTCTCCCAAAATGAATTGCTTTTTATTTGCTTCATTTGTAAAACCCAATAAATAATAATAGCTAACAATAAATATGCAATTCCTCTATGCACAAAATGAATCCAGATAGTATTGTTGACTGCATTTAATAAAAAAGAGTCCTTACTTGTTAATCCCATGGGAATCCATTGGCCATTAATCGTTGGCCAAGTACTAGCTACATTTGCAGCCTTATGCCCAGCCATTAAAGCACCATAAATTAATTGGAAAAATAAAATAACAATCACTACCCAAGCCCATTGACGTGCCTTGATTAATTTTACTTGCCCCTCAGCACTCACTGCATTTTTTTGAATCGTATTTGCTTTTAAAGACAACGCAAACCAATAGGTATAAGAAAGCAATCCCAATGCAAAAACAAAATGTAGTGCTAAACGCGTTGGCTTCACATAAACTGCATCTCCTTCTAACCCACTTGCCACCATGATCCAACCAATAGCCCCTTGCAATGCACCTAGAAAAAATAAAACTACCAATGGCTTAATCATACTAGGCATAAAATATTTCTTAACAAGAAAATAAATAAATCCAACGGCAAAAACTAAACCAATGGTACGTGCCCATAAACGGTGAAACCATTCCCAAAAAAAGATGAACTTAAAATTTGAAATGGTAAAATCAAAATTCAATAATTGAAACTGAGGTGTTGTTTTATATTTTGCAAATAATTCCTGCCAATGTGCTTCACTCATTGGAGGAAGTGCTCCTGTCACTACATCCCATTCAGTAATGGAAAGACCACTACCCGTTAAACGCGTGATGCCACCCAATGCAATTTGAATTACTGTCATGGCAACCCCCAATAAAAGCCAATTGGCTACCGCTCTTGATTTATGATCATTCAACTCCATACGCATAATCCATACTATTTATACGATACAAAGGTACTAAGTATTCAGATTGACTTACCAATAGCTGTAGGGAAAAGCGAGAATCATTTTGGTTTGTGAAAAAGAAATAAGAAATTTACAAGGTGCTATTAAACGCTTATCAGGATAAAGAGTTAGAAGCCGGCTGTGATGAAGCTGGACGAGGATGTTATGCAGGTCCTGTATTTGCTGCAGCAGTAATTCTTCCAGCCAACTTTTATCATCCCTTACTCAACGATAGTAAAAAATTAACTGAAAAGCAAAGACAGGAATTAGAGCCCATCCTAAAAGAACAAGCTATCGCATGGGCAGTAGCTTCACAAACTGCCGCAGAAATTGATGGATCCAATATTTTAAAGGCATCTATTAAATGTATGCACCTTGCACTGGATCAATTAAAAAAGCGACCTAAATTTATTGCAGTAGATGGAAATCGTTTTTATACTTATCAAAAAATACCACATCAAACCATTGTGAAAGGGGATGGTAAATATGCAAATATTGCAGCAGCAAGTATTTTAGCTAAAACTGCCCGTGATGCTTATATGGAAAATGCACATTTGAAATATCCAAAATATGGATGGGATAAAAATAAAGGGTATGGCACAGCAGTACACCGAGCTGCTATTGAAAAATTTGGACTTTGCTTTGAGCACCGTAAAAGCTTTAATATTTTACCGCCTCAGTTGAGTATTTTATAAGTGCACATACAATCAACTAGTAATCCCAAACACCTGCCCCTTGGCGGATTACAGCGTATTCATCTCCAGTACAATCTATTACAGTGGAAGGTGTTATACCTCCAATACCCCCATCTACTACTAAATCTATTTGATTGCCCCAGTGTTCGTAAATAATTTCAGGATCGGTGTAATCCTCAATATTATCACCAGGAAAACTTGCAGATAAAATTGGATGACCCAATGTCTTAATAATAGACAATGCAATATTATTATCAGGAATACGCAAGCCAATTGTTTTCTTTTTCGATTGCAAAATTTTAGGCACTTGTTTACTGGCAGGTAAGATAAAAGTAAAAGGCCCCGGTAATGCTTTTTTCAAAATTCTAAACAAAGCATTATCAATCGCCTTAGCATATAAGCTCAAATCACTTAGATCAGCGCATATAAAACTCAGATTTGCTTTTTCAGGATCTACTTTTTTAATTGCACATATTTTCTCAATCGCTTCGGGATGAAAAATATCACAACCAAGCCCATAGATCGTATCCGTGGGATATGCAATGATCCCGCCCTTTTCCAAACATGCTTTCACTTGAGAAAGTTGTCTAGGCTGCGGATTGTCTGGATGAATACTAATTAGCATAAATGTTATTGTGCAAAAGTACCCATTTTTAGTACGCACCAATTAAGTTTTATTTGTACAAATCAAGCCTATGTTTAGTATACATTATTTGGAAGAAAAAATTTTAACGCGCACCGCGTTTCAATTAGCCATTGAGAAGCAAGAAGATTGCAAAGTTGTTTATTGTGCTTCTACTATAGATGAATATGCAAACCATTTGGGACAATTGATTCAACCTCCAGACTTATGTATTCTTTCAGATTGCTACCATTATATTGAATTGATAAAACTCATGAAATTAATAAAGCGCAATAGTAGTCATACTTATATATTATTAAAATCGGATGCAAAATATATGAAAGGTATTTGCTTTTTATTAAAAAATGGATTGGATGGAATATTTTTTACAGACGAACCTTTAATTGATTTAAAAAAATGTGTTTGGAGTAGAACTAAATTTAAATTATCTGCAAGTAAATTAAAACTTATTACCACTAATATGAAAAGTGATATCATCATTAAAGAGTTACATTACAACACAAGTCCACTCACTCAAAACGAAATTAATTTTATTCAAGCCTGCGCTAAGGATTTAACCTACGAAGCCATCGCCACTGAATTACAAAAAAGTGTAAGTACTATTTACGGTTATCGAGACCGTGTGTTTAAAAAATTACAGGTAAAACAAAGGACCGCCATGGTAATGACGGCCCTTAAAAGAAATTATATTGATCTATGATCTTAATTAAAAAGAGACTATTTAATTTCCCAAGTTTCGCGACCGCGAATTAATTTATCTAAATCACCAGGACCTTTCACCAATGATTCTTCTAATTGTAATGCCATCATATCCTCATAACAAGGACGATCTGCTGTAAAGAATACACCAAAAGGACGAGGGAACACAGCACCAGGCTCAGAAGGATTGTCAAATAAACGTGTTAAGATTTGTGCTTTATAAAAATCTTTTTCATCATGAATCCATAAATCATCAGCACTATATTTTTCACCAATAGTTACAACTTCAGGACGCATGCCATCAAAACGTAATCCTAATTCATTATTAGCACCAAAAGTCAAAGGCTTACCTTGCTCAAGGAACAATGCATGCAATGGCTTAGTTGCTTTTTCAGTAAATATTTCAAATGCACCATCATTAAAGATGTTACAGTTTTGATAAATCTCTAAGAAAGAAGTTCCTTTATGTTGCTCCGCACGCGTGATCATATATTGCATATGCTTTGGATCACGATCCATCGTACGTCCCACAAATGTTGCGTCAGCACCTAATGCCAATGCTGCAGGGTTAAATGGATGATCGATACTACCCATTGGAGTACTCTTCGTAATTTTATGTAATTCAGAAGTTGGAGAATATTGACCTTTTGTTAAACCATAAATTTGATTATTAAAAACTAAGAAGTTTACATTAAAGTTTCTTCTTAACATATGAATGGTATGATTACCACCAATACTCATTGAGTCACCATCACCTGCAACAATCCAAACACTTAATTCTGGACGAGAAGCTTTTAAACCACTTGCGATTGCAGTTGCACGACCATGGATTGAATGCATTCCATAAGTGTTCATGTAATAAGGGAAACGACTACTACAACCAATTCCACTAATCACCACAATATTTTCTTTAGGAACACCAATGGTTGGCATTACTTTTTGCACTTGTGCTAAAATTGAATAGTCACCACAACCAGGGCACCAACGTACTTCTTGGTCAGATGCAAAATCTTTAGCGGTTAAAGGGGTTGCTTGTGATAAAGTTTCAGTAGACATAAACGCATTCATTTAGATAACAAATTTACGGAAATACAAGGTTCAACAAACAAATATTTGATACTTATTTAACGCGTCTACCCTTCCAAGTGTATGTTTTTACTTGACCAAATAATCCAGCCACCAAGGTATATACTATATGAAGTGGCTGATACAAAGGAAAATACCTCAATTGCCCTTGTAATTTAAAAAAATGAGTCACAGGCAATAAAAAGAAAATCTCAAAAATAGTTTTTAACGCAATCGATATCATAAACATTTTATAGTCCTTTGCGAATAATAAAACGAGGAAGGAGAAATTATACAAATACACTAAAAGAAGCACCCAAAAAATAGAATTGTCGTCATAATAACGGGCCTTACTAGACCATCTAATTCTTTGCATGATAAAGTCCTTCCAATTCCCCATCGCCTTTGTTAAAACGATAGCGCCTGGATGAAATAAATATCCAATACGGTTAGATAAAGTCACTTTCATTTTATGCATCAAAAACATATCGTCCCCACTTGCAATTTGGTCTACCCCTTGATATCCACCCACCGCGATAAAGGCCGACTTTTCAAAAGCAAGATTGGCACCATTGCTCATAGAATGTTTACCAGCGCCGACTGCAGCAGCTGTGATTCCTTGTAATGCTATAAAATCCAACAACTGAAATTCATTTAAAATACCCGACTCTTTGATAAACATTACTGGAGCGGCCACAAAAACTGGTTTGTTTTCAAGGATGTATTCATTGTAAATGCTAAGCCATTTTTTGGGAATAATACAATCTGCATCGGTAGTAACAATCCACTGCCCATTGGCCTGACTCACTGCCTTTTCAATGGCTTTCTTTTTGAAAGAATTCATCTCACCAGGCTTAAAATAATCGGCCAAACTTAATAATCGAACATTGGGAAAATCCTGCCCAAGTGCTTTCACCATAAAAGCAGTATTGTCTTCGGAAAAATCATCAATAACAATAATTTCAAAATGTTCCTTTGGATAGTCCTGCGCTAAAATGGAATCAATACAAGCTTTTATATTATCAGCTTCGTTACGGGCTGGAATTACCACCGTAAAACGAGTAAATGATGTATGTACTTGGGTAGATTCAAAAGGTTTTAATTTGCTAAACCAATAGCGATATGCCAATAATAAAAGGGCATATATACTGGCCAAAATAGCAACCGTCCAATTTAAAAAATGAATCATTGGGTAAAGTTAAGTCGTTTTATTGCACAGATTCATATAAATTGTAGAACGAAATTTTAATTGAATGAGCCAAGGCAATAAAAAAGTATTTGTTAGTGGATGTTTTGATTTACTTCATAGCGGTCATATTGCATTTTTAGAAACTTCTGCAAGCTATGGAGATTTATATGTTTGTATTGGATCGGATAAAACTGTTTTTGATTTAAAAGGTCGATATCCAATCATTACACAACAAGAAAGAAAGTACATGATTCAAGCTTTACGTTGTGTGCATACTTGTAAAATAAATAAGGGCTCAGGTATTTTAGATTTTGAGCAAGAGCTAAATGAAATCAAACCCGATATTTTTGTAGTTAATGAAGATGGTAACACACCTTCCAAAGCAAAGCTTTGTGAATCACTTGGTATTGAATATATTGTATTGGATAGAATACCATCAGAAGGTTTACCAGTAAGGTCTACAACTACTTTAAGAACCAACTCCATTATTCCTTTTCGAATAGATATTGCAGGTGGTTGGTTGGATCAACCCTATGTAAATAAACATTATCCCGGTCCTGTCATAACGATATCCATTGAACCTACCATTGAATTCAACAATAGAAGTGGAATGTCAAGTAGTACCAGAAATAAAGCCATTGAATTATGGAAATCTAAATTGCCAGATGGTGATCCTGAACTACTTAGTAAAATTTTATTTAGTTATGAAAATCCTCCAGGCACAAAAACAATTGCAGGATCACAAGATGCATTAGGTATTGTAATGCCAGGGCTTAATAAATTACATTATTCTAAAGATCAATACTGGCCTTCCGAAATACAAAAAATGGAAGAGGAAGAAATTTTGAATTGGTTGGAATCCAAATTATATTTAATCCCATTAGATCCTAGGCAAAGTGATTATGATGTTTTAGCAAATACAAATATTAATGAGGGAGCTGCAAAAAATTTGGCGACAGCAACTGAAAATTGTTGGAATGCAATTTTAGCAAAAGACTCTTTATCCTTTGGCAAATATTTTCTTGCATCATTTCATGCTCAAATTGCCATGTTCCCTAACATGTTAGATGAAGCAACTGCACAAATAATAGAAAAATATAAAAACAAAGGTCTAGGGTACAAACTATCTGGTGCTGGAGGCGGCGGTTACTTAATATTAGTAAGCGATACCCCTATTGAAAATGGCATCCAAATTAAAATAAGAAGAAGAACCCTTGACTAATGCCTAAATTTTGACCTTTTTTTGGTCAATTTCCCTATTTACTCGTACTTTTGAATTAGTTGCATAACTAACTATATGTCAAACAACCAATTTAGGAGAGGGGAACTTTACAGCGTCATTAATGGCATGGCCACGACAGCTGTAGCACGTCGACTTCAAAAAAACTTCCGCAATGCGGGACTTGAAATTACTATTGAACAATGGTCTGTTTTATACCATTTATGGAAGGAAGACGGATTAAGTCAACAAGAATTAGGTACACGTACGTTTAGAGACAAAGCAAGTATCACGCGATTAATTGACAATCTCGAAAAATTGGGATTAGTTACACGTGTTGCAAGTACTTCCGACAGACGTATTAATAAAGTTTGTTTGATGGATGCTGCGAAGCCATTACAACAACTTACTTATGATTTGGCCAATCAAACGATGAATGAAGCTTTACAAAATATTACAAAGGAGGAGATTGAAGTGGTGAAGAATGTGTTGCAAAGAGTGTACGATAACTTAACACATCCTGATTTAATTTAAACAACTCAATATTATTCGACAAAAATTTAAATACTATTTTATGGGAACTACAATTCATGGAGGAGAATGGATCATCAAAGAAGTGCAAGCGTCCGATGTTTTCATTCCTGAAGAATTTAATGAAGAACAAATTATGGTGCGCGATATGTGCGACCAATTTGTGGATACCGAAGTATTACCAGTAGTAGATCGTATTGATAAATTAGAGCCAGGCTTAATGCCTTCTCTTTTATCAAAGGCAGGAGAACAAGGACTACTGGGCATTACAGTACCCGAGCAATATGGTGGTTTAGGAAAAGATTTTATTACTGCAACCATTGTTGCTGAATATTTAGGTGGTGGATATTCTTTTTCTGTTGCCAATGCAGCTCATACAGGAATTGGAACCTTACCAATTTTATATTTTGGAACAGAAGCACAAAGAGCAAAGTATGTTCCAAAATTAGCAAGTGGTGAATGGAAAGGATCTTATGGATTAACAGAGCCTAACAGTGGATCCGATGCATTAAGTGCAAAAACTACTGCAAAATTAAATGAGGACGGAAAGCATTATATTTTAAATGGACAAAAGTGTTGGATCACCAATGGTGGTTTTGCTGATGTATATACGGTGTTTGCTAAAATTGACGGAGAGCAATTCACTGCATTTATTGTAGAAAGAGGAATGGAAGGATTTACACAAGGTCCTGAAGAACATAAAATGGGTATTAAAGGATCTAGTACTGTGCAATTGTATTTTCAAGATTGTAAAGTACCCGTTGAAAATGTATTAGGTGAAATTGGTAAAGGTCATATTATTGCTTTTAATATTTTAAACATTGGCCGCTTAAAATTAGGCGCAGCAACATTGGGTGGTGCACGCAGGGCTATTACAACATCGGTTCAATATGCAAAAACTAGAGAGCAATTTAAATTGCCCATTGTAAAATTTGGTGCAATTCGTCACAAGCTAGCGGAGATGGCAATTAGAATGTGGGTGGGTGAAACTGCTTTGTATCGAGTGTCTCGTAATATTGATGAAATGGAAGCTGAGTTAGCTGCAGCAGGAAAAAATTTATCTGAATCATTATTAGGTGCCGCGGAAGAATATGCCATTGAATGTGCTATTTTAAAAGTGTTTGGATCCGAAGTGTTGGATTATGTTGTAGATGAAGGCGTGCAAGTACATGGAGGAAATGGTTACAGCGATGAGTATAGTATTTCAAAAGCCTATAGAGATAGTCGTATCAATAGAATTTACGAGGGCACTAATGAAATCAATAGACTCTTAACGGTG
>CAJADG010000060.1 GCA_903938445.1 uncultured Bacteroidota bacterium | reverse complement strand
TTGTTTTAAGTCCTCCCATATTTGATTGCCTTTAACCCGCCACACTCTTTGGTAATATTCACGCCATGCTAATTCCTGTATTAATTTTTCTGCAGCTTTGGTAGGATATCCTTTTTTTAAAATCGAGTTTAATATTTGTGGCAATGAAATAACTCCTCTAGATAAATAGGGGGACAAATAAGTAATACGTCCATTTAAATAGTTTCTTGTTTGAGCATATTTAATAGGATCGATCGCTTCAATTCTTTCCAGAATCGATTCATAATCTGTAGGGAAGCTAATTTGATTATGGCTTTGCATATGGTAATCTTTCAAGTCTTTGAGTAAGATGGTAGCTATCAAGCCCTGTACAAGCAATGGTTCCTGCTTTTTCAATATCTAAATAGCCATCTTCCAGTAAACAGTCTGTTGGGAAATATATTTCTTTTATTTCGCCAATGATCATGATGGTATTGTTGATGGTTAAATTAATGCGCTCTTTAAATTCAATGCCTAGTTGTATTTGACTTTCTGCAACAAAAGGTGCTTTAAAATCATTTTTAAACTCAGGAGTTAAACCGGTTGCATCAAATTCAGATACCTCTTTTGGATATCTTGCCGATGTTTGGTGTGCTTGTTTATAAATGGTTTCATTTAAATGATTAATAGTGTAATATCCTACATTTAAAATATTCGCCAGCGTATGACGCTCCACTGAATCGGGACGCATGATAAAACTAATAAGCGGTGGATTAGCCCCAATATGAACAATTGAATTAAATATAGCCAAGTTGGTTTGTCCTGCTTCATCAACAGTGCCAATTAAGCAAACGCTTTTAAAACCGCCTACACTATTTATGAGGTGCGCCCTTTCACGCTGCTCCATTTGCATCAATTCGGTATTTGTAATCTGCGTTTTCATTTTATTGATCTAAACTTTTTAAATAATTATTTGCATTTGCTAAATGTGCATTTTGTTTTTCGGCACTCATTTTATCAAAGGTTCCAATTAGCATACCTAGTCTTGGATTTTTTAAAAAGAAGCTTCGGTGTTCATGCATGAATCGCCAAAACAATCCATCCCAAATGACCTGCCATTCCCCTTTTTCGTAATCGCTCATTTTCATTAAATAATTACTACCACTTATATAGGGCTTGGTGGTCATTAAACCTCCATCAGCAAACTGAGTCATACCATATACATTCGGAACCATTACCCAATCATAGGCATCAATAAACATTTCCATAAACCATTTGTACACTTCATTAGGATCAAATTCACATAACAACATGAAATTTCCTAAAACCATGAGTCGCTCAATATGATGACAATAACCCGTTTTTAAAATCTTTTTGATGGTACTATCTATTGGAGGTATGCCTGTAGTGCCGTTCCAGAAACTCACTGGAATTTTTCTTGTAAATTTCCAATAATTTGTTGTGCGTTGTTTTGTTCCTTCGCGCTCATAAACAATCTTTATAAATTCTCTCCAGCCCATCACCTGTCTAATAAATCCTTCCAGAGAATTTAGTGGAATAATTTTCTCCTGACCTTTTAAAATAGCTTTTTCAATAATTTGATTGGGAGTAAGCAAACCAATATTCAGCATAGGACTTAATACAGAGTGATGCAATACGGTTTCCTTAGTAACAATGGCGTCCTCGTATATTCCAAATTTTTCAAATCGATTATTTAAAAATTCATCTAACCAATTTTCTGCTTCTTTAAAATTGATTGCAAAAAGGTATGGCCCATTGATATCACCATAATTATTGGGAAAATATTTTTGAACATAAGTTTTAGCTTCTTGTATAAATTCATTTTCTTTTGGTAATGGTATATGGGGAACTGTTTCTTTTTTAGGAAACTTGGATCTATTCTCCGCATCATAAGTCCATTTGCTGCCAACAGGCTTGCCATCTTTTTCTAAAAGGATGCTTCGCTGTTTACGTTGCCAAGTATAAAAATCAGTTTGAAAATATGTTTTTCTATTATTGAAAAATTCAGCAACACTTAAATTCGTATTTAAAAAATTCGGACTTTCCGTAATATTTAAATGCATCTTATGTTGATCAGTCGCAGCTTGTATTTTTTTCATTAACCAATTATCGACTACTTCGACAATATGTATTTCTGAAATTCCTTTTTTTGCTAAATCATCAATGAGTAACTTACTATCCGATCTTTTATCATGACATTCTATATAATGAACCTTTAAGCCTTCTTTTTTTAAATATTGCTCATAAAATTTCATGCTTGCCCTATGCAACACTAATTTTTGCTGATGAAACTGGTATTGACTGAAAAACAAGGCCTCCTCTACTAAATATACTTCTACTCCTTTTTGTAAAACAGGATTATTCTTAAATAATTGGTGTGGAAATAGTATGGAAACTGAATTTGACATGGATGTTTACGCGTATACATCACATAAACGTAAAATGCAACAAAATGTTCATACAAATTATAAGATAAGCTAACTAAAGCTAATCATCCATTCAACTCCATACTTATCTCTAAATGCCCCAAAATAAACGCCCCATGGACTATCGCCAATTGGGAATTCAACCTCGCCCCCTGATGACAATCCATTAAATATTTTATCAGCTTCCTCTTTGCTCTCTGCACTTACCGTAATTTTACTTCTGTTTTCTTTTTCATTTACGGTGCCTAACATACTAGGCACATCACTTCCCATTAAAGTACTTCCTGCACTAATAGGCAAGGATATATGCATTATTTTATTTAACTCCTCTTCTGGAAATTGAAAACCTTCGGTAGTTAAGTCCTTAAATCGAGTGATGCTACCAAAACTACCGCCAAAGACAGATTGGTAAAAATGAAATGCTTCTTCGGTATTGCCATTGAAGTGAATATGAGGATTAATACTTGCCATTTTCCTTAATGATTGATTTATGAAATATAATTGAGGCCTATTAATTTGTATTGTGAAAATAACAAAAAACCACTTCCATTTATATAATTAATGAGTTTATTAGTTTGATTTATGATCAAATTCAGTAAATTGAAACATCAAATTATTAAAAATAATCAATACAATTGCTTGCTATGAAAATCTCTAAATTTTTAAAACCCGTTTTAGCACTTAGTGCATTTTTTGCAGTAACCCTGCTTGCTTTTAAACCAATTGAAAAACAACAGGCTCCTGGAAAACCTTTTGGAGGTTTAGCATTATACACTGTGCGTGATTTAATGACAAAGGATGCACGTGCTACTTTACAAAAAGTGGCTCAAGCTGGATATGTAAATGTTGAATCAGCTGGTTATAACAATGGTAAATTTTACAATTTATCTCCTGCTGATTTTAAAGCATTATTAGATGAAATGAAATTAACTCCAATTTCAGCACACCAAGGAACTGTTACTTTTGATAATATAGATCAACAAATTGCAGATTTAAAAACTGCTGGCTTTAAGTATTTTGTTGTTCCTGTGCCACCTATGGGTTTATTTTATTATGACGCTGCAAATAAAAAATTAGGAATGAAAGGTGGAGCAAAAAATTTAGCTGATATTTTAAATAAATTAGGCGCTAAATGTAAAGCCGGAGGATTAGAATTATTATACCATAATCACGATTTTGAATTTTCAAAAGACGAGGAGGGTAATGTTGTATTGGATTATTTATTAGAGCATTGCGATAAAAGCATCGTGAATTTTCAAATGGATTTATATTGGGTAACAAAAGCAGGTCAAGATCCAGTAGCTTATTTTAAACGCTACCCAGGTCGTTTTAAAATTTGGCATGTGAAGGATATGGATGATCAAGGTCGTTTTGCACCAGTTGGTAATGGCCATATTGACTTTAAGCGTATTCTAGCTGAAAAGAAATTATCTGGCATGTTATATTACTATGTTGAACAAGATGCCACTTTTAATGAAACACCCGAAGAGGCAATTGTTATAAGCCACAAAGGATTAGAGAAGATCGGCTTTAAATAGTTGAATTTATTTTTAGTGTAATTTTTATAAAAATATACTTGAAATACAAAGAGGCCCTGCATTCGCGGGGCCTCTTTGTTATAGTTAATTAATCATCTTATTAATCCCACTCTGGAACTGAATCTTGTTTTTGCTTTTTCTTCTCTACTCTTTTGCAAAGCAAAATGCTCACTTCATAAAGCAATACAAGTGGAATACTACAAATAATAGTACTCAACATGTCAGGAGGCGTAATTGCTGAAACTGCAATTACAATTACTAAAATTGAGTGCTTTCTGTATTTTTTTAAAAATGCTACAGAAACAATATCAACCTTAGCTAAAAAATATAATACCAATGGCAGCTGAAACGCAATACCAGAGCCTAGTATAAGTGGTATGATGGTACTAAAATAACTAGACAGTGTCCAGAAGTTTTTAATATTGTCATCAATAGAAAAATTCGCAAAGAAATTAATGGTATATGGCGCTACAACAAAATAGCCAAACAATACCCCTGTAAAAAATAAAGTAGAAACCCAAAAAATTACACCGCGCGTTCCTTTTAATTCATTTGTTTTTAAGGCGGGCTTTATGAATTTCCAAAATTGCCAAAATACATATGGGAATGCAATAATAAGTCCTCCAATAATTAAAATATTTACATACACCCCAAACTGACCTGCAACAGAATTGCTTTGAAGCTCTACTTTAATTTCACTTAAACATAGGCTATTGCCCATATTTAATTTCTGACCTAATTTACAAAGTAGTGTATAAGTTGGAAAGTCAGCATGGGTTGGTCCCATCAACACTTTCTTTACAATGAAATTATTGTAAATGTGAATTACAATCATTCCTATTACAATAGCAATGGCAGAGCGAAATAAATGTTTTCTGAGTTCATCAATATGATCAAAAAACGTCATTTCCGCTTTTAATTCTGAATCGGTCTTTTTTTTGAAAATGCTCATTGAGGTAGGTACAATGGAAAGTAAATGTGGACTATTATTAATAGAAAACCTCGAAGGTTGCCCTCGAGGTTCACTATTAATTAGATATCATCTTATTGATGAGTAGTAGTGTTCGTAGTGTTGCTTTTTGGGCTTCCGTCTTCGTTCACTTGGCTATCAATTTCTCTTTTAATATTGTCTTTCGCATCTTTGAATTCTCTGATTCCTTTACCTAGCCCACGCATTAATTCAGGTATTTTCTTACCACCAAAGAATACCAATACAAGCAATAAAATCAATATAATGTGTTGTCCTGAAAATATGTCTCCCATAAAATAAATTTTAGAACTTAAAGGTAGTGAAATATTCTATTTATCCAAATTTAATAC
>CAJADG010000059.1 GCA_903938445.1 uncultured Bacteroidota bacterium | reverse complement strand
CACTCTACCCTCAAAAATCTTAAAAGACTTCAACTAAAATAAACATTATGGAAAAAATATTACTTATTGAAGACAATGAAGCATTAAGAGAGAATACAGCAGAAATTCTTGCTTTAGCGAATTATGAAATTATCACAGCCGAAAATGGAAAAATAGGAGTTGAAAAAGCAATGATGACCCCACCCGATTTAATAGTTTGTGATATAATGATGCCAGTACTTGACGGATATGGTGTTTATCAGATTATAAGCAATAACCCTGAATTAAAACATATCCCATTTATTTTTTTAAGTGCAAAAAGTGAAAGAACCGACTTGAGAAAAGGAATGGAGATGGGAGCCGATGATTATATCACAAAACCATTTTCAGATGTAGAATTAATAAATGCAATTAGAACTAGATTAGAAAAAATTAAAGTTCAACAAAATCATAGCAATAAAGCTATTGAAACTTGGCATCAAATTATTGCAGACCTTGGACAAAAAGATGAAATGCATGAAAGTTTAGAAAACCATGATATCATAGAATACAAGAAAAAACAAACTATTTATGCCGAAGGACAGCACCCCAATAAACTTTACTATGTTGAAAGCGGTAAAATAAAAATCTATAAAACAAGTGACGGCGGAAAAGAATTGATAACAAGCTTATTATCAGCTGGTGATTTTTTTGGACATATCCCTCTCTTAAAAAATTCAGTCTACGAAGAATTTGCGGAAACACTTGAAGAATCTTCTATAAGAGTGATCCCAAAGAAAGAATTTGAACATATGATTACAACCAATCAAGAAATTGCGCTAAAAGTAATCAAATTATTAACCAATAATATTGCAGAGAAAGAACAACAATTGGTGGCACTCGCCTATCATAGTTTAAGAAAGCGTGTTGCAGATGCTTTATTGACTTTAAAGAAGAAATACGCTTCAAGTATGGATGAACAATTTTCTATGTCAATTTCAAGAGAAGATTTAGCCAATATTGCAGGAACTGCAACCGAAAGTTTAATTAGAACATTAAGTGATTTCAAAAATGAAAAATTGATTGAAATCAAGGATGGAAAAATCACAATTCTAGATGAAAAGAAACTACTTAACTTATTCAATTAATTCATTTAGTAAATAGCGCTTTCAAATTTTTCATTGGCAGATTGCTTCGATTTTAGAAATTGAATTTCTATATAGCCTACTTGTTGTTTGTACTTTTTAAATACAGCTAACACTTTTGCATCCACTATATTATTTACAAATTGCTTTGTCTTTAATTCTAATGACAACTTAGAAATATCATTTTTCAACATTTGAATGGCAGACTCTCTATTTAGGATCTCCTGGTGTAAGGTTTCGGCCCATACTAAAGAATCATTTAAAACTATTTTATCTAAAAAGCTACTTAACTTACTTTTAATAAATGACTGCTCTTCTTGAACAAAATCCAAGGTTCTATTGAATGATTCTATTTCTTGTAAAATGATCTCTTTGTTCATAAAAATTAATTATGACATGATATAACCTGTGTGCCAATACCTGCAATGGGGCTTAAATAAGGAATTCCTAAATTAAGCCCTCTTAAGATTAATAGCAGTCCCATTCCCAATATAAATACAGGCAATAAGTTTTGCAATTTTTTCCTAAAACTAAAACCCATATACTGCCCTCCCAATGCTACCATTAACAAAGCTGGGATGGTACCCAATCCAAAAAAAAACATCAACAATCCTCCGTACCAAATATTTTGTGTAGCCATAGAGGAACTTAATGCTAAATAAATCATTCCGCAAGGCAGCAATCCATTTAACAACCCAATCAATAAAAAAGATAGAGCTGATTTACTTTTAAATAATTTACTTAGGAGCTTTACAACATGATTATAATAATTACCTAATACCCCTAATTGAATATGCTTTGGCTTTAAAACAAATACATATAAAACATACAACAACATAGTAATGCCAATGACAATGGAAATATTTTTCTGTAAGGCAAATACGGGGAATTGACTGCCAAACAAACCAAATAATAAACCTAAAATGGCATAACTAAAGATTTTTCCAGCATGATACAATAATAATGCAGCAAATTTTTGAAATGTATTTTTTTGGGAAATAGGGAGTGCCATTACCAACGGCCCACACATGCCAATGCAATGGACGCTCCCTAGTAGACCCATCAAAAACCCAATCTCAAAAACACTACTCAAAAACATGATTAGAAATTTAATTTCTGTTCATAATAATATTGCTTGCCATTTAAATCGATATCCAATTTTAAAGTATAATAACCATTCATCATCGTCTTCAATTCCATTTCAAATTCACCTGTGCTGGTTTCAAATGATTTTGAAATATCTCTTGTTTCATCTGCTGCGAAATACAGATGAGCGACTCCTTTAACAGATGCATTATGAAAACCTACGGGCAGAGAAATAAATAAATGCCCGCCTTTACGGATAACATTTAAATTACCACCTATTTCTTTTGCATTTTTTGAAGCATTAATGATATCTTGATATTTTAACTCATCTGCATAATAATCCTTTTGAACTAAATCCATTTTTTGTTGACTTGATTTGTAAACTAGAAATAGAATGCCAATCACAAAAACCCCAAACACTATAACAATTTTATGTCCCCAATTAAATTTCATAATATATTTTTTAAATAGTTGGTCCTAAAAATGTAGCAGAAGCAGTTTGAATTTTCTTACCCTCTTCATAGATCCCAACATTGATTTTTGTTTTTCGACTGTGAATTTGACTTTTTTCAAAAATCACAAAAAAACTAGTTTGAAAATAGGACTCTTTTGGCACATCTATCTTATTTATAAGTTTAATCTCTCCTTGCACATTTTCCAATTTCAATTCCAAATGAATAATTCTCCTTGTTTTATTCGCTAATTTAATATTGTATAGATTACTTATTTTATTACCTTCTAATTGTTGATAGGTTTGTCCTGGTGTTTTTATAATACGCGCTGATACATCTGCTCTCGTTATTAATAAAATTGCCAAGAAAGATAGCAATGCTGTTAAAACAATGGTGTATAATTTTAAGCGCCAAGTATAACTGGTCTTTTCTTTTTTTGCTATATTATTTTCTGAGGCATATCTAATCAAACCCTTTGGCTTACCAATATGATCCATAATCTCATCACAAGCGTCAATACATGCAGTACAATTAACACATTCTAATTGAGTTCCATTCCTAATATCAATACCAGTTGGGCAAACCCTAATACAAGCATGACAATTTACACAATCCCCATTCCCCTGTTCTGTCGCCTTTCCCCTTGGCTCTCCCCTTACATAATCATAAGCTACTAGAATTGAATTCTTGTCCAACAAGACACCTTGCAATCTACCATATGGACAAACAATGATACAAGCCTGCTCCCTAAACCAGATATAGACAAAAAAGAAAACCAATGTAAATAATACCAATGCACTAAAAGTACCAAAATGTACAAATATGCCTTCTTGCACCAACTTTCCAACTTCGTCAATTCCAATGATATATCCTAAAAAAAAGTTCGCTATCAAAAAGGAAATCATAAAAAAGACAATCGTCTTTCCTCCTTTTTTCAAAATCTTTTCACCATTCCAAGGCTGGGCATTTAATCTTTTTTGTTGTGCAACATCCCCTTCAATAAAAAATTCTATTTTTCTAAAAACCATTTCCATGAAAATAGTTTGAGGACAAGCCCATCCACACCATATCCTACCAAATGCTACTGTAAATAAAATAACAAAGACCAAAAATGTAAGCAACCCTATAGCAAAAATGAAAAAATCCTGTGGCCAAAATATTTTACCGAATAATATAAACTTACGCTCTAAAATATTGATCAAGAAAACAGGCTCTCCTCCTATTTTAATAAATGGAACTGTAAAAAATAATACTAAATAAAAATAACTAAAGTAAGATCTTAAGTTATAAAGCTTTCCTTTTGGCTTTTGAGGATGTATATAATTTCGATTACCTTCTTTATTTATTGTAGCAACAGAATCTCTAAAGGACTGATCTAACATTTCCTTTTTAAAATTCGCCAAAGTCTCTGAATCTAAATTGCTCATAAACATCTATCATTATTTGACAGCGATTACACTATCTTTTTTTGCTATTGTAGCAGTACTATCTTTACTTATCAATTCTTCTTTAAATAAATCCCCCTGAGGCGCTTTCCCATTGGGAGGATTCGTACCCTTTAATGATTTTACATAACTAGCCAATTCCTGTATTTGAACAGGGGAATAAGTGGCTTGCCATGCTTGCATTCCTTTATCTGGATATCCATATTTAATGGTTTTAAATAAATCAGCAATTTTTCCTCCATGTAACCAATAATCATCCGTTAAATTAGGACCTACTCCACCTTCCCCTTTAGCCCCATGACAAGGGGTACATGTTTTGGCAAAGGAAACTCCACCTGCTGCAATACCAGCCGCATCTGACATAGTTACTGTTTTTTCATCCACAT
>CAJADG010000058.1 GCA_903938445.1 uncultured Bacteroidota bacterium | reverse complement strand
CCTACTGATTTCTATATTTCAAAGGACCTGCTTTAACTTTATTCTTTGAACATTAGTTAAAAAGCATTCTAAGCTATGAGCAATCTAAAAGCAGGAAAGTATATCAATAGCTCTGATGAGTTAATTGGTAGCTTCTTTGAGGATACTACCATTCTAATTATTAAACACAATGATGAAGAAAGTTTGGGTTTTGTAACTAATAAAGCTTTGGGTAAATCTTTAAACGATTTAGTTGAATTTAAACATAGTAATCCATTTCCATTAATGGATGGTGGGCCTGTTGACAGAGAACACTTATTTGTATTGCACAAGCGACCCGATCTTATTGAAGGTGGTGAACAGGTGTGCGATAGTTTTTATTTAGGGGGCAATATGGAGCAAGTGATAGTAGCAATTAATAATAAAAGCATTACCCAAGAAGAACTTCAAATATTTATCGGTTATTGCGGATGGGACGAAGGAGAATTGGAAGCCGAAGTGGAAGAAGGAAGTTGGAATATTTGAATTATGTTTCTCTAACTCAACTGATTTTGAAATTAAACTTTTCTGAGACAAATAGTTGCAATAACAAATATGAAAGCTAGTGTGAATCTTATATTTTTAAAAATTTTTAAAATACATACCATAACTAGTAGATAATAAATCGCCGAAATTAATTTCCTCTTGTTTGATAAAACCTTTTTGAGGTAATTTCTTTTTTGCAACGAGTTCAATTACAGCGCAAAGTGAAGCAGCAGTAGTCCATGAAATGGCTCTCCATTGTTGTCCATCAATAGTTATTGGAGTAAAAGCTTTATAATACTCTTCTCTTTTCAAAGTACTCTTTTTCCAACCTTCAATAACTGCATATACATATACAATGTCTTCTTGCACTGGTGGTTTAGCCTCTGTAAGAATATGCTCCAATAATGTTTTATCATTTTTTAATATCAATTCATACAATAAGAATTTCATTAATTTGGCATGTCCTGGATAACGGATCGTTTTATAATTTAAGGTGTCCAATTTATTTTCGAAAGTTTCACACATGGTACCTAAACCGCCAGAGGTGGTAAATGCCTCAAATTCTTGTCCCTCTATATTAATATATTCCACCCCTTCCAAAGAAGGAACCATTTTACGAACACCATTATGTATTACTTCTGCATCATTAATATATTCATTAATAACGCCTGCAGGTGACCATGTAAATGAATAACCAAGTAATCCGTTCGGATAACGAGGAAGCGCACCTACTCTTAATTCAATATCTCTAATTTTAGTAAAAGACTTTGCTAAATCTGCCCCTACTATACCAATAAAACCTGGCGCTAATCCACATTGTGGAACCAAAACTGATTTAGCTGTTTTAGCCATTTTACGAATGGCATTAGTAGTAGAAACATCTTCTGTTAAATCGAAATAATGTTTTTTATGTTTAAATGCAATTTTTGCAATGGGTAGATTTAAATAAAATGGCATACAAGATACTACTGCATCATGCTGCTTAATCACTTCTTCTAAATATTTAAGGTCCTTTACATCTGCTTGTATGATCTTGAATTTAAATTGACCTTTCTGAACAGATTGGTCAAATCCAGTAACATTAAATTGTTGACTCAAAAGGGTTGCAACTAATGAACCAACCTTTCCCATACCAAAAACAAGAATATTTTTCATAATATCGTTTTTAAATTAAACTAACTAAAGTTAGTAAATAATTAACTAAGAATAATCAACGTATGTTCTAGAGAAATTATTCTAAATCGGATGGCCGACTGCGTCGGCATCCACGTGGGTCGGTTTACCCAAAGCTTTTCAAAGAGAGCTGATGAATTTCATCAGCTCTCTTTGGCTTTTTTCATTCTCGTCAGCTTACACAAGCGAGCTTGTGACGCTGCCTTAAATGAAAAAAGCCTCTCAACTTTGTTGAGAGGCTTTGTAGCGAGATCGGGATTTGAACCCGAGACCTCAGGGTTATGAAGATTTTTTGAGAAAATGAATGCGTTGATTTGTAGTTAGTTATGTTTTCACAAAACCGAAATCAACCGATTTGAACCTATTTGAGGGGGTGTTTTCCTCACGCAGAGGGATAGGTAATAATTATAGCTTCGTTGCGATCATTCTTATCACATCTGCTAGGCCTTCATGATACTTGCCTTCACTCAATTGAATTTGCGCATACTCCAAATAATCAATGCTTAAATCTTTAAAATCTTCTGAAAGAATTTCCTTGGTATTAAGCATATCAATGTCCTTTGGACCTCCAGAATTATTTTTTAATTGATCAGGACAAAAAGTTTCTAAAATAACTTTCCCACCAGGTTTTAACCAATGGATTATATTATGGTACAATTTTTTTCTAATGGGTGTAGGTAAATGCGTATAAATAATAGCTACAGCATCTGTGCTTGCAGCTGGATACAAAGCCAAGGCGGCATCTTGTATCTGAAAATTAATTTTTACATCATACTTTAAAGCCAAACCATCGGCCTTCACTTTTCCAGCTTCACTTAAATCAAATGCTTGTACATTCCAACCTTGTCTTGCTGCATGTACCGCATTGCGGCCTTCTCCATCGCAAGGTAAAATAATAGTACCTGGTTCTAATTTACCTAATTCCTCAGCAAAATATATATTAGGCGCTTCTCCATAGACAAATTCGGTTTCACTGTATCTATCGTTCCAAAATGAATTCATTATTATTAATTATTTCGATTCTATGGTATATAAAATATATTATATCATACACCAACTATGACACAATATACTTATTTAATAATTGAACCAATGTATTGGCTTGTTGAACACCAGGCTGTCTCCATTTAATTTCTCCTTTTGAAAAAATGGCGAGTGTTGGCACACTAGATATATTTAACTCTGAAGCTAGTTTTTGATTTTTATCAACATCGATTTTTATAATGCGAACCTTACCTCCTAACTTATCTCTAACTTGTTCCAAAATGGGAGGCATCATTTTACAAGGGCCACACCACTCAGCAAAAAAATCCACTAAGACAGGTATATCACCATTAATGATTGTTGCAAATGTTTCAGGACTGGACATACTCTTTATTTTATTTCTGTAAAATCAATATGTTTAACATCTTCCACCAAAACCTCTTGAGACTTATAAGTTGGCGTATAAGCGCATCCATTGTACCCGCAACCAATTTTATACTTTGCACCTATTAATGCATATATAGCCAAGAATAAGCCAAATATACCTGACATGTAATCATTTTGTATGTATCCTGTATAACACATCGCTATACTCAGCAGTAATCTAAATGTTAGTGTATAATCAATTTTAGAAAGTAATTTTCTCATGTTAGATATTTTTACAAAATTAAACTAATGAAAACTGCCTGTTTGTGACAATTATTACATTCCTTCAAATAGTGTATATTCACAGTAGAATTTAACTTTGTATGTTATCAAAAGAAACGCTTTCAAAACTATTCCCAGATTGGGAAGATGGCTTATACGATGCCATACTTAATGAGGCAGAATTGAAAGAAGCAAAAGCGGGTACTACCTTATTAAAGATGGGACAAAATATTAAGTCTGCCATGTTAGTCGTTGAAGGAACTATTAAACTTTATCAGGAAGATGAGACCGGAGGTGAATATTTCATGTATCATTTGAATCCAGGAGAAGCATGTGCTGTTACTTTGGTATGCAACTACCATCATGAACAAAGCCAGGTATTAGCCAAGGCGGTGACTGATATACAATACTTGGCCATCCCAATAGAATTTATGGAAAAGTGGTTGAACGAATTTAAAAGTTGGCATTATTTTGTAATTAAGACCTACCGAAGCAGGTATGAAGAACTTTTAAAAACAATTCATGAAATTGCATTTAAAAATATGGATGAGCGATTAGAATTTTATATTCTAAAGTATGTGAAACAATTCGGTAAAATTGTGAATTTAACCCATCAGGATATTGCTAACGATTTAAATACCTCAAGAGAAGTCATTAGTCGCCTATTAAAGAAAATGGAGCATAACGGATGGATTGTGATGAATCGAAACTCATTCGACTGGATCAAAAAATAATACATTGTAGTGTGATATATGTCACCCAATTAAGTATTGGGATAATGTACTTTTGTACAAGTAAAATATATCAAAATGCAAAATATAATTAAATCCATTAAGGAAAAAAAGGGCACTTTATTAGACGTTAGAAGCCCTATGGAATTTGAAGAAAACCACATCCCAGGTGCGATCAACATCCCTTTAGATATTATTGAATCTAATATTAAACAAATCTCAGCAATGCAAAAGCCAATTGTTGTCTATTGCTTAAGTGGAGGCCGTAGCTCAATGGCTACAGGCATCTTACAACAAAATGGTATACAAGACATTTATAATGGAGGCGGAATTTTTAGCTTAAATAACATCATAAACAATAATTAATATGTTTAGCTTTTTCAAAAAACTATTTGGCCCTGGAACTAATTTTAAAGCACTCAAAGAGGCAGGTGCTATTATTTTAGACGTTCGTTCTCCGCAAGAATTTGATAGAGGTAATATTAAGGGATCTAAAAATATTCCTGTAAATAATGTTCAACGAGAAATAAGCAATATTAAAAAGTGGAATAAACCTGTAATTACAGTTTGTCAAAGTGGTGCTAGAAGCGGTATGGCTAAATCAATACTAAAAGCTGCAGGTATCGAAGTATATAATGGAGGTTCATGGTTTGGACTTCAATCAAAAATAAGATAATTATGACTTTATTTTTTCAAAAGTATAAACGAGACTTAATTGGCATTACCCTTGGAGCGGTGGCTGGCTTCTTATATTGGAAATTTGTAGGTTGTTCTAGTGGCACCTGCATGATTACTTCTAAGCCAATTAACAGTACCTTGTATGGTGCAGTAATGGGCTTTTTAGTTGCTGGGATTTTTAAAAAACAGAAATGAAAATGAATACGATTACATTAAGTTTGAAAAATATCAAATGCGATGGCTGTGTAAAATCGATTAAAACAGCGATGGAAAAACATACTAATATAAAAGAGGTGAATGTGGTAAAAGAAACTGGTGCTGTTACAATCAAAGGGGAAGATTTGATAAACTCAAATATCATTGAAGAACTTACTGCATTAGGTTATCCTGAAAATAAAAAAGGACTTTTTGCTAAAATGTTCTCTTAAAAAATTTTATTATTAACCAAAACGAACAATTATGAAAGCAAATATGGGATCATTAGACAAAGCAATTAGAATTATCATAGCCATTGCTTTTGCAATGCTTTACATTACTAAAACTGTAGAAGGTACAGCAGGCATTGTTTTACTCGCAGTAGGTGGTGTTTTTTTATTAACGAGTATTGTTAGTTTTTGTCCTTTGTACACTATTTTAGGCTTGAACAGTAATTCAAAAAAGTAGCAAAATTTTAGTTGAAAATAGCTAACTAAAAAAGGAGCCATAATTACGATGGCTCCTTTTTTATTACTTAATCTAAGTTTAAGAAACTAAAGCTAACTCAGTACTTGCGGCCTTCCATAATTGATAACCACCCGATAGGTTTTGTACTTCATTATAGCTATTCTGTAAAAGTATTCTCTGTGCTAAGTAACCCCTAAGTCCTGCTTCGCAATAAATATAAATTCTTTTATTTTTAGGTAATTCACCTAATCTGTCTCTAAACTCATCAATAGGGATATTGATTGCTTTGGGTATTTTTCCATTTTCAAATTCAGCTACAGTTCTTACATCAATTAATAAATCGTCGGGTGTGATGGTAGAAAGCTCATTCCAATAAAAAATACGGAGCCTATCTAATATAATATTTTCAGCTACAAAACCAGCCATATTTACAGGATCTTTTGCTGAAGAATAAGGAGGTGCATAAGCATGTTCAAATTCAACCATTTCGTCAATGGTACCTTTTCTTTTAATGATAGACGATAAAATGTCTATCCTTTTATCTACTCCATCATAACCTGCAATTTGAGCACTCAATAGCTGACCTGTTTTTGTCGAAAATGCAATTTGGATACTCATTTGTTTTGAACCAGGATAATAACTAGCATGAGATCCATTATGTGTTGTGGAAACCTTATGCTCGATATGGGCATTGGTTAAATGTTTAGCGGCTGTTCCAGCAGTAGCAATGGTCATATCAAACACTTTTACAATAGCTGTATTAATTGAGCCATGATAGCTTTGTACATTACCTAGCACGATATTATTAGCACAAATGCGACCTTGTTTATTGGCAGGACCTGCCAAATAAGTAATTAAGGCTTGATTCGTAATTGGATTAGTAAATTCAATCGCATCACCCACTGCATATATATCTGTATTAGAGGTTTGTAAGAATTCGTTTACCCATATGCCTCTAGTTTCACCTATTTTAAGACCTGCCCCTACTGCTAATTTTGTATCTGGCTTCACACCAATAGATAATATCACAACATCCGCATCTATGGATTCTCCAGATTTTAAATTGACTTTTAATTGGTAATCAACTTTTTCAAATCCTGTAACTGCTGTATTTAATTTTAGATCTACTCCTTTACTGCGGATATGCTGTTGTACAATAGCTGCAATTGGAAAATCTAGTGGCGCTAATATTTGATTACCCATTTCGATGATACTTACTTCCAATCCTAGTTCTTGCAAATTTTCTGCCATTTCTAATCCAATAAAACCAGCACCTATCACCACTGCTTTTTTAATAGCTCTATTACTAACATAGGACTTAATGTAATCCGTATCATTCACATTTCTTAATGTGAATATCCCTTCACTCATTATTCCAGGTAAAGGCGGCCTCATAGGTTCAGCACCAGGGGACAAAACCAATTTATCATAAGTTTCACTATAAAGTTCTCCTGTTTTCTGATTTCTTACATTAATGGTTTTAGTTGCTGCATTCACTTCTAATACCTCGGTATGAATTCGAACATCAATCTTAAATCTTTGATTAAAAGAGGCCGCAGTTTGCACAAATAATTTATTTCTATCTGTAATTACATTTCCTATATAATAGGGTAAGCCACAATTAGCATAAGAGATATACTCGCCCTTTTCAAATAGTACGATTTCAGCATGCTCATCTAAGCGTCTTAACCTAGCTGCAGTGCTTGCTCCGCCTGCCACTGCGCCAACAATTATATATTTCATTTTAATATTTTAGAACACAAAGTTCAATCAATAATAAAATCTTAATTGTGACATATATCACGCTTGTATAGTTATGATATAAATAGGATTTTAATTAATCAATTGTGATATATATCACTACTATTGGCAAAGGCAGTAAGTACATTTACTGAAATAGGATAACATGGCAAATATTGTTGTATTAGGTGCAGGCGTTGCTGGTCATACGGCTGCAGCATACCTTCAAAAAGGACTCAATAAAAAAGAGAACAAGATAACAGTAATCTCTCCTACTCCAACCTATCAATGGATTCCATCCAATATTTGGGTGGGTGTGGGTAGAATGACCCCAGAAGAAATTAAATTTGATTTAAGACCATTGTATAAAAAATGGGGGATTGAATTTATTCAAGCGAAGGCGCAAAGTTTTTACCCTGAAGGTGATGAGCATATAAATACAGGATTTGTTGAAGTAGAATATACCAACGAAGAAAATAAAGGTGAAAAAAGAAAAGTTGCTTACGACTATTTAATTAACGCTACTGGACCAAAATTGAATTTTGAAGCAACAGAAGGATTATTTCCCGGAAAGGGGAATATCGCATCAGTTTGTACTTTTGGACATGCCAGTCATGCATGGGAATTATTCCAAGAAAAGTTGGACAAAATGAAAAATGGCGAAAAACAAATTTTTGTCATTGGAACAGGCCATCCCACTGCAACCTGTCAGGGTGCAGCCTTTGAATATATTTTAAATGTTGATTTTGAAATTAAAAGAAGAGGATTAGAAAAACAAGCCCAAGTAATTTGGATTACAAATGAATACGAATTAGGTGACTTTGGAATGGGTGGTGCTTTTATTCCAAAAGGTGGATTTATTTCAAATACTAAGTTATTTGCAGAATCTTATTTTGTTGAAAGAAACATTACCTGGATTAAAAGAGCAGGTGTGAAAAAATTAGACAATCATACAATTTATTACGAAAATTTAGATGGGGAATATTTAGAACAGCCCTATGATTTCGCGATGCTCATTCCAGGTTTTGCAGGACATGGATTTAAAGCCTATGATAAAACAGGTAAAGACATTTCAGATAAATTATTTGCACCTAATGGACTTATGAAAGTAGATGCCGACTATACTCCAAAACCATTTGAAGAGTGGACAATAAAAGATTGGCCTGAAACTTATCAAAATCCAAGTTACCCAAACATCTTCGCACCTGGAATTGCATTTGCACCTCCCCACTCTATCTCTAAACCCATGACAAGTAAAAATGGTACACCCATTTTTGCATCTGCCCCAAGAACAGGTATGCCTTCAGGCATTATGGGTAAAGTAACAGCAGACAATATTATTCATTGGATTAAAACAGGCGATCCCACAATGATACACAAGGCGTCAATGGGACGTATGGGAGCAGCTTGTATTGTATCAGCAGGTTATGGAATGCGAAAAGGAACTGCGGCTACCATGACTGTGAGCCCTGTAGTACCCGATTGGGAAAAATTTCCTCAGTGGGGAAGAGATATTAAAACCACCATGGGTGAACCAGGATTGGCAGGTCATTGGCTAAAGTGGCTAATGCATTATATGTTCTTATACAAAGCAAAGGGTTTGCCATTTTGGTGGATGATACCTGAATAGAAATAAAAAAATAAACATTATGGAAAACAGACTCATTATAACAAAATACTCCGAGCAGTATTACCCTCCTAGTCCTAATAATTTTACATTGTTTTTAAGGAGATCCATATTCTTTCAATTAATTCGTTTTTTTATACTGAACTATAAAATAATGAAGATTGTAATTAAAGGGCATTCATAATTCATTGATTTCCCCATGACTCTTATCATCAATTTTTAATGATTAGCGTCATAATCTAGAATTTATTATTACGTTAGTTTTATATGCTAATAAAAAAATACGAAATGAAAAGAGCAATAGACGTAATAAGTTTTTCTTGTTATAAAAAAAATGAAATTAAGCCCGATGATGATATAATAACAGCCCTAAATTTAATGGTAAAAAATAAAATAGATTTTGTTGTTGTATCATTTAAAAATGAATACTATGGATTATTGACAGAAGTTGCCTGCCTTAAAAACTATATTGCAAATTTTAAAAAATCGAAAAATATAAAAGTAAAAGAATTAATGTTAAAAGATCTACCTTATATTAATCATTACGATAGTATTGAGAATTGTTTAAAATTAATGATTACATATAATGTAAATTTTATTCCTGTTTTTAATGATATAAATTTTTGTGGTATTATTACAATGAAAGATGTTTTATTAGAAATAGAAAATAGTAAATTTCAAGGAATAGATGAGTTTGAACTTAATTATGCATAAAATTTATAACATGATTTTATCATTATAGGTTTTTTTAAGCAGTAGAAATCTCAACATTAAAAGTTCGTGTTTTTGGTAAGAAATGACAAAAACCTCACGCAAAACCTCAAGCTGAAACAATCAAGGACCCACGATTTAACGTAAGTCCTTGATTTTCATGTAGCGAGACCGGGATTTGAACTCGTGACCTCAGGGTTATGAAGATTTTTTGAGAAAATGAAAGCGTTGATTTGTAGTTAGTTATGTTTTGATAAAACCGAAATCAACCGATTTGAACCGATTTCAGGGGGTGTTTTCCTCACGCATAGGGTATTTCAAAAAATACCTGGATTACTGCTAATTAGTGACTTAATTGAATAAGTAGTAAATTTGTATCCAATTAGAAATATGAACACGCTATCTGCATACAAAAATGAAATAAATGCGCTTTGTGCTAACCACAAGGTAAGGAGCTTGTATGCCTTTGGGTCAGTCCTAACTCCCAATTTCAATACCAATAGCGATATAGACCTAATCGTTGATTTTAAGGAAATAGATGTGAAGGACTATGCAGATAACTACTTTGATTTAAAGTTCTCCTTACAAGATATATTTAACCGTCCAGTAGATTTATTGGAGGAGCAGGCTATCAAGAACCCTTATTTTAAACAAGTGGTCAATCAAACCAAAGAACTTGTTTATGGATAATGAAATAAAAGCGTGGCTTTATGATATTTTAAATGCTATCATGGAAATTGATAGTTTCTTCACTGATATCCCCAAAGAATTCTCAACCTACAAAGATGATCTTCGCACAAGAAGAGCCATAGAAAGAAATATTGAAATTATTGGAGAAGCATTGAGTAGAATTATTACAAAAGATGAGGCTATCAAAATTTCAAATGCCAGAAAAATAGTAGATACAAGAAATAGAATTATTCACGGATACGATTCTGTATCTGATGAGATAATATGGGGAATAGTTATTAACCATATCCCAATACTGCAAACTGAAGTAAAAGGTTTATTAGGGGAATAAATAGTCATTATAATTCAATGAAATCTATCTTTACCATTATTTTTCTTTTTGCTTTAATTCCTACTTTTGCGCAATCAAAAGTTGAAAATGAAGTAACTAATTTATCCAAAAGTTTATTTAACTGGGAGATTCATAACAATATTGATTCTATTGATAATTTATTACATTCACAATTGGTTGTAGTGAATAGTAAAGGAGAAACACAATCAAAATTACAATACTTAGCAACTTTTAAAAGTGGCATAATGACTCATAATAGTATTGAAATTGAGGAGAGCAAAACAACTGTATTAAATAATACTGCAATAGTCGCAGGAAAAGGAGTTTTTAACATTACAGCTGGTGGGAATAATATGATTAGACACTTATCCTACATTCAGACCTTTGTTAAAACAAAAGACGGATGGAAATTACTTGCTTTAAAAGCAAGCGTTTTACCTAATTAATATATTATTAAAATGTCAAAAGAAGTTAAAGTAGTAGTGCTGATTGGAGCTGGGTCTATTGGTCAAGCCATTGCCCGTAGAGTATCCGCAGGTAAGCATATATTAATTTCAGATATTAAAGTTGAAAATGCAGAACAAGCAGCCAAAACTTTATTAGAAGCAGGATTTGAAGTAAGCACTTCAATGGTTGATGTAGCATCAAGTTCATCGGTATATGAATTAGTAGCAAAAGCTAAAAGCATAGGAAGTATTGTAGGATTAATACATGCAGCCGGTGTTTCACCCTCACAAGCAAGCCCTGATACTATTTTAAAAGTTGATTTATATGGAACCGCATTAATATTAGAAGCATTTGGTAAAGTGATTGAACATGGAGGTGCAGGTGTGGTTATTTCATCGCAATCAGGACATCGTTTTCCTGCACTTAGTATAGAAGAAGATAAAGCATTGGCCACAACTCCTGTAGAGGAGCTTTTATCCTTGCCATTAGTAGATTTAAATAATGTTAAAGATTCTTTACATGCTTATCAACTTTCTAAAAGAGGAAATTCATTACGTGTAAGGGCTGAGGCTGTGAATTGGGGGAAAAGAGGAGCAAGAATTAATGCAATTAGTCCTGGTATCATTATTACACCACTTGCCAAAGATGAATTAAACGGACCTAGAGGTGATAGCTATAGAAAAATGATTTCATCTTCAGCCGTTGGAAGAGCGGGAACTCCCGATGAAGTTGCAAATGTTGCTGCATTATTAATGAGCCATGAGGGTGCATTTATTACAGGAAGTGATTTTCTTATGGATGGCGGAGTAACTGCTGCCTATTTTTATGGTGAGTTAGCGAATTAATAACTCCTCTCACATATTCACGCAATTCATCACACAATGAAACCCAATGATAGCAAGTGTTTCAAGATAAAAAGCGATGTTTTCATGACACAACAAAGGACCCACGATTTAACGTAAGTCCTTGATTTTCATGTAGCGAGATCGGGATTTGAACCCGAGACCTCAGGGTTATGAAGATTTTTTGAGAAAATGAAAGCGTTGATTTGTAATAAGTTAAGTTTTGGCAAAACGAAAAACGACCGATTTCAGTCGAATTTAGGGGGTGTTTTCCTCACGCTAAACTTTTACAATGTTTACAGATTTAGATATTTATTTCGTGACATTCAAAATTAAAGAGTCAACACCAAAAGAGGTGAAAATGCCAAACCCATTTTGAATGTTTGTTACAGGATTAGTAATGTTTAGAGAACTGGTGCCAGTTGACTTATACAATGCAGCATATTCAATATTTGCTTTATATAAATAAACATGATGTTGTCCATAATAAGAGAAAGAGTTAAATGATAAAGAAGCTGTATTTTCTTGAGTTGGTGGACGTGAAAATCTAGGTCTCTGATTGGCGGTATCACTACTAATAGAAACAAGTGAGGATTCTATACATTTAGCAGCAATGAAATAATAGCTTTGGTCATTGTTGGTCCATGAGTATACAACAGGGCTAGGAAAAGTCATTCCAGGGGTAAACCTAGAGCCAAATTGAGGAATGGCTAACGAAGCAACACTTCCAGTAAAACCTATAGGTTTTGATGGCACAATAGTCTCTGCTGAAATAGGCATATTGTTATAAGTAAATGATAATTTATAATCATTCCCTTCTTTAACTATTTTAGTAGTGTCTTGATAAATGCCATTACCTATTCCTTTTAAAGTAGTGGGTACATTATTGATGTAGACTACCACCGTTTGTCCATCTATATAAGTTGGATTGGTTGCATCCTCATTTACAGAAACAGGAAGCGATAGTTTTACTGAAATTGGTCCCCCTGCAATTAAATAGGATTCTACAACTGGCATTTTCAAGGTAGATATTACCCTTACTTCATTTTTGGTACAAGCGATGGCTAATGTAGAAATCAAAATTGTATATAAAATATTTTTCATTGTTAAATGCTATTTGAATTTATAGGTAAATGTTACATTAGGCGTAATCCCTAAATAATTTTTAGTGGTTTCCACTATGTAACTACTTTGAGAAGAGAAAATCTTATACCATTCGTTCTTTCTGTCATACAAATTAAAGACGGAAAAACTTATACTTCCAGAGCCATGATTTTCAAATTTAATATTATAAGTTGCTGCTACATCCATTCTATGATAATCAGCAAGTCTATTGGCATTTTTATCAGATACAATAAAGAAAGTTCTTGTTGTTCCATCAGGTAAATTTTGTGCATAACCGCCATCGATGGATGTATAAGGTTTACCGGATGCATAAATCCATGTACTAGAAAAATCCCAATTATGCCATTTGTAAATACCTACAATTTTAAATTCATTTCTTACATCATTGTCTGCATAATAGTCTCCAACTTTATAGGCAGGATAATTATTAGTTACTTGTGCTAAAGTATAAGCAATCCAGCCATTTAATTTTCCACTTTTCTTTTGTATTAAAAAATCAACACCTTTTGCTTTACCAGTTCCTTGCACATAAGTTTCCACTGGAGTTAAAGTGTTGCTTCTTTCAGGCCCGCCAAATTGCCTATTAATTCTTAGTGAATACTCACTCATCCCAAATAAATTTTTATTATAGGCTTCAACATCAAATAAGTAATCTTTATTTTCATAGCTAGCACCCAAACTCACTTGGTCATTATAGGCAACTGGAAGTTTATCTCCATCGGATAAAACCCAAAAATCCCTACTTCCTTGTTGAATATCTTCACGTATTACTCTTTTTATGAACTGATAATTTCTTCCAACAGACCCTTTAAGCAAAATTTTATCGGTTAAATTAAAAGTGGCGTTAACACGGGGTTCGGTATAATATTGATGAGTAGGTTCAAAATAATTAAACCTGCCCCCAATAGTCATTTTAAACAGGCCATATATTTCAATTTTATCCTGTACATAGCCTGCAAGCAAATTTCCATTGGTGTGTCTATCTATAATAGTAGAGGTATCATTTTGAGCATATTTATAGCTAACATCAAAGTGGTTTAACTGCCCACCAAATTCTAATTTATTTAATTCATTAAATTTGTATTCAAAATCTGATTTGACAGAATAATCCAATAACTCATTATTTTCAAAAGTTCCTGTTTTAAAATTAATAGTGGAGTCATTTCTTATAATCGTTCCTCCATTACTTAAGTTTCGTTCACTGTAATAATTAGAAAAACTTGCTAATGTATTTGAATAAAGTTTTGGCGTCCATCTTCTTGACCATTTTGCACTTGCACCAGTATTTCCCCAAGTGGTTACATCTGAATTATCAAAACTTAAATTAACGCCTGTATTATTGAAATTAGAAGGAGGATTTATCTTAGTTGAATTGTCTAAATCATCGCTTCCGCTAAAATAGCTTAATGAGATAATGTCTTTTTTATTTGGTCGATAGGTATATTTTGCATTAAGATCATAAAAATAGGAAGCCAATTGAGAGCTGTTAGAAGCTCTAAATCTTCTAAAACCACCTCCACCAGCAGGACTGGCTGCTGCAGGATTAAATTGCTTAAAAATCATATCATACAATGGTCCCTTATAGCTCCTTCGGCCAGCAATAAACAAGGTCGATTTATCATTGAGTGGAGTTTCTAGGAAACCATTTACACTCATCATACTAACATCTCCACCAAAGTTTAACCCTTTGGTAGAACCTTCTTTACCTGTAAATTCGGCAACACTACTTAATCTGCCGCCATATTTTGCATCAAACGCCCCCTTATACAATTGCACATCTTTGATAGCATTAGAATTAAAAGCACTAAAAAAACCAAACAGATGATCAACATTATAGACAGTGAAGCCATCATACATTACTAAAGACTGATCTGGAGTACCTCCACGTACATATAAACCAGCAGAATTTTCGTTGGCAGCACTTACGCCAGGCATTAATTGTAATGCTCTTAAAATATCTTTCTCTCCTAAATTTGGCAATACATTTAATTTTGCAGGGGTGAGTTTAATTACACCCACTTTATCATTTGCTTTTAAAATATTGGGGATTTTAGAAAACACAACCACTTCACTTTGATACATTTGAGGTTGTTCCAATTCAAAAATCATATTATTCACCTGCGACTTTGGTGTAAGAAAATAATCAAGCGGTTCGTATCCAACATAACTAATACTTAGCTTTACCGTATCATTAGGGACATTTGTTATGGTAAACAAACCATCCACATTGGAAGTAATACTTGTTTTTGAAACAGCAATTTTAATGTTTGCATAGGGCAAACTTTCTCCAGTTCTTTTATCAATTATTTTACCTGTTAGAGTAAAATTATTTTTTTCAGGCGCTCCTTTGAATTCTCTAACCGCTTGTTGACTTACTGTAACATTAATTAACTTAGGATCTACATCTTTAAATTTATCAATTAAATAAATAGTGCCCACATTGTTAATGATGTATTTAGATTTTGTGAGATTACATATTTTTTTAAGTGCATCTGATAGTTTTAAATCTTCAATATCTAATTGTTGCTGATCTAAAGCAGTAAATTTTACAGTATCGTAGTTAAATTTTAAATCGTACTTGTTACTTATTTTGATTAACAAATCGGATACAGTTCCAAAATGTATAATAGAAATATTTTTTCTTAAGACCGAGTCAATTTTGTTTTGCCCATAACCCGTAATACATATGACAGCAAACATGAAAAAGAGAAATTTTTTTAACATTAAATTTTATGTCGAAAATAATCCAGAAAGGATACTAAAATAACAATCTTAACATAAAGTATTGTTAAGTCACAATGAGCTTAAAAATAACTTAAAAAATACTTAAAGTATACTGAATAGGTTTTTTATAAATGGCTTCTCTAAAAAGACATTAAACCCATAGTAGATTTTGAGGTCCAAATAAAAACTAAAAAGGTATTTATGATTCAAACCTATCGAGAAAGACCTATCTCTGAAAATGCTAAATTTTCAATCATAATCCCAAGTTGGAATAATCTTGACTATTTAAAAATTTGTGTTCTAAGCATTCGGAAAAACTCCAGCTTTAACCATCAAATTATAGTACATGTAAATTCAGGAATTGATGGCACTCTGGAATGGATTGAATTACAACCCGATATCAATTATACTTATAGTCTTGAAAATATTGGAGTTTGTTTTTCCATCAATTGCGCTAGGTATTTGGTCAAAACAGATTATATCGTTTATGTTAATGATGATATGTATTTATGTCCAGAATGGGATAAATTTTTGTTAGATGAAGTTTCAAATATTGGACATCAAAAATTTTTTTTATCTTCTACAGTTATTGAACCAATATTATCAAGTAATTGTGCAATAGAAAAAAATTATGGAACCAACTTTAATAATTTTAATGAAGATGCCTTATTGAAAGAATTCAAGCATTTAAAATTTAATGATTGGGCTGGTGCCACTTGGCCTCCCAATTTATTACCTACAAAATTGTGGGACGCAGTGGGTGGATATAGTATTGAGTTTTCGCCAGGTATGTATTCCGATCCAGATTTTTCAAATAAATTATGGAAAGCAGGTGTTAGGTATTTTAAAGGAGTTAGTGCGAGCCGAGCTTATCATTTTGGATCAAAATCTGTCAAAAGAGCAAGATTAAATAAAGGCTATTATCAATTTATTAATAAGTGGGGATATACCTCCAGTTTTTTAACTAAAAATATACTCCATAGAGGAGAAATTTTTAACGGTCCAGTTTCTAATTTAATCATCCCATACAATATTAGAATTAAGCAATTTTTTAAACGAGTTGGTTCTTCCTTAAAAAAATTAGAGTTTTAACTGCAGTAAAATATCAGCATTAAAGGCTCGTGTATTCGGTAAGAAATGACAAAAACCTCACGCAAAACCTCACGCAAACCTCACGCAGAAACAAAAAAGGACCCACGATTTAACGTAAGTCCTTGATTTTCATGTAGCGAGATCGGGATTTGAACCCGAGACCTCAGGGTTATGAATCCTGTGCTCTAACCAACTGAGCTACCTCGCCGAGATCCT
>CAJADG010000057.1 GCA_903938445.1 uncultured Bacteroidota bacterium | reverse complement strand
ATTATTGTAAATTAATAATTTATATAAATAAATGATTTAAGGTTTACTATTAAATTGTTTATTGTCAGTATTTTACACATATTAATGTTTAATAATAAAAACTGGATTTTATTTAATACTTAAACATCAAAAAATAGTTAATGATTTGTTAAGGGTTTATAAGGTTTATTAACAAGTTTTAGTTTAATTTCGCACTTTAAATATCATAAACAAATACCTTACAAAATGAAAAGTGTTTTAAAACAAGCTTTGTCTTTGTTGTTGGTTATTTTAATCTCAGTTATTAAAGTAAACGCACAAGAAACAACAGCCGAAATACAAGGTTTAATCACTGTAGGAAATGCAGGTATTGCAGGTGCAAACATTACTGCAATTCACCAACCAACAGGAACTAAGTATGTAACTACCAGCCGTAATGATGGTAGATATAACTTAACAAACTTAAAAATTGGTGGTCCTTACTTATTAGAAGTAACCTATGTAGGATTAAAATCTGAAAAACAAGAGGACATTACTTTGTTATTAGGTCAAACATTCAAAGCTAACTTTGCAATGCGTGAAACTAGCAGCACTTTAAAAGAAGTAGTTGTTTCTTCCAACAAGCAAGACAAGATTTTTAACAACGCACGTACAGGTTCTCAAGAAACTTTTAATAGAAATCAAATCACAAGTTTGCCAACTATTTCTCGTTCTTATAAAGATATCATCAAATTGACTCCAACTTATAACAGTGGATCTTTTGGTGGTCAAAGTTCTCAATTGAACAACATCACTATTGATGGTGCTAACTTTAACAACTCATTTGGTTTGTCTGGCGATATTGGTGGTCAAACTGGCCAAAACGCGGTATCATTAGATGCGATTGAGCAAATTCAAGTAAACACTTCTCCATTTGATGTTAAGAATGGTGGTTTCGTTGGGGGTGGTGTAAACTCAGTTTCAAGAAGTGGTACTAACACTTACTCAGGATCAGTTTACCAATACTTAAAAAATAAAGATTGGCAAGGTTATGATGTAAATGGTGCTCCATATACCATCACTGTTCCTAAGCAAGATTATAGCTACGATTTAAAAGGTTTCACAGCAAGTGGAGCTATCATTAAGAATAAATTATTCTTATTTGTAAACGGTGAGCAAGAATCTACTACAACTCCAGGAACTACTTGGTCAGCTTCAACTGCAAGTAATCCAGCAAATGGTTCTACAATTTCTGCTGCAAATGCAGATTCTTTAAATAAGTTAGCAGATTTCTTAAAATCAAAATATAACTACGATCCAGGTGCATATCAAGGATATTCATATGTAGCTTCATCAAAGCGTTTGACAATGAAATTGGATTGGAATATTGATGCAAACAATACTTTCACTTTCAAATACAATTATTTAAAATCTGCTAGCCAAATTCCACCATCAAACAGTGGATCAGTTTCAACAAGACAAGCAAGTGCAACTGCTTTGCCTTTCTTTGGCGCTGGTTATGAAATTAATAACAACGCGAATGTATTTATTGCTGAGTTGAATACGAAGTTGAGCAACAGAATGAGCAACAAATTACAAGTTGGATATACTGCATTAAGAGATTTCAGAAACGCTTTAACAAGTAAAGAATTTCCAATGGTGGATATCTTAGACGGTAGTGGTAAGCCTTTCACTTCATTTGGATATGAATTATACACTTATGGAAATAAATTGAATACTGACGTTTATCAATTAAACGATAACTTATCTATCTATGCTGGTAAGCATGAAATAAGTGTTGGTCTTCAGTCTTCATTTAAAAAATACTTAAACGGGTTTTCTCCTAACTATGAAGGAACATACCGTTTTAATAGTTTAAACGACTTTATTAACTCTGCAAATGGTTTAGGTACTAAATCTGCTGTTTATAATTTATCTTATACTTTAGGTGGTGGTGCATTCCCATTGGTAGGACCTAAAGATTTTGAAGCGGGTGTTTACGCTCAAGATAAATACAGAGCTACTGATAAATTAACAATCACTTATGGTATCCGTTTAGATTATAGCAAGTTCTACAACACATTCTTGTACAACCCTGTTGTAGATACTTTAACTCGTTTTTACCAAGGCATCCATGCAAATACAGGAGCGGCTCCAAATTTAGCAATTCAAATTTCACCAAGAATTGGATTTAACTATGATGCGTATGGTGATCAAACTTTACAAATTCGTGGTGGTGCTGGTTTATTCCAAGGTGCTCCCCCATTTGTATGGATCTCAAACCAAGCATCTAACTCAGGTATGGCATTGTTTGGATCATTCTCTAATACCAATACAAACGTATTTAGCCCAGACGTAAACGCTTATCGCCCTGCTGCTACAGCTGGCTTAAGCTCTTCATATTCTATCAACGTAACAGATCCTAATTATAAATTCCCTCAAGTATTTAAATCTACTTTAGCTGCGGATAAAAAATTAGGCAATGGTTGGACAGTGACTGTTGAAGGAACCTACACAAAACAATTTGATGCGTCTGTTTTCCAAAACATCGCATTGCCAAATACTGGTTTAGTGAAATTATCTGATGGTCGTTGGAGATTCCCTTATACTTCTACTTATCCTTTAGGTGGAAAGCAAATGGGCGGAACAACTGCTGCTACTGCTAACAATCCAACAATTGGTAATGCAATCTACATGACTAACTCAAGTGCTGGTTATGCTTGGACTGGAACATTACAAATTCAAAAAGTAACTAAAAACTTCATATTTACAGCTGCCTACACAAGACAAGAAGCAAAAGATGCTGCGGTAAGTGGATCAACTGCTGCAACAATGTGGGGATCTAAAGTAACTTCAGATAATCCTAACGATTTTGTAATTGGTAATTCAAATAACTACATGCCTCACAGAATTATTGGTAGCGTAGTATATCACAAAGATTTCATCAAAGACCAAACAACTTCAATTGGTATGGTATATGAAGGATCGCCAAACTATGCAACATCATACTATGTACAAGGTGACGTAAATGGTGATGGTATTTCTTACAATGATTTAATGTTCGTACCAAAAACTTCTGATCAAATAAAATTGATCAATGCAACTGGTGATACACGTACACAAACTGAATTATGGAATCAATTAGATGCATTTATTGCAAACAATCCATACTTATTTAGTCGTCGTGGTCAATTTGCAGAAAGAAACGCATACGTATTACCTTGGACTCATAAATTAGACTTAAATTTTACGCAAGATGTTAGATTCACAGTGGGTAAAAACAAGCATACATTACGTTTTACTGCTGATATCTACAACTTCACTAATTTGTTGAACAAGGATTGGGGTGTTTACTATGTACCAACAACAACAACTCCATTGGTATTTAGTAAAATTGATACAGATGGAAAAACTCCAGTATACACATTCCCTTACTTAGATGCGGTTAATAAAGTTCCATATACAAGAGCTTACAAGCCTAGTCCAAGTTTAGGTTCTCGTTACCAAATTCAAATTGGTGTTAGATACTTATTTAACTAGTATTTAAACTATCAATAGATATAAAAAAGCCCTACCATTTGGTAGGGCTTTTTGTTGGCATATACTTTTATGAATTTGAGTTAGAGAAAATCTAAATAAAGCTTCATAATGGTTTAACACGCATATTTTTAAATCTAACTACATCACCATGTCCTAAGAATCCTAAGTGACCTGTTTTATTGAATAAACCAGGATGTTCCTTATGATCAATCGTTCCATTTTTTGAAGCTAATGCATAATCACCATCTACTATTACTGTATCATTTAAAGTCACTTTAATCTTGGTACCCTTCACGATAATTTCTTCGCTATTCCATTCTCCCGTTGGCCTTAAATAGCCTCTTTTGGCAGGTATTACGCCATATACAGATCCATGATATTGATAAGGTTGTAATTCAGCATACATAGGATGTTCGCTATCCAATACTTGCACTTCCATGCCTACATAAGCGGCATCACCTTGTAAAGGAGCATGTACACCAATTCCATTATTTGCTCCAGGGGTTAATTGAAAATCGAATCGATATATAAAATCACTGTATTCATTTTTAGTATATAAATTTCCGACAGTTCCTTTATCTGGTGTTACTACTAATGCACCATCCTGAATTAAATAACCAGCAGTGTTTCCTGTCCATTCATTAATATTGGTACCATCAAATAATAAACTAAATCCTTCTTTAGTTTCTTGTTCATTTAATTTTACTGGTTGGGTAGGGGGAAGCTCACGTAAATAAATATTGCGATAAGAAACAAATGTACCATGCGCTTGCAATTCAATTTGTTCTTTAGCAAATAAAGGGAGA
Organism: uncultured Bacteroidota bacterium; assembly: GCA_903938445.1. Classification (GTDB taxonomy): domain Bacteria; phylum Bacteroidota; class Bacteroidia; order Chitinophagales; family Chitinophagaceae; genus Sediminibacterium. The sequence goes on along the minus strand of CAJADG010000057.1, from coordinate 29,766 downwards.
TTGTGATCCCAATAATTTTCTAATGGAATATTATCAGTTACTAAAATGCCATTTAAATAAACAGTTACACGATCCCCCCTCATAATAATATGAAAGTTATTCCATTCGCCAACATTATAGTCAGCTACCACTAATGGCTTACTTATATTCTTTTGGTTATTATACAAACCGCCACTACCTACTTGAGCACCAACTTCTCTGCGGCTAGTATCCCATATTTGAACTTGGGGTGTTCCTCTTAAATAAATGCCAGCATCTCCTTTTGGTTGAATACGCCAATCAATAAACATTTCTATATCACCATATTGTTTAATGGTAGCCAAGTTCTCCCCGTGTTCATTACCTGTAAAATTTAACAAACCATCTTGTACAATCCAGTCTTCCCGCATTTTTTTATCTGCAATGATTTGTGCAGATTGTAATTCCGTTGCACTCATTTTACTTCTAGCAATTGGATTGGCAACAAGTCCTTTCCAGCCTGTTAAATCTTTTCCGTTAAACAAAGAAACATATCCATAATCATAAGGCATTTTTTTTAGATGTGCTTTTAAAGCGGGCACTAAAATAGTACTATCTTCCCCATGAATGAATGTAATCGCTTTTTCTAATGCATTGCGCACTTCAGTACCATAAAGGCTTACATCGTTTAATGCTAGTTTAGTAATCGCTGTTGCAGCATTTTGATTCACATCTCCATCTTCGAGAAATTTGGTTAAAAACATAAAGCTGCCAATACTATTCAATTTACTAGCTTCCCAAATAATATTTTTCTTTTGAATTATATTGAATGGTTGATCCATTCTTTTTTGAAGCGCTAATAATTGTTGTGCAGCAATCGGGCTATTGGTAAAAGTCTTTCCTGGACCTTCTTGATATTTAGGAGTAGCTAATGATAATCTATCCGCAACAAAAGTATTACTGCTTAATAATTTTAATTCTTCTTGAAATAAAATTTTAGCATATTCGGATTTCGCTTTTTTCAATTGTGATTCAAGTACTACAATAAATTTATCTTTGTTAATAGCATCTAATGAAACTGCGTTAACGTAAGCATGTAATGCAAAGCTGGCTTTTGTTTTTGTACTCGTATCTTCTACTAATTGAAAAAATGCTTTCCAGTCTGATTTTTTCCAGTCTTTCATTGAGGCTAATGCTTTCTCTGACTCGCTGTTGTGTTGGTAAGGGAATACAGCTAATACCTCTTTAGGTGAAATATTATTTTGTGAAAAACCTTGTGCAACTACCAATGCAAAAAGAATAAGTAATGCGAATTTTATTTTATGATATTGTCTGTTCATTTTATTTCTTTAAATATTTTATACATAATATTTTTTTAAATGGTCCAAGGACCACGCATAGGAGGATTGATTAAATAATTTGCTTCGGTATCATTTATAAATTCTTCCTTAATAGGATCAAAATGTAAAGTCCTGCCTAATTGCAAAGCAATTTTCCCCATATTTATAAGGGTACATGATTTAAATCCATTTTGCTCATTTAATGCAAATGGAGTTCTATATTTAACACTATCTAAAAAATTAGTTACTTGAGGTGCCGGATCGGGCATCATTGCTAACTTTTCTTTTAAATTAGGAATGGTGCTTTTAAATCCTGCAAACAACTTCCCATTAGGTCCTTCGATGTATGCTGCATTTGGATCTTTTGCTTCTCCGTCTAAAATAATTTTACATCCATCTTCATAGGTATAAGTGATTTTTCTAAAAGTACCACAAGCATCGGGATGTTGTTGTTCTGCGTCTACTTCTACTTTAATAGGACTGGTTTCATCTTTACCTAAAAAATATTGAATAGGATCTAGATAGTGTTGACCCATATCTCCTAAACCACCGCCATCGTAATCCCAGTATCCTCTAAAGGTTTGATGCGTACGATGCACATGATAAGGCTTATAGGGCGCTGGTCCTAACCATCTATCATAATCCAATTGTTCAGGAACAGACTGTGGCTCTAGATTTGTTTTTCCAATCCAATAAAATTTCCAATCAAATCCTGTAGTCTTACTCACTGTTACCGTTAGTGGCCAACCTAATAATTCGCTCTCTACTAATTTTTTAATGGGTTTAACAGTAGTGTTCATGCCATAAAAATTATCCTCAAACCTAAACCAAGTATTTAATCGAAACATTCTACCATATTGGGCAACCGCTTCTCTTACAATTTTTCCTTCTCCAATGGTTCTTGTCATTGGTTTTTCACACCAAATATCTTTACCCGCTTTCGCCGCTTCTACTGACATAATTCCATGCCAATGTGGAGGAGTAGCAATATGTACAATATCTACTTCGGGCAAATTAATGAGCTCACGATGATCATGAAAAGTTTTTACACCCCCACCAATTGAATTAGCAACTTCGGTTAAATGATTTTTATCAACGTCACAAATAGCCACTACCCTTGTACCTGCATAAGGAATATGTCCACGGCCCATTCCACCCACTCCAATAATTCCTTTGGTCAATTGATCGCTAGGTGCTAAAAATCCTCTTCCCAATACATGCCTTGGTACAATCGAAAAACCAGCTAAAATAGTAGCGGTATTTTTTATAAATTTTCTCCTTGAATTATTTTTGGAATTCATTACAACTGATTTTAAATAATGATTAAGATTAGGTTTTGTGTGTACTAAATTTATTCAATTTTGTTTACATTTGATACGCCTACATTTTAATTTAAAAGAATTTATTTAGCCATGAGCGAATTACACTTACATCTCGAAGAACACATGCAAAGCAGTGACTTGTTAACAGACATTGTTATTGGTATGAGTGATGGTTTAACAGTTCCTTTTGCATTAGCAGCAGGATTGAGCGGTGCGGTTGATGGTCATGTGAACTTAATATGGATTGCGGGTATTGCAGAAGTGGCAGCGGGATCCATTGCGATGGGCTTGGGTGGGTATTTGGCAGGCAAGACCGAACAAGACCATTATCAAAGTGAATTGAAAAAAGAATATTGGGAGTTAACGCATAAAAGAGAGGTTGAAATACAAGAAGTGCGTGATGTTTTTTTAGGATGGGGTTTAAGCGCAGCAACAGCCGAGGAAGCCACTCAAGAAATTATCAAGGATGACAAAAGATGGGTTGACTTTATGATGAAGTTTGAATTAGGATTAGAGGAACCAGATCCTAAACGTGCCCGTAAGAGTGCTTTAAATATTGGTCTTAGCTACATTGTTGGCGGATTAATTCCACTAACCCCTTATTTTTTTGTAGACAATGCTTTAAAAGGCTTAGAAATATCTGCCATGATTACCTTGGTTTGTTTATTTATATTCGGCTTCTTTAAAAGCAAAATGACAGGAATTAATCCATGGTGGGGTGGCGTAAAAGTAATGTTAATAGGGGCTGCAGCAGCTACTACCGCATTTGCAATTGCAAAATTAATACAAGCCTAGGCATTTTAAAAAAGACTAAAAATGATCTCTAATCTTGTCTACCGTTAATTTTTAAATTACTCAAATTAGCTTGCTCCAAGTATTCAATCACTTCCTTTTCGTTTCTTAATTTGGATTTGGTTGAATTTAACCATGAAGTAGTAAGTATATCAAGCGGAACTGCTGCTAAAATACTTGTTTTGTCTAATTCTCGTAATGGAATGATTTTTCCTTCGTTGTAAATAGCATAATCTTTTTTGGAATAAAAACTATTTATACTTTTTGCTTGAATAGGATCGTAAGGACTTGTTTTAACCAATTGCTTTTGCATTAAAATTAATTGATACTTGCCCGCATTCAATACTTTGTAATAAGCAGTACCATTACCAGTTACGTGATTCATTAAAACTGCAAAACTTGCAATTGGTTGTGTCAAATTATTTTTATTTAAAAAAACAAGTCTAACAATTCCACTATTATCTACTGCAAGTTCTTCACCAGTACTGCTCAAATAATGAATTTCGTTGGTATATAAATTTAATTTAGCTTGATTTATTTTAGCCTTAGATCCGTTATTAAAAAATAGTAAAGCAGGATTCCATTTTTCATTCCAAAAAGGAGTTCCTTCAACATCAGCATAGCTAAGTCCACTATTACTACTTGATCTTGGGTGTGCTGGATCATATACAACCGTATTAAGATCTATTTCACGCAAATCTGTAATTAATGCAGACATTGGCATTTGAGCTTTTGCATAAAAATTAGTGAACAAACCAATGATCACCATAACTATTTTAAATATTGAACTAGATGTTTTCATTTTATTATATTTATTGTATCCATTAATTATTATTTCTGATTGCTAAACCTTTTCTAGCTCCATTGTGTAATCCATTGTCAATGGTTAATGCACCATTTACAAATATATATTTAAATCCTTTTGAAAACTGATGTGGGTTCTCAAAAGTGGCCATATCAGTTACTTCGTTTTCATCAAACACAACTATGTCAGCAAGGAAACCTTCTTTTATCAAACCTCTTTGTTTGATATTAAATTTGTCGGCAGGCAAAGAGGTCATTCTACGGATGGCTTCTTCTAATGGCATTATTTTTTCTTCTCTTACATATTTCCCAAGCACTCTAGCATTGGTGCCATAAGCACGTGGATGCGGTCTGCTAACTCCTATAACAGCAATACCAGCATCACTTGCAGCCATGTTAAATGGGTAAGCCATTATATTTTTTACATCCTTATCACCCATGCCATGATACACCATTTGTGCACCCCCTAATTCCATCATCTGCACAATTGTTTCTGCTTGTGCTAATGCATTGTCTTTACCGCCGCGTAATAAATTAATCTCTCTAATATTTTTTCCATTATAGCTGGTGTCTGCTTTAAAATTGGCAACATAAGCATAATCAAAATGGTTTAGCCCTCTTCTTGTAATCATATCAATACTATGCGCTTTTACCTTAGCACGAATCGAATGATTTTTTAATCTAGCCAAAATAGAATCTTGACCATCCGCCAAAACCCAATCAGGTAAAAGTATACCAAGGTTGGTACTACTAGCGGTATATGGATACTGATCAATGGTTACGTCAATGCCCTCTAGTCTTGCATTCTTTACCAGGTTTAAAGTTTCATCACTTCTTCCCCAATTGTTTTGACCATTTACTTTAAAATGAGAAATTTCAACCGGTAGTTTTGCTTCTCTACCAATGGCAATTGCTTCATTTACTGCTTCTGCCACCTTATCCTCCTCATTACGGATATGAGATGCGTATACCCCACCATTTTTTGAAATTACTTTTGCAAGTCTCACCACTTCTTCGGTTGGAGCAAAAGTTCCAGGGATATAAATTAATCCAGTTGACATTCCTACAGCACCTTCTTTCATTGCTTTTTCTGCGATAGCTTCCATTTTTTGAAGTTCTTCCTCCGTTGCATGTCGGTTTGCTGTACCCATTACTTGTTTGCGAATATTATTATGACCCATTAAGGCCGCTACATTTATGGAAACCCCCAATGAATCGATATAGTCAAAATAGGTTTTCATATGATCAGCCGATCCTCCACAATTTCCTGTAATGACCGTTGTTACGCCATCATAGATAAAATTAGTTGCCAATGGATTTTTTACCTCGCTTCCTTCAATATGCGCGTGAACATCAATAAAACCAGGCGCCACTATCAAACCCTTTGCATCTATCTCTTTAGTCGCTTTCCAATTGCTAAGATTACCAATAGCTACTATTTTATTATTTACAATTGCAATATTTTTCAATTGCCAATTGTTGCCAGTGCCGTCTATTAATTTTCCATTTCGAATAATATAATCTGCATTTTGTGCAAATAAGTATGGACTTAATAAAATGGCGAAGAGTGCTAAGCAATATTTCATAATAAAAGGTTGTACTATAAATTTACAGATTCCATTGCATATAATAAAATAAAGGATACTAGTAAGAAATTTGTAATTTTAAACATATAAAAAATGAATATTAAAATGGATTTTTCAAAATTTAAAAAAAGTACGACTGCCGTTTGGGGTGGTGAAGGAGATTTAAATGTGAGTGGTGCAGTCACTACACCAATTGTAAATAGTGTAGCATTTGCATATGATGATGTAGAAAAATGGCATCAGGTTTCATTAGGAAAAGCAGAAGGATTTATTTATAGTCGTAACACGAATCCAACGGTTGCCGCATTAGAAGAAAAAATTCGTTTATTAGAAGGTGCCGAAGCAGCAACAAGTTTTGCTACTGGTATGGCTGCGATTAGTAATACTTTGTATACTTTTTTAACAGCAGGAAAGCGTGTAGTATCTCAAAAAGATAATTATGGAGGCACAAGTAAAATATTTTTAGATTTTTTACCTTTAAATAATGTGCAGGTTACTTTATGTGACACTACCGATTTTGATAATTTCGAAATAGAAATAGCAAAAGGATGTGACATGGTGTATTTAGAAACACCTACGAATCCAACCTTAAAAGTTGTTGACATTAAACGTTTGGCTGCTGCAGCAAAAAAAGTAGGTGCAATTGTAGTGGTGGATAATACATTTGCAACACCTATTAATCAAAACCCATTATCACTTGGTGCTGATTTAGTTTTACATAGTGCCACTAAATTTTTATGTGGTCACTCAGATGCAATGGGAGGAGTATTGGCAGGAAAAAAAGAATTAGTACAGAAAGTATATAATTACAGAGAAATTAATGGTGCTAGTTTACAAGCCGATCCTGCTTATATGATTGCAAGAGGTATGAAAACACTAGAGCTAAGAATAGAAAGACAAAATGCTTCTGCTTTAAAAATTGCTCAATATTTAAAAGCGCATCCTAAAGTACAGGATGTATATTATCCAGGACTACCAACGCATCCAGGTCATGAAATTGCGAAAGCACAAATGAGTGGCTTTGGTGGTATTATGAGTTTTGCTTTAGTAGGAGGATATGAAAATGTAGCTAAACTCTTAAGCTCCTTACAACTAGTACACTTGGCAGCAAGCCTTGGCTCGGTAAGCACATTAGCTGGACCTCCAAGAACCACAAGCCATGTAGAATTAACCGAAGCGCAAAGAAAACAATTGGGTATTCCCGAGAGTTTAATTCGTTATTCAGTAGGTATTGAAAATGTAGATGACCTTATTCAAGATTTAGAAAACGCCTTGGCTACTTTATAAAAGCATAAATAGCATCAGCTACTGCCTGAGGTGCTTCTTCATTGGGTACATGACCAACATTATCTAAAACAACTACCTTGCTGTTTTGAATATCCTGATTAAATAATTTGGTATTCTCTACTGAAATTAAGCCGTCCTCTCTTCCCCATAAAATGAGGGTAGGAGTTTTAATGGTTTTGATCCACTCTGTATTTTGAACAAATGGATTTTTAAATAAAGAAAGGGCTGCACTACGATTGCCCTCGCAAAGTAAAAGTTCATGATATCGAGTAACTGTTGCTTCCTGAATTAAACTTTTGTTGAAATAAACGCCCTCAATGCTTTTTTGTATTAAAAATTTAGGCGTTATATAAAGCAGCAAATTATTGATCACAGGTATTTGCGCAATTTTAAATCCTAAGGATCCTTTTTCATTTTTCTTGGGATATCCACTTGCATCAATTAAAATAAGCTTATCCACTTTACTAGGATGGGCAACTGCAAAATGCCATGCAATGCCACCACCCAATGAGTTTCCTCCAATCATACAATGATTCACTTTTAACTTTATTAATAGTGAATCAATAACGGCGTTATAATTTTCATAATCATATTTATTCTCTGGATTCGGTCCCGTTAATCCAAACGCAGGCATATCTAAAGTAATGACACGCTTGTTTCCATAGCTATTTGTATTTAAAATAGAAACTACTTTTTCCCATGTATGTAGGGATGAGGACGTACCATGAATTAAAACAAGTGGTATTGTATCCAATGCATTTCCCTCATCTCGATAGTGTACATTCATGCCCATCAATGGCATAAACTTTGAATGCTCATTTGTATATTTTGTAACTAATACATTTTTAGGAATATCCTTTTGTGCAAATACAGAAACGAATAGTATTAAAAAAGATACTATACCAATAAAACTATATTTAATAATTTTCACGTACTATTTATTAGGCTCTACAAAATAATCTACCACAAACACCTTATCCATATGTGGTTTTAAGACTGCCTGAAAAGCTTTGTGATCTGGATTTTGTTGATAATCAGCTAAATCTTTCTCAGAGTTAAAGGTTAAAGTAAAGCAATGCGTGAATCCTTGATCCAAATGCTCCGGACTCATATTAATACCCCATTCCATTTTTTTTACCTGTGGTACTTTGCCATATAAAGCTGCAAAAGTTTTAGCCACATTTTCTACTTCTTTAGGAGTAGAGCTTGGCTTGAAAGTAAATAATACGATATGTTTTAATTCGCCTACTCTGTTTTGTGCATGAATAGCGGATAAGCTAATGGTAAATGCAAGTAAGAATAATATTTTTTTCATAAAATGGTTTTTTATAATATTTGATTTTAAATTTTTTATAAGAAAATAATGGGATCATCACAAATGCGAAATCCTTCATTAAATGTATTCATAAATTCAACATCTCGCGCATCTAATGTAAAATTAACGGCGTCAAAATTTTCTTGTAATCTTTCTCTTTGTGATGATTTAGGAATAGTCGAAACGCCCAATTGAATATTCCAGTTTAAAATGATCTGAGCAGGTGTCTTTTGGTATTTATCACAAAGACCCTTTAATCGTTCATCCGAAAACTTTATCCCACGTGTAATAGGTGAATAGGATTGCAATTGAATATTTGATTGATTACAATCATCAAAAGTTGCTTTGTCAAACATCCATGGGGTAAATTCAATTTGATTAACTGTAGGTGTAATATTGCTGTAACTCGCTAATTCATTTAAAAAGGGAAGGGTATAATTAGCCACCCCAATAGCTTTGGCGCGACCTTCCTGATAAATGCGTTCCACCGCTTTCCAGGAATCAGCCCTTCCTTCTTTTATAGGCCAATGAATCAAATATAAGTCTACATAATCCTGATTTAATAATTGTAAACTGGTATCAAAGGCTTTAAGTGCTTGGTTATAACCGTGATCAGTATTATTTAACTTAGTCGTTAAAAATATTTCTGCTCTTTTTACTGCACTATTTTTGATAGCATTACCAATTTCTTTTTCATTTTCATACATGCTAGCTGTATCAATTAATCGATAGCCTATTTCAAGGGCAGTCTCTACGGCTTGCTCAGCTTGCTTTTGATACATGTCATAAACACCTAAGCCCAACAAGGGCATTGAAATACCGTTGTTGAGCTTAGTGCTTGGGATTATATTATTTACCATTTATAAATTTACCATTTTTCTAGACCCAATAATTTTTTTCCTAAATCTGATAAAACAGCTGTGTCGTATTTTGTTTGTTCCCAATTTCTTGGATCACCAGGAAATGCATAACCTTCCGGTGCAATGCGATGCTTCCATGAATTTACTCTCCATTCTTTTAATGCCTCGTTGTCTTCCTCCGCTGGCATCATGGAAATGTATTGAGCAATACGAACCTTGTCCTCACTGTTATTGGCTCTAATACCGTGTGGCTCTAAACTATTAAATATTAATAAATCACCAGCCTCTAATTTTACTTTAGTTGGCGTAAATCCTGTGGTATCAGGCTTGTATCTATCACGGTCATCGGGCTGCGTTAATTTCCATGTATCATAGGTTCTGAATAATTCAGGGATACATTGAAATCCACCCATATTTTCGTCCGTTTGATCAGCAAGTGCCAATACACCTTGAACGTTTACTGGTTTTGTTTCAGGATCATAATCCCAATGGATAAATGCTTTGTATTCATGACCTGGACGAATAGGAAAATTTAAATTTGCTCTATCTATCGTTACCCATAATTTTTCAGTACCCCAAATATCAACAAAGGCATCATATACTCTTTGCATTTGTCGATTGTTCCACTGATGTTGGTTGTTATAGCACTCCACCATGCCTGTACCAGCCAATTCTTTCATTTTCATTTCGGCTCTTGGTGCTGTATACCAGGTTTCTTTATTGTTAGGATCTTTTTCTTCAAACTCCCATAAAAATTGTGCAGTTGCTAAAGCTTGTTCACGAGGTACAGCGTTTTTAATAACAATGTAACCGTTGTGAATCCAAAATTGCCAATCCTCCTCACTTAAAACTCGAAGTGGTTTACCATTGGAGCGGTCGTTTAATTTTTCGGCACTACTTTTTGCAGTAGAAGGATTCCCTGGAATATCCTTATGCGCATTACTATTAGGTGTTGCCATTGTGGGTGTCATGGTTGGGACCATGGTAGGCACCATACCTTTTTGTTCATTGTTCATAGCAAGCAATCTTTAAAATTTTGAATAGATGATTTGATAAGATAAATGTACGGCCCATTGAACTGCATATTTTTTCCCTAAATTGGCCATTATTTGCTCTATATTGACACATTTTTAATAATTTGGTGGAAAGTCAGTTATTTTAGTATTAATGAAGCTTAGTTTAGAAAATATTAAACCCGACGAAGGCAGTTCCTTTAGAATCCTCCTTACGCCTAAATTAAATGAAATTTACTACTGGCATTTTCATCCCGAAATTGAATTGGTATATGTTGAAGCGGAAAAGGGGATTCGACATATTGGAGATCATATTAGTACCTATGAAGGGAGTGACTTGGCTTTGATCGGTTCTTATATCCCACATTTAAATTTTGATTATGGGGTTCAAACCACTGTAGAAACCGTAGTCGTGCAGTTTAGACAAAATTTTTATGAAGATGCTTTTTATAAGCAACCCGAAATGCAATCGATATATCAATTAATGGAACGCGCTGCAACAGGTATTGCATTTTACGGAGAGACAAAAAAACGTGCCGGTGTTTTATTAAAAAAATTAACAGGTCAATCTCCAAAACTATCTTCCTTTGACCAATTAATGGTATTGATACAAGTATTTCAATTGCTTGCAGTAAGTGAGGAGTATACTTTGTTAAACACGCGACCGATTGCTGCACATGCGGTAATTAAAGAACAGGAGCGTATGCATCTGATCTACAAATTTGTGGAGACAAATTTTCAACTGCCCATAAAAATAAGTGATATCGCTCATCAAGTAAATTTATCTGAAGCGGCTTTTTGCAGGTATTTTAAAAAATCTACAAAGGTCACTTACACCGAATTTGTAAATCAGTATCGAGTGAATCATGCAAAAAAATTATTAATGCAAAATGCGAATGTGACGGAAGCCTGCTATGACACTGGCTTTGAAAGCCTTTCCTACTTTAATAAAATATTTAAAAAGATAACAGGGGAGAATCCTTCTGCCTTTAGAAAAAGAAAAGGGCTTGATTAAATTTAGGAAATAATTTTTCCATCTTCCATTTTAATAATGCGATGTGTTCTTTCCGCAAAGCTTGGGTCATGGGTAACAATCAATAAAGTTTGATTGAATTCGTCTGAAAGCTGGTTAAAAATATCAAAAACCAAGTCGCTATTTTTTTTATCTAAGTTGCCGGTAGGCTCATCTCCCATAATAATATGTGGATCGTTTATTAAAGCTCTTGCAATAGCAACTCTTTGCTTTTCACCACCAGATACATGGTTGGCTTGTTTTAAAGCTAAATGTTCAATGCCTAGTATTTTTAATTTTTCCATTGCCCGATGTTCTACTTCTTCGGCACTGTATTTATTTAATTTTAATCCAGGTAACATTACATTTTTTAAAACATTAAACTCATTTAGTAAGTAGTGAAACTGAAATACAAATCCAATTTTTTCATTTCTAATTTTGGCTAAAAAAGCTTCATTCTTCTTTGGCATTTCAACCCCATCAATGAATAATCCTCCTTCATAATCCGTGTCCATAGTGGATAAGACATATAGCAGCGTTGATTTTCCACATCCTGATTTTCCAGTAAGTGAAACAAACTCTCCTTTATCAATACTAAAGTTTACATTTTCCAATACCTGAATGGTTTCAGGATCATGAAAGAATTTATTAATATTTTTTGCTTCTAAAATTGTTTTCATTTTATTTTCCTCTAATGATCACAACAGGATCAATTTTACTTGCTTTTCTTGCAGGAAACCAACCCGCAAAATAAGTGGTGATAAATGAAAATATAATTCCAATAATATAGAACCTAGGGTTATAAACAATCGGATATGTTTTTATCGTAGGTAAAGATGCGGTGTTGAATGGAATTTGGTCAATGATAGCAGAAAGGCCTAAGCCAAATAATAAACCCAGTAAACCACCAAAAATTCCAATAGTAACCGCGATGTAAATAAATATTTTTTTAACATCGCTACCTGAAAATCCGGTTGCTTTTAAAATAGCAATGGAATCCATTTTTTCAAAAATCATCATGTTTAATATATTGTAAATACCAAATCCAGCTACAATTAATAAAGTAATTCCTACGGAGTAAGATATTAAAGTTCGTATAGAACTTCCTGTTTCAAATTGTGAATTCGCTGTTTGTATATCTTCAGCATCAGTTTGGTATAACTGCTGATATTCTTTAGCTACTGCAGGTGCTTGAGTAATATCTTTTAATTTTACCTGAATACTTGTAATATAATCATTAGGTACTGATAATATTTTTTGTACGGTGTTTAAAGAAGCATAACTCTGTACATTGTCAAAATCTTTAATGCCCGATTGAAAGGTACCCACTACTTTTAATTGAAATAGATCTCCTTTAGAGGTTGTAATTTGTACGGCATCTCCAATTTGGACTAATAGTTTATCAGCTAATCCTTTTCCTAAAATGATACTGTTATTCACTTTAGTTAAATCTGCTGAAGTACCAGTGGTAATATATTCGTCAAAATGATAAAGCTTTGCTTCTTCAGTGGGATTAATCCCAAAAATACTACCTGTAATATCAATACTACCATCATTAAAAAACACCTGAGCTGTTAGCTTTGGCGAAAGTCCCAATACGCGCGAATCATTTTTAATCGCTTTCATAATGGCCTCACTATTATAAATAGCTTGTCGGTTAGCATCGGACTTAACAGAACCTATGAAATTATGTCCTTTTGAATTGGAGTTACTCTTATTAATAGGTTGATCAGCGTTGGGTTTTATGTCATTGTAAATTCTTACATGAGCTGTTCTATTGAGTATCAGTCCATCTAATAAGTCATTCAACCCTGACATAAAACTCAATAAAGTAATAAACATAGTAATGCTAAAAGTGACTCCAACAGCAGCTACCAATGTTTGTTTCCACCTGGCAAGCAGGAGCGACTTAGCAATATTTATAAGTAAACCCTTTCTCATTGAATTGTTTTAACCAAAGCATCGCTTGTAGTAATACCACTAAGTATTTCAACTTTTTCATAATCCATCAAGCCTACTTTTACTTTGCGCTTTTCTTTATTTTCTAAATAAACATATTCATTGTCTATTAAATAAGCGCGTGGAATCGTAATTGCCTTTTCTTTTACCTCAATGATAATATTGGCCTGTGCACTTAAATTAGGATATAAGTTTTCGGGTTGAATTGAAAAAGCAGCATCAACTTTAAAGGATTTTGATTTTGGATTCATGATGGGATATACTTTATCAATCACAGCTTCAAAAACTTTTCCTTTGTAGCTATCCATCGAGATCATTACTTTTTGTCCCTTTTGTATTTTAGCAATATCATACTCGTCCACTTGCATTTCAACATAAAAATGATTGGCATCACCAATAATAGCAACTGGAGTTTGCGTATTTACCATTTCTCCCACTTCCTTATTAATGCTAAACACTTTTCCATTGATATCTGACTTTATCAAAAAATCATTTAAAGTAGTTGCTGAAATGGAAGCGCTCTTATTGGTTTGTTTGGATTGAAAATCAATTTGTTTTTTTAAATCATTTAATTTTAGTTTGCTCGCATTAAATTGTGCGGTACTATTTTTAAAAGCAAGCTCTTTTTGATCGATATCGTTTTTAGTTCCAATTTCGTTACTCCACAATTTTTTTTGACGTTCTAATAATGATTCGTCATTATCCATTTTTAATTTAGCAACCTCTAATTCATTCTGCGCCTGCTTTAATTTTTCTTGGTTTGTTTCTGCAGAAGAATAATTTGCTAATAATTTTGCATTCTCAAGACCCAATGCTTGGGCTTTATTGGAAAGGGCTATAATGGTTTGGCCTTTTTTAACTTCGGTTCCTTCGCTCACTAAAATATTTTCAATAATTCCGTTTACTTTAGCATATACATCATATTGCGCAATACTTTTTACAGTTCCTGATGCATAAACTGAAGAAGTTATTTTTTCAATGGTTGGATGAATCGACTCCTGTTTTTTACCACAACTAACTATCGCAATAGTAGCTAATACAAGGATATAAACCTTTGATTTAAATGTATACATAGTAGTCCTATTTCTTAATTACAAAAATAACCTATTCACTAATCATCTTTGTCTTTAGTTTGTTTGATTTGTAAAAAAGCAGCTCTTTTGGGCGTAGGTACAATAGCCATTTCACCTTTTAGGCCTTTCCAAAGCACTTCGTTAAAATCATGTTCATTGATACTATCCTCTTTTTTGAAATTAAAGGCTTCGCTTTTTCTTTGCATTGCATTGATAGCTATATTTTTTTCATTTAAATCCCATTGATTTGGTTTTGCTACAAAACCTTTATGAGAAGCCGTTTTATCAAAACATTTCCATAAGGTATTGGCAGCTGCAACATATTGACTCATGGGTTGCATACCTAAAATCATTTCAATGGTCTTTAATACAGATGAGGTTGAATACATGGTATGATCCACAAACCCTGTTTTGACAAATCCGCCCGCAATATAAACTGGACTTCGATGCGCATCTACATGATCTGGTCCGTCCTGTGCATCATCTTCAACAATAAATACAACCGATTCATTCCATATTGGGCTTTTACTCAAGTATTCCACAAACATTCCTACAGCCAAATCATTGTCTGCAACATGGGCATATGGAGAAGGTCTGCCTAAACGCATTCCCTCGGTATGATCATTAATTAATCTTAAGGTATTTAATTGTGGCACTGCATTAATAGCTAATAAAGAATCAAAATCTCTTTTCCATTGCCCAACCCTAGTAGTATCTCTTACCTTTTGATCCCAACTTGTAAAATAAGTACAAAAATGATTTTTCAATACAGGTAAATTAGGTTTGTAATCATCTGCAAATTCTCCATAAGTGCGATAACTCACCCCCGCTCTTTTTGCAAAATCCCAAATAAATCCATTTTTATTATTGGCAATCTCACGAGTACCTTCTGCATCATAATTGCCCCCTCTACCACCATAACTCGTAACCCAGTTTTTTTCTAAATAATCATTTGCATATCCACCTAGTGTCCAATTATGACCATCGGCACTTACTTCACCATCTACATAAAAATTATCTAACAAAACAAATTCGTTGGCAAGTGCATGTTGGTTAGGCGTAATTTTTCCGCCAAATAATGCCAAACTCGTATCACCATTCCCTGCATTAACATCTCCTAATATTTGGTCATAGGTTCTGTTTTCTTTCACAATATAAAATACATGTTTGATAGCAGAGGGCTGTCCAATTTTTTGTGGTATCACAGAACCTGCTTCGGCAAAAGAGATGTTTTCTTTTTCTTTGGTATAAGGTGTGTTTTCATACACTGCAGCTGCATATAAACCTAATTGTTTTTCAGAAGGTGTATTAATGATGCTTAAAGTTCCTCTCATTAGTCCGCCAATATATTGATCGTCCTCAAGTGATTTAATTAAACCTTGCTGAAAAGCCAATTGTGCACCACGTTTATATGGATCAGGCCCTAGTGGATTTGGAAATGAACTAAATCCTTTTCCATTGGTAACATAAATTTTTCCATGCGCTGTTTTTACTGCTGTTGGATACCAGCCTACTGGAATAAATCCTTTAGAGCGGCTTTCTAATTTTTTGCTAACATCAAAAACGGCTAAATAATTATTGTCAGCATTAGCTATGTATAAATTTTTTTCATCCTCACTTAATGCAACGCCGTTGGTGCTAGAACCTGCAGGTGCATTAGGATACAGAGCTGTATTCAATACTTCTACTTCTTTATAAATAGCAAGATCTACTATAGAAACACTATTGTCTTCCGCATTTGCCACGTATAATAACTTTCCATTTTTTGTAAGACAAATATCATTTGGATGTGCACCTACACTAATTTCTTTTATGATTTGATTGGTAGTTGTACTAAACACAATTATTTTTTTATCCCCCCAACAACTTATGTATAATTCATTTTTTTTGGGAGATAACACACATGTATAAGCTTCAGCAGTTAGAAAAGTTTTTTGTACAACTTTCTTGGTTGATAAATTAATAGTGTATAAAGCATTGTCATCTTTTGTAACTACATATAGATTATGATGTGCCTCATCAATACACATGCCCGCAGGAGAAATTTTATTTGGCCATTTGTCACCTAATTTAATGGAATCTATTAATTTAAATTTTTGATTTGTAATAGAGTATTGTAAAATCCAATTATCATTTCCCCCTGATACGAATACCGATTTTTCATCAGGACTAAAAACAATGCCTAACCATGATTTATCGATGGTTATTGTGTCAGCAATTTTTTCATTTACTAAATCAATTAATTGCAAAGACTGTTTGCTTTGACCATTATTAGTCACTGCCATTAATTTTTTTGATTTTGAAATGGCCATGTTTAATGGCAAATCACCTAATGGTAAACTTTTACCTGCAGGGCTTAATTTCCATCCGTTGGGTAATTGTATTTTATTAACTGTGTTGTTATTTGACTGTGCAGATAACCATAAAGCTTGCAGCAAAATGATGCAACAAAGAATTGATTTTTTCATAGTAACAATTTGTTACTACAAGGTACTGATTTTACGGAATTGAATTTTTTGCGTGGCATCAATTTTTAGCCAAATAAAAGTGCCACAAAATACAATGATGCCAATATATAAAACCGGCAGATAGTATCCATATGCATTTGCTAAATATCCAAAGACTACTGTGCTCAAATAAGCACCCAGTAAGCCTGCAGAATTCATTGCTCCTGATACCGTTCCGCTTTTTGTACCTCCCATATCCATGGCAACTGCCCAAGCAACAGGTGCTGTAACATCCATAAATGCCATACCAATCCCAAGTAAAATGATGCAGGTTAAATTATCATTAATGATGGATGCAGTCATGATACATATTCCAGAAACAAAAAGTCCAACCATGGGTACGATGCGACGTCCCCATTTTTTACCCCATCTTAAACAGGCTATATCGCTAAGCCACCCTCCTGTAAAACACCCTAGGGCTGCTAATAAATATGGAACCGAAGAGGCCCAGATTAATTGATTTTCGGGTATTTGCCTTCCTTTTTGTAAATAAGTGTGAAACCAGGATTGAAAAAAATATGCACCAATGGCATAGCAGATGTACATGATTAATAAAAACCACAAATATTTATTTTGAAACCCAGACCAAAATGAAATTTTTTCATTTTCAATTTGTACAGGCAAATCTCTTTTGGCTAATATTTCATCTAACTCTTCTTTATTAATATCCTTGCTTTGTGTTGGATCTTCCTTTTGCCAAAAAATAAAAAATAACACCCAAACCAATCCAACAAAACCTAAAGTGTAAAATGAAATATGCCAACTATATTTTTGTTGAATGGGCAGAACAATGAAAGGAGTTAAGGCGGCACCTAATCTACTTGCGCCCCAAATGGTTGCTTGCGCTCGACCTCTTTCAAGTACAGGAAACCATTTAGCTAAAATAATGGAGGTGTTGGGATAAGCACCTGCTTCGCCAACACCAAATAAAAATCGAACAATCAATAACATCATAAATCCAGTAGAAACCCCAGTTAATATAGTAAAGAGGGACCACCAAATAACCACTCTAATTAAAATTTTCTTTCCTCCAAAACGATCGCCCAACCAACCAGTGGGCACTTCAAAACTTGCATAGGATAAAGTAAACATACCTAATATCCATCCCCATTTCACGGTACTGATATTCAAGTCATTCATAATATTGCTACTCGCAGAAGACAATGCAACTCTATCCAAAAAAGTGATCATGGATAGTAATGACAATACTAATAATACTTGGTAGCGTTTTTTCATGCGTTTAAATTAATCAAATACGCAGAATTATTTTAGATATAATGCAGCAATTTTATGTACCTCTTCAATAGGGTCAGGCTCGCTTCTGTTGGTAAGAATAATGATCATTAATTTTTGTTCAGGAAATAATCCTACCGAGTTTCTAAATCCAATTGAACTTCCATCGTGAAATGGATGAGTAATACCTTGTAGTGTTTCTACATGCCAACCATATCCATAATCAATGATTGTTCCATTATCTAATGTCGTTGTTGACCAAGTTCTTTCTTGTTTTGTTTGATCAATCAATTTATAGTCCCACAATGCTTTAATCCATTTTGTATATTCTTCGACATTGGTGTAAATACCACCATCTCCCAATACAGCACTTGTTAAGCTTTGATCTGTTTGAATCCATTTCCCTTGCTCATAGGTATTTCCAAAAGCTCGATTAGCAACAGTACTTTTATCTTCCTCAAAAGCAACCGTAGTTTTCA
Source organism: uncultured Bacteroidota bacterium (assembly GCA_903938445.1). GTDB lineage: Bacteria > Bacteroidota > Bacteroidia > Chitinophagales > Chitinophagaceae > Sediminibacterium. The sequence goes on along the minus strand of CAJADG010000057.1, from coordinate 11,226 downwards.
TTTTAAGTGGTTTAAAAATATTTTCTTGTAAAAATTGAGCAAATGGTTTTCCACTTACCTGTTCTACAATTAAGGACAGTATTGCATAACCTGTGTTACTATATTTATATTGGGTACCTGCAGGAAAATACAAAGTGTCGGCCATAAACATTAATTGTAAACAATTGGTATCATGCAATTGAATTGTTTGTGTTACAGGCATTAGGTCCTCATAATCTATCAATCCCGAACTGTGTGTAAGTAAATCTTTAATTTTTATTTTAGCAATATAAGGAGGGAGTATTGAAAAATATTTTGAAATAGGATCTTCTAATGAAAGTTTATGCTTTTTCTCTAATAACAAAATAGACATGGCTGTAAACTGTTTTGTTACAGAAGCTAATCTAAAATTAGTATTAGGTTTGATAGACTCACCCGTATTTAGATTACTTACTCCATAACCTTTTTTAAAAACGACTTTATTATTTTTTAGTACCAATACACTAGCACCTGGTTCATTAGGATTGGCATACCTTGATAAAATAGAATCAATGGCAAGCTTAATTTTTTTATTGGATTGAGCATTTGAATTGAATGCTAAAGCCAAATATAATATTCCAAAAACAATACGCTTCATATAATTTATTTATTCCACCAATAAGTGAATTTTAAAACCACTGCTCTATTTTTTATAAATACAGGACCAATATAATAATTATCAGTATATACTATAAACAAATCAGACACTGGCTTATACCTCCATTGAAATCTTGTATTAAAGTTAATGTTTTTTGTTTGTTCATTATATTGATAAAATGCGGTGAAAAATATTTTATTAGTAAATGTCACATCCATTTTGGGCCCTAGTAACAAAAAATTATTTTCTCCCCAGGGTTGTGGTAAAGAAATTTTATTATAAGTAGCAGCGAAGTCAATATTTATAAATGGTTGAATTCTGTAACCAATATCCCCACTAACACTTACCAAATTCCCATTTGCATAATAACCACCAAGTCTAGTGGATAAACTAAAAGTGGTTTGATGCTGAGGTGCGGAAATCCAATCAAATCCTGTTGTATTCCATTCATGTTTTGTATGAACTCCTAATGGTGTCTTCCCAATTCTGGTAGGATCAAATGGTGCCAATAATTCTACATAATCATTTTGAACTACTCCGGACAATGTACTTTTATCTCTATAGGTAATTAAATACGTTAATGCTTTTGTGTTATCAGTTCCAACAAAGTTATTGTTATAATAATAGGTGGCACTTAATTGTGGACCATGACTTAAAATATTTCCACTTTTTGGGAAAAATAATTTTGTAATAGTTGGTGCAAACTTGATATAATTATTACGAGGTACATATCCTACTTCGGCATTATAATTATTTCCCACTATTTCATGTTGCCATGCAACAATAAGGTTTCTGGTATTGTATTGTAAGCTACTTGCGGTTAAAAAATCATTTCCTGTTTTATTGGGCGTAAATGATTTAATAAAAATGGTTTTACCTGACCATTTATTATTGGAAGGCGCTATTAAATATTCAAAACCAATATTTCGATTGTAAGAGTTGCCTGAATGAACAGTATCTACTGAAGATTTATTTTCAATCCCGGTTTTGTCAATGTAAAATAATTCAATGCTTGATTTTTTAAATAATTTTCTTTGTAAAGCAAGCGTTGAATAGTTTTGAGCAATTGTATTATTATCTATGCTAGCTGCAGTTTTCATGTCCATGATACCAATGCGCCATTCCTTATTGATTTGTCCACTCATTCTGGCACCAAAATCTATATTGGTATTCAATCCGATACGTCTTGAAAAAAACGGACGAACGCTCGCAAATCCAAGATTAGAAAATAAATCTGCGTTCTCTAAAAAAAATTGTCTCTTTTCTGGAAAAAATAATTCGAATCTACTTAGGTCAGTAACCTGTCTATCTACTTCTACCTGAGAAAAATCTGGATTCAAAGTAAGGTCTAAGTTTAAGGAAGAAGATAAACTTACTTTTGCATCTAATCCATATTCATTTCCTATTGCACTAGGTGTATTAATTTTACTGCCATCACTATTTGCAAAATTTCTTGAATAATTTGTTTTAAAATAAGGGATAAATGAAATATTATTTTCATGATTAGGTAGCTCTTGATCCCAAACTAAATTACCAGTATAAGAAAGTGATGCCGTGGGAAAATTTCTTGGCATCGGAGCCCAGCTAGATTTTTCGGTTGTTTTTAAATCGTTTCTGCTAAAATTAATTCCCCATTCTTTTATTCCCTTTTTGTATCTAATAGATTTAAAAGGAATGGCTGCTTCCCAAACGTATTTTTTATCATCATTGGTAATTTCAGAAACCCATTTATTATCCCAATTTAAATCCACACTACCTCCATCATACATCGTGCCATCCCATTGCGCCCCAACCGCATTGGAACCAAATGCAAAACCATTGGTTAGGTCCCCATATGTGTCCATAAAAACAATAAAGTTGTCATTTTTACCAAAATTCCAATCTCTTTTTAAGGACTCTACCATGTCTTTACCCTTGGAGGGTTTATAACATATCGCCAATATGTAAATATTTTTTGCATCATAGGTCATGCGCACTTGTGTAGGCAAATTGGATATACTGGTATCCATTGGCAATACCATTCCAAAATCTTTTGCTACTTCCGCAGTTTTCCAACTCAATTCCTCCATTTTCCCATCTACAATAATTGGGTCTACTGCTTTGTGAATATGATATTGAATATGCGCATTCTTTTTTTGTGCAACGGAAATTAAAGAGCAATGTAAAATAGATAGTAATATTCCAACACGTGTGATGTTTTTTAACATAGGTTTTCAATAAGTGTGCAAGCAATCGTTTTGTACCTTATAAATTTAAACTATTATAGTTAATATAATCTATAAGAATAAGTAATATCTTTAAAAAATAAATTTCAAATTTGGATTATGAAAAAAGATACTCAATTTAATAGAAGAAAGTTTTTAGGTCTTTCAGCATTGACTGCTGCTACACTTCCATTGGGTAAATATGCAATAGGTCAAAATAACGCTACAACTACTGTAAATAATAGTTTTAAAGATAAAATAGTTCCCATTTCAGTGGATGAAAGAAAGCAAAGAATTGCACGCGCACAGGAATTAATGGAGCAACAAAAAATAGATGCAATTTTTTTAGAAGGCACCACTTCTTGTTTTTATTTTACCGGCATGAGATGGGGTCAAAGTGAGCGCACTTTTGGTGTTGTAATACCTGCTAAAGGATCCATTATTTATATCTGTCCAAAATTTGAAGAAGATCGTGCGAAGGAATTGATTAAGCCAGTGTTTGGAGATGAAGTGCGTTGTTGGGAAGAACATGAAAGTCCTTATGCTTTAATTGCTGGTGCGGTAAAAGACAGAGGAGTAGTGCATCATAAAATTGGAATGGAAGAACGCGTTCGTTTTTTCATTGCAGATGGTGTTAAAAAAGCAGCTCCTGGTATGGAAATAGTGGATGCTACGCCAATTACTGCAGGTTGTAGAATGATTAAAAGCAAGGCAGAAATTGCTTTATTACAAATTGCCAATGATGTAACTATAGAAGCGTATAGATTAGCATTTCCTAGTATTAAGCCAGGGATGTCTCAAACTGAATTGAGTGCTAATATTAGTAGTGCATTTAGAAAACTAGGTTTTAGTGGTGGAGCCATGGTGATTGTAGGAAAGTATTCCGCATTGCCACATGGAAGTATTGCACCTCAAACTATTCAGGAGGGAGATATTGTATTAATTGATGGAGGTACTACTTGCGAAGGGTATGAATCAGATATATCAAGAACCATTTGTGTAGGCAAGCCTTCGCAACGTCAAATAGATGTTTGGAATACGGAAAAGCAAGCGCAGGATGCCGCTTTTGCAGCTATTAAAATTGGAGCACCCTGTGAAGTAGTAGATGCAGCTGCTAGAGCCGTTATTGAAAAAGCAGGCTTTCATAAAAATTATCAATTGCCAGGATTGCCACATCGAACAGGTCATGGTATTGGATTAGATGGACATGAGTGGACCAATTTTGTAAAAGGCAATAAAACTCCAATTCAGATTGGTATGTGTTTTAGCAATGAACCCACAATTTCTATTCCAGGTGAATTTGGAATAAGATTAGAGGACTGTTTATATATTGGAGAAGATGGACCACATTTTTTTACAAAACAGAGCATCTCCATTGAGCAACCATTTGGTTAATTCACTGAATGGATGCTTAAGTAAGCAGAAGGTGTAGCTGGCCTTGAGGGTGTTGTAGTAATTGGAGTAGTGCCGTATACCGTAGTGCTGCTATTTTTAACACTATAAAATAGCTCAATATAGTCATTGGTACCTAACTCTATAAAACAGTTTCCGATAAAGATATTTTTAAAACCAGCTCCCTGTATTATATAGCTTGTATGCGTGTTGGGATAGGCGCTGCCATTTTTTCTTATCCAAATACTTACCTCATCTGTACCTATATCAGGTTTAATAAATTGAACATGAAAATTTACTTGATACATACCTGCCTCTAAAACCATTATTCTTGTTGGGTTTCCTGAGGTATTAAATGAAATATTTATCTTAAAAGCCGCTTGTAGAAAATTAAATTTAATAGCGGTAGCGGTTGCAATATTTGTAACTTGTTTTGATGTGTCATAAAAAATACCAAAATTGTTTTTTACCGGAGTATAGCCTAGTCCACTTATAATGTCATTATTATTTACTCCACCCAGATTTATTTTATTATTTATTCTATTGCTTAAACTTATAGTATCGGTTTTTGTGGCTAATAAAATTCGATTTACTAAACCTAGCGTATCAGAGTTGTTTAATTTTAAATTGATTCGGTTGGATAATTTAATAGTATCAATCGTATTCAATTTTTGATTTAGTTTATTATTAATGAATAAGGTATCAATTTTGGGAATCGCATTAATTCTGTTACTTAAAAATATCGTATCTGATTTTTTTAATTTTTCATTGAGTGCAACATTTATAGCATTGCTAATGGGCTTTAAACTATCTGGGGTATTATTTACTTTATCTATATTTAATAATTTAATGATTTCTTTCACCGTTCCTACTCCTGTACCCCCTAACTCAATCGGAACAATGCTTTCCACCATATTGGATTTTTCAGCGTAAAATGCAAGTGGTACGTAATTTATTTTTTCAATGCCGGCATTTAAAAAAGACAATGCATTATTTGGGTCAAGTTCCACTTGTAAATAAAATGATTGCGCACTCCAGTTGATTTCATTAAAATTTCCAATCGTTACTACTTTTCCTGGCTCCTCATTGCCAATATCAATAAATAGGAGTCCTAGCATATTCGTTGTGACTGATTTTATTTCCTGGTATATTTTGTTCCCGAAACTAGAATCAGTTAATAGGGTAATACGAATGGTGATATGTTTGTTAGGAATAATAATACCATTTTCGTTTCGAGCAATGGCCTGAAAGTGAATACCCTTATTGTTTTGAGCACACACCATATTGATTAAAAAGCAATTCATTAAAATTATAGAGAGAATACATTTCATTTAGTGTTGAATTAATTTTAAATATTTTGATTTATAAATATGATCTGAGAGGGTATACTGTATTTCCAAAAAACAAATGGGCACTACTAATTTTTTCACTGTTATTTCTTTGTAAAATTGAAGTCCTGAAAAATTTTCTTTTGAATTGTATAGATGGTTACCTTGAAAATCAATTAGCTGAATGGAAGTAATTATAAGTTCATCTACTTTGCTTTGGATAATTATTCGATTACTAAATGGGTTAGGTCCTACCTTTATTTGAATGGAAAAGCTATCAAGTTGCTGATAGAGTAATTGCGGATAATAGCTACCTTGTAAAAAACCAGTAGATAATTGATACTGTTTTTGTAAGTCTAACATTTGAATCAGGGGCGTTTCACCAACACTCCAATCCAAAGCCATATTGTTGAATTGATAAGTATTACCCAATACATTCAAAGTATATGGGTCTATAAAATGTATTGTATTGGTATGTTGAGCGTTTACATCACTCACTATTCCCAAAAGAAAATAAACGCAAACCTTTTTCTGATTTTGAAAAAATAAAAAACCCATACTTTTAAACTTGATGTATTTAAAAGTATGGGTATCTCTAAAAGTAGTTCCCGAATTGCTTAAATACTAAGCTTTTCCTTTTTTGGCTATCGTATCTATGGCCATCACTAATTTATCTAAATCCTGGATTCTAGTATATACATGTGGCGTAATACGCACACAACTAATATTTTCCCATACAATTCCTACAGTATGAATTTTATAATTGTTAAACAATGCCCCATCTAATTCGCCTGGTGTCATGCCATCAATACTTACACCACAAATAGCGCATGCATATTCATCTTTAAAGGAAGTGTGTATTTTAACTTTAGGAATATTTTGAACTCGGCTTGCCCAATAATTTTTTAAATATCTAATACGCTCTTCTTTTCTTTTACTTCCAATTCCATTTTGAAAATTTACTGCTTCACCAATACCTTGCTCAATGGGAAAGCTCCTCGTACCAATGGTTTCAAACTTTCTTATGTCTGCACTCTTTGGTTTATCGTTACAAACCAATGGCCATATCTTTTCAATATTTTCTTTCTTTATCCATAACATTCCACTACCAATGGGTGCAGATAAAAACTTATGTAAAGAAGTTCCGTAATAATCACAACCTAATGCTGGAATTTTATAATCTAATAATCCAAAGCTATGTGCGCCATCTACTATAGTTTCAATACCATGTTTTTTAGCCATGGCTGTGATTTTTTTTACAGGCAATATTTGTCCAATCCAATTGATGATATGGGTAATATGAATGATTTTAGTTTTTGGAGTAATTGCTTTCTCAAAACCTGCAACAATTTCCTCATCATTTTCTATTGGAAACTGAAAATTGATTTGCTTGTACACAATGCCTTCTCTTTCGGCTCTTTGTCTCCAAGCATTAATCATGTTGGGATAATCCTGTTTTGTTCCAATTACTTCATCTCCTGCTTTTAAGTTCAAACCAAAGATGACTGTATTTAATGCTTCAGTTGCATTTCTGTTGATGGCGATTTCTTCAGGATCCGCACCTGCTAACTCGGCTAATTTATACCTTAATGGTTCGCGCCCTTGATCCAAAATACGCCACATATAATAAGAAGGACCTTCATTGGTCATTTTATTAAATCGTTCTACTGCTTCCTGAACGATACGGGGACTAGGGCTAACGCCTCCATTGTTTAAATTAATAAGTGCAGGGCTAGTGGTATAGCTTTGTTGAATGATGGACCAGTAGTCCTCATCGGTAGCTAACTCCTTGGCTGTTAAGTCTTTTTTTATCAGGTTTTGATGCTCAAACTCCGCAGCATGTGCTTGATTAAATAAGCTCTCAGCAGAAAAAGTACCGGCCAACAAGCCAATTTGCTTTACAAAATTGCGACGATTTGCCATATAATTAATTATATACCTAAGTTAACAAAATATATCAATTTAAAAAACGTTATAAAATATGAAGTTCTGCCCTATTTAAAATGAACATTTAAACTTGTAAATTTTACCTTAAATATGGTATTTACGTAAGGGTATTAGTAATTTCAACAAAATAATTGTGAAATGAAATATGTTATTTCGATAGTTGTTGCCTTTGTTTTATCTAATGTTAGCCTTGCTCAGCAAAAAAAGGTGGATGATTATATCCAGGTAGGTCTCGAAAATAGCCCTCTTTTAAAAGATTTAAAAAATCAGCATTTAGCTAATTTAATTGATAGTGTAAGAATTTTAGCAGGTTATAAAACACAAGTAAATGGGGTTAGTACCAATAATTATGCACCTTCTTTAAATGGATGGGGCTATGATTATGCAGTTACCAATGGTACCAATTTTGCACAACAAATCGTAGCCACCAAAAAATTAGTAAGCAAAGAAAATCTCAATAATCAACATGAGGCCATTAGATTATTAAATGAATCACTAAATATAGCTGGTAAAATTTCGACACAGGATTTAATAAAAACAATAACTGCTCAATATATAACTGCTTTTGGCGTTTATCAGCAAATTAATTTTAATAATTCTATCAACGATTTGCTTTTAAAACAACAAGTCTTATTAAAAAATTTTACTGATAAAGGAATTTATAAACAAGCAGATTATTTAAACATTTTAGTTGCATCTCAACAACAATCAATTGTAATTGAACAGTTAAAAGCTCAATTTCAAAATGAAGTAGCAGCACTTAATTATTTGTGTGGTATTAAAGACACCAATCAAGTACAACTCGCGAATCCAGCCATCAAAATTGAACCCATTTCAATGGTGGAAAATACGGTTTATTACCAACAATTTACGGTAGATAGTTTTAAATTAAAAAACGCATCAGCGCAAATAAAATTTAACTATAAACCTAAAGTAAATTTATATGCCGATGGAGGTTATTTAAGCACTTTTGCAGAAAATGCTTATAAGAATTTTGGAGCAAGTGCAGGGGTGTCAATTACAGTACCTATTTATGATGGCAATCAAAGAAAAATGCAAACCGATCGCATAAAAATAGCAGAACAAACGCGTCAAGATTATAGAGACTTTTTTAAAAAACAATATGATCAACAAATCTTACAATTAGTGCAACAATTGAATGCAACTGATAAAATAATAACTACATCTGAAAAACAAATCAATTATGCCGAAATGTTGATGGATGCTCAAAAAAAATTAGTTGAATCAGGTGACGCACGTATTACAGATTATATATTGTCTATCAATAATTTTCTGTTTGCAAAAAATACTATTACACAAAACACTATTAATAAATTTCAGATTATTAATCAAATTAATTACTGGAATAAAAAATAAAAATCAAAATGAATTATTACAAAATAATTTTTGCTTCAATTGCATTTAGCAGCATTATTGCCTGTAAAAATAATGTCAAGGAAGATGCCGCTGAACCAACAACAGTTACAGGGACACCTATTACTTTAACTTCCCCTACTTTAGGAAATATGAGAGAGGAAGTGGAGCTCAATGCTGTATCTGCATTTTTACTTAAAACGAATGTAAAGTCAAATACGAATGGATATTTACAAATTGTAAATGCTAGCTTAGGTAAATTGGTACACAAGGGAGATGATTTGTTTGTAATTAAAACTAAGGAAGCAAGTGTTTTGGAAAATAGTACACATAGTTTAGATAGTTCACTTCATTTTAAAGGAGTGATTCATGTAAAAGCTCCTGGAACTGGTTATATTACTCAAATTAATTATCAAGCTGGTGATTATGTACAAGATGGAGAAGTTATTGCTACAATTACCGATACAAAAAGTTTTGTTTTTTTATTAGATCTTCCATATGAGTTAAAACCATTCCTTTTAAGTAATAAACAAATTCAATTAAAGTTGCCAGATGCAAGTATTTTGAATGGGACAATTGAATCGCCATTACCAACAGTTGATGCTGTGGCTCAAACTCAACGATATATCATTAAGGTAAACAATAGTCAAAACATACCTGAAAACTTAATTGCAAAAGTGAATTTAGTAAAACAAGCAAAATCAAATGCAGTTTCGGTTGCAAAAGAAGCTGTTTTATCAAATGAAACACAAACTGAATTTTGGATCATGAAATTATTAGACAGCAATACTGCCGTTAGAGTAGATATTAAAAAAGGAATTGAAAACAATAATAGTGTTGAAGTGCTAGATCCAAAATTATCAGTGAATGATAAAATTGTCTTAACTGGACATTATGGTTTAAGCGATACTGCAAAAGTTGTTATCATAAAATAATTGAGCAAATATGAGAAAGTTTTTCTCTTCCTATAAAAATCCTATCACCGTAATTGCTGTCTTTATTCTGCTGGGCGGTTTTTTTGCTTATAGTAAATTTCAGACATCCTTATTTCCTGAAATCACTTTTCCAAAAATTAAAATTATTGCAGATGCGGGTCAACTGCCAGTAAAAAAAATGATGGTTACTGTGACTCGTCAATTAGAGAATGCAGTAAAACAAGTTCCAGATTTAAAAACTATTCGTAGTACTACAAGCAGAGGTAGCTGTGAAATTTCTGCATTTATGGATTGGAATGCGAATATTGATATTAGCCAGCAAAGAATAGAGTCAAAAATAAATGAAATTCGAAATACCCTTCCGCCGGAGACTAATATTACGGTAGAGCGTATGAATCCCTCTATATTGCCAATTGCAGGTTTTTCATTAGAGAGTGCTACTAGATCTCCTATTGAAATGAAGATGCTTGCTATGTATACCATCAAGCCATTTTTATCTCAAGTAGAAGGAGTTGCTGAAATTCGTGTTATAGGTGGAAAATCGAAAGAGTATTGGACTACTTTGAATCCACAAAAGATGAGTAGTCTTGGAATTACTCCTGATGCGATTAATACTGCATTGTCTCAAACTAATTTTATCAAGTCAAACGGTTATTTAGCAGATTATAGATTATTGTATTTGACTACAACGGACGCTGCTGTTTCATCCAAATCGCAATTGGAAAATGTGGTATTAAGTAATGATGGTAAAAGAATTGTCTTACTTAAAGATATAGCTGATGTTCAAATCCAAGAAGCTAAAGAATACGTAAAGATAAATGCGAATGGTAAAGATGGATTGTTACTGGCTGTAATAAAACAACCCAATAGTAACTTAATTGATTTGACAGATAAGCTAAATGTAAAAATAGAAGCCGTAAAAAAACTAATTCCTAAAGATGTTACTATTAAACCATTTTATGTTCAAGCAGAATTTGTACAAGATTCCATAAAAAGTGTAACAGATAGTTTATGGATAGGTTTGGGATTAGCCATATTTGTTGCCATTTTATTTTTACGTTCTTTAAAATCAAGCACGGTAATTTTAATTACTATTCCAATTATATTATGCTTAACGCTTATTTTATTATATGCGTTTGGACAGACTTTTAATATAATGACATTGGGCGCTTTAGCAGCTGCTATTGGATTAATTATAGATGATGCTATTGTAGTAGTTGAACAAATTCATCGAACTCATGAAGAACATCCTGAAGAACCCACTTCTTCCTTAGTTTACAAAGCAATTCAGTATTTGCTTCCAGCAATGATTGGATCCTCATTAAGTACTATTGTGATTTTCTTACCTTTTGAGTTAATGTGTGGTGTAGCAGGTGCTTATTTTAAAGTACTAACCAATACAATGATCATTGCATTGGTATGTTCCTTTT
>CAJADG010000056.1 GCA_903938445.1 uncultured Bacteroidota bacterium | reverse complement strand
GTAACAATAACTGAACGTGGTTTTGTTTGGGCACTTACTGCAAATCCAACAACTTCGAATAGCAAATTAATTGTCTCGGGAACAACTGGAGCTTATACAGGAACTATCACAGGTCTTACAAATTCTACACTTTATTATGTTAGATCTTATGCAATCAATAGTCAGGGAACTAGTTACGGAGATCAAATAAGTTTCACTTCGGCAGTTCCGCCTTTAGGATCTGGTTTATCTGCGGCTACGGCTCCAGCAAGTGGTTACGATTTGGCTCAAAATTATCCTGCTAGTCCAACTGGTTGGTATTGGATAAAGCCTGCTGGTCAAACAAATGCGATACAAATGTATGTTGACATGTCACAAGATGGAGGAGGTTATGATTTTTACTTTGTAACAGCTGGACCTTCTGTAAATTTAATAACAGCAACGAATGGAGGTACTTCTTTAGGGTTGGATTTAGTTAGGCCAAGAAGTACCGGACATTGGAAAGCAATGTCTGATGCAGTAAATAATGCAAGACCATCCGGTAATTATACCGATTATTTCCAAACGGCTTATGCTGTTTATAATACCACTGCTGGTAATTATACTTCTTATATCATGAGGGATCCAACTGCTTATGGCACAGGTGTTCCTGCAAATTCTTATAGAGTTTATGATGGTGGTAAATGGTGGTTGAGAAATACAACTCACTCTGAGCCCAATGGAGATTACACTGCTTATGGTTTATTAGGTATACAAGCAGCCGGATACACATTCCCTAATCCATATACTATTAATACTGATCTTGGTTTTAATGATGGTGGAGCCTATTCTACTGGTAACTATTATCTAGTTTCAACCAATAAGAAGCCTTAGTGCAAAGTTTTATTTGATTTTTTAAATTTTATTTTTTCTGTCTTTGCTGATTTGATTAAATTTATTATCATTGTGTCAGTTTGACGTATTGAATATTAATTATTATAAAGCTTGCTATGAAAAATTATTTTACAAAAATGAGTGCGCTAGTATGCGTGCTTTTTATGAGTGCATCACTATTAACAGCTCAGTCTAATCTTCCACAACTTGGAAAAAGTCCAGTAAATGAAGTGGTTAAAGCAATGACCCTTCAAGAAAAAGCAAATATTTTGGTAGGTCCTGGAATGTATGTTCCGGGTATGCCTATGTTTGGAAATGGAGTTCCTACAGATGCTCAAAAAAGAGTAACTGGTGCTGCAGGAACTACCTATGGAATTCCTCGTTTAGGAATTCCATCATTAGTGGTATGTGATGGACCCGCTGGTATTCATGCATTTAATGGAGGAAAGAGTAGAGTGTATTATGCAACCGCTTGGCCTATTGGATCTTTACTTGCTTCAAGTTGGGACACTGCTTTAGTTCGTAAAGTGGGAGAAGCATATGGAGCTGAAGCAAAAGAATACGGAATTGATGTAATTCTAGGTCCAGGTATGAACATACATCGTAATCCATTGGGGGGTAGAAATTTTGAATATTATTCTGAAGATCCAATCATTACGGGTCAAATTGCATCTGCGGTTGTGAATGGTATACAAAGCAATGGAGTAGGTGTTTCTGCAAAGCACTTTTTTGCAAATAATGGAGAGACCAATAGAAATTCAGTAAACACTATTATTAGTGAAAGAGCTATTAGAGAAATATATTTAAAGGGTTGGCAAATTTTGGTAAAGCAATCTAACCCTTGGACCATCATGAGCTCCTATAATTTAGTGAATGGACCTTTTACTTCCGAGAACGGTGAGTTATTGAATACTGTTTTAAGAAAAGAATGGGGTTTTAAAGGATTTGTAATGACGGACTGGTTTGGAGGTAAAAATCCAGTAGCACAACAGGCTGCAGGAAATAATTTATTAATGCCAGGTAATCCAGGACAAACAGCTGCCATTATTGAAGCAGTGAAAGCAGGTAAATTAGCTGAGTCTGTTTTAGATCAAAACGTTACAGAAATATTAAATGTAATTGTTCAAGCACCCATTTTTAAAGGGTATCAGTACAGCGATAATCCTCCTTTAAAAGAGAATGCGCAAATTGCTCGTGCAGCTGCTGCAGAGAGTATGGTGTTACTTAAGAATGAAGGAAAATCTTTGCCATTAGCAAAAGGAAGTTCAGTAGCATTATTTGGTATCAATCAATTGGATTTAGTGGCTGGTGGAACAGGAAGTGGGGATGTAAATAAAATGTATGTTGTGCCTTTAACGGATGGATTGTTCCGTGCAGGATATGCTTTGAATACAGATTTATACAGTGCTTATTCGGGTTATATGGCAGCTGAAAATGCGAAGAGACCAAAGCGTACTTTAATGGAAGAATTAATGAGTCCAGTGGTACCTATCCAAGAAATGATTGTGGCAAATGAAACTATTAAAAAAGCTGCTACAGAATCTAATACAGCAATTATTGCCATTGGCCGAAATGCAGGCGAGGGGAATGATCGTAAAATTGTTGATGATTATACTTTAACGCAAAAAGAAATTGCTTTAATTAAATCTGTTGCTGCTGCGTTTCATGCTCAAAATAAAAAAGTAATTGTAACCTTAAATATTGGCGGTGTTATTGATGTTGCTTCATGGAGAGATGATGTGGATGCAATTTTATTAGCATGGCAACCTGGTTTAGAAGGGGGTAATTCAATTGCGGATGTTATATCAGGTAAAGTAAATCCTTCGGGCAAATTAGCCACTACATTCCCAGCTAAATATGAGGATGAAGTAACTGCAAAAAATTTCCCTGGTCATGAAATTCCAGGCTCAGAAAAGCCAGGCTTATTTGGTCAAAAAATGGTAGATGCTGAGGTTACTTACGAAGAAGGCATTTATGTAGGCTACAGATATTATAGTAGTTTTAATGTGAAAACAGCTTATCCATTTGGATATGGGTTATCTTATACTACTTTTAAAACAGATAATATTAAGTTGAGTGCACCTGTTTTGAATGATCAAATACAAGTAAGTGTAACCATTACCAATACAGGAAATGTTGCAGGTAAAGAAGTTGCTGAATTGTATGTAAGTGCTCCTGGTGTTAAGTTAGATAAGCCTGTTGCTGAGCTAAAAGCGTTTGCTAAAACTAAAATTTTACAGCCAGGTGAATCTCAAGAATTAAGTTTTACGTTAACTGCAGCTGATCTTGCTTCCTTTAATACTCCAACCAGTACATGGGTAACTGAAGCTGGAGAATACACAGTTAATTTTGGTACAGCTGAACAAACTTATGCTTCAGCAAGTTTTAAAGTAGCTAAAGAAGTGGTTGGTGAAAAAGTAAATAAGGTATTGGTGCCTAAAGTGGCAATCAATGAATTAAAACATGAAGTAGTTAAAAAGAAAAAGTAAAATATTTCAGCAAAAAAAAGCCCTCGAAGATTCGAGGGCTTTTTTATTTAGTTGTAAATTAATCTTTCAAATTCAACATGAATGCGTAATTGCCATAATAACCAGGATAGAATCCAGAAAGCTTAACAGATCCGCTAGTTTTCTTTAAGGCTTCATAAAAATCTTCAACATTTTTTACTTCTTCATCATTTACACTCGTAATTACAAAACCTTTTTCCACACGGCTCTTGCTTAAAACACCTGATCCTAATTCCTTTACAATTACACCCCCTTCAATATCATTTTTTTGAGCGGTAGCTTTATCAATAGTTTCTAGTTTGCCACCTAATTTTTCGGCTAATTTGCTGCTTTTAGCTAAATCAGTGGTTCCTAATTTTGCTTTTAAGATTACATCAATCACCACCTCTTTTCCGTTTCTTTTTACAATCATAGCAACTTTATCGCCTGGCTTAAATCTTGAAACCTGCTCTTGTAATTCTGGCGCTGTTTTAATAGTGGCTCCATTGAATTTAGTAACAACGTCACCAGGCTTTAATCCTGCAGCTTTTGCAGCACCACCCTCTAACACACTGGTAATAAGCACTCCTTCGCCGGCTTTATATTTTACATTTAAATCCCCTTCAATTTTTTTAATTTGTTCATCCGACAATTCTTCTTGTGCCATAGAAACACCTAGATAAGCTCTTTGTACGGTACCAAATTTTACAATATCAGTCACTACCTTCTTAACAATATTTACAGGGATGGCATAAGAATAACCAGCATAAGATCCAGTAGGGGACATGATTGCAGAGTTAATTCCAACTAATTCTCCATTGGTATTAACTAAAGCACCGCCACTATTGCCTTGGTTCACTGCAGCATCTGTTTGTAAGAAGGATTCTAATGGTTTATCAGATTGTCTAGAGTTAATATCAATGCTTCTATTTTTGGCACTAATAATACCTGCTGTAATGGTTACATCTAAATTTAAAGGGTAACCAATTGCCAATACCCATTGTCCTAATTTTACATCATCACTGTTTCCATATACTAAATAAGGAAGACTGCTTTCATCAATTTTAATCACCGCTAAATCACTACTTGCATCCGCTCCAATTACTTTTGCTTTGTAGGTTTTTTTATTGGTAAGTGTAACCGTTATCTCGTCTGCTCCATTTACTACGTGGTTGTTAGTTACAATATAGCCATCTGCTGTTATTAATACACCGCTACCACTTGCTCTTTGCTCTGGTATTATTCTTGGACCACCAAAGAAGTCCCCAAAATTATCATCTCCAAAAAAGTCAAAGAAGGGGTTTCTTTGTCTTGGTTGATTGCTATTGTCTACTTTTTTTGCGTTGGTTTTAGTTTTGATATGCACAACAGCAGGAGATGCAGCATTTGCAGCTGGTGTAAAATCAACAGTTGCCGTTGGAGCAGATCCGTGTATGAAACTTGCATAATTGCCAGGAAGCTTGTTATTATCAGTACTAAAGCTTGAATTATTCCATCTAGTAAAGCCCCAAACGCTCACTAGTGTTGTACAAGCACTGATGCCAATTATGGCCAACACATTTTTAAAATTCAGGTTCATAATTTATTATTTTGATGGTTTACTTTTTATAATTTTTACAATTTATATACCAATTCTAGTACAAAATAACAAAGCCGAAACTTTGTCACAAAATCATTTTGAAGCTTTAACAAAATATTTACGAAAATGTTCGTTTATGACAAATTTTCGTCATTGATTAGCCCAATGTTGACAAAAATGCAAGTGTGTCCACACCGTCTGCATATTGACTAATGGAAGGCTTTTGTAAACTTCCAAATGGGAGGCCTGATTTTCCCACTACACACTGAATATCTATAGGATTTAAATTAGGGGTAGTTCCTGGTTCATAAAACTGATAATGTATCTGAGAAATGGCTGCAAAAGGGGATGGATTTTCGCTCATTAATATCCCGCCTGCATCCATATAAAATTGACGATTCATCATTAACAGGGCTAATTGATAATCGTAATTGTGTTTGAATTTATGTTGATCCGCTAAGTAGCTATACTTTTTTAAAGCATTGATTAAAGGAATAAAATCATAGCCTGTTGGTACCCATACCTGGGTTACATTTCGGCATCCCATTCCAAAATAAAGCATCATATCGTCGGCAAGTAAGTCCAACTCTTCTTTTGTTTCAGTGCCCTCTAAAATGGCTACAGATGTTTTGTTTTTTCTAATGATATTGGGGTATTTGCCAAAATACTGATCAAAAAATTGCCCCGCATTATTACTACCCGTAGCTATATAAGCGTCACAGTTTTTTAGCTGTTCCTGAACGATAATGAGGGATTCGAATTCAGGATTAATTTCTTTCAAAGCATCTATCACATATTGCATGAGCACCGTGTCTTTTGAAGAAAGTTTCACAATGGCAGTATGACCTGCAATTAATACACTTAATAAATCGTGAAAACCCACCATGGGGATATTACCAGCCATTACGATCCCCACTTTGATGTTTGTATTTTCATTTGAAATACTTGGGTATAAATGGGTCCATGCTGCTAGAATATCCTTTTGCAAAAACTGTTCTACAATCTGCTTAGTGGATTGGTCAATGAATTCAGGTAAAAACCAAGCATTTTGATTGTTGGCTTTCCATTTTGCGTCCAAAAACGAAGGATTTAAGTCAGTTAAATATTTGGCTCCTAAGCTAAAAAAAGCGTTTATTCTTGCTTGTATGTTCATTCGAGTACTTTATATTTGTAAGGCAAAAGTACGTCACTAATTATTAAATTATTTTTATGGCATTAAAAATCACCGATGAATGTATCAACTGTGGAGCTTGCGAACCAGAATGTCCTAATAACGCTATCTATGAAGGTGGTGTTGAATGGGCTGTCGCAGATGGCACAACAGTAAAAGGAAGTTTTAATTTATTAGATGGAACAGCTGTGGATGCGGATTCAAGACTCGCTCCTTTAGCTACAGACACCTACTATATTACAGCTAATAAGTGTACCGAATGTCAAGGTTTTCACGAAGAGCCACAATGTGCTGCAGTTTGTCCTGTAGACTGTTGTGTTCATGATGAGTTATACCAAGAAACGGTTGACGCATTACTAGCGAAAAAAGAAAAACTACACGCTTAGTTTTAAGATAAAAAAAGGGAAGTTTTTCCCTTTTTTTATTTATAAAATTTTATGAATTTATAATAGATCAATAGCTGAAAATGAAAAAGAAAGTGGCATTAGTGACAGGTGGTTTAAGTTCGGAAGCACAGATAAGTTATAAGAGTGCCAAGACCGTAATGAATGCATTGGATAAAAATGTGTATGATGTTTATTTAATTGATATTCATCCAACAGGTTGGTGGTATGAAAATATTGTTGGTGAAGAAGTAGCAGTGAATAAAGCTGATTTTAGTATTGAAGAGGGGGGAGAAAAAATTACATTTGATGTTGCATTAATGTGCATACATGGAACTCCAGGTGAGGATGGAAAATTACAAGGATATTTTGATATGATTGGATTGCCTTACACAAGTTGTGACACGGCAACTTCAGCATTGACATTTAATAAAAGATATACTGTGGCGGTGGCAGGATTTGGAGGCGTAAATGTTGCAAAGTCTTTGCATTTTTTTGCAGAGGTGCCTACTAGTCCAGCACAAATTTTAGCACAATTAAAATTACCCGTATTTGTAAAGCCAAATAATGGAGGTAGTAGCTTGGGTATTAGCAAAGTGAATACAGAAGCTGAATTAGCACCTGCTTTAGAAAAGGCTTTTAAAGAAGATACACAGGTGTTAGTGGAAGAATTTATAAGTGGCAGAGAATTTACGATTGGAGTTTTTAAATCAAAAGGGACACTTACTGTTTTGCCTATTACTGAAATTCAAACTGAAAATGAATTTTTTGATTTCGAGGCAAAGTACCAAGGAAAGAGTAAGGAAATTACGCCAGCTCAAATTTCGGAAACGATGTTTGCTGATTTAACTTCGGCTGCTAAAAAAGTGTATGCTACATTAAATTGTAGAGGAGTTGTAAGAATTGATTTTATCTATGATGAAACTACAAGTAAGGCATATATGTTAGAAGTCAACACAGTACCAGGTCAAAGTGAAGCAAGTGTTATTCCACAACAAGTAAAAGCAATGGGCTGGAACTTGACTGAGTTTTATGCTACAATTGTGGAAGACGCTATTTCTAAACATAATTAAAGAAAAGAATTTCTAATGGAAGCAATTGATAAATTATTGAAAAAGCCTTTGTGGTTTAATATCTTAATGGGTATTGCTGCATTATTGGTGGTGAGTATCATTTTTTTCTTTTCATTAGGATGGATTACGGGGAATGGTGAAACTGCAAAAGTGCCAAATGTTATTGGGTTGGATGTGAGTGCTGCACAAAAGAATTTATCAAATTTAGGTTTCAATGTGGTGTTGCAGGATTCTATTTATGTGGATACCTTAGCGAGGAATGGGGTATTGAGACAAACACCAGATCCTGATGAAGTGGTAAAAAAAGGTAGAACAGTTTATTTGACAATCAATAGAGTGTTAGCTCCACAAATTGATATGCCAAATTTGATTGGCTTTTCTTTACAAAGTGCAGAGACGTATTTAAAAGTATTAGGATTAAGATTAGGTACCATTACGATGGTGCCAGATAGAAATAAAAATGTAATTCTAGATCAATTATCAAATGGTACAAATATTGCACCAGGGTCTAAAATTCCATCGGGTACTGTGATTAGTTTTTTAGTAGGGGATGGAGCTTCAAGTGGTGCTATTGATGTACCTGATTTAATTGGATTGACGGTTCCCATGGCGAAAGAAAAAATTCTTTCATTAGGATTGACCCTAGGTAATTTTTCTTCTAATTCACCCATTCAAGATTCTGCTAGTGCTTATGTAATTGGCCAAGATCCTAATCCATTTTTGATGCAACTGGATTCCGCAGGAATGCCAATGAAAAATAAAACAACGCCTGGAGCAACGATACATTTGGTAATTGATAAAACAGCTCCAGTGCGAACTAAAATAGATTCAATTAAGTAAAATAAAGTTTATGAAAACAATTTCAGTCGCTGATTTAAAAGCGAAAATAGATGCAGGTGAAAAAATAAATTTAGTAGATGTACGTGAACCTCATGAGCATGCTGCATTTAATATTGGTGGTCAATTATTACCATTAGGATTAGTGCAAGCCTTACAAGTAGATGAGATTGAACATTTAAAAGACGAGACTGTTTATATTTATTGTCGCAGTGGAAACAGAAGCGGACAGGCATGTTTAATGTTGGAGCCTTATGGATTTACAGATGTAATTAATGTAACGGGTGGAATGTTGGCTTGGCAGGAACAATTTCCTGGTTAGTTCTTAAAATGGTTCAACAAAAACTTTATAGAATCAGATTGTATATTATATTTAGGTATAATAAATAATCTATGAGAATTACAACTTTGTTTTTTGCCTTGAGTATTTTATTATTAAGTGCTTGCAATAATGGCGCATCTAATAGTAAATCAAATTACCATGATACCACAGGACGAAAAGATATTTTGTCTGGTGGTGTTCAAATGATTCCTGTACAAACACCAAAGGGGACTTTTAATGTTTGGACTAAACGTGTAGGGAATAATCCAAAAATTAAAGTATTGCTTTTGCATGGTGGTCCTGGTGCTACCCATGAATATTTTGAATGTTTTGATTCTTTCTTCCCACAGGAAGGATTTGAGTATTATTATTATGATCAGCTAGGTTCTGCATATTCTGACAATCCAAAGGATTCTACATTATGGACGATTGATCATTTTGTGGAAGAAGTAGAAACCGTTAGAAAGGCATTAAACATGGATTCCTCTAATTTCATTTTATTAGGACATTCATGGGGAGGAATTTTAGCAACTGAATATGCTTTAAAATATCAGAAAAATTTAAAGGGATTAGTAATTTCAAATATGGTGCCATCGGTTCCGGAATATAACGCATATGCGAATAATGTATTGGGGCCAAAATTGCCAGCAGCTGTATTAGCAAGTATTAGATCTTATGAAGCGAAAGGGGATTATACCAATCCTGTATATTTAAAATTGATTGAAGACAATTATTATCCTGAACATATTTTGAGAATGCCTCCTGCAAATTGGCCTGATCCAGTGAAGCGCGCATTTGCTAAATTAAATTTCCCATTGTATTTGCAAATGCAAGGACCCTCTGAATTTGGTATTGTAGGCAATGCAAGTTTAAGAGAGTGGAATCGTAAACCTGATTTACATTTAATTAAAGTGCCTGTATTAAGTATCGGAGGGGAGTTTGATACTATGGATCCAAAAGCAATGGAAGAAATTGCAAAATTGGTTCCAAACGGGCAATACTTATATTGCTCAAAAGGTTCACATATGTCTATGTATGATGACCAACAAACTTACTTTACAGGTTTAATTAAATTTATTAAAGGATTGGATAAATAATAACTGTTACACAAAAGTAGCAGTGAGTAAATTAAAAAAGGAGAACGATTTCGTTCTCCTTTTTTAATGGGTAATTATTTTATATCAATTTTTAAGCTAGCTAAAAAGTTTCTGCCCGCCATTGGGAAGTAATTATTAGAAGTGGTAGTGGCGCCTCCGTAAATATAACTATAGGTATATCCATTAGGCTCGTATTTAACATCTAATAAATTAAGTGCATAAAACTGTA
Organism: uncultured Bacteroidota bacterium; assembly: GCA_903938445.1. GTDB lineage: Bacteria > Bacteroidota > Bacteroidia > Chitinophagales > Chitinophagaceae > Sediminibacterium. Next base: position 3,083 of record CAJADG010000056.1, on the reverse strand, counting down.
AAGTTGCATTCCATGTTTTCCTACTAACTATTTTAAAAGATGCATTTACATCATTTAAAAAATAAGCTTTCAATACTCTCGATTCATTTTGGGTGTTATCTAGATATTGTTTTGAAACATATTTACTAGTGAAAGCAATAGAGAAGTCTTTATTTGCTAGATAAGTTAAACTATGTGAGGCTGTTGCATTGGGAGACAAGGTAATATCAGTATGCTGATGTTTGATAGAAGCCTGTCCTCCATTATCGTAGTCATCAAAATATTCAGTAAAGTTGGCTATTTTATTTTTACTCAATGTGATATTTCCATTGCTTGAAAAATGTTTATTTATTTTCCAGCTTTCTTCAATTTCAATACCTGCTCTGTAACTATTAGGCACATTGGTTCTTGTATAGGAACCCACATCATTAATTTTACCAGTTAAAACCAATTGGTCTTTATAGTTCATGTAATAAATATTCACCCCCCAATTAAAATTAGCAAGCTTGGTATGAAAGCCTGTTTCCCAGTCATACAAAACTTCTTGCTTAGGTTGTTGAGTAGTGCCTGCTTCAAAGTCATCTCTATTCGGTTCTTTATGTGCAATGGCAATACTTGAATAATAAGTTGTGTTTCCTGATGTATAACTTAATCCTGCTTTAGGGTTTACAAAGTCAAATTTTCTATCTACCATTAATTCAGGATTGGCATCAAAGCCATTCATAGTATGTTGTACATGTCTAAATTGTAAATCAATAAAACTTGTTAATTGACTACTTAATTGATGTTCCCATTTGATATAACTATTGTAGTCTTTCTTAGTACCATTATTATTGTAATATACTTTTCCGACATAATTAGAGCTACTAATAGAAGGGATGCCATAAGGTAAATTTCCAAAATGCTGGCCTTCATAAATATTCCACCCTCCACCAAATGTTATTTTGTTTTTATTTTCCTCATATGATAATGAAGCGATTTGACCATAAAAATTATTATCCAACCATCTTCTTCTCACTACATCTACTGCATTGCCAATATTTAAATCAATGCCATAGTCGGGCAGATTAACGCCCGCTTTGTACTCTTCGTAATAGCCACGACCCTTGGTGAAAAAAGCAGCAGTATTCCATTTTAAATTTTTGCTTATCGCCTGATTAAAAAATAATTGATAATGAGATTGTGTATAATTATCTGTTTGATTATTATAAGGAGTTCCTTCTTTTTCGGTTCCAGCTGGATTATAAGTTCTATGTATCGAAAGACTATCTTCGGGAACACCATACCATGCTTGATAGGTTTTCTCTGATCCAGAAAATACATTTAATCTTAAGGAAGAATTTGTTCCCCAATAAGTACTACTTACATAAAAAGATTTAAGATCAGATTTTGCACGATCAATATATCCGTCACTTGTGATATTACTTACACGTCCATCAATTGTGATATGATCCTTAATTAAACCAGTTCCAAATACAAGACTGTTTTTATTGGTATGGAAAGAGCCAATACTGTTTTGAAGACTCAGGTATTTATTTGGACGATAATCATTCGTCGCTAAATTAATAGTAGCGCCAAATGCACCTGCTCCATTCGTGGAAGTACCAACGCCTCTTTGAATTTGAATGCTATTGGCACTTGAGCTAAAATCGGGAAGGTCCACAAAGTAAGTGCCCATACTCTCTGCATCATTATAAGGGATACCATTTAATGTTACATTAATTCTAGTGGCATCAGTCCCTCTAATTCTAATACCTGTGTATCCAATTCCCGTTCCTGCATCTGCGTTCACAACTACAGACGGCGTGTTTTGAATTAAGAAAGGAAGATCCTGTCCTAAATTCATTTGCGCAATACTAGCAGCACTAATATTACTTTTTGCAAATGGGCTGTTGTCGTTTACTCTTACAGATCTAATTTCCAATGGGGGAAGGGTTCTGATGCTATCTGTAAAATGTTGAATACTATCCTTTTTTGATAAGGACTTGTTTGTTTGCTGCCCAAATACGTGTGCTAGTAATAAAAATGAGGCAATTGTTCCCAATAACTTAGTCATAACTAAATTTTAATGATTAATAAATTAATACTGGGAACAGGAATAATAAGCTATGAGAAGTGCACGAGAAGTGCGGTACCTTCCCTTCGCAGGAATTACCCTGTTCAGGTTCAACGGGTTTTATCTCAGCCTTTTACAGCACCCCGAGGACGGAGCGAAATTAATACGTATAATTTAATATACCAACTGTAACTTTAAGGTACCTGTTTCGTTATACGATATATAAAACCAATACAATGAAAAGAGGCCTACTTATAATGCTCGTGTTTGTTGCTAATGTATTAAATGCACAAAAAACAGCAATCATTCATGATGATCATGCTCAATTAAGACGAGTACCTGAATTTACAGCTATCAAAGTATCGAGTGCTATTGATTTATATTTAACTCAATCCAATACCAATGAAGTAGCGGTGAGTGCTAAGGATGTGGAGAGTAGAGATAATATAGTAACAGAAGTTTCTGGGGGCACTTTAATTATAAGAATGTCAGATCAAGATAGTTGGTGGTCTTGGAAAAAATGGGGTGACATTAAAGCGAAGGCTTATGTGAGTGTTAAAGAATTAGAAGCGATCACTGGTTCAGGAGCATCTAATATTCATTTGGTGAATAAAATTCAATCGCCAAAACTTAAGATAAAATTATCGGGTGCGAGTGATTTAAAAGGAGATATTGATGGGGGTATTCTTGCAATTAATTTAACTGGAGCTTCCGAGTGTAAAGGTCAAATTGTAGCAAAGTCTATTTCAATTGATGGCTCTGGAGCTAGCAATGCTGAGCTTTCTGGAGCGGCCGACGATTTAAGTGTAGAAGTGTCCGGAGCAAGTAATGCTAAGTTATATAACCTGAATGTGAAAGGTGCAGTAGTGCATGCTTCAGGAGCAAGTAATGCAAATGTAACAGTGAGCCAATTGTTAAAGGCAGAAGCTTCTGGTGCAAGTAATATTAATTACAAAGGAGATCCTACTGTTCGTGAAAACAATAGTTCAGGAGCATCCAATATTAGACATAGGAATTAGCCAAAAACTAATCTTGCAGGAAAATATAT
>CAJADG010000055.1 GCA_903938445.1 uncultured Bacteroidota bacterium | reverse complement strand
GCTAACTGTAGGCACCTGTTCAGCTATTAATTCTGCTCTATGAATTACCTTATTAGCAAAATTTTTCAAACCTGGCACTTTTATTTTAACCAATGTGCCTGGACTCGTTTGTACATATATTAATGAATCATTCGCAACACCCAAATGCCTTGAAGCTTCTGATCCTGCTCTGTTTCTCTTTATGAAATTCGCGTCCCCATTATCCGTTGCTGTAAATTTAAAATAATCAACTACTGTATCTCTTGCTCCAGGTGTAGCAGTTGAAGTAGAATTAGTAGTATAGTATAAACCCAACTTCGTATTGGTATCTAATAAGTTCACAATTACTAGGACATTATTATTGTTACTTGTTGTTAATGCAAAGCCAGGGAAATATTGACGTAAAGTGGTATCCGTTTTATAGGCAGTATTGGAGTCATACACCTTCAAAAACAAATCTGTGAATGTCTTATTTAAAGGAATACGGATTTGATCTTTTGCGGCTTCAAATCTATTAATCACCGAATCATGCACATGGGTAAAATCCAAGGTATATGGATTAGCCATAGTAGCATCAGTTTGTATATTATAAACTTCAGGATAATTAGTAGCAACTGATGAATCTGGAGATAATGGAGTATTGGTACTAATTCGTCTCAGATTAAATGTAACGGGTTTTGTGGAATCTCCATAAAATCCTTTATATGAAAGAATTAAAACTGCAGAGTCAACTTTTAGACTATCCTTTGAACCTCTGGTAGTATAGGGGAAATACGCAGGTTTTAAATTAAAATATAAACTAGCCGTGGTTGAACCGAATAATGCATCATTAGTAATCGTTCCAACAACATGATCATCTGATCCGTATACTCTCAAAGAGTCAGGTCGATCAACCGTTACTGTTTCAACCGTTAATATGGTATCCTTTGTATTAAATGCATCTGCTGAAGGCAAAAGTCCTAGTCCCATTTCAGTGGTACCAATTCTTGTACAAGCTGAAAAAAGAACGCCAATGAATAAGATTACTGAAATACGCTTCACTATATTAATTAATGCCATGAATTATTTTGTCTTTATTTGCCTGCAAGTTCGTTGTATAAATCTAAATACTCTGTTAAATCGGAGTCCCATCCATTAAAAGGAACCACTTTTTTACCTTTAACAGCAGAAAATTCAGATACTAATTTTTTATCAATGATATCAGATCCAAATGTTATTGCATCAGCATAAGTAGCACCACCTCTAAACAAAGCAGTGTTATTTAAATCTTTGAAAATTTCCAAATCTTTATCTTTAATATTAGCATTGATAAGTCCTTTGGATAATAGATCTTTATCAAATTTCTCTTCAAATGTGTTTGCACCAATAGTGAAAACTACTTTAGAATTAGAAAAAACAGGTTCTTTCTTAAAAGCGGTTTTAATATATGCAGGAATCAAACCTGTCATCCATCCACTACAATGAATAATGTCAGGAGGCCATCCAAATTTTTTCACAGTTTCTAAGGCACCTCGGCAAAAGAAAATGGTTCTTAATGTATTATCATCAAACCAAACTTCATTTTCATCATGAAAAATTTGTTTGCGTTTAAAAAAGTCTTCGTTTTCTAAAAAGTAAACTTGTAATCTTGCATTTGGCAAAGAAGCAACTTTAATTTGCAAGGGATAATCATCGCTATCCACTTGAACGTTGATTCCAGATAACCTTACTACTTCATGCAAGCGGTGTCTTCTTTCGTTGATTACACCAAATCTTGGCATAATACATCTTACTTCCAAGCCACTATCATTACTCTTGATAGCTAGCTTATTAATTACCTCGGCAAATTCTGTCAACTCTAAATAAGGTGACATTTCGGTTGCGATGTATAAAATTCGTTTTTTTTCAGACATTCCTATTGGGATTTAACTCAGAACCATCTTTGAGTCTGCGAAGGTACGAAATAGTCCTCACTTTAAGAAACACCTAAAAAAGCTACATATTTGGTCCCCTAATCCAAGATTTATAGGACAATAGGTCGTAAATTGCAAGACATTATAAAAACTAACGATAATGGGTAAATTCCTGAAGATTGCCTTCTTTTTCTTTATCGGCATATTGCTGATTTGGTGGAGTTTACACCAAATTCCAGCACAGGAATGGGCTAAATTCACTACCGCCTTAAAATCCACAAAATATTGGATTGTTTTACCCGTTTTCCTAATGCTTGGGTTCTCCCATTTTTTACGCGCATTAAGATGGAGGTTAATTATGGAACCCCTTGGCTATAAACCCTCCATTATAAATACCTTCTTAGCAGTGCTTATCGGATACTTAGCGAATTTGGCGGTACCTAGATTGGGGGAGGTTTTAAAATGTACCCTACTCTCCAAATATGAAAAAGTGCCTGCTGAAAAAATAGTAGGCACCATTGTAGCGGAAAGAGCGTTTGATGTATTAAGCTTAGGCATTGTTTTTTTATTGGCACTTGTACTTCAATTTAATGTAATTGAAACCGGTTGGCATCAATTAATGAACCAGCAATCAAATGCACCTATTGAAAGCAATAATCATAATGCACTCTACCTATTATTGGGTTTAGGAGTGATTGCATTTATAATTTTCTATATTTTCAGAACTAAGTTGCAAAAAACAATTGCAAACATCCAATACATTATTAAAGGAATTTGGGAAGGAGTAATAAGTGCAACTAAACTCAAAAAACATAATTTATTTTTCCTATACTCATTTGGCATTTGGTTTATGTATTTATCTGCTACTTATATTGGTTTAATGGGAACAGAAGGTACCTCTAGTTCATTTGCTACCGCTATTAGTTGTTTAGCTTATGCGAGTATAGGAATGATTTTAACACCTGGAGGAATTGGTGCTTATGCCTATTTGATGGCAAAGGTTTTAGAACTAAATGGTGTTGAATATACCCTAGGATTAGCCAACGGAACTATACAATGGTTTGCTCAATTTTTAATCATCATCGTATTAGGAGGTTTAAGTTTAATCATGCTTCCTATTATTAATAAACAAGTCAAATAATATGCGATTTGTAGAAGGTATTGAAAAAAAGATTTTAAGTATCGATGCGGCTAAAGCATTGATAAGTTCATGGAAAGTAACTGGCAAAACTGTAGCATTTACGAATGGGTGTTTTGATATTTTACACCCAGGTCATTTATTTTCCATTGCACAAGCTGCAAAAGAAGCAGACTATTTAGTATTAGGCTTAAATGCTGATGCTAGTATTAAAAGATTAAAAGGACCAGATCGTCCAATTAATTCAACCGATAGTCGCGCTTTGGTGATGGCCAATTTAGTTTTGGTTGATGCAGTGGTTGTTTTTGAAGAAGACACCCCTTATGAATTAATAACAACCTTAATGCCAGACGTTTTAGTAAAAGGGGGTGATTATACCATTGACACAATTGTTGGCGCGAAGGAAGTAATTGCCAACGGAGGAAAAGTTATCATCAACCCAATTGTAGAAGGATTTTCTACAACAAATATTATAGAAAAAATCAAAAAATAATAATGGAATTTTTACAGCATTTGAGTTTAGAGAGAGAAAATGAGGGAAGTTCAACTGGAAGCTTCTTCATCAAAAGTAAAGGTGCAATGATAACCAGTTATTCTCCAGTTGATGGAAAAATAATTGGCACAGTGAGTACAACGGATAAAGAAGTATATGAAAAAGTAATATCGACTGCGCAATCTGCTTTTATGGAATGGAGAAAATGGCCTGCTCCCAAAAGAGGTGAAGTAGTAAGACAATTAGGGGAAGCTTTAAGAGCAGATAAACAAGCACTTGGCCAATTAGTAAGTTATGAAATGGGAAAAAGCTTACAAGAGGGCTTAGGCGAAGTGCAAGAGATGATTGATATATGTGACTTTGCGGTAGGCTTATCTAGACAATTATATGGCTTAACAATGCATAGTGAAAGACCTTCACACAGAATGTATGAACAATGGCACCCGTTGGGAATAGTGGGCATTATTTCTGCATTTAATTTTCCGGTTGCTGTTTGGAGTTGGAACGCTGCATTAGCATGGGTATGTGGTAATGTAACCGTTTGGAAGCCAAGTGAGAAAACGCCTTTATGTGGTAATGCCGTGCAAAATATTGTTGCCAAAGTATTTGCTGCGAACAATGTTCCTGAGGGGGTAAATAATTTAATACAAGGTGGTCGTGAAGTGGGCGAATGGATGAGTAATGATACAAGAATTCCTTTGGTGTCTGCAACTGGATCTACAAGAATGGGGAAAGAGTTAAATAAAGCTGTAGCTGGAAGACTAGGAAAAACTATATTAGAATTAGGAGGCAATAACGCCATCATTATTACTGAAAATGCCGACTTAGATATGTCATTAATTGGTGCTGTGTTTGGAGCCGTAGGCACAGCAGGCCAAAGATGCACAAGTACAAGACGCTTAATTATTCATGAAAATGTATATGATAGTTTTGTTGCAAAATTAACCAAAGCATATCAGCAAATTAAAATTGGAGATCCATTGGATGCAAAAAATCATATGGGACCCTTGATTGATAAAGAGGCTGTGAATGTATACTTACAAAGTATTGAAGCATGTATAAAAGAAGGTGGTAAATTTTTAGTAGAAGGCGGTGTTATAAATGGTGCAGGTTTTGAAAGTGGCTGTTATGTGAAGCCATGTATTGCCGAAGTACAACCCAATTATAAAATTGTACAACACGAAACCTTCGCTCCTATTTTATATGTAATGAAATATAAAACAATCCAAGATGCAATTGAAATTCAAAATAACGTACCACAAGGATTATCTTCTGCAATCATGACTTTAAACATGCGTGAGTCAGAATTATTCTTATCGGCTTGGGGCAGCGATTGTGGAATTGCGAATGTTAATATTGGAACAAGTGGTGCTGAAATAGGTGGCGCATTTGGCGGCGAAAAAGAAACTGGAGGAGGAAGAGAAAGTGGTAGCGATGCTTGGAAAGCTTATATGCGTAGACAAACTAATACTATCAACTGGAGCCATCAATTACCACTTGCACAAGGCATACAATTTGATTTGTAATTCTATGAAAAAGCATTTTTTATTATTCCTTGCAATTTGCATCCACTTTTTTGCATTTGCACAAACAAATGTATCAAGTAAGAACTGGCATTGGAAAGATTTTGATAAAGATTCCGTTCATGGTATAAGTTTATTCCAAGCATACGAGCAACTTTCAAAATTAAATAAACAACCATCCCCTATTATTGTTGCAGTACTTGATGGAGGAATTGACACTAATCATATTGAACTAAAACCAAGACTTTGGGTGAATACCAAAGAAATTCCCAATAATGGAATTGATGATGATCATAATGGATATATTGATGATGTACATGGTTGGAATTTTTTAGGCGGGAAAGATGGTAGAAATGTTGATAAAGCTGCGGACGAAAAATCAAGAATATACCATAAATACAAATCCATATTTGAAAATGTGTCCGACATGAATCAAATTAAATCGGAAACACAGCAATTACAATATCAGACTTGGAAACAAGCAGCCAATGAAATTGAATTTTCTGAGGAGGATGCGGCCAATTTACAATATATCACGATGGCTACTAATGCCTTACAAAAATTAGGCAATATTATTATCAAAGAAAAGAATGATTCTAACTTTACAGTGGAGTCTATTGAATCGTTTCAACCCATTGGACGTGTAACACTTGATGCAAAAATGGCTTATTTAAGAACGGTTCAAATTTTAGGTATTGAAAAAGAAACTCCTTACCAAGAAGTAATTGCTGACTTGAAAGAATATATTGAAGGGAAAGAAAAATCAGCTAAAGCAAAGTCTATCCCTCCTGCAAATATTAGGGCTGACATTATTAAAGACAATTATGAAAATATTGCTGATAAATATTATGGGAACAATGACATTACTGGTCCTAACGCTAAACATGGAACCCATGTAGCTGGATTAGTGGCCACTATTCCAGATAGTAGTTGGAATGTAAATAGGTTATATCCCGCTATTCAAATTATGGGTGTGAGAGTAGTTCCAGATGGCGATGAATATGATAAAGATATTGCTTTAGGAATTAGATATGCAGTTGATAATGGTGCTAAAATAATCAATATGAGTTTTGGAAAATCCTTCTCTCCTGAACAAGCTTGGGTGGATGATGCCATTCGTTATGCGGGACAAAAAGATGTATTAATTATTCATTCAGCTGGCAATGAATATTATAACTTAAACTCAAAAGCAGTTTATCCAAATCCATATTCCAGCACTATAAAAGATACTGCAAAAAATATTTTAACCATTGCAGCAAGCAGTGATTATTTTATTAACGGAAGCTTACTTACCGACTTTAGCAATTTTGGATCTAAGATTGTAGACGTACTCTCTCCTGGAAATAAAATTTATTCAACCATCCCAACGGGTAATAACCATGGGTACTTACAAGGCACTAGTATGGCTGCGCCTATAGTAAGTCATATTGCAGCAATGCTCAGGTCCTACTACCCTAATCTTTCTGCAACAGATGTAAAACAAATATTAATGCAGAGTGTTTGGAAACCCGAGGAAATTAATAAAACTTATCCAGTACCTCAAAAACAAGAAGAAAAAACATTACAAGAAATTGCAGCTGGCTCTGGCATTGTGAATGCAGCAAATGCATTACAGCTTGCTCAAAATTATAAGCCAGGTAAAAAAACAAAAACGAAATCCAAATAAAATACATCATCATTTAAACAAAAAATATGCCTAGACCCAGTGCAACAGAATACGGAAAGCCACATCAAACCTATATCAACTATACAAGTGGAAAAGATTATTCCATTTTAGTACAACAATACAATGAGAGAATCATTGAATTTTGGGCTGCCATACCATTAGAAAAAATAAACTATGCATATGGGCCAGACAAATGGACCATTAAACAAATGTTTCAACATGTAATTGATACAGAAAGAATTTTTGCATATCGCACATTAGTATTATCAAGAAAGGAACCTGCTGCCTTATTAGGATTTGATGAAAATGAATATGCAAAAAATGCAACAGCTGCGAATAGAAATTGGAAAGACATGTTAGTAGAATGGCGCGTTGTAAGACAATCTACCAACTTATTATTTGCATCATTTACCGAGGAACAAAATAAAGCTTTAGGAACTGCCAGCGGCTTCCCTATTTCAGTGAATGCATTAGGGTTTATTATTTTTGGCCATGCTTTACACCATTTACATATTTTGAAAGAAAGATATGAGATATAAAAAATAACCCCTAACTAAAAAGTTAGGGGTTATTTTTTGCGATTAGGCAATTTAAATTTTTCGAAAAAGTCATTTTATTTTCGAAAATATGGAATTACTTGCTAGCGTATAAGTGAACAGCTAATTGAACATCTGTATCAACCATACCTACACCATAGTTGATGCCAAATACAGTTCTGTCTAATGGGAAGAATGCTTCAGCAAAAAATCCTTTTGCTGGATCTGTACTTCTGATATATGCAGTAAAAGTGATAGGAGCTTTAATGCCATGTAAAGAAAGTTCACCAGCAACAGTAGCTCTATCTGCCTTTGTATAATTTACACTTGTAATTGTAAATGTAGCTTCTCCAAATTTGATTGCATCTAAGAAATCAGCTGAAAATAAATGACCTTGTAATTTTTCACCAGCAGCATCTGTTACTTTTAACCCAGCAACATTAATTACGAAGCTACCTCCTACTAATTTACCACCATCTACTTTTACTGAACCAGATTTAACTGGGAAATATCCAGTGTGGAAATCACTTGTTTTAGAACCAGTGAAGTCAACTTTACTTTTAGCAGCATCTACTGTAAAAGTTGTTCCATCTGCTTTTGTTGATTTTGGAGCAAATGAAAATAAAGCCACTGATGCAAGCATCACTACAGATAACATGATTTTTTTCATATTGGGTTGTTTTAGTTATTTATTATTAAATATCCTATAAATATTATAGACTACAAAAATACAAATCAATGTTTAAACAACAAAATATATTTTTCCCCCTTTATATAGTTTAAAAATGGGGTTCAATTTTGGCATTTATCTAGTATCTTTGCCAAAATTTCATCACCATGAACTTGCACGAATTTCAAGCTAAAGAATTACTGAAAAAGTATAATGTCCCTGTTCAAGAAGGGGTCGCAGTTAATAATGTTCAAGACGCAGTAGCGGCTTATCAAAAAATTGCTACAGAAACCAATAATAAATTTGCTGTCGTAAAAGCACAAATTCATGCTGGTGGTCGTGGTAAAGGTTCTATTGTGGGCACTGACCAACGTGGTGTTGCAGTAGGTAAATCTGCAGAAGACATTGAAAAATTTGCTAAAAATATTTTAGGTGGAACCTTGGTAACTATTCAAACTGGCCCAGCTGGTAAAGTAGTAAACCAAATCTTAGTAGCTCAGGACGTTTATTATGATGGCCCTAATCCTACCAAAGAGTTTTATTTATCTATTTTATTAGATCGTACAAAAGGAATGAATGTGATCATGTACTCTACCGAAGGGGGTATGAATATTGAAGATGTAGCACATGACACTCCTGAAAAAATATTTAAAGAGTGGGTACACCCAGGTGGTGGCTTACAAGGTTTCCAAGCAAGAAAAATTGCTTTCAACTTAGGATTAAGTGGTGAAGCATTAAAAAGCTGTGTGAAATTCGTTACTAATTTATACAATGCCTATGTTGGTTTAGATTGTGCAATGTTAGAGATCAACCCATTATTCAAAACATCTGACGACAAAATGATCGCAGTGGATTGTAAAATGAATTTAGATGACAACGCTTTAATGCGTCATCCTGATTTATTAGCAATGCGTGATGTAACGGAAGAAGATCCAACCGAAGTAGAAGCTGGTGAATTTAACTTAAACTTTGTAAAGTTAGATGGTAACGTAGGTTGTATGGTAAATGGTGCAGGTTTAGCAATGGCTACTATGGATATGATTAAGTTAAGTGGTGGTGAGCCAGCTAACTTCTTAGATGTAGGGGGTACTGCAAACGCACAAACAGTTGAAGCAGGATTCAGAATTATCATGAAAGACCCTAATGTAAAAGCAATCTTAATTAACATCTTTGGTGGTATCGTTCGTTGCGATCGTGTTGCTGCTGGTGTTATTGAAGCTTTCAACAAATTAGGCAATATCAATATCCCTATCATTGTTCGTTTACAAGGAACCAATGCTGTGGAAGCTAAAAAATTAATTGATGAGAGTGGATTGAAAGTTCAATCTGCCATCTTATTAAGCGAAGCTGCTGACCTAGTGAAGCAAGCCGTTGCGTAGGATACCAAATCATCAGACACTTTCGTGTCTTCTTAATTTTTAAAAAAGCCTCGAATTTTCGAGGCTTTTTTGTTGCTACAATTTTAAGGCTGAATCACTTTTACTTCGGTGAGGGCGCTAAAGGAATACACATGACCAGTAGCCACTTCGACACATTCAATTCGGATACGACGTTTTTTACCTCGTCTAAAAATGCGTCCTTTTAAGGATTCAAACAAAGTACCTTCAGCTAAATGTGCTACAAAAGAATGACCTTCTTTTTTCACTGCATCATACTTTCTCAAAACCAATAATAGCGCTGTTTCTCCATTGGCAGTAGCAGCGGGATTCAGCAATGTTTTTTGTAAACTCTTTTGAATATCATTAGGGAAAATACCTAATTGTATAAAAGATGCTAGCAATGCACTATAAATGTTTTTCCATTCTTTTCCGTGAGCTTCTACCCTATTTCGATATTGTTCAAAACAAAGTAAATGAGCTAGTTCATGTAATAAAGTAATTAGAAATTCATACTTATTTAAATTTCCATTCACTGTTATTTTATGATTTGCACCAAGAAAAGCATGTCGATAATCACCCAATACAGATTTACGTGCACGGGTAACTGTTAAATGAACTTTATATTGATTTATAAGTTGTACAACAGGATCAAATGCACCTTCTGGTAAATATGCGTTAAGTGCGGCTAATGGATGCTCAATTTTGGCCATACAATTTAATTGAGCTAATTATTTAATGGATTGAGTCCATTTAATTTCCAACCAAGTATAAACCAAATAAAGACCCATACTAGATAATAAAGTAGGCATTCCAACCGGGGCTTTTTTTTGAGTAGCATAGAATAATGCGGCGCCAGCAAAAACAACCATTTTCAAAATAGTACCAATCATTACCGAGTTTACCATGGCCCGAGGGTTTTTCAAATCAACTTTTCTTATCCTATTGAAATTAAAGATTGACATCATTAACAGCATCAAATTAACGGCCATTACAAATTCATACTTTATATACTGTTCAGCTAATAAACTATGTGCTGTTAATAAAACTGCATTCACGATTACAAAAACAAAAAGTACGGGTAATAAATGTTTAATTTTCATATGAACTTTAAAAATATTAAGACTTATTTTTTATGGTTGGTTGCTTTTACAATATTAACCAAAGAAAAAATGATGAAAGCAAATGGAAGCATCCAAGTAAATAAGGGTTTGTTAAAAGAAAAATAATGTTTATGATCAAGGTATTTGCCTAAAAATAATAAACATACCAGCGCAACTGCCCATTGTGATGCTAAACCTGCAAATTTTGACCATTGAAACCCAATATTTTCATTATTGTCTTTCAACTATGTTAATTTAATCATTTGATAGCTTACTCTCTGGCAATTGTAAAGGCAAAGTATCTAATTGCTTAGGGTCGTTATTATTTAAAACTTTCTTTAGTCCTTCTAAATACAAATCCTTGTAATGTATAGATTGCTCCAAAGAATCTGTTTTAATTTTAAGCAATTGAATCGTGGATCTACTTTCTTTTGATCCATAACCAGGTATATAAAATTTAAGAGGGGTAAAAGCAATAAGGGCAATGGTTAATCCAACTAAAAGGATAAAACTTATGCTCACCCCTATATACACAGACCTTCTGGAGAATCTAACAGCAACTACCTCTTCATAAGTGTCATCATTAGACACAACTAATCTGTAAGTATTGCTACTTCTTGTAAAAGTGTTATTGATGTCTAAATTTGCCATAAAATTAAATACCTGTTAAAGATACGACTGGATTGCAATTTTTGACAAAATAATGCAGATAAATTGTACTTTTAAGGAGTTTTTGAAAGCTGTATGTCACTAATTAAAGACCCTAAAAAAATACATAAGTTAATCTCATGGGCAATTGTCATAATTGCCTTGTTGCCAATATATTCAAAAGCGCAAGATACAAGCAGTTCAATGCTCAATGTAAACAAGTTGAAAATTGTAAAATCTGCTGCTAATATTGTTGATTCAGCAAAGAAAAAATTAAATGAAAAATTTTACAATAAAATAAATGACGCAACAAAAGACATTAACAATAAAGTAAATTCAGAAATAAAAAGCGTTACCAATAAAGAAGTATTTGATGAAAGACCACTTCCCTATGAAAGGTTGCTAAATACAAAATATACGCTTGCTAGACGTGCCTACCAAAATACAGTTTCTCAATTTAACTATTTGTTTAATGGAGAGGAGGAATTAAAAGAAATAATTCAAAAAGCAAGAAATGCTTATAAAGAAGAATACGGGAACCTTTTAAGTTTTTATGACTATGATTTAGCAACTACATCAAAAAGTAGTTTTGATTCGATAATTTATCGATGTAATGCAAATATTGTGTTACATGATTTAAGAAGTAATTGGGTAGACGACGCTTATTTATTATTAGGTAAGTCTTATTTATTTCATAGAAATTTTGATACTGCTGCAAGTATTTTTCAATTTATTAATTATTCCTTTGACGAAAAAGAAAATGGGTTGGACCTCCCCATTGGAAGTAATATAAAAATTGGTTCTGGTAGATTCAGTGTTGCTAACAAGGATGATAATAGTTTTTTTAAAAATGGTAATGTTAGAAATGAAAGTATGATTTGGCAGGCCAGAAATTATATTGAATCCAATCAAATTAATGAAGCATTGAGTTTATTGCAGTTGTTAAAATCAGATGCCGACTTCCCAAAAAGATTACATCCATTTTTAAACGAACAATTTGCATATGCTTATCACTCATTAGAATTATATGAACCAGCTGCCAAAAGTTTAATTGATGCATTACCTAATGCAATGGATGACAATGCAAAAAGTAGATGGTATTATTTAATTGCACAATTATTTCAAAAGGTTAATAATTCTGAAAAAGCATATAATTGGTATAAAAAAGCAAGTGATTTTTCTCCAAATCCAATTATTGGAGTTTATGCAACTATTAATATGATTCGAATAGAATCTGAAAAATCAAATAAAACTTGGCAGTCGCTTGCAAAAGAGCTAGAACAAATTATCAGAAAAGAAAAGTACAAACCCTTTAAGGATATTATATATTATGAAATGGCAAAGCTTGCCATTCAAAATAAAGCCTTTGAAAAAGCAAATGAATGGCTTATTGCTGCCATAAAAAATAATTATGATAATCCAAAACAAAAACAAACAGCATTTGAGCTTTTAGGCGAAATAAATTACAATGAAAACAAATTTGCTATTGCAAAAATTGCATATGACAGCATCAGTAATATCTTGAAAACTAATCCCCAGTATGAGGTATTAACTCTAAGAAAAAAATGGATTGGAACAATTGTTCAAGAATTAAACAATCTACAAAACGAAGATACACTTCAATATATTTATAAACTACCCATTGATAACCAAAAACAGTTCGCCCTTAAATGGCAAAAAAATAAAAACGAAAACTCAATAGCCTTAAAAGAACTATTTTCTGATCACTATAAAAATATATCAAAAAATATACAATCCACTCAATTTATTAATAGTACAACTGAAAAGAATAATGCTTTTACCAACAACAGCAATAATTTTTACTTTGAAAATAGCAATACGATTAGTCAAGGAAGACAAAGTTTTATTCAAAAATGGGGTGAAAGACCAAACATAGATAACTGGAGAAGAAAAACAAGTATATCTATTGTGAGTTTGAACAACAACAATATAGTAACAAACATTGAACCAGTAAAACAAGTCTTAGCCACTAAAATAGAAAAAGCAGATAGTTTATCATTTAAATTAATTTCAAACAATATTGAACTTTTAAACTCAAAAAACAATTGGAATAAAGCTGCCATTACAACAGCTCAAACTTTTTTATTAAAACTAAATGACTTTACAAAAGCGAAATCGATTTACAAAGAAATCATTGAAAGAGATATTGATCCCATAATAACGGAACGTGCTTTATTGGATTTAGCAAGCCAGTATCTGCACAATGGAGATAAAGAGACCTCTGATGATATTATTAAAAAAGTAATAGCTAATTATCCAAACGGTACCTATATGCAAAAAAAGGCTGCATCAGATGCAGCAAAATCTAAGACTTTAAATATTGATCAGTTATACAAAGATGTATATTTCTATAGTCAAATTGGCAACTGGAATGAATTTGAAAAGATTGTTAATTCAAATTATTCATTCATCAATAAAACCAAATGGTTCACACCAATTCAATTTTTGAAAGCAAAAATGTATGCTCAACAAAAACTAGACGCTAAGGCTATTGATGTATTAGATTCAATAATTCTTTTTAGCAAGAATGAAGTATTAAAAGAAAAAGCAAATAATATTATAGCAGACATTAAAAACAGAAAGGATACCGAATCCTATTTATCTAGCTTACATTTTGAAGATGTAAATTTGGAAGGTCCACAAAAAAATGACTCTAGTAATGCTCCGATTGTATTAAATATCGTCAATACTCCAACTATTGATTCTTCTGTCATTAAGCCAAAAGAAATAGCCAAAGAAAGTATGAAGGTTAAAGCTATTTCAGAACTAAAACCTGTACCTATAGTAAAAGCAAATTTACCTACGACAGCGCCGAAATACATTATATAGCTTTAGTCACCAATAATACGAATGAATTTATTGTAAATAGGATAAAAGATTCTTTACTAAAAAATTATAAGTTTGATTTTATCTCAAGAAAGTTAACTTCTACCCTTTCTGAACTTCAAGAAAAATCATATATACTTTGGATTGGCCCTTTTGAAAATGAAATAGTAGCTACTACTTATTTTACCAATTTCGCCCCTTCATTTCGAAAGGGATTGAATGATTATATATCTGTAGACAAATACGAATTGATAACAATAGGCAAAAAAAATATTGTAAATATTAAATCACTCAATGACTTTAAAGATTACAAAATAATGATGTCAACCAATATTAATAAAAACTAAAAATAAAATCTGTGAACCAAGAAGTTAAAAAAAGTAAAAACTGGGTACGCATTTTTTGGAAATATTATTTTATCTCTATAGGGATATTTCTATTATTCCTATTGATGTTAAACTGGGGATGGATTGGAGATATGCCAGATTTAAATGATATTGAAAATCCAACTGCCTCACTTGCTAGTCAAGTATATGCACAGGACGGAACCCCTATGGGAAAATACTATCTTGAAGATAGAATTAGTGTAAAATACAGAGACATTAGCCCCTATTTATCCCAGGCCTTAGTTGCAACTGAGGATAAGCGATTTTATGAACATGCAGGCGTAGACGGAGAAGGATTACTGAGAGCGGTAACTTTTTTAGGAAGCAAAGGCGGCGCTTCAACCATTACAATGCAAACTGCAAAAAATTTATTTACAGATAACTGGAGTACACAAAATAAATTATTACGTATTATTCAAAAGATTAAAGAAAGTATAATTGCAATTAAACTAGAAAGGAAATTTACAAAACAAGAAATTATTTCACTTTACTTAAACACAGTTCCATTTAGCGAAAATTTATTTGGAGTAAGTAACGCATCAAGAAGCTTTTTTCAAAAAGAACCGGATAGACTTACTATTGAGGAAGCCGCTTTGTTAATTGGCATGGTGAATGCACCTACGAAATATAATCCAAACAGAAATCCTAGGCTTGCATTAGAAAGAAGAAATTTAGTTTTGAATAGAATGGCAGGTTCTAAGTTTATTTCAGCAGATCAAGCAACTCAATTAAAGCAATTACCTGTTGTTACAAATTTTAAAAAATTAGACGAGAACAATGGTCTTGGCCCTTATTTTAGAATGAACTTGGGAGAGTTTATGAAAAAATGGTGTAAGGAGCATAAAAAGAACAATGGCGAATCTTATAATTTATATAAAGACGGGTTGAAAATTTACACTACCATAAATCCAAGAATGCAATACTATGCCGAGGAAGCGGTTGCAAAACATATGGCATACTTACAAAAAGAATTCAGCAAACAGCCCAAAATCAAATCGGGTGAAATATGGAAAGAGTTTAATACTCAAATTGAAGCAGCTGTAAAGCAAACTGATCGTTGGAGAAATTTAAAGAAAGAAGATTTAAGTGATGAAGCAGTTAGAAAAACTTTTAACCAGCCTATTTCAATGCGTGTTTTTGCTTGGAACAAGAATAGATATATTGATACGATCATGTCACCACTTGATTCGTTAAAGTACCATAAGCAAATTCTACAAACAGGATTTTTAGCAGTAGATCCATTCACTGGAGAAGTAAAAGCTTGGGTGGGTGGCGTTGACTTTAAAACATTCAAGTATGATCACGTGAATATCAATACAAGAAGACAAGTAGGTAGTACCATGAAACCACTACTCTACTCTTTAGCCATTGAAAAAGCCGGCTTTACTCCTAATACCATTGTGCAAGACCAACAACAAATGTTCGATGGATATGGCATGGTTCCTAATACAGGCAAAACATGTACTGGCGCTTCAATGCCAATGGCACAAGCATTGGCAGAATCAAGAAACTGTGCTTCTGCTTACATTATGAAACAGATTAATGGAAAAGGAAATGAAGCTGCAAAAGAATTAGTTGATTACTTGAAAAAATGTAATGTACAAGCCGAAATTCAACCTTACCCTGCCATTGCATTAGGTTCATGTGAAATTTCATTATATGAGATGGTGCAGGCTTATACCATGTTCCCGGGAGCTGGTTACAATGCACAACCCTTCTTTATCAATAGAATTGAAGACAAAAACGGAAATGTACTTGAAAGTTTTTCTCCAAAAAGAAAGAAAGTAATTGATGAAGTAACGGCCTACTCAGTTGTAAGTATGATGCAAGGGGTAATATCAAAAGGAACTGGTCAATCTATGTATTCTTATGATGTTAAAGCACAATCTATTGCCGGTAAAACAGGAACCACCAATGATAATAGTGACTTATGGTTTATGGGGTATACTCCTCAATTATTAGCTGGTGCTTGGGTTGGTTGCGATGATAGATATATTCGATTCACAGATAATTATTTTGGTCAAGGAGCGCATGCTTCATTGCCAATTTGGGCTTATTTCATGGAAAAAGTAAGTAATGATCCTGCATGTAAATTAGATCAAAATGCAAACTTTGAAAGACCTTCCAATTTATTGAATGACTTTAATGTATCCTTTGTTTCAAAAGATACAGTTGCTTTAGAAAAATCTCTTCCTGCTATTGAAAAAGCAGAAGATGTTTCGGCTGAGTCAGACTACACTTTACCAAATTCCAGCATTCCAACGGCAAAAACAACTACAACCAATAAGCAAACACCTGTAATGCCTGTACCTGCAAATACAAAAGCAAATAAGGAAGCGGCAAAACCAAAAGCTTTATTCCCACCTAAAAAGAATTAGAAAAAATCAACTTTACATAATTAAAAAAATAGTCCTTCCCAGTTGATAGGACTATTTTTTTAATTGGTAGGTTAAGGAGAAATGATGGTATAAATTACTTTGGAAAAATGAACCCCCATATTGTAAATTCATTCTCTCTAATTTCAATCCCATACCAGCTGAAAAACCATTTAATCCATTGGACTGATCTTGAATATTTAATTCATAGCGTCTGATAATATTATAGCCAAAATCAATATCCACTTGTTGCCCAATAAAAATCTCTGACCCAATCGTTAAATGATTAAATACATTTTGTAATTGACTGGGTGCTGAAGTTGTTTGCGCTGGAGCATACACTGGGTCGTAATAAGAATTATTCCAAACGGAAAGCCTGTCTGCAGTTAAAGAAAACTGAAGGGGTGCATATTCCATTTTTTTTGTCCATCCAAGGATCAAATTAAATGGCAGGTCTTGTTTATGCGTTTCGTTACCTATTTGCATTCCTACATTTTTCACTAATAAACTAACTTGTGACAAATTATTACTAGATAAATATTTTAGCCCAATATCCATGGCAACAGCACTTGACTTGTACAATCCATAATTTGAATGAATATATTTTAGACTACTCCCAATTCTAATATTGGGAATATAATCACAAGCGGCTGAAAGCTGCACTGCATAATCACTTGGATGCATTTGGCCTATATCATTGCCCACAATATCAGTCATATTGATATTGCCATAGTCTAAATAATGAACGTCTAGTCCCCAACTTATTTTCTTTTGTGCCCAATATTGAGCACTCATTACATCATATTGTTGAATACCTGCAAAAAAGGGCTTGATACCAATATAAAGCTGATGATCCATTTCCTCGTTTAATAAAGATGGATTGTATGTAGCAAGTCCTAAATCATTCCCTATCGAACTTATATTTAAACCACCTAATGCAGTAATTTTTGCACTATTGGGCAGCTCTAAAAAATTGTATACCGCATTTCCTGCTGTTGTTTGCGCAATGGAACTATTCAATATCGCCAACAGTGAAAAAAAGGTCAAAAAAAACCCTAGCTTCTGTTGGTGATCATCAAATCGTATCATATAACAAAGCTAGGGTTTACTTGTAGAATATCAAATAATTTAAGAAACAAGAAATTATACCAAGGCCAAATCTAAAACCTGTTGCATATTTTTCACATAATGAAACTGAACCCCCTTAATGAAAGTTTGATCAATTTCATTTACGTCTTTTTCATTTTGCCAACATAAAATAATTTCTTTCATTCCAGCTCTCTTGGCAGCTAATATTTTTTCTTTAATACCTCCTACCGGCAAAACCTGTCCTCTTAAAGTAATCTCTCCCGTCATTGCTAAGTATGGTTTTACTTTCCTTCCAGTAAAGGCAGATGTTAATGCAGTCAACATAGTAATACCTGCACTTGGACCGTCTTTTGGAACTGCTCCTTCTGGAACATGCACATGAATAGATTTAGTCGTAAATAAGGCCGGATCTACCCCTATTTTTTTGGCATTTGCTTGCAAATAAGTTAATGCCGTTGAAGCACTTTCTTTCATCACATTGCCTAAATTTCCAGTCAACTTCATTTCGCCTTTTCCATCAGACAATAAAGCTTCAATAAATAAAATATCTCCCCCCACATAAGTCCAAGCTAATCCAACGGCAACGCCTGGCATGTTGACTGTTTTGTATAACTCATTACTATACCTTGCTTGGCCAAGAATTTTATGTAAGTCTAACTTGCTTACGGTAGGTTTAACTTTATGCTTGTAGGCCAACTCTTTTGCTTGGTAACGCATAATGGAAGCCAATTGACGATCTAATTCTCTTACTCCACTTTCTCTAGTATAATCTTCAATAATTTTTTCAAGCACATTATCTTGTACTTTAAAATTTACTTTATTTAAACCATGTGCTTCTTTTTGCTTTGGCAATAAATGTCTTTTTGCAATCTCCACTTTTTCTTCCACGGCATAGCCGCTTAAATCAATAATTTCTAAACGGTCTCTTAAAGCTGGTTGAATATTACTAATATCATTGGCAGTCGCGATAAATAGTGTTTTACTTAAATCATATTCTGATTCTAAATAATTATCATAAAAACTATTGTTTTGTTCCGGATCCAAAACTTCTAATAATGCACTTGAAGGATCTCCTCGATGATCGCTACCGATTTTATCAATCTCATCCAAAATCATTACAGGATTAGACGTTTTAACCTTTCTTAAACTTTGAATGATTCTTCCCGGCATGGCACCAATATAGGTTTTACGATGTCCCCTAATTTCACTTTCATCATGTAAGCCGCCTAAGCTTACTCTCACATATTTTCGACCAATCGCATGTGCAATTGATTTTCCCAATGAAGTTTTACCAATTCCTGGAGGACCTAAAAAACATAAAATTGGGCTTTTCATATCCCCTTTTATTTTTAGCACCGCTAGGTATTCTAAGATTCTATTTTTAATCTTCCCCATTCCATAATGATCCGTATCCAATACTTTTTTAGCATTCTTTAAATCATAATTATCATCGGTATACTCTCCCCAAGGAAGGTCTAACAATAAATCAAGATGATTGTATACCACCGAATAATCTGGTGTACTTGGATGCATACGCTCCAATTTCTCTAGCCCCGTTTGGAATAATTTTTTTGCAGCTTCCGGCCATTTTTTCCCTTCGGCCTTCTTTTTCATATCCGCTACTTCACGTTCATTTGGATCTCCGCCTAATTCATCCTTAATGCTTTTAAGTTGCTGTTGTAAAAAATAATCTCTTTGTTGTTTGTCAATTTCAGTGCGTGTCTTATTGGTGACTTTATTTTTTAATTCAACAAACTGCAATTCTTGTTGTAAAAACTGAATTAATTTCTCTGCTCTTAAAGTAATATCATTGGCAGCCAACAAACCTTGCTTCTCTGGCAATTCTACATTTAAGTTAGAACTTACAAAATTGATAAGGAATAAAGGGCTTTCAATATTTTTTAAAATCAGCGCCGCCTCGGATGGAAAATTAGGCGACAACTGAATAATTTGAGTTGCTAAATCTTTGATGGTTGAAAGATGTGCTTGAAAATTTTGATCCTCAGGACTTACTTTTTCTTCTTCAAGTACTTTAATTTCTGCTTTGAAAAAAGGCTCTAGTTCCTTCATCTCTAATAACTCAAAACGCTTTTTACCTTGAATGATAATGGTCGTCCCACCGTCTTGCATTTTAATCATTTTCATGATTTTTGCAACGGTACCTATATGACATAAATCTGTAGGGTTAGGATCTTCCACATTGCCATCCTTTTGAGCAACCACTCCAATTAATTTATCATTATTATAGGCTGCTTTTACCGCCTGAATACTTTTATCCCTACCTACGGTAATGGGAATAACTACTCCTGGAAATAAAACAGTATTTCTTAAAGGTAAAATTGGAATTAAAGAATCAATAGTTAATGCAGGTTCATTTTCAATGTCCTGTTCATTAAAGGAGAAGAGGGGTATAAACTCATTCTCTTCTTCCGGTTTTAATAAAAATTTATTCACGATGCTTCTTTTAAATGTTAGTCAAAATGGCACAACTCATTATCCCATTATATGATCACTGGTTAAACCCACTTAATGCAATATTAATGCCAAACACCTTGAAAAATTGATAATTAATACATATGGGGCAAAAAAAATCCCTCCAATTTGGAGGGACCTTCTTGCAAGAAGTTTATATACTTCTAATTACTTTTTTGCAGCAGAATCAACTTTAACTGCAGCAGAATCAACTTTAGTTGAATCAACTTTTACAGCAGCTGTGTCAGCTTTAACAGCAGTAGAATCAGCTTTAACTTCAGTTGAAGCACCACCACAAGCAGCTAATGCAGCGATAGCGAAAATTGCGAATACTTTTTTCATTTTCAAGGTTTTTTTAAGTTTGGTATAAAAATACGAGTGCGAAGTTATCATTTAGCTTCAAAAATTCCAAATTTTAACAATAATTTTTTATTTTATATGAAAAAGGGGGCATTTTTCTATTTCTTTCTAAAATAGATACGTACAGGCACCCCTGTAAATTTAAAATTAGCTCTCACCTGATTCTCGAGGTAATTACGATAAGGGGTTTTAATATCATCAGGGAAATTGGTGAAAAACGCAAAACTTGGCACCCTTGTAGGCAATTGCTGCACAAACTTGATCTTTATTACGTGGCCTCTAACCACCGGCGCTTGATAGTTGCCAATAGCCTTCAGCATCACTTCATTCAACTTAGAAGTAGCAATTTTGCGGTGTTTATTATCAAATACATCTAAAGCAACCTCAATCGCTTTAAATATTCTAGTTTTTTCTACCGCTGAAATAAATAAAATGGGTACATCCGTAAAAGGTGCCAGTTTGTCTCTTAGCACTTTTTCATAGTCTCTAGCGGTATTCGTTTCCTTAGGAATTAAGTCCCATTTATTCACCAAAAACACAATACCCTTTCCTTTTTTTGCAGCCAAACTAAAGATGCTAAGGTCTTGAGCAGTAATGCCTTTAACGGCATCAATTACCATTAAACATACATCTGCTTCATCCATTGCTTTAATGGCACGGATCACAGAATAAAACTCTAAATCATCTTTCTCCTTATTCTTTCTTCTAATACCAGCAGTGTCAATTAATATGAACTCCTTTTGGAACATATTATAATGCGTATGAATAGTATCGCGTGTCGTTCCAGCAATATCACTTACAATCGTACGATCCTGACCAATCATGGCATTCAATAAACTAGATTTTCCCACATTTGGCTGACCAATAATGGCAATTTTAGGTACCGCTGGCGCTTCTTCTGGCTCTTCACCGTCTGGTAAATCTGCTTCCTTGGCAATAGACTTTCGATTGGGCTCCTCCTTCATGTCGGCAATCACTGCATCCAACAATTCTCCCGTTCCACTACCCGAAATGGCACTAACAAAATAGTTATGTTCAAAGCCCATACCATAAAATTCAGTGGCTTCTAAGGCTCTATTAGAATTATCTACCTTATTCACACAAACATACACAGGCTTTGTGGTTCTTCTTAATAAGTCGGCCATGGCAGCATCCAAATCGGTCATTCCCACTGCAGCGTCCACCATAAAAATCATGGCATTGGCTTCTTCTATGGCAATTCTCACTTGCTTGCGTATCTCTGTCTCAAACATATCTTTAGAATCTGGTACAAATCCACCGGTATCAATTACATTGAAATGCTTTCCACCCCATTCCGTTTCTCCATATTGGCGATCTCTAGTGACACCACTAATATCATCCACAATTGCTTTACGCTCTTCTAACAAGCGGTTAAACAAAGTGCTCTTGCCCACATTGGGCCTTCCTACTATTGCAACTGTATAACTCATAATAATTCAATTTAATATTCAAATAAAATATCTTAAATAATTGTTTTTCAATCTTTTAAAAAAATTGTATTCAATTATTATTGATATCCAAATTCTTTTAATTTAGTGTCATTGTCTCTCCACTTTGGCTTTACTTTTACAAATAATTCCAAATACACTTTAGAGCCAATAAAGTCTTCAATGTCTTTTCTCGCTAATGTTCCAATCTCCTTTATCATCTTTCCCCCCTGTCCTATAATAATTGACTTTTGGGTTTCCCTATTCACAATGATATCTGCCTGTATCTTTACCAATAGTGGCTGTTCTTTAAATGAATTTACTAATACAGCAGTATGATAGGGTATTTCCTCCCCAAATAATTGGTATATTTTTTCTCTTATAATCTCACTCACAAAGAACTTTGTAGGCATATCACTCAAATCTTCCTGATCAAAGAAAGGATGTCCACCTTCAGGTATTAATTCAAGTATAACTTTCAATAGTCTATCTATATCACTGATATTCAATGCACTAATAGAAATAATTTTAGAACAATAAGGTTTAGCACTAAAATATGCATTGGCTTCTTTTACACGACCACCCACTGCTAAATCCGACTTATTCATCACCACAATACAAGGCACTTTTAACTTTAATGCTGTAAACATTTGATCAATTTCATCAAAGTCATCTCGCACATCCACCATTAAAAGCCCAAGATCAGCATCCTCCAAGGCTGATTTAACAGCTCCCATCATCTTTTCGTGTAGCTTGTACTTGGGATCAATGATCCCTGGTGTATCTGAAAATATAATTTGATACTCGTCTGCCTTATTCAAAAAAGCTTTAATTCTATGTCTAGTAGTTTGTACTTTGGAAGACACAATAGCCATCTTTTCGCCCATAATAGCGTTCAGTAAGGTGCTCTTACCGGCATTGGGTTTCCCAAAAATATTTACAAAGCCTACTTTCATGCTTGGTTTAATAATACAAAGTTACTACAAAAAAAATCCGCTCTCGATAGGAATCGGGAGCGGGATTAAATTGTTGCGAGGGAAGGGATCGAACCTCCGACCTTCGGGTTATGAGCCCGACGAGCTACCGCTGCTCTACCTCGCGATGTTTGGACCGCAAAGTTACGCCAATATTACGAGTTATCCAAGTTTATTAGGAATAATATGGAATAAAGTACTATAAATGAAGAAATTGCAAATATATTTTGCTTATAAGATTAGTTTTTCGCTAATTTCTATGTCTAATATTAGAAGCTCCCGAACTATTACTTTCTCGAACACTAGGGTCTCCTTTGTAATTAATATTACTTGCTCCAGAAGCTTCTGCCTTTAGCAATTGGCTCACTGTTACATTTGCATTACTGGCACCTGAAGCGTGTACAATTGCACCTTTCACATTCAAATTAAATAACTTAGCATTACTAGCTCCGGAAACTTCGACACTTAAATCGTCGGCTGTTCCAGAAAGCTCAGCATTGCTAGCTCCAGAGCCATAATTGAAATAGACTTTGCTACAATTTGACCTTTACACTCGGAAGCTCCAGTTAAATTAATTGCAAGAATACCCCCATCAATATCTCCTTTTAAATCACT
>CAJADG010000054.1 GCA_903938445.1 uncultured Bacteroidota bacterium | reverse complement strand
TTTGAAGCATTGGCTAATAATGAAATTTTATATATAGTAATATTTAGTATTTTCTTTGGAGTTGCAGATGCAGCGATGGGTGAAAAAGCAAATGGATTAATTAAAGCCTTTGATAGTGCTGCACATATTATTTTAAAAATGGTAGGTTATGTGATGAACTTTGCACCTGTAGGCGTATTTGGTGCATTGGCTGCGGTGATTGCTACCAAAGGGTTAGCAGTCTTTTTATTTTATGGAAAATATTTATTGTATTTTTTAATGGGTATTGGGGTCTTATGGATTTTCTTAATTGTAGTAGGTTTTTTAATTCTTGGGAAAAGAATGCCCTCGCTCATTAAAATCATTTCAAGTCCATTAATCATTGCATTTAGTACAACAAGTAGTGAAGCGGTATTTCCTAAATTAACTGAAGTGTTGGAGAAGTTTGGATGTAAGGATAAAATTGTTTCATTCATTTTGCCATTAGGATATTCTTTTAATCTTGATGGAAGCATGATGTATATGACTTTTGCAAGTATGGCTATTGCACAAGCATATGGTATCCATTTGGATTTAGGTACTCAGTTAACTATGTTGGTGGTTTTAATGTTAACTAGTAAAGGTATTGCGGGTGTGCCTCGTGCATCATTAGTAGTGGTAACTGCCACTTGTGCCATGTTTAAAATTCCGCCAGAAGGAATTGCTTTAATTTTGCCTATTGATCATTTCTGTGATATGTTCCGAACAGCAACGAATGTGTTGGGAAATAGTTTGGCTACCACGGTGGTAAGTAAATGGGAAGGCGCATTAGAAGAAACAATACAAGATTAAAAAGATATTAATGACACTATTATTAGATGCTTTTCATTGGAGCCAATTATTGCAGCCCCAATATTATATTGAAAATGGAGGTTTATGGTTATTACTATTGGTAGTATTTGCAGAAACTGGAATGTTTTTTGGATTCTTTTTACCTGGAGATAGTTTACTATTTGTTGCTGGCATTTATAGTGCACCTTTGGCTGCTCAAATATTTCCTTCACAAAACGAATGGCTAAATTTATTCACCATTTTCTCCTTTATCTCTATCGCAGGTATTCTTGGAAATTATGTGGGTTATAAAATTGGTCGCAATGTGGGGCCTGCCATGTATGACTGGAAAGAGAATTTATTTTTCAAGAGAAAATATTTAGTACAAGCGCAGGAGTTTTATGAAAAGCATGGTGGACGTGCCATTGTAATTGCACGTTTCATTCCTATTGTAAGAACATTTGCTCCAATAGTTGCCGGGATTGTGGGTATGGACAGGAAAAAATTTGGCTACTTTAATGTGGTAGGAAGTTTAGCATGGGTTGCCAGTATGCTTTGTGCCGGACACTTTTTACAATCATGGATTTTAAATCAATATCAGTTTGATTTAAAGAAGCACCTTGAAGTGATTGTATTGGGTATCGTTTTTGTAACAACTGTACCGGTGATTATTAAAGTGCTTACACACAAATCAAAATAGCTATTGAACATGACTACCAATCGTCAAATTGGATTATTATCCTTACCTGTTTTTGTGGCAGCCCTTGGATATTTTGTAGATGTATATGATTTATTATTGTTTACCATTGTACGTCAACCCAGTGTAATGGCAGTGGGAGCTACTGCGGAATCTATTATTGTAGATAGTGCGCACATTATTAACTGGCAAATGTCCGGATTATTAATTGGGGGGATTGTATGGGGTGTGATAGGAGATAAGCATGGTCGTTTAAAAGTATTGTTTGGTTCCATATTATTATACTCCGCAGCAAATTTTTTAACTTCTTTTGTTCAAAATGTAGATCAATATGCCTACTGCCGTTTTATTGGGGGTATTGGTTTGGCAGGTGAATTAGGTGCAGGCATTACACTGGTTTCTGAAATGCTACCCAAAAATAAAAGAGGTATTGGCACAAGTATGGTGGCCGGTATTGGTTTGTTTGGTGCTGTGTTTGCTTACTTCACTTTTAAGTTTACAAAACAATGGGCTATTGGATATCAATTAGGTAGTATTTCAATAATGGATTGGAGATTATGTTACCAGATTGGTGGAGTGTTGGGTGTGTTTTTATTGATATTAAGAATTAGAGTTGCGGAGTCCTTTATGTTTGAATCTACTAAATTGGCCAATATTGAAAAGGGAAATTTTTTAAAATTCTTTACGAATAAAAAAAGGTTTTCAAAATATATGAAAGCCATTTTAATTGGGTTGCCTACTTGGTTTGTGATTGGGGTATTGGTAAACTATAGCAATAAATTTGCTACGGGATTATATGGAATGAATTTAATTGATTCAGGACGATCTGTAATGTTTGCTTACATTGGTATAGCCGTTGGAGACTTGGTTATAGGATATGTAAGTCAATATTTCAAAAGCAGAAAAAAAGCCTTGCTTGTATTTTACATTTTAAATACAATCGGAATGGTTTTATTTTTCTCCGCATTTAATCATGATGACGATCGTATGTATTTGATATGTGGATTTCTTGGTTTCAGCACTGGTTACTGGGCTATATTTAATCAAATGGCTGCTGAACAATTTGGCACGAATCTAAGAGCTACTGCAGCTACTACCATTCCTAATATGGTCCGAGGCGCACTTCCTTTGATTAACTTTTTATTTTTAGATATTTTACAAAAACAATTTCATTGGAGCATTATTCAAAGTGGAATTGTAACGGGTATCATTGTTATGGTTATTACTTTCATCGCATTTATTTATACCGAAGAAACCTATCACAAGGATTTAGATTATTTGGAATTAGATAATCCAATGCCATAGATTATGCGCTTACTATTTATCCGCTTTTCATCTATTGGTGATATTGTATTTACCACTCCTGCTATTCGAGCAGCAAAGCAACAATTGCCAGGAGTTGAAATACATTTTTTAACCAAGCAAAATATGAAGGCGGTAACAGAAGCGAATCCATACATTGATCATTTTCATTATTTAGAGAGGGATTTGTCAACCACCATCCATCAGTTACAATCAATTGGCTTTGATTATGTGATTGATTTACATAAAAATTTTAGAACCTTTAAAATTAAACGAGCGCTAGGTGTTCCGTCTTTAACGTATAAGAAACTAAGTTGGCAAAAATTAGTGCTTACAAAATTGCGTCTTAATTTTATGCCACTGCGTCATATTAGTGATAGATGTGTGGATACACTTAAGCCATTGGGTGTTGTAAATGATGGAAAGGGTTTGGATTATTTTGTGCCCAATCAAATTCAGCTTAACACGAATGCACTTCCTGCCTCACATAAAAACGGATATATCGCTTTAGTAATTGGCGCAAGCTTTGCCTCTAAAAAATTACCTATAGAAAAACTACAGGAACTTTGTGTCTTATTAAAATATCCAATTGTTTTAGTAGGTGGGAAAGAAGATACAATGGAGGGGGAGGCAGTATCGAAGGTGGACCCGTACAAAATATTTAATGCATGCGGCAAATTTAGTTTACATGAGTCTGCATTCATTGTGCAACAATCTAAAACAGTGATATCACACGACACTGGCTTTTTATATATTGCTTGTGCCTACCATAAAAAAACAGTGGCAATTTGGGGGGCAACTTCACCTGCCTTACAAGTGGAGCCTTATTATCCATCAATAGAATTGAATAGTGGCAGCGCGCAAAGTGCTCAAGCTACTGAAATGTATTATAATGCCATTGTGCCTAATTTATCTTGCCAGCCTTGTTCTAATTATGGCACCAAGCAATGCCCTCAAGGACATTTTGCTTGCATGCGACAACAAAATATTTCCATGATTGCATTAAAGGCAAATAGGTATTACGAAGAAGCTTAATAATTATTTCTACTTTTTTATTTTTTTATCCACAGAGAATAATTTCTAAAAGAAAATAATCTGTATTTAAGTTTAGCATTGCTTCTAATATTATTTTAACGTTATTGGAGCAATTCACATAAATATTTTATTTACTATAATTTACCAGTAATTTTCCTCGATTAAATACTTGTAATTTCATTTAATACTTTAGTTTATTTTATAAAAAAGTAAAATGAAAACAAATTTATTGTTTATTTCAAAAATGTTTATATGTTCAATTCTGTTTTTGAATTGCAATAAAGAGGTTTTAGAATTATCAAAATATCAAAAAGAGCAAAATGCAATTAATGAAATTAGAAATATAGTAGGTGTAAATTCAATAATAACACTAATTGATAACAAAAGTTATCAATATCATTCCAACTTCTCGACAGACGCTGTTTTTCAATCACTTTCTATTAGTCAGTTAAAAGAAGTTTATTTTAGTTTGGAAGATAAATCTAAAATTAAATTCTCTACATTGGAAATTGTCACAATTTCTGATAGTAATAGTGCAATAACATCATTAGGTATTAAAAGCCACGATGATTTTAATAATCCTTTAAAACCAGGTTTGTATAAAGCAATATTTAAAGGACCTACCTCGCTTTATTCTACTTCAATTACCTTTTATATTGGCAATAATGGAGAAGTAGTTGGCACACCGGCAGCAAATATATCTCCCAATTATTATTATGATCCATACTCTTTCAAGGCAATTGGCTGGTCAGTAATTACGTTTAATTCACTTAATTCAACTTCACAGTTTTCAATTATAGGATCATTAAGCATGAATGTAGGGTTAGGTGGGATGTCATTTAATATTATAAGTAAAGATATAATTTTTGATTTGCTAGTAAATTCTAATGACGGAATAGTAGGTTTAAGATAAATGTTATTAATATGAAAAACTTATTTAAAAACTTTGATTTTGCATCAATAGCAAAGACAATTATTATATTGCCAATTATAATATCACTTATTGTTGTATTAATTCTGTATTTAATAGATATTCTTAAAAATAGAAAATTGAGTTATTTAAATATTTGTTTAAAAGTTGTAGCCTGTTATTATGCCGTTGTTGTTGCAATTCTTACTTCTTTGTTTGCTATTAAATTGAAATATGGAGAATTGATAATTTTCAAAGTTAGCAAATCGGATATTTTTAGCGGCTTGTATTTATTTTTAATTAGTACCTTCTTTCTTTTACTAATATTTTTATTGACAAATTTTGTAATGTTCATTTTATTTAAAATTTCACTTGTCAAAAATATTAGTATTTCAATTTATAAAATTTTAAATCCGATAACATACTTTATTTTTACCTTAATTTTCATGCTATCATTTTTTTGGTTACTAAAATTCGGCGTACTTAATTCAACTAATACAAAAAATAATATCCAAAACGTTACTCCTTCAAGAGTAGTAGAAAGATAATAAATTAACAATAAAATAAGCATTATGAAATATTTGATATTAATTTCGAAAATATGCTTTGCAATTTATTGGTCATATGAAATTTTCAAAATTACCACTCAAAAAATTTTCAAGTAAGGAATGGAAGTTTTGTTGGTTAGTGCTGATTTTTCTCTGCCCATTATCTATTTTTATTTATATAATAATAAAGCCCCGCATTTGCGAGGCTTTATTGTATAGTATTCTTTACTAATTATGTAGAAACGAAATTGAATTATAAAGTTTTCAATACATCGTTCATGTTTCTTACAGCGTCTGCACTCTTGTTAAATGCAGCTTGCTCGTCTGCAGATAAATCCATTTCAACAATTTGCTCCCATCCGTTTTTACCAATTACCACTGGCACACCTAAACAGATATCGTTTTGTCCGTATTCGCCGTTTAAGCTAACGCAACAAGTAAATAATTTTTTCTCATCACGTACGATGCTTTCAACCAAAGCAGCTCCTGCAGCACCTGGTGCATACCAAGCTGAAGTACCTAATAATTTGGTTAATGTAGCACCACCCACCATTGTGTCGTTGATGATAGTTTGTTGTTGCTCCTCCGTTAAGAATTTAGTTACTGGAATGCTATTCCAAGTAGCATGCTTAATTAAAGGAATCATCGTAGTATCACCGTGACCACCTACTACTAATGCATTTAAATCAGCAGGGCTACAGTTTAATGTAGTGCTTAATTGATATTTGAAACGTGCACTATCTAAAGTACCGCCCATTCCAATGATTCTATTTTTTGGTAAACCTGTAGATTGCAATGCTAAATAAGTCATTGTATCCATCGGGTTACTAATTACAATAATAATTGCGTTTGGAGAATGCTTTAAAATGTTTTCGCAAACACCTTTTACAATTCCTGCGTTTGTACCAATTAATTCTTCACGTGTCATTCCTGGTTTACGAGGTAAGCCCGAAGTAATTACCACAACATCAGAGTTAGCAGTTTTTGAATAATCGTTAGTGCTACCAGAAATTCTAGTATCAAAGCCTAATAATGCAGCAGTCTGCATCATGTCTTGCGCTTTACCTTCAGCAAAGCCTTCTTTAATGTCTAATAAAACTAATTCACTAGCTAATTCTTTACGAGCGATATTGTCTGCACATGTTGCGCCTACTGCACCTGCTCCAACAACGGTAATTTTCATAGGATATTTATTTAAGTATATGATTTAATTTTTACGGGGCAAAGTTAGGTAATTCCTTAATTACCTTGGGTAATTTTAATCAATTCAAATGGCTCTACACCTTGTTCCCAAACTTTCACAAAGTTTCCTTTTTCATACAAGGCCACAAATGGGGTCATTCTTGGTCTAAAAAAGGTAGGAATGGTAAAAGCAGCATCACGACCAATAATGACATTGGGCTGTCCTGCTAGATTATATTTGGCAGCAAATTTTTTAATTAAATCCATGTCACGGTAGCTATCCCAAATGAATAATACATTCTTGAATTTGTCAGCATTCTTATTAATCTCTGCTGCTTCGTGCTCACAATGAGAACAATCTGGGCTAAAGATGATGATGATTGTGTATTTATAATTCTTAGGAAGATCCTTGTTGGTAATTTCTTTTCCTTCGACTGTCATTAAACTGAATTGAGGTAAATGCTTATCCTTAATATAGGGTGCATTTAGATCCATCACAGGAGCCGCATTATTTGAAGGAGTGGTTTGTGCTTTTGAAGCAAAACTTGATAGTAGCGCTAATCCAATTAATAAGTATTTCATAGTATAGTGTTAGGTGATTGATTTATTAAGATTTTTCTAGGTGGATGGTTTGGTCCTCTAACATTCTTTGAGTCTTTGCATCTTGTAAGAAATCAGAAGCAAAAATGAAATTGTTTAACAGTTCGTTCTTGCAATATATGATATCTTTATTACTGCCTTCCCATTCTTTATGACCTTGATGCAAGTAAACAATATAATCTCCAATTTCCATCACTGAATTCATGTCATGTGTAACTACAATCGTGGTGATATTGTTTTCGATTGTTAACTCATGAATTAATTTATCAATAACCATGGATGTTTGAGGATCTAATCCAGAATTGGGTTCATCGCAAAAAAGATATTTTGGGTTTAATATCAAGGCACGTGCTATGCCCACTCTCTTTTTCATACCGCCGCTAATTTCAGCAGGGAATTTTTCATTCACGCCCTCTAAATTTACCCTTGCTAAAATTTTATTAACTTTTTCAATTTTTTCAGCCTCTGTAAGTTCCGAAAACATATCTAAAGGAAACTTTACATTTTCTTCTACTGTCATTGAGTCAAATAAAGCGTTGCCTTGAAAAAGCATTCCAATACTATTTCGCAATTCTTTACGTTGATCCTTATTCATTTTTCCTAACTCAACTCCATCAAAATATATATGACCTTCGTCTGCTTGAAATAAATCAACAATACATTTAGTTAAAACGGTTTTACCGCTGCCACTAGCTCCAATAATTAAATTACACATGCCAGGTTTAAATTGCGCAGAGATATCTTGAAGAATAACTCTGTCGTTGAATTTTTTACTGATATGTTTTATTTCAATCATCTTTATTTATTTAAAGGAACCTGTAGAGAAAGTAAATCTTCAAAGGTATCTCTTCTACTTATCAACTTAGCAACTCCATTTTCGTATAAAACCTGAGCTGGCTTGTATCGAGCATTGTAGTTACTGGCCATTTCGTATCCATAGGCACCAGCGTTAAAAAAAACTAAAAAATCACCTTCTGTAATTTCAGGAATGGTTCTATCCCAAGCAAAAGTATCTGTCTCACAAATGTTTCCAACAACTGCATATTGTTTATGCGCGCCGTTTGGATTACTAATATTATCAATATGGTGATAAGAATCGTAAAACATTGGACGTATTAAATGATTCAACCCGGTATCGATTCCTGCAAATTCAATTTCACCGGATTTTTTCATCACATTCACCGTTGCAATAAAATAACCACATTCACTTACCATATATTTTCCTGGTTCAAACCAAGCAATTAAATTTCGACCATATTTAGCAGATAAACGTTCCATTGCTTTATTGACTTCTGCCCCTAATAATGCAATGTCAGTTCCTTTTTCATCAGGTTTGTAAGGCACTTTAAATCCGCCACCAAAATCCAATACATTCACGGTAGGGAATTGATCTAATAATGTATCAAACACATTCGCTGATTGAATAAAAACACTCACGTCTTTAATTTCACTACCAGTATGAATATGCAGTGTAGTAATATTGATATTGTATTGCGCTTGTATTGCTTTTAATTCGGATAGTTGCGTAACAGGAATTCCAAATTTGCTCTTATCATGACCAGTTGATATTTTTAAATTACCACCTGCCATAATATTGGGTCTCACGCGCACTCCAACAGGGAAAGCGCTTCCAAATTTTGCACCAAATTTTTCTAAATTTGATAAGCTATCAATGTTTACGTTAATTCCTAAACTAACTGCTTCACAGATTTCTTCAAAGCTTACACTGTTACTGGTATATAAAACATTTTGTGGAGCAAATCCCACATGCAAAGCTAGTTTAGCTTCATTGATAGAGCTACAATCTACATTGCAACCTGTGCGTTTTACAACATCTAAAATATGAATATTAGTTAACGCTTTACAAGCGTAAAAAAAGCGTGTATTTTTTTCAGAAAAATGAGATAATAAATTTTGATATTGATCGGCAATTTTTTCAGCATGGTACACATATAATGGTGTGCCATATTCATTTGCAACAGCATTTAATTGCTCGTAAGATAAACTTGACTTCATACTACGAAGATACAAATTTATGCTTCTTCTTCAGTAGATTCCGCCTCATTTAAGTCTCCATCAACATCAGACGCGTTAGCGTCTTCTTCCGGTAAATTTGGAGTTTCTTCTGCCTCACGCTCTTCAGCAGCTACTTCAGAAACTTGCTCGTAAACGCTGTTATCTGTAAAGTCCTCTGGTTTAATGACAGTAGCTTCTACAATTTGGTCAGCTAATACTTCCTTGATTTTTGGTAAATCGTCCGTTGAGTTTATACCAAAGTAATCCATGAAGGTTTTTGAAGTAGAGTATACTAATGGCTTACCAGGTAATAATTCATTACGGCCACTTATCACAATCAATTCTTTTTCTAATAATTTTTGAATAGAATAATCACTATTCACCCCTCTAATGGCTTCCACTTCCCCTTTCGTAATGGGTTGCTTGTAGGCAATAATCGCTAAAGATTCTAAAGCAGCATTGGAAAGACGCTTTAAAAATTTATCGCCATTTAATTGAGCAATTGTTTTATGGAAATCAGGCTTTGTCAAAAACTGCCATCCTCCGCCGCTTTGTTTTAATTCAAAAGGATAAAACTCAGTGGCATATTTTTCTTGAATACCATTTAATGCACTCTCCACTTGATCAACCGTAATGCGCTCTTCTAAAAATCCAAATGCATTGTTGATTAATTCAGTTACGTCGTTTATGCTTAAAGCTTTATCGCTAGCAAAAATCAACGCTTCAATATGAGGTATAATTTGACTTATTTCCATAATAGTATTTCTTAACCATTTAAGGCAGCAGCACCACTAACAATCTCTGTTAATTCGGTAGTAATTGCAGCTTGTCTTGCACGGTTGTAAGATATTTTCAAAGATTTTAATAATTCGTTTGCGTTTTCACTTGCCTTATCCATCGCGGTCATTCTCGCACCATGCTCGCTAGCGCTCGCATCTAAAACTGCTTTAAATAATTGTGTATTTAAAATTTTTGGCATTAATTCAGCAACCAAAATTTCTTTTTGTGGTTCAAAAATGAAATCTGTTTTCTTTTTGCTTCCTGTAGCAGCAATTTTAGGAATTGGCAAAAATTGCTCAGCTTTAAATTCTTGTGTTGCCGCGTTTTTAAATTCGCTGTATATAATTTCTATTGCATCAAACTCTTTATTAGCAAATGCATCCATCGCCGCTTTAGCAGCAGCTTGTACATTTCCAAATGTTAAGTTCAAGAAAATATCTTTGTATTCCGCATTGGTATGGTATCCTGATTTTGATAAACTCTCAAATCCTTTTTTACCAATATTCCAAATAGTGATTTTTTGAGAAGGATATTTTTCAGCAATCGTAGCCTTTGCTAATTTAACTACATTGGCATTATAACCACCGCACAATCCTCTGTCTGATGTAATAACAATCAACAAAACATTGTTCACTGGTCTAGTTTCAGCTAACGCTAAATTCATATCGCCTTCTAAGCTTCCAATGATATTGCTCAGCATATCTTGCAGCTTGCGTGCATAAGGTCTCATTTGAGTGATTGCATCTTGCGCACGACGTAATTTAGCAGCACTTACCATTTTCATGGCTTTAGTGATTTGCTGTGTACTTTGAGTACTTTTTATCCTGTTTCTTACTTCTTTTAATTGACCTGCCATAGCTTTATTTTTTCCTCTCTTTTGGGCGAGCAAAGGTATCAATTTTTTACCCATTTTCCACTTTTCGAGGTCATCAAGTTAATTTTTATATTGGGAAGCCTATAAAATGGCCAACTGAGGGCAAATCCTTACCTTTGAGCCCCTTGTGTGCCGCCAAAAATAAGTTTGGCACGCATATTGACATAGGGATATTAACACAATTATTTACAAGGCATATGTTGCAAATTATAAGTAAGCTTTTTGGAGGATCAAAAAGCGAAAAAGATGTAAAGAAGATTCAACATTTAGTGGGCGTTATTAATGGCCACTTTCAAGGGTATAAATCCTTGTCAAATGACGATTTAAGGGCTAAAACTACCGAACTAAAGGCTAGAATTAAGGCCCATACCAATGAGTTAGACACATTCATTGAGCAGGAGCAAAACAAGGCCGAGGCATTGGAGCTGAGTGATTTAATGGGCCGTGATGCGATCTATGAAAATATTGACAAAATTAAAAAAGAACGAGATCAAGAAATAGAAAAGGCTTTATGGGACATTTTGCCAGAAGCTTTTGCAGTGGTAAAAGAAGCAGCTCGTCGTTTTACTGATGAGGAGGAATTGGTAGCAACTGCAACAGATTTGGACCGTGAATTATCGGTTAAGAAAGAATATGTGGAAATTAAGGGCGATCAATCGGTGTTTCAAACTACTTGGAAAGCAGCCGGTACACCAGTTACTTGGAACATGGTACATTATGATGTGCAGTTAATTGGAGGTATTGTATTGCATCAAGGTAAGATTGCAGAGATGAGTACAGGGGAAGGTAAAACCTTGGTTTCTACTTTGCCTGCTTACTTGAATGCTTTGGCGGGAGAGGGAGTTCATATTGT
This sequence comes from uncultured Bacteroidota bacterium, assembly GCA_903938445.1. Classification (GTDB taxonomy): domain Bacteria; phylum Bacteroidota; class Bacteroidia; order Chitinophagales; family Chitinophagaceae; genus Sediminibacterium. The sequence goes on along the minus strand of CAJADG010000054.1, from coordinate 18,517 downwards.
TACGGTGAATGATTATTTAGCAAAAAGAGATAGTGAGTGGAATGGTACTTTATTTGAGTGGTTGGGATTAACTGTAGATTGTATTGATAAGCATCAGCCTAACTCCGAGGAGCGTCGTAACGCTTATCGTGCAGATATCACTTACGGAACAAATAACGAATTTGGTTTTGATTACTTGAGAGATAATATGGTGCATTCACCAGAGGAAATGGTACAGCGCAAGCACCATTATGCGATGGTGGATGAGGTGGATAGCGTTTTAATTGATGATGCGAGAACTCCATTAATTATATCTGGACCTATTGGACATCAAACTGGCGAGCAACAATTTTTTGATTTAAAACCAAGAATTGAAAAATTAGTAGAAGCGCAAAAGAAAATTGTAAGCCAATCTTTAATTGAAGCCAAAAAGAAAATCGCTGAAGGTAATGATGATCCTAAGGATGGCGGATTGGCATTATACCGTGCATTTAGAGGTTTGCCAAAGAGTGGAGCAATTATTAAATATTTAAGTGAGCCAGGCGTAAGAGTTAAAATGCAGAAAGCGGAAAACTATTATTTGGCCGATCAACAAAGGGAAATGCATCATGTGGATGCGGATTTGTATTTCCATATTGATGAAAAAAATAATCAAGTTGAACTTACAGAAAAAGGACTTCATTTAATTACAGGAGCAGGAGAGGATCCAAACTTTTTCTTATTACCAGATATTAGTGTTGCTTTAAATACCATTGATATTAATGCTTCCTTATCTGCTGATGAAAAATTACAGCAAAAAGAAGTGATCATTTCAGATTATAGTATTAAAGCAGATCGTATTCATACGGTGAATCAATTATTAAAAGCCTATACTTTATTTGATAAGGATGTAGAATATGTGGTAATTGATGATCAAGTGAAAATTGTAGACGAGCAAACAGGTCGTATCATGGATGGTCGTCGTTACTCAGATGGGTTGCATCAAGCGATTGAGGCAAAAGAAAATGTGAAAATTGAAGCAGCTACGCAAACCTATGCTACTATTACCTTGCAGAATTTTTTCAGAATGTACCATAAGTTGGGTGGTATGACAGGTACTGCCGAAACAGAAGCATCAGAGTTTTGGAGTATTTACAAATTAGACGTGGTTTCAATTCCTACTAATATTCCAGCAGTACGTATAGACGAGCAGGATATGGTCTTTAAAACGAAGCGTGAAAAATTTGGAGCAGTTATTGATGCGATCGAAGATTTGAGAGAAAAAGGAAGACCTGTTTTAGTGGGTACAACAAGTGTCGAAGTAAGTGAATTATTATCCAGAATGCTTCGTCAAAAAAATATTCCACACAATGTATTAAACGCGAAACAACATGCGCGTGAAGCACAAGTAGTAGCGGAAGCTGGTTTAACTGGTGCCGTAACAATTGCTACCAACATGGCGGGTCGTGGTACAGATATTAAATTAAGTCCCGAAGTAAAAGCAGCAGGTGGTTTAGCGATATTAGGTACAGAGCGTCACGAGTCACGTCGTGTAGACAGACAGTTAAGAGGTCGTGCTGGACGTCAAGGTGACCCAGGTTCTTCTCAGTTTTTTGTTTCCTTAGAAGATGATTTAATGCGCATGTTTGGAAGTGAGCGTATTGCAAAAGTGATGGACTTTGCTGGTTACAAAGAAGGGGAAGTCATTCAACATAGTATGATTACCAAATCTATAGAGCGTGCACAAAAGAAAGTAGAGGAAAATAACTTTGGTATCAGAAAGCGTTTGTTAGAATATGATGATGTGATGAACAAGCAAAGAGCAGTGATTTACAAAAAACGTAGTCATGCTTTGTTTGGTGAGCGCCTTGCATTAGATATTGATAATGCATTTTATCAAGTGATTGAAAATATTGTATTGTCAAATAAGACAACAAACACTTACGAAGATTTTAAATTAGCATTAATTGTAAGCGGTGGATTTGATACCAAAATTACAGCGGATGAATTTAGTGCAACTAAAGAAAATGATTTAGTAGAGTTGGTTTATCAGGAGGCGATTGCACATTATGAGTATAAGAAAAAAGACATCATGCAGGAAAGCATTCCTGTGTTTAAGAAAATCAGATTAGAGCAGGGCAGTCATGTTGAAAATGTAATTGTGCCAGTAGGTGACGGTAAAATTGCTTATAATGTATTAGTGAACTTAGATAAGAATGTGAGCAGCAATGGTCAAACATTAGCAACACAAGCAGAAAAATCAATTTCATTAAGTTTAATTGATGATGCATGGAAAGAACATTTACGTGCAATGGATGATTTAAAACAATCCGTACAAACGGCTACTTACGAACAAAAAGATCCGCTTGTTATTTATAAGATGGAAGCTTTTGAATTGTTCCGTAAAATGGATGTTGAAATCAATCATAAATTGGTTCAATTTTTATGTCATGTTCATTTGCCTATTGAACAAGGAGTAAGAGAAGGGCGTCAACAAAAAACGGATCTTTCTAAATTAAATGCAGGAAGAACGGAAGAAGGCGTTGGTGAAAAACAATATCTTGATCCTAGTGAACAAAAGCAAGCTCCTATTACAGTAGGTCCAAAAATTGGTCGTAACGATCCTTGTCCTTGTGGAAGTGGGAAAAAATACAAAGCTTGTCATGGAAAAGATGCCGCTTAATAAATATATCGATCATACTATATTAAAACCAACTTGCTTAGTTGCAGACATTGAAAAATTATGCGCTGAGGCAAAGCAGTATGATTTTGCAGCAGTATGTGTACCCCCTAATTTTGTAAAATTAGCAAAGGAACAAGTGGCAGGATCAGATGTTAAAGTGGCTACTGTTATTGGATTTCCTTTTGGATATTCAGCAACAGAGGCAAAGATTGCCGAAATAATTTTAGCCATGGTGGACGGTGCCGATGAATTGGATATGGTAGCTAATATAGCTGCCATAAAAAATGGAGATTGGGCAGCTATTGCAGACGAGATTAATCATATCATGCCCATTATTAGATCTAAAGGGAAGGTGGTAAAAATTATTATTGAATCGGGTGTTTTAACCGATGATGAAATTATAAAGTGCTGTGATATTTACGGAATTGCCGGCATTGATTTTTTAAAAACCTCTACTGGCTTTGCAGAAAAAGGAGCAAGTGTGGAAGCCGTTCAATTATTTCGAAAACATTTGCCAGAGGCCGTTCATATTAAAGCATCAGGGGGAATCAGAGATTATGCAACGGCAAAACAAATGATCGAAGCAGGAGCCACTCGAATTGGTTGTAGTGCAGGTGTTGCGATTGTAACAGGAGCCAATACGGAAAATTTAAAAAGCAACTATTAATTTGTAACTTTATTGAGTTACCTAATAGGCCAATACTATGTTACTAGAAAAAATTAAAACTTTAGCTGCTCAAGGGCAGGATGAAAATATTGCGATACGCAGACATTTACATGCCAATCCTGAATTAAGTTACCAGGAGTTTGAAACCTGCAAATTTGTACAAGCTCAATTAACAAAAATTGGTATCCCTTTTACTGTGATTGCCACCACCGGTGTGTTGGGTATTATAGAAGGAAAAAATCCAACTAAGCGTGTAATTGCTTTACGTGCCGATATGGATGCCTTACCTATTGTTGAAGAGAATGATGTGGATTATAAATCTAAGAACGAAGGAGTGATGCATGCATGTGGTCATGATGTGCATACCACTATCTTATTAGGGGCTGCTAAAATATTATGGAGTTTGCGTGAAGAATTTGAAGGCACCATAAAATTATTATTTCAACCAGGGGAAGAAAAAAATCCAGGTGGTGCTAGTTATATGATTCGCGATGGCGCCTTACAAAACCCTACGCCACAAGGTATCATTGGGTTACACGTGCATCCAGGTTTGCCATTTGGTAAATTAAGTTTTAGAAAAGGCCGTGTAATGGCAAGTGCGGATGAATTATATATAAGCATCAAATCAAGTGGCGGACATGCAGCAACACCGCATCAAACAATTGACACTGTTTTAGTAGCAGCACAATTAATTACTAGTTTGCAAACCATTATTTCTCGCAATAGAAATCCACAAAATCCATCTGTATTATCTATTTGTTCAATTCATGGAGGTAATACCACTAATGTAATTCCAAGTGAAGTAAAATTAATGGGAACTTTTAGAGCCATGGATGAAGTGTGGCGATTCAAAGCACATGAATTAATGATGCAACAGGCAAAAGGTTTAGCGATTGCCACAGGTGCCGAAATTGATTTTAGAGTAGACGTGGGGTATCCAACGGTTGACAATGAACCTGCTATCACCGAAGCTGCTTGGAAATTAGCAGATCAATATATGGGTGCTGAAAATGTAGAGGAAACAGAACTAAGAATGGGTGCAGAAGATTTTGGGTACTATTCCCAAGTAATACCTGGTTGCTTTTTTAGATTAGGCGTTCGCAATGAATCAAAAGATGCTATTCATAATGTGCATACTCCCGTTTTTAAAGTAGATGAAGATGCCATTGCGCATGGCGTAGGCATGATGGCCTGGTTAGGGGTAAGTTTATTTACAAAATAGCTCATAATCAGCATTTTAGAGTACAAAAACTATCGTTTTCAATTAATTCATTAGCTTTGTATTACTTGTAAACTAACATTCGTTATAAATTTATTACATGTCTAATAAAGAGAACCTTCGAAAAGACCAAGCGCTTGAATATCATGCGAATGGTCGACCTGGTAAAATTGAAGTAGTCCCCACTAAGGAAACAAAAACACAAAAAGATTTATCACTAGCTTATAGTCCTGGTGTAGCCATTCCTTGTACTGAAATTAAAAACAATCCATCTGATGTTTATAAATACACGGCTAAAGGAAATTTAGTGGGTGTAATTACCAATGGAACAGCTGTATTAGGATTGGGAAATATAGGACCCGAAGCAAGTAAACCGGTGATGGAAGGGAAGGCCGTTCTTTTTAAAATTTTTGCAGACATTGATGTCTTTGATATTGAAATAAACGAAACAGATCCTGATAAGTTTGTGCAAATTGTAAAGTCATTGGAGCCTACTTTTGGTGGCATTAATTTAGAGGATATTAAAGCACCTGAATGTTTTTACATTGAACAAAAGTTAAAGGAGCAAATGAATATTCCGGTGATGCATGATGATCAACACGGAACTGCGATTATTAGTAGTGCTGCTTTGTTGAATGCATTAGAATTACAAAAAAAGAAAATTGATAAAGCAAAATTTGTAGTAAGTGGTGCCGGTGCTGCTGCAATGGCTTGTATTAAATTATATGTAGCATTAGGAGCGAAATATGAAAATTTTACTTTGTTTGATAAGGATGGAGTGTTGCATGTTGGACGTACTGATTTAGGAGAGGATCGTATTCCTTTTGCTGTAAAGTCAAAAGAGATTACCATACAACAAGCTTTTAAAACAGCCGACGTATTTTTAGGTTTAAGTGTTGGGAATGTTGTGACTGCTGAAATGGTAGCGAGTATGCCTAAAAGTCCAATCGTTTTTGCTCTCGCGAATCCTGATCCTGAAATTGCCTATGAAACTGCAGCTACTGTGCGTAAGGATATCATCATGGCAACGGGTCGTTCTGATTATCCTAACCAAGTAAATAATGTGTTGGGATTTCCTTACATATTCCGTGGTGCTTTAGATGTTCGTGCAAAACAAATTAATGAAGCCATGAAGTTGGCTGCCGTGAAAGCATTGGCTGAATTAGCTAAAACAGCGGTGCCGGATATTGTTAATATGGCTTACAATCAACAAAATTTATGTTTTGGTAACGAATACATTATTCCAAAACCTTTGGATCCAAGATTGTTGAGTTCGCTTGCTCCTGCAGTTGCAAAAGCAGCAATGGATTCAGGTGTGGCACAACAAACGATTGCCAATTGGGATAATTATGTGTTACAATTAAACAAGCGTTTAGGTTTAGACAATCAGTTGATGCGCATCTTAAGTAACAAAGCAAGAAGAGATCCAAAGCGTTTGGTATTCGCTGATGCAGAGAATACAAAAATTTTAAAAGCGGCAAGTATTGTTTATGACGACGGCATTGCTTATCCAATTTTATTGGGTAATGAAACACGTATTAAAAATATTGCAGAAGCTAATAATATTGATATCACTGATTTGCCCATTATTGATGTACGAAGTGATGCGATGGAAACAAAACGTGAATTTTTTGGTTCATTATTATTTCAAAAAAGACAACGCAAGGGCGTTAATAAATATGAGAGTTTAAAATTAATGCGTACCCAAAATTATTTTGGTGCCATGATGGTGGAAACCGGTGAGGCCGATGCAATGTTGTCGGGCTTAACCCGTAATTATGCCGATGGAATTAAACCTGCATTGCACACCATTGGAGTGGAAGAAAATGTAAGCAAAATTGCAGGTATGTATTTGTTGCTAACAAAAAAAGGTCCATTATTTTTAGCAGATACAACGGTGAATATAGATCCATCAGCAGAGGAAATTGCGGACATTACTTTGTTGGTTGCTAAAGAGGTACGTAATTTTAATATGGTGCCCAAGGTTGCAATGTTAAGCTATTCAAATTTTGGTAGTAGTGATACGCCTGATGCTAAAAAAATGGCAGAGGCAACAAGGATTGTGAAGCAAAAAAATCCAAATTTAATTGTAGATGGCGAGATGCAAGGAATGTTGGCATTCAATAAAGAAATTTTGAAAGAAAATTATCCTTTTAGTGATTTAGTAGATGCCGATGTGAACGTATTAATATTTCCTAATTTAACCGCCGGAAATATTTCCTATCATTTATTGAAAGAAGTAGGTGGTGTAGACATTATTGGCCCCATTTTATTGGGATTGAAAAAGCCTGTAAACGTATTGCAATTAGGTTCAGATGTGCGCAATATTATCAATATGGCTACAGTTTCGGTGGTGGATGCGCAATTGAAAACAAGAATTGACACGGACGCCGAAGTGCAAAGGGCTAGTTGGTGGAAACGTATGAAAAAGCGAAAGAAATAGAAATTCATTACCTTTGAGTTATGAATTTTCTCACGCAATTTGGAAAGTATCTTTTAATGCTTTGGGGCATGTTTACCAAAACAGACAATAAAAAAATGTTTTGGAAAGAGTACATGAAGCAGTGCTACGACATTGGCATCGGATCTTTACCGATTGTTGTTATTATTTCCTTTTTTCTAGGTGCTGTAATGACGGTGCAAACAGCAGCACAATTAGTAAATCCATTGATTCCATTATCCACCATTGGTATTATTGTTCGTGATGGAATGATTTTGGAATTTGCTCCTACTTTCTTATGTATTGTATTAGCGGGTGTGGTAGGCAGTAAAATTGCCAGTGAGTTGGGAAACATGCGTACTACTGAGCAAATTGATGCTTTAGAAATAATCGGAATTAATTCAAAAAATTATTTAATTCTTCCAAAAATTTTAGGTGCATTTACGGTAGTACCCATGTTGGTTGGAATTTCGGCAGTAATTGGTATTTGGGGTGGTTATTTAGTGGGAGGTTGGACCGGATCTATCCCCAATGAATTATACATTACAGGCATTCGTAAGGATCTCAATACTAGTTATATTACCATAGCGTTTTATAAATCTTTTATTTTTGCTTTTATTATCAGTACCGTTCCTGCCTATTTTGGATACTATGTGAAGGGGGGTGCTTTAGAAATTGGAAAAGCAGGTACTCAATCGGTGGTGGTAAGTTGTATACTTATATTAATTGCCGATTATTTAGTGGCAACTATTGCATTATAATTTATTCTCTTGATTTTATCTACCGCTTAATTGGTAACTTAGGTGTATTAAACATTTAGTATGAAGATAAGTTTTCATGGAGCTGCACGTACCGTTACCGGTTCGAAACATTTGGTACAATTGGATAATGGAGAAAGTTTTTTATTGGACTGTGGAATGTTTCAAGGGATGGGGCGAGATACGGAGGGTATGAATGCAAGTTTTGGTTTTGATGCAACAAAAGTAGACTATGTTATTTTATCGCATGCTCATATAGATCATACTGGGCTTTTACCAAAATTAGTGAAGGAAGGGTTTAAAGGAAATATTTATTGTACACCCGCGACAAAATCATTGACAGAAATTTTATTAAAAGATTCTGCAATGATTCAGCGAGATGATGCCAAATTTGGGAATAAGCGCAGAGCAAAGCAGGGCTTGCCTCCCATTGATCCTTTATATGATATTGATGATGTAGCGCTTACGATTCCTTTATTAAGTGTAATAGAATATGATAAGCCAACTCAAATAACGGATAGCATTGAACTTTTGTATACCGATGCCGGACATATTATTGGAAGTGCAGCGGTGAGTTTAAAAATTAAAGAAGGGGGCGAAGTAAAAACTTTGACATTTAGTGGAGACGTGGGAAGGTATCGCGATATGATTTTAAGATCACCTGCCGTTTTTCCGCCTGCTGACTTTGTAATTATTGAAAGTACCTACGGTGATAAATTGCATGATTTAATTCATACTACACCAGACGATTTACTGAATTGGATACAAACTACTTGCGTTGAAAATAAAGGGAATCTAATCATACCTGCTTTTAGTGTAGGACGTACCCAGGAAATTTTATATGAATTGAATCAATTGTCCATTGAAAAAAGGTTGCCACATATTCCTATTTATGTGGATAGTCCATTAAGTATTGAAGCAACCGAAGTGGTGAAAGCCTATCCCAAATATTTTAATAAAACCATTCAACATATTTTAGAAGTGGATGATGATCCATTTGATTTTGAAGGATTGCGTTATATCAAAACCGTGGATGAAAGCAAGGCCTTAAATGAAGACCTACATCCTAAAGTGATCATTTCCGCATCTGGGATGGCCGATGCTGGAAGGGTAAAACATCATATTAAAAACAATATCGAAAATCCAAAATCTGCAATATTGTTAGTGGGTTATTGTGAACCTCATTCTTTGGGAGGACGATTAATGAATGGTCAAAAGGAAGTGCGTATTTATAGTGAGAACTATCCTGTGAAAGCAAAAGTGGGATCTATTCGTAGCATGAGTGCGCACGGGGATTATGAAGATTTAATGCAATTTTTGGCTTGTCAAAATCCATTGGCTGTCAAGCAAATTTATGTAGTTCATGGAGAGGCCGATGTGCAGGACCATTTTGCAGAAAGACTACGTAAAAAAGGATTCAAGGAAGTAATTGTTCCTGAAATGCATGAGACTTTTGTAATGCAATAGGGATGCAGACTTTATTGAAGCATTTTTGTTAAATTTACCTCATGAAAAAGTCGTCTAATATTGCATTATATCTATTCGCTGCACTTTATTTAATTGTACATTTTGTGCCTGATTTCGATGGTGCTGATGTTATGGGTTCACAATGGTTTTATACTAGCCTTGTGGACATTGCTGCCATTTTATTTATTGCTTTCAACCATAAAAAGTATAAAGAAGCCATTACAGGTATATTTAAAATTCCATTTGTATTAGCCTATACAGCCTTTTTAATATGGGCGCTTGCTTCCTATTTTTATGCCATCAATGGCACGGAGGCCTTGGTTTGTTTAGCTCGTTTGGTGAGTACTTTTTTGATTTTCATGAACTTATCCATATTGTTATATAAAGAGGATGTTCAGTCCCTATTTAAAACAATTGCTTTATTGATATCCATTGTTTTATTTGTTGACGCCATAAAAGTAGTGATCGGCTTTGCGCAGAAGGTAGGTGATATGTCATTGGATGCTTTGATATTAAGTTTAATGGGCAACAATGGTAACAAAAACGTAATGGCAGCAAGTTTGCTGATTAAATTTCCCTTTGCATTGTATTATATTTTAAAAAGTAAATCAACTGGTAAAATAATTGGTATAGTAAGTTTATTTGTAGGCGTATTTGCTTTATTTATTTTAAATACAAGATCCACCTTTGTTGGGCTCATTTTAATCCTTGCTATTTTTACGATCACTACTATTTTCTTTAAAAAGAATTTGGGTGCTAAAGCTATCCTTATACAATTGGCTTATTTTATGGTACCAGTGGTGATTGCTTTTTTTGCAGCCAATATGGTATTGAGTAATGCTATTAAAATGCAGGATTCACAGGGTGGTTATGGTACAGTTACTAAACGTTTAGCAGACATATCCGTTGAAAAAGGAAGTGATCGTATTCATTTATGGAAAGCAGCTATTGACTACACTATTAAACATCCAATTATGGGTGACGGTTATGGCAATTGGAAATTAGCTTCCATTCCTTATGAAAAAGAGTTTACGAATGATTTATTTGTGCCTTATCATTCGCACAATGACTTTTTAGAAACCTTTGCCGACCTAGGTATTATTGGAGGAGCATTGTATGCATTCTTGTTCCTGTTGGTATTATTGTTTTCTATTCGCATTTGGAGCAATGGAAAATACCAGCAGCTGCACTTTATGGCAACCATTTCTTTCATGGCCATCACTTGTTATTTTGTAGATGCATTTTTGAATTTTCCAACGGAGCGGACTTCTATGCAAACCATGTTAGCGATTTCGGCTGCATTGGTATTTGCACCTTTTCCTTTATTGCTTAACAAAGAGGAGGAAACTAAAAATGGTAATGAAAATAACAATGCGACAGTTTTTTTATTTCGCAATAAGCAAATTTCTATTTTATTTATTACCATTTCATTACTATTAATCACTCCATCTATCTTTATCAATTATCAGGTATACCAATCCATGAAAGTGCAAAAGTATGTGATGGGTGAAATTGACGCAGATCCTAAAATGGCATTAGACGATGTGAAGGAAGCATTTCCACATTTTCCTAATTTATCCACTTCCACTTTGCCTATCAAAGCGTTGGTGGCAAGATATTATTTTCGTGATAAAATGTATGATGAGTCATTAAGATTGTTGAGGGAGTGCGAAAAAGACAACCCTTATTTATACTATACCGATTTTATAAAAACAGCTGTTTTTGCATCACAACAAAATTTTGATAGTGTTTCTTTTTATGCCAAACGTGCTTTTTATAATTGGCCAAGAGCAACCAGTTATTATAAAAACGTAATTTTTGCTGCAGCGCGTAAAAAAGATACTGCTGAAATTAATAAGGCATTTCAAACCTATATCAAATTCCGAAACGAACCGGAGGGCTGGAATCAATATTTGCTAGGAAGGTTTGAGTTAATAGGACCCGCAGACAAATTATCTCTAAAATTATTAGACAGTACCGCAAAATTGTTTCCAAATGACACCACCACTTTTACACGCGTTAGAGGCTTATTTGCAAATGGCGGAGCGCCAGTAGCACCCGCTTCAAATGATTATTTAACTAAAGGAGTGCAAGCATTTCAAAAAGGACAATTTATTGTAGCGGCTCAACTATATTTGAAAGCAGCAGAAGTGGATCCTAATAATTATACCAATTTTGAAAACGTTGGCATTTGTTATTATTCAGCTAAACAGTTTGAGAAAGCCATACCCTATTTTGAAAAAGCAACTCATTTTGCCACTGAAAACACAGGCAAATCCGAGTTTTATCTAGCGATGTCTTTAATAAGTACAGGAAAAAAAGAGCAAGCTTGCGGGTATTTGCAAACAGCTAAACAAAAGCATTATCCTGGTGTGGATCAATACATTGCATCCAATTGTAAGTAAATAATGATAGCTTTTGTTGATTTTATTTACGTATCACTTGAACTTATTCTTTCTATCATTGTTATATAGAAAAGACTAAATGAAAGCCATGTATTATTTAATAGGACTTGTAGTTGTATTTATCATTTTCCAATCCTTTATTGCAGTGAACGCAGTTAAAACAGAAAAGCAAAAATATAGAGTTGTTTTTAAGGATAACCAAATAGAAATTCGTTTTTATCCTGTGGCTACTTTGGCAACTGTATATTCAAATGCAACTAATTATAAAGGAGTGGCAAATAGTGGCTTTCGTAAATTAGCCAAATTCATATTTGGAGGGAATGAAGAAAATACAGGAATTTCAATGACTGCCCCTGTAAGAATGAATATGTCTGATAAAGGATCAGCTATGAGTTTTGTAATGCCAGAAAAATATGATGAAAACACGTTGCCAAAACCGAAGGATGGTAGTATAGAAATACATAAATCTGTAGCACAATATGTTGCCGTAATAAGTTTTGGAGGTTATGCAACAGACGAAAAAATAAATGAATACAATAAAAAACTAACGTCTTTATTAAAAGAGCGTAATATTAATATAGTAGGCGAATATAATTTCTTGGGATACAATGCACCGTATCAATTTGTAGGAAGAACTAATGAAATTTCAATCCCTGTTGAATGGAAAGAATAGATATAGATAGAGTAATTGAAATGGCTTGGGAGGATCGTACTCCTTTTGAAGCCATTACTATACAATTTGGACTATCCGAGGCAGAGACCATTAAATTAATGCGCTCCGAGTTAAAGCGTAATAGTTTTAATTTATGGAGAAAGCGTGTGAATAGTGGGGTGAGTCAAAAACATTTAGCTAAACGTAGTGATGATATTAAGCGTTTTAAATGTTCAAGACAAAAGGCAATTTCTATGAATAAAATTAGCAAGCGCTAATTGAATTAAATCTCGATTAGATTATTTAGAACTTTACTTCGCTCTATTTTTTTAGACTTGAATTGTAACCAAATTCATTCTCCTAAGCAGGCTTATACTTTTTACTTTTACAAGCATCACTGCAATACTTTACTTCCTCCCAACTGCGCTCCCATTTTTTACGCCAACTAAATGGTCGATTGCAATGAAGACATATTTTTGAAGGCAAATCTCCTTTATTGATATTTTTGTTATTGCTGTTTTTCAATGGTATTATTTAATTATCATTTGTCTAAAGGTTAAATTGATTCTTGGCTCAGTTATCTTTTTTGATTTAGGCAAAGCATGCCACCAATTTTGTTGAATTGGTCCTTTCATCTCGAGTAAAGATCCATTTTCAAGTAATACCGAAGTTGTTTCTTTGGTAGTTTTATGTTTGAAAGAGAATTTTCTTTCCGCACCGATGCTTAACGATGCTATAGAGCTTTCAGCAATAATTTCCTTTTCGTCATCACTATGCCAGCCCATGCTTTCATCCCCATTATGGTATAGGTTTAATAAGCAAGCATTGTAATTTACTTTGGTGAAGGATTCCACCATTTTTTTTATAATTAGAAGTTCTGGAGACCAGGGCAATCCAATTTTTAATTTACCCGAATAGGTATAGGAAATCAATGGATCGCTGTAAAAAGCAACTTTTCTTTTGGTGATAATTTCTTTTCCAAACATCATGATACGATCTTGTTCCCAATTAATTTTGTTGAATAGTTCAGCGTAATAATGGCTCAAATGTTCAGCAGGAATGGCTTGTGGATAATACAATGCCACTCCATCTTGGTTTATGATATTTGGAATATTATGATTCATTTTTCATTCTAGCATTTATTGCTTTGAATTTCTGTTTTTCTTTGCACCATTATAAAACAATAGATATTCATTTATTGTTCAAACTAATTTATATGAGTGCGAATATATCAAAATTAAAGCTGGCAATACAACCAGCTCGTGAGCAGTTATTATCTCATAAAGTGTATAGTCAAATTAATGATTTGCAAGGTCTTCAAAAATTTGCAAGCTTTCATGTATTCGCGGTTTGGGATTTTATGAGTTTATTAAAATCTTTGCAAATAGGCTTAACTTCTGTTTCTCTACCATGGTTACCCGTTGGATCGGCTAATACAAGATATTTAATCAATGAAATTGTTACAGGAGAGGAGTCGGATGTAGATGAGCAAGGGAATAGAATTAGTCATTTTGAATTGTATAAGCAGGCTATGTTGCAAATGGGGGCTTCTACGGATGCGATTGATACTTTATTAAAGTCTTTGGTTGAGGGACAAAATATATTTACAGCTATTGATTCAGCCAATATTCCTCAAAATATAAAATCCTTCTTGGCTTTCACTTTTGATATTGCCATGAATGCCCCCTTGCATGTAAAAGCGTCGGTGTTCACTTTTGGTCGCGAGGACTTAATTCCGGATATGTTCACCCAATTATTGAATGAGATTTATGAGGAGCATCCTCAAAAGGTTTCCATCTTTAAATATTATATCGAAAGACATATCGAAGTGGACGGAGGGCATCATAGTCAATTAGCTACCGAGATGGTTGCTGAATTATGTGGCACCGATACCCAAAAATGGGAGGAGGCAACGATTGCTTCTATTCAATCATTAGAAGTGCGTAGTTTATTATGGGATGCGGTGATGGAAGGGTAGTGGTTAATGCTTATTGCAAATTCTTTACCTAACTCCAAGCTAATTTAGTCAGCTAAATAGGATTAATTTGTTTTATATATAAATCATCATTAATATATAAATCAATTGATTTGTAGTGTAATAGAATTTATGACAACAAGTTTTTGGGTTTAAATAGGGGTCCAAAATAAATTTCTATATTTTCAATTATTAATGATTAATTCTATGTCATTATTTATTACTTGTTTAATGCTAATTCATGAAGTTCACTACAGATACACTCATTCAATTTTCTTACTTTTTTCTTTTTCTGTTTTCCATCATCGTTTTTTTCGATGTGATCATTCGCTTCAAATCGCCTATTAAACTAAAAATTTTCTTCCTTTCATTTGTACTATCGATTTTGGTGGTATCCTATTTATCCTTTATTAGATCAGGGACAGATGAGTATGTTTTTGTATTGAGGCTTTGTAAAGTAGTTCTAGGTACTTCTTTAGTTCAAATATTCACCAATTTATACTTTATTCAGCACCGAAAAATTGCAAATATTTATGTTATTGCCTCCTATGTTTTTCATGTTTTTTTAATTTTTTATGTACAAATAGTAGGGTATGATAAGGTTTTTACAAAATCTAGTATTTTAGAAAATAGCTACAACATGCCCATTTACCTTAAAATCTTTGTAGACTTAGATTTTAGTATATTTAATTTGTTCTGTCTTTATTATATCTATAATATACTATTTAAGTTCTCCTACAATAATATTTATTTCAGAAGAGTACAAATATGGACATTTTGCTTTTTCACTATCATCGCAACGCAGTTATTTATAATTCTTTTTTCACTCCTTTTCAAATTCCCTGAACATTTTAAAGTATTCGTCCCAATTTTATTTGGCATTATTTTATTATTAATCATTTTATACAGACCCAATTTCATCAATAATAATGGATCTAAAATTTCATTTGGGTTCTTATTTAATAAAAATGACTATAGTCAGGATGTAAAAGAGATTGATTTTAACTACCATTTTTTTACAAATTTCTATTTTAAGTCTAAAACTGCCAATATTGAAGATTTTTCAAATATTATGGGCGTTAACAAAGACCTTCTCTTTAAATATATTTATTTCAAATATTCTATGAGTTTTGAGGAGCTGCTCAATAAGTCAAGGGTAGACTACTTTGTAGAAATTATCAAAAAGTCGCAATATAAAAATTATACGGTGGAGGCATTGGCCTTGGAAGTTGGTTTTAGCTCTAGACAACGCTTTTATCAGCCATTCAAAAAATATCATGGTGGAAATCCTTCCGATTTAATTGAAGTTTTGAATTAGTAAACTATTGAAAATCAATGTCATTTGAAACGTTACAGCTGTAATTTTTATCAGAACAATGACATTTAGCTTTGTTACATAGGTAATTTGCTAAGCTATTATTTTTATTCAATTTTTATGATCCAAATAGCTGGATCATGTCCTTTTCTAATTTTTTCAATAACCTTTTATTAAAGTATCGTTCAACCGATCCTAATAATAAAATAGTATTCGATCATTATTTTTTTGATTTAAAATACTATTTACACCAGGACAGTTCAGGTGAAGAATTTTCCATTTTATTGAATATTAGCATTGAAAAATTAGACCAAATTACGCACCAAAATTATGGGTGTTCATTTCATACACTTTTAAATGAATGTAGATATCGTCATTTAATAGATGAGTTGGAGAGTCCAATCAATTCGAATTTAACTATAGAATCAATTATTAAACTCAGTGGATTTAATGGAAATGAAAATTTTGTTGACTTTATAAAATTAAAACAAGACTCAGCTCTACTCTCTAATAGGTTTTTGGCAAATAAACATATAAAACATCCTAAATCATCATAAAAATACAATTATGAAAAAGTTCCATTTTATTTTATTCTTTGTGGCTTCATTTTTTTTAGTAGAAAATGTACACGCACAAGCAAATGTTCAATCAACAGGTATTTCAATACAAGGAATTGCACGTGACGAAACTAATTCTGCTATTGCCAATATCGATCAATTAGGGTTGGCATTTAAAATTTATTATTTTGATGGTAGTAATAGTGAAGTGACCATCCTCAATCAAACTGCCAATGTCAAAACTGACAACTTTGGAGTTTTTTCCTATGTGTTAAGTATTGATAATAGTTTATTTACTGCAATTACTAATTCTCAAGCTTATTTAAAAGTTACACAGGGTAGTACTGTTTTTTCAAATGAAAAATTACAAGCAGTACCCTATGCTATTCAAGCACAAAATGGTTGCCCCTCTGGAACTATCATGGCCTATATTGGCGCTACTGCTCCTCCAGGTTGGTTATTGTGTGATGGATCTGCGTTTCCGGATAATGCCTATTATGCTCAATTAAAATCATTATTGGGCGGAACAAATACCCCCAACCTAGCAGCTCGTTATTTAAGAGGAACTGGTGTTCAAGAAGGTAGAGGAGGCATTACATTAAAAGGAACACAGTATGATGAAATAAGACAACATACCCATGGTGTTAATATTACAACCACCACGAATGGTAATCACGAACACAATGCAGGAAATGGGTTTAATAAATTGTCAAGAGCTGATAATCGTTTTTGGGTAAACTGGGGTTCCACTTCTTCTACAACTCCAACTAATCCAGGTCAGGATCCTCAAAACAGAACCAATGCTTATGACAATGCAAACTTACCTTTTGCAGGTGATCATACGCACCAAGTAACTGGCAATACTGCTTCTGCAGGAAGTGCTGATGCTACTTATGGAGATAACCGTCCATACTCTTATGGTGTTAATTATATTATTAAAATCTAATAGTGAGATTTTTGATTTTAATAAATACTCTTTAAGTTTTCAAAATTTATACAATGAAAAAAGTTGTTCTACTTACGATATTATCTATAAGTGTTGGTTCCATATTTGCACAATTGCAAGAAAAATTGGGTGTAAAAACGGTTGTTGCTGCTTCCTCGGTTCAGTACAACAATTTAAATTTAAACCTAACGCAAACTAGAAATGGAGTAAATGGAACCTTTAAAATAAATAGTGTTAGTGTAATAGTTGGAACGCCGTACAGAGGTGTAATAGATGCGCCTCAAACCAATAATCCAAGTCAAAATTATATGAAGGATTTGGGTTTCCCTTGGGGCATACGTTATCGTTACAGTACTTTTTCTGAAGATGCTTTTACGGTATCAAAAGGTTATTACACCGATAAAGTAAGCATTAATTGGGGGATAAAAAATAACTCAGGTTTAATTACAAGTTTCTTAGTGTACAGATCAACGGATATTGCAGGATCAAGTCCTGATTGGGGTAATCCAATTGTTACATTAGCAAGCTCGGCGCGTAGTTTTGATGACATTAATACGGAGGGTGGTAAATTATATAAGTACAAAGTGGTTGCTGTAGGAGTTGAATCTGTTCAAAATATATACTCTTCCTATATTGTTGGTATTGGTTATAGAAATCCAACAGCAGTTATCACGGGAAATGTAAGTTTTTCAGCAGGAAACCCTGTAAAGAATGTTTTAATATCAGCAACTCCAACTGGAACTAATTTAAATTTTGGAAGTTCTTTAAAAATTCCAGGAACAACTTATGCTGCAATTAATAGATTACACAAACCATTGAATGATTCACTTACACTACAAGCTTGGGTAAAACCTGAAACTAATTTTAATAATGATGCCATTACCATTTATGAAATTAAAAGTAATGTGGGCCAATCAAAATATTTTAAAGTAAAATTAGGTCAAGTAAATAATAGGACCACACTTACGCTAACCATTGAAGAGCCTTTTTTAGGGGATCAAATAATCACGTTAAGCGATTATATGCCAAATGGAGAAGTGGATAATAAGGGTGCAGATGTATTAGTGCCTATTAGTAATGTCAATGGAACTTTTACGCATTTTACAGCAGTATTGAGAAATAATGTAGTACCTGAAATTTATATCAATGGAAGATTAATCAATGCCAGTTACGCTGATAAGATGAATTCTATTTTAGCGAGTAATGCGGTATCTGGTACTACACCACCTACTGTTGCTTTTACAAGTTCAAATGTAGCTACGCGTTTAAATACAAGTCCTACTGGATATCCTCAAACTTGGACACAAATTAATTTGGGCGGAGGTAAAACTGCTTACCTAGATGAATTAAGAGTTTGGGAAACTGCGCTTGCTCCTGCACAAATACTTACAGATTATCGTAGGTATTTAAAAGGGAATGAATCTTATTTACATACTTATTTAACTGCCAATGAAGGTGCGGGTGATTATGCATAT
>CAJADG010000053.1 GCA_903938445.1 uncultured Bacteroidota bacterium | reverse complement strand
GAAGTGGACTATTTTTGGGATAAATTAAGTGAAGGTGGACACGAAGGTCAATGCGGATGGTTAAAAGATAAGTTTGGCGTTTCTTGGCAAATTATTCCCAACAAATTAAATAAATTAATGAGTGATCCAACCACCGCCGAAAAAGCGCGCGCAGCATTTATGAAAATGCGCAAGTTTATTATCAAGGATTTGTATTAATAATTAAGATTTAAACTTACAAATTTTAAAAATAACTCATTTATAAATTTTTACAATGAATTTTATTAAAGTACAAGCAACTATCAATGCCCCAATTTCAAAAGTATGGGAATACTGGGTTAAAGAGGAACATGTTATGAATTGGAACTTTGCAGTTTCGGAATGGCATTGCCCAGCTGCTAAAAATAATTTAGTAGTAGGCGGTGAATTTCACTATACCATGTCGGCAAAAGACAATTCTTTTAGCTTTGACTTTTGGGGTACTTATCAAAAAATTGAAATTGAAAAACGCATTGAAATAGTATTAGGTGATGGCCGAAAGATGATTGTAAGTTTTGAATCCGTTGGCGATACTACCAATGTAATAGAAGAATTTGAGCCGGAACAACAAAATCCAGCAGAAAGACAACAAGCGGGTTGGCAAATGATTTTGGATAATTTTAAAAAATATGTAGAGCAATAAGCTTATAAGATTATTTCATTCCAATTGTATTTATGAATAAAAAAGTGATCATTACGGGAAGTACAGGGATGGTGGGAAGTATTGTGCTTGAATTGTGTTTACAAAGCAGTGAAATATCGGAAGTAATTGCTTTAGTTAGGTGTACAACCCAAAAAGCGCATCCAAAATATAAAGAAGTAATCGTAGATGACTTTTTGCATTATGAACCGTATAAACATTTATTCAAAGGGGTTGATATTGTTTTTTATTGCCTAGGGGTATATACAGGTGCAGTGCCTGCTGAAGAATTTAGAAAAATCAATGTTGATTATCCCCTTACTTTGGCTAAGTGTATCCATAGCCAAACTCCAACTTCCACTTTTTGTTTATTAAGTGGACAGGGCGCCGATAATACTGAAAAAAGTAAAATGCAATTTGCTAGAGACAAAGGTGCTATTGAAAATGCATTAATGAATTTAAATTTTAATTCATTTTATTCATTCAGACCAGGATATATTTATCCAACAACAAAAAGAAAAGAGCCCAATTTGTTTTATAAAATTTCGCGCTTACTGTATCCAATTATAAAATTATTAGGCAGTAGTATGAGCATAACAGATCAACAATTAGCAGCTACTATATTTACTGTTGGGATGAATGGAAACCCAAAATCTATCTTGGAAAACAGAGATATGATTGAATTAAATCAAAATCGATAAACACCAATAGTCTTATATCAACTATTTATTAAACAGTATTATCATATTTGAGAATAGTAGATTATTTTCGAAGCTAAATTTAATAAATGGCTGTTTTAATATTCTTATTGCTGCATTGGTATCTTTCACTTTTTGGTCAAACATTCTATCTTCATCGATATTCGGCGCATAAAATGTTCACGATGTCTCCATTTTGGGAGAAGTTTTGGTATATTTTTACTTGGATAACACAAGGGTCCTCCTATTTAAATGCACGTGCTTATGCCATATTGCATAGAATGCATCATGCATATAGTGATACTGAGCAAGATCCGCATACTCCACATTTTTTTAAAGAGGCATTTACGATGATGATGCATACTCGAAAAATATATAATGGAGTATTAACTGGTACACTTCAGGTGGATCCAAAATTCGATAAAAATTATCCTGAATATCCAATCATTGATAAAATTGCAGATCATAATATTACAAGATTATTTTTCGCTGGCTTATACATCACATTTTATATTGTATTTGCAACTCAGTGGTGGATGTTCTTGTTATTACCAATACATTTTTTAATTGGACCCATTCAAGGAGCAATTGTGAACTGGGCAGGGCATAAATATGGTTATAGAAATTTTCCTGAAGAAAAAGATCAGTCTAGAAACACTTTGATTATAGACTTTTTGATGCTTGGTGAATTATTTCAAAACAATCACCATCATGCTGGTGCTCGTCCCAATTTTGCAGCTAAATGGTGGGAGTTTGATCCTGTATATCCAGTTATTAAATTTTTTGATAAGTTGGGAATGATTAAACTTATCAATTTAGCGTCAAAATAGAAGATTGTTATTTTAATACTTTCTCAAAGGCTAATCTAGAAGCCCCGCTAAAAAAGATATCGCCACAAAAGCTGTAGTTTAACTTTTCTAAAATTCTAAGCATGGGTTGATTGTCAAAATTAGTGTCCACCTTAATGCTGTATATATTTTTTTGAATACAAAACTCTTCAATTAACAGAAATAATTGTGTTGCGATACCTTTACCCTTCATAGATTCTAGCGTAGCAACACGATGAACCACTACGCAATCATTATTTGAAAGCCACTTTCCTTTAATCTCCATATAAGATTGCTCAATGCCAAAAACAATCGCAGCATAAGCTACAATCTCATTGTCATGTATCATTACATATCCATTCTCATTTTGAATATCGTCTTCGACAGTTTGTTCATTAGGATATCCATTTTGCCATTGATCACTTCCGTCTTTTTTTCTTTGCGCAATAGCATCCTGTAAAATTTCCCAAATTATTGCGACCTCTTCTATTTTTGCTAACCTTAATACCATACTTTCATTATTTATATTGAAGCATCTATATCTTTTACATGTTTTGCAGGCACTCCTGCAACAATAGTGTTACTTGGAACATCTCTTGTAACCACCGAGCCAGCTGCAATCACAGCGTTTTCACCAATGGTAATACCAGGCAATATGGTAGATGCAGCGCCAATCCAAGCATTACGCTTAATATGTATCGGTTGGCAAAGTAATGACTTTCTATTATTTGGATCTAATGGGTGTCCTTCCGTAATTAAATTCACCTTTGGCCCAATTAGTACATCATCTTCAATGGTAATTCCTCCTATATCCAAAAATGAACATGCATGATTAATGAATACATTTTTCCCAATGGTAGTATGCTTCCCAAAATTGATATGGAAGGGTGCAAAAATAGCGGTGCTCTCATCTATTTTACTTCCAATGATCTCACTTAAAATTTCTCGTACCTGAGCTGTTTCTTTTGCGTTATTCAAATCAACATTTAATCGTAAAGTTTTTGCAACTATTTGCATAAACTCACCATACTGAGGATGATCTTGACGAACTTCCTCCCCATCCTTCATAATTTGAAATATATCTTTATGAGTAGACATGTATTAATAATTAAAGTTGATCGAATACCGTAAATATATAAAAAAGGGTCTATGCTTTTTACGGCATAAACCCTCTTTTTATATTAATTGAAGAAACTTATTTTGCAGGATCGGCATTCCAGATATCTACAATACATTTCCAAGTTCCGTCCGCTTGCTTTTTCCAAGTTTCACAGAATTTTCCTGTTTCATGCACTTCTTTACCAGTTGCATCATTATAAGTTAATTGGTAAGGACCAGTGCTATAACCTAAATCTGCAGATTTAGAAACCTCAGTCTTAGTAGCCTGAAATCTTAATTTTGCACCTGGTATAGCAAACATTGCCTTGATTGAAGCAGCTCTTGAAGCAGTATCTGAACTTAATTTTTCTCCTGGAGGCATCATAATTGCATCGTCTGTGTAAAAGCTTAACCAGCCTTCTGCAGAATTAAGACCCGACTGAACATCCCATAAACTATCAGCTTTGTTAATAGCGGCAACTGCTGCAGTTGAATCACTTGAGTTAGCAGTAGCTGAAGCGTTGCTAGATTGGTTGGTACATGCTGAAAATAGGATTACAGCTAAAATTGAAGAAAATAAGATTTTTTTCATTTGTATCTTTTTAAGTTTTTAAAGTACTAAGAAACAATAAGTTAGCCCCATTTCTATGATTTATTACTAGTTTTTTGTTCCTTTTTCCGATTTTGGAACATTTTCAAGCCTAAAAATGGGAAAAATGATAGAATAGGGTGATATATTGTTCATTCAAAATCAAAAACCAAAAACATGAAAAAAATCCTATTTGTCATCCTAGTATCAGCATCCATATTTGCTTGCACTGAAAAAAAGGAATCTGACGCAGGTTTGGAAAACTATAAGAAAAACATCGAAGTAGCAAAGCAGTTTCTTGAGGTGTTTTCTACAAAAGACAGCACAAAAGAAGCTTCCTTACTTTCTGATGACTTTAAATGGAATGGACCTGCGGTTGGTCAAGATTCACTTCCAAAAAGTGCATTATTAGCTAGTGACAAGGAAATGATGAATGCCTTTAGTGACATAAAATTAACAAATGTTGAATATGTACCAGGTGTAGATCCAGTAACTTATAAGTTAGACGGTAATGTTAGAGTTTATGGTACTTGGGTAAGTAAATCTGCTGCAAGTGGAAAAACTGTAAAACTTAAATATTATGCAGTATTCACTTTTAATCCATCTGGAAAAATATCTTCACTTGAGGAATATACAAACATGGAAGATTTAAAAAAGGAATACTAGATTAATAATATTTAGAAAAAGCAATCAAATTCAAAATTGATTATTCAACATCAAAACCTAAAACATGAAAAAATTAGTAGGCGCTTTATTAGTAGTTATGAGTATAACTGCTTGTCAATCAAAAACAGAACAAACAGGAAATACCGTTCCATCTGAAGCATTTGGATATACCCTTAATAACAGTGAAAATATCAATACAGTTAAAAAGGCAATTGATGCTGGAGTAACATCAGACTCAGCTGTTTTCGTTGCAATTTATGCTGACTCAGCTGCTGTTTATGATAATATGACGAAGCAAACCATTTTTGACAATATGAAAATGGCTAGTACTTTAAAATCTAAAGGAATTACAATGAAGTTGGAAAAAATAAATGATATATGGGAAACTATTAGTTTTAAGGCAGATAATAGAGACTATAGTGATTATGTAAATGTTTATTTTGATGCTTCATTTATAAAAGGCACTCAAAAATTAACTACGCGTATTAATGCAGTGTTTGCTTTTAAGAATGGCAAAATTGTTACAGAGTGGGACACTTACGATACTGCCCCATTGGCTGAGCTTTTAAAGTAAGCTTATTTAAGTTTGGAAAAAATACAAAAGAGGCCCCTAGTGATAGGGGCCTCTTTGATTTATAATAATGATTTGAGCATTTTTATTTCCCTTGCCAACCTTCTATAAATCCTTTCTTAAGTTCACTTGCAGGATTGCCAATTACATAGCCTAATAAAGTTGCCACGCAAGCTAAATGAATAATTAATACTGCTTTTTGCCAATTAGGTCTTTCTTTCCATGGTTGATCCTGGTTAAACGGATCAAAAGCTAAAGCAATACCCATATAAGTTGCAGCATCCCCAGCGGAATGTCTAAATGCTAATTCATAAATTCCAAACAAAATAAAACCAATGTAAATAAATTTGTTAAATGACGTTTTCATAATTAATATTTATGTTACTAAAATAGTATAAATTTAAAAAACTCCATTATTGATGCTCATTTAATTTTCAATATCAATACTATACGCTCTTAACTAACTATTTTAGGTCTTAGTCCCTTCTTCTAAATTACTAATTCGTATCCTAAATAAAAAAGGGAATGTTGAAACACTCCCAATTTGTTTGGCTAACCCATCCTTAAACGAAACTTATGCTAATTTAAACCATCCATCATATGCGTTAATAGTAGAAATGACAAAGGTTTTATTATTAATAATATTTGAATTTATTTTTTTAGTTAATGTTAAAATCTGATTTTCTAGTTTTTTTGAATTTATTATAAATACACTAAATTCAGTACAAGCATTTGGTTTTAAAAGTAAATCAATTGACCAATTAGTTCCGTTGAATTCAACTATTTTGGGCCTGTCATTAACATCAGTATATTTTACTTGACCAGATGTATAAAATGATAAATGCAGTGAAAGAGTCACTTCGTTAAATGGTTCAGTCTCTCTTAAACGATTCTTAAAAGTTAAAGGTATTTTGAACAGTTCCATTTTAGGATGTAATTATTACATTAAGTTACATGGTAATAATTTTAATTAAATGTATGTTTAAATTAAGAAATCATGAATTATGATTTATTTTAATGTAACATATAATTATTTTAATTCGTAAGTTTTTCTCCTATTTAGTGAAAAAATAGAGCAAGTTAATTTATTTGTATCCTTTGTATCTGTTTAAGGCAAGCATAAAGGCAACTCCGAAAAGAACGGTAATTACAGCTGCAAAATAAGGTATGATATCAGTCATTTTAGTCTTTGTTAATTAGTTTTAAATAAATAGCGAATCCCATAATAGATGGAACCCAAATTCCTATGAAAATGCCGGCTTGTTTGTCGCCTTTAAACCATAGAATTTCTGAGAAGATCAAAGACAAAAATGCAGCTAGAAACATTAAAATGTCAGTTGGAGTAAATTTTTTAAACATGTATTGTTTTATTTACTCGTAAGCTATGCTTATTAATCCGTATTCTCTTAAGTATTATTTTCCTCAAAAAAAAGGGTTTATGCTAAAAAGCATAAACCCTTTTTAATAAACAAAAAATTAATTAATCTAACTTAATTTCATAAAATCTTCTGTACTCATTTTCTTTAACCCATTCTTGCATTTTATTATAATTTGCTTGGTTAGCTTCTTTAAACTTTGCATTATTATGAATTTCTTTGTAAACTTCCTTTTATTTATAATGAAAGTTTATTTTTTATCTATTCCTCTTGAGTACTGAGTAATTGCTGAAATTTTTCCATCAAGATCGAACTCAAAGAATTCTAACAACTCTTTTTCCCAAACAGTTCCATTTTTCAAAACACGTTTTTCTCTTGCGTTTACTAATGCGCCAGAAGCAGGGTCAGTATCTGTTATCTTATTAGCTACAATGCTTATTGGTTTCCAATCTAATGAAGAATATTCAGCAAACATACCTGGAATCATATCTTTTGTCATAGTAAAAACAACGCCATCAAAATCATGAATAACTACCTTATCAGCCAATAGATCTTGACAAGTTTTTGCATCCATTTTGTTATAAGCTTCTATAAATTTTTCCAATTTCTCAACTTCACCTCTGTTTGAGAATTGAAAGCTTGAGCCTTTAGCACTACCTACATACATTTTTCCGCCAGTAGTTTTTCCGAATTCATTAGATTCTGGAATTTGAGAAAATTGAGCAAATTCTTGTATTTTCCCTTCAGGTGTAACAGCAAAAACTTCCATTACTTTTAATTTTTGAGTAGAGCCATTTTTATATACTCTATCCTCATCAGCATATACAAACACCTGTTCATATTTTTCTCCTTGAATTTTTACAGAAAAAATACCGTGAGGTACTTCGTTTAGCGTTTTCACTTTTTTATGCCAATCTGTAATTTGTGCTTTAAGGCCATCTGGTTTTTTATCATCAACATACTGAGCTAAATCTGATCCATCGTTTAGGTTGTATGCTTTAATATTCGCTAAAACTGCATTTACAGCTTTGTCAGTTCCTAACTGAATTTTCTTGCCTTTAACCTCACCATCAAAAATTTTACCTACTGATGCTGTTTGGGCAGTTACATTAGCTGCTAATGCAACTAGGCCCATTACTAATAATCTTTTCATTGATTTTGTTTTAAGTGTTTTCTTTTAAAGAGAGGAAGTTAGACCACCTGACAGGTTTTTGTGTTTATTCAAAGCCAAACAATGTTCCTTTTAGCGTTTTTGGAACATATTCTATGGCTTTTATGTGGTAATAATTTTAGCTAAAGGATATCTTGAGCTTTCAAAACACAAAATATGAAAAAACTATTCTTATTTGCAATCATTTTAATTGCGACCGCTTCAAGCCTTAAGGCACAAACAATCTTCACTTATTATGATTTTAATGTTGAACCAAAAGATGAGCAAACTGTATTAAACCTGTATAAGGCGTATTTTGCTAATAAACCGGAAGGATTAAAAGGAGTGAAAGTTTCACTTTGTCAAACCCATTTTGCGGAGAAAGGTGTTCCAACACACGAATTGATTTTTGTGGGTAGCCCAGAAAATCTTGGTGCCGCATATGATTCAAAAAGTTCAGATGCGTGGTCATTACTTCAGTCTGAAATATCTAAATATACAAAGGAAGTAAGTGCTGGTATGGGTGAAAGTATTTCTGTATTTGGAGATGCAAATTCTGAGCAATACCCAATTCAAGATATTTATTATATCAATTTAAAGGATGAAAAATTGTTTAAATCCAAATTTGATGCTTTCTGGAGCAAGAATATTTCTAAGAATGGACGTATTTCATTTGGTAGTGTAAACACAAAGGGATCAGACGGTGTTACTCATTATGTATTGAGAAGCTATAAAAACTTTACAGACGAATTTAAGGAAGATGGTTCTAGCTTAATTGGTTATTCTGAATATATGAATTCAGTTAAAGATATCAGAACTATAATATCTACTCGTACAAGAATATTATTAGGTAATTGGTAATTTGATCTAAAACTGGTCTTAGAAACCTATAATCAAAGATTATTCCTGATTAATTAAAATAATCAATTGAAGGTTTTACCAATACAAAAGAGGCTCCTATCACTAGGAGCCTCTTTTGTTATTTTTCTAAATTAATGATCTAAATAATACATCATCTACTAATAGATGTATTTAATAATCTCTCTTCTCAAACTCCTTTAATAATTTCTTATTCATTTCCTTGCAAGTAGTAAGTACAAAAAAGAAATACCCGCATCTAAATTCAAACTTATGGGTATACAATCTGAAGGTTGGATTAAGGATTGATTTTTGTAAATCAGGATTATTTTTAAAATCTTCCAATAGATCCTTATTCGGAATTAAAGCAATTTTATTGGAAGGATCTTGATTAACACCAACTCCAAAAATACTTGTTTTGCCAATGTATTCATTTAACTCTTGGTCAATCAGGTGGTTATTGTCAATTAGTTTAATACCAAACTCCTCATAATATTCACTGATTAATTTTTTAATTACACCGGATTTGATGACACTAAGGCCACCAGTAGCAATCAAATTTTTATAAGCTGAATTATTCTGGAAAAATCCAATTCCCACACTTAGTGTATCGAATTTATGAATGACAAAATCAACATAATCATTTTTTGAGAGTTTTCCATTTTGATATTGTAAAGAAGCCACTTTCATTTCTTCTAAATTCTTTAACCCGGTTGTATAGAATTTGGTAAGATCCTCTAAGGTAGCAGAGTCCTTTTTTAAATCAAGTACCATCGCCTCAAGGTTTTGATTTTTTCTTTCTACCACTACTTGATGTTCTCTAATATTTTCCGCTAAAAAGCCTAAAGTTACTGCAAGAAAAAGCATTAGAAATTCAGTAATATATTCTTTCCATTTTTTTGGATGGTGCGAGTGGTGATGTACTTCCATATTTGAAATTGATTTTTATATTTATTCTTTATGTTCTAGTAGCTCAATTAATTTTTTACTTTCTTCTCTTAGTGCTAGTTGAGAAATTAAACTAGTTTGTAGTCTTTCATTTCTATGAAACCAAATTTTTGATAAAGTTCTTATTTGATCAATGCTAAGTTTAGTTTCCTGAAGTTGTTTTTCCAATACTTTATCATGCAAAAGATAGTTTTTTCTTAAACCTGGAAACACTTCCAAATTTGATGAGTTCGTTATTTTACTATTATGAATACCCATTTCACGAATGATAAAAAAAGATGGAGGAAGTAATTTTTCTAAGCCAGGTCTAAATTGTTCATAATATTCTTTCGTTTCAAGTTCTAAAGATCTTAATTCTGCAAGATTAGCATGTTCCTCATATTGTAGAATTGCATTTAAATTTCCTTTATTTTGTATATATCTTAATGAACCCGAACTTTTCATCTGTTCAAAAATTGTTTTTCTATTCATAAATCTATACATCCAAAAATCCAAGGATTTAGAAAGTTCCATTAAATCAATAGAATGATCAATACTTGCGTGATTAATACTTAATGAGTCAAAATAATTTGAACACCTTTGATTTTGAACTATCAATGAATCCAATTGATTTTGATTGGATTTTATATCAATTATAAAAGCTTGTATAAGTTCTTCAGACCTTTCTTTTTCTACATATTTTTCCCTGACATTTTCAGCTACAAAACCCATACTTACTGCCAAAAACAACATGAAAAATTCTAAGATGTATTCAGACCATTTCTTTTTATGACTTGGGTGGTGTGGGTGGTGTACTTCCATATTTTCGTTTATTCTTTAATTAAAGCATTATTTTCGTCTAAATAAATTCTTACAAGTTCAATTAATTTGTTGCATTTTTTTTGTATTGGTATTGTATAGCTTCTATCAGTAGATTTTCTAATTGTCCTAAGCATTGCCAATATTGAAAAGTAGTTATCCCAATCAAATGTTGCTTGTTTATTTAATCTTAAATTATTTGGAATTTCTATTTTGATTTTAATATCATTTTGAGTAATGTCAAAATTTTCAAAAGCACTAATATTTTGAAAAAACTTATATTCAAAATAACTTGTTGTAATAGGATCTATCATCCTATCCATATAGCTATATTCTCGTTGCTCTCTAATTTTTAATTCTTCTGCATCATTTGCATAGCTTTGAATTTCTTTTTTTAAGCGTTCATCTTCTATGTAATTTAATGCACCAGAATTTTTTAGTTGATCAGATGCCATTTTGTTCATTGTAGGCATTATTCTTGTAGCAATTTCAGAATGAGCAGCGTATAACAAAGGAATTTTATTTTCTATTTCATTTTTTTCATAGAGTTGACTAATTATTTCAAAACAAGAATCTTGTTTATTTCTTGTGCTTATTGAAGAAATATAATTAACCGAATCCTCTTTAAGATCTTTGTATAAATTCTGAATACTGACAATTGCTTTATGTTTTTCTACATAATGTTCTCTAATATTTTCAGCAAAAAAACCGAGTGTAACTGCTAAAAACAACATAAAAAATTCAAGAATGTATTCAGACCATTTCTTTTTATGACTTGGGTGGTGTGGGTGATGTACTTCCATTGTTAATTTTTTATATTATTTTATGACTAAACTATTTAAATCTGGATATTCTTTATTTATTACGTTCAGTAATAGTTTAGTTTCATTCAATATTTCGTGATAATTAAAATCAATATCTTTTAATTTAAAGTCTGCATAGTCTACTTTTTCTAAATAATGCAGAAAATCCTTTTTATCATATGTTTTTAATACCAAGTCAGAAGGCATGTCGTTTAAATTAAGAAAATGATTCGGACTATAAACTAATTTATTGATTATTATTCTAATATCTTTTGGATAACATAAATGTGTAAACGAAGTATCTACATCTTGGCATGTATTTATGATAAACTTCCCATATTCTGAATAAGTTTTAAGTAATGATGCATAATTTAGAAGTTCAGACTTGAGATTTTTATTTTTAAGCAAGTTCATTGCCTCGGGATTCTGTATTAAGTTGTAAGCAAATTCAGGTGGGTAAAATGTTTGCCAAGAAGTTGCATTAAAAAGAGATCTTATTATTATTCTTTCATTCCCTTTTGCATTTAAATGATTTATATAATAATGAGATGAATCAACCCATGATTCATATGTATTAATATACTCCGTTGTTAAATAATTTAACCTAATTGTATCTTTAACAAGGTTTTGCTTAAGCGTTATAATAGTCTCAATTTCCCTTTCATTTTTATTTATTGATTCACGTACGTTTTCAGCAAAAAAACCTAGTGTAACTGCCAAAAACAACATGAAAAATTCTAAGATGTATTCAGACCATTTTTTTTTATGACTTGGGTGGTGTGGGTGATGTACTTCCATATTAGTTATATTATAGTTGAAAATAAGCTAATGTTTGCAATTCCACCCCTTCACCTCCATTCACCCACTGTTTTCCTATTATATACCCAAACCTGGCAGGAACTTGGCAGGGAATTACCCCAAACAAAAAGGGTCTACGCTTTTGAAAGCATAAACCCTTGATAATGTTGCCTTTCGGCTGTGGGCCCACCAGGGCATGATCCTGGGACCCCCTGATTATGAGTCAGGTGCTCTAACCAACTGAGCTATAGGCCCGCATCTTTCGATGACAGGCTGCAAAAATAGTAAAATTGACCATG
>CAJADG010000052.1 GCA_903938445.1 uncultured Bacteroidota bacterium | reverse complement strand
TGTGACTGCAGCGACACCAGATGCTTCAACAACGGTAAAAGGTAAAATCCAAATAGCAGGAGATTTGACAGGCACTGCTGCATTGCCAATTGTAAATACTGTAGGTGGATCAAGTGCTTCGGACATACATTCTGCTGAGTTACTTGCTAATGCCGCAACTGATGCTAATACATCTAATACTATAATAAAACGTGATGCTAACGGAAATTTTGAGGCTGGTATTATAACAGCAAATTTAATTGGCACATCAACTAACATCACTGGTATTGTTTTGGGAGCGAATGGAGGTACAGGAATAGATAATTCAGGAAAAACAATTACACTTGGTGGTAATATAAATACTGGTAAAAATTTTACAACCACTGGTACAATAGGTACTGGGTCAGATATAACATTAAAAACAACAAATACAACTACACTTACTTTACCAACATCAGGAACCCTATCTACACTTAATGGTAATGAGACATTAACAAATAAGACAATTAATGGATTATCACTTTCTTCTAGTGCAAATGGTTTTACAATATCTGGGGGGCTAACGCCAAAAACACTTACACTTTATAATGATGCATCTATAGCTGGAATAAACACAGGAGATCAAACAATTGTTTTAAATGGTGATGTGACTGGAACAGGAACTGGAGCTATTACTACTACATTAGCGAATTCTGGTGTTACAAATGGTATTTACGGAGGAACAACAACTGTACCGATTTTAACCATTGATACAAAAGGAAGAATTATTAATGCTGTAAATACACCAATTTCAGGAGTCTCAAGTATAGGTTCTTTTTTAGAAAGTGCTAAAATAATCGTTGGTAATGATAGTAATCAAGCAGCCAAAGTTGATATGAGTGGAGATATAAGTATTAGTAATACAGGAGTTACAACTATTCAAGACGGACGCATTACTAATAATATGCTTTCTAATGCAAATATTACCTATTCTAAAATTCAAGATGTAAGTGCAAGTAATAAAATATTGGGAAGAGTAAGTTCAGGATCGGGTTCAATTGAAGAGATTGCAACTACGGGAACTGGAGATGTAGTAAGGTCAATAAGTCCTGTCTTTACAGGCGTACCTACAGTACCAACTGCTACTTATCCTTCAAATGATTCTACAATTGCAAATACAAGATATGTAACAAATGCAATTAAAAATATATCTGCATCATCGGTATCTGGCATTTTGACTGGTGCTAATGGTGGAACAGGAGTTGATAATAATGGTAAGTCTATTGCACTTGGTGGAAATTTTACAACAACAGGCACTACATTGTTAAATGCTTCTGATATTATATTTAAAACGACTGGACCCACTAGCTTAACTCTTCCAACAAGTGGAAGACTGTTAACAGAAAGTGATCTTAGTACAAGCTCACTTGATGGAGCCCAAATTGCGGGGATAATAAATCCAACAAATGGAGGTACGGGTGTCGACAACACTGGAAAAACAATTACTCTTGGAGGTTCAATAACAACGGGAGCAAATTTTACAACCAGGGGAACAACAGGATTAAATGCCTCAGACATTACTTTTAAAACTACGGGTGCAACAGAAATTATATTGCCTACAACTGGAACAATTTCAACTTTATCTGGTGCTGAAACTTTAATTTCAAAAACAATTGATGCTGCAACGAATACAATTTCAAATATAGGCAATTTAAATATTGCTTCAAATGCAGGTATAATAGACACTAAATTAGCAACCATTAGTACTTCTGGTAAGGTATTAAATACTGCAACAACCGCAACAACAGCAAATACAGCAAATGCAATTGTTGCAAGAGATGCAAATGGCGCATTTTCTGCAGGAGCTATAACAGCATCTTTAAATGGCAATGCAAATACAGCAACAAAATTAGCTACTTCTAAAAATATATATGGAAATCCTTTTGATGGTAGTGCGAATTTAACCGGAATAATAAATAGTGCTTATGGTGGAACAGGTAATGGGTATACTAAATTCAATGGACCTTCAAGTTCTGAAAGAACTTTTACATTACCTGATGCAAATGCAACGATATTAACCACCTATTCTCCAGTCACAGTTGGGCAAGGTGGTACTGGAGTAACTACTGCAACACAAAACTTTGTATTTGCGGGGCCAGCTTCAGGATCAACTGCGGGGGCTCCTTCTTTCAGGGCTTTAACAGCTGCTGATTTACCATCAGGAAGTGGGTCTTATATTGCGAATTCAACTATTCAACAAGCAAATTCAAATTTCAATATTAGTGGTGATGGTGTTGTTGGTGGTAATGTAACTGCGTCTTCTTTTATTATTCCAAATGGTATAGGCACACAATTCTTAAAAGCTGACGGAACTTTAGACGCAACTACATATGCATCATCAGGTTCAAATTCAAATATCACTTCTTTGACAGGTTTAACAACTGCATTGTCAATTGCACAAGGTGGTACTGGGTCAACTACAAAAAACTTTGTTGATTTAACTTCGAATCAAACTATCTCTGGAATAAAATCCTTCACTAAAGATTTATCTATTAATGGTCTTACATTAGGTCAAGGTTTAGGTGCTATATCATCGAATACTGCTTTTGGAGTTTCAGTACTAAGATCAAACTCAGGGAATTTGAATACAGCAATTGGTTATCAAGCTTTATACGATAACACATCAGGTTCCATCAATACATCAACTGGTGCTCAATCTCTTCAATTTAACACAACCGGAAATTATAATACAGGAATTGGTAAAGGTTCATTACTAAATAATACGGTAGGTAATCATAATACGGCTATTGGTAATAAAGCTGATGTTGCAAATAATAATTTAGAAAATGCAACAGCAATTGGCGATAGTGCTATAGTTAGTGCAAGTAATACTATTCAATTAGGTAATACCAATGTAACTAATGTAAAAACTAGTGGTAGTATTACAGTTGGTTCAGTAACTTATACTAAAACAGATGGGGTGAATGGTCAAGTACTAGTAACAGATGGATCTGGTAATGCAAGTTTTAAAACAATTGATGGAGCAGGTTCTAATTTAAGCAATGGTAAAATACTAGTTGGTAATGTGAGTAATATCGCTTCAGCAGTTTCTATGACAGGTGATGTTACTATATCAAACACAGGAGTTACAATAATTGGAAGTAACTCAGTAGGTTTTGGTGACATTCAAACTATGTCTGCAAAAACTTTATTAGGAAATAAAGGGGCAACAACAGGAAATGCGGGAGAAATTACATTAGGTACTGGTTTGGCTTTAGACGGAACAACAGGTATATTATCAGCAACAGGTGGGACCGTTACAAGTGTGAATGCATTGACAATTGGTACTACCGGAACAGACATATCTTCTACAGTAGCTAATAGTTCTTCAACGCCAAGTATAACAATAAATATACCAACTGCCTCTGCAACAAATAGAGGTGTTTTAAGTAATACAGATTGGTCGATATTTAATTCAAAACAAAGTGCTTTAACTTTAGGCACAGGTGTACAAACATTATTAAGTACACCAAGTAGTGCTAATATAGCAACTGCTGTAACTGATGAAACAGGATCGGGTAACTTAGTATTTTCTAATAGTCCTACTTTCACTACTCCAAGTTTAGGCAATGCGACTGCTACATCCATTTCTTCAGGCACATTGAGTTTAACAACTCCATTAAGTGTTAGTAACGGTGGTATAGGAGCATCCACTGCAACACAAAATTATATTTTTGCAGGACCTGCATCTGGAACAAGTGCTGGAGCTCCAACGTTTAGAGCAATTGTTGCTGCGGATTTACCATCTGGAAGTAATTCATATATAAACAATGCAACGACACAACAGTCAGGCGCGAATTTTAATATTAGTGGAAACGGCGTTGTTGGTACTTCTTTATCTGCAGGAACTTTAAGTTTAACAACTTCATTAACAGTAGCAAATGGTGGTACAGGTGCAAATACTTTGGCTAGTAATGCAGTATTATTAGGAAATGGTACTTCAGCTTTTCAAACTGTCACACCTGGTACTTCTGGTAACGTATTAACATCTAATGGAACAACATGGTCTTCAGCACCAGCTGCAGCTTCTGGAGTTTCATTAGTTGGAGCAATAAGTTCAAGTTCAAATATAAAAGGTGCAACAATAAGTGGAACAACTTTGACTTTAACGCCAGCAGATGCTACTAATGGAGGTATTGTAACTAGCGGTACACAATCATTTGCTGGAACAAAAACTTTTGCTGATATAAATTTAAATGGAGCAATGACAGGCGGTTCAACAACTGGTTCAACTATTGCTGGTTTTAATGCGGCAATTACTCCAGTTTCAGCTTCTGTGACAATTAGTTCTGCAAACGCTTCAGCTTATAATGGAAAAGTATTAGTATGTGCTGGGAGTTCATTTACTATTACATTTGACAATACGATACCAGTTGGTTTTTCGTGTATGATACTCCAATCAGACAATAATAGCATCAATTTTTCAGGTACAAATAACAGGTACAACTATACAACAACCTCTGGAATTTACGCAATTGCAACAGCAATGTGTTATGCTAGTGGAGCAGTATTATTAACTGGAGATTTACAATAATAACCAATGAAAAAAGTAAGCTTTATAATATTATTTCTTGTAAATCATTTTTCAAGTAATGCGCAAATTACAATGCCTGATTTTCAGTCAATGCAATATGTTGGTAGCAACTTTGGGAATTCCTTAAATTTTGATGGTGCGTCTACTTATGCTTTAGGAAAGATTTATGTAAAAGATTCTATAACCGATTTTACTTTAGAGTTTTGGATAAAAAATACAGGCACCGACGGAACTAATGATAGAATTTATAGTACATATAATAACAATGCGTTACAAATAGGTAAAAATAGCACCCATCTAAAATTATTAGCCACTGATTTAGGGGGATCATCAACATGGCAAACTGCATGCACATTGGAATCAAATATTTGGGTACACATTGCCATTGTAAGAGGAAGTACGAGTTTAAAAGTATATAAAAATGGAGGTTTGGTTCAAACATATTCAGTTGATGCTATTTCTTATTTGCCAACTTTATTTAGACTTGGATCAAATATAGAAGGCGTCGGAGAAAATGGTAATTTCTCAATTGATGAAATGAGAATTTGGAAAATTGCAGTTTCTCCTGCTTTAATTAATAAATATATGTATACCACAGTCAATCCTAATAATACCATAGATCAGAATCCTTCAACGAAATTAGTTCTATACTACAGGTTTGATCAAGGGTTGCCTGGCGCTAGTAATACTAGCGAGTTAGGTTTATATAATTCAGCAATCAGTAATTAATAAATATGAAAAAAATAATTTATTTAATTTTTAGTGTATTAATATCAAGTCAATTATTTGCTAATAACTTATTAATTGGGGTTCCTACATATGATGGAAATGCACATACTTTGTCCTTTACAATAAAATGGGATAATAGTTGGAGAGTTGTTGGGGGACCTGCAAATTATGATGCGGTATGGGTTTTTATTAAAAGACAACCATGTGGAGCTAATGGAATTTGGTCACATGCATTGTTGAGTTCTACTTCATCAGACCATAATGTATCTGGAACAAATGCGAATGGATTGGCTATTGATGCAGTTGCTGATGGGATGGGGGTATTTGTCCATTTAGGATCAAGTGCTAATAATCAAATCATAAGTTCTTTAACTAGTACAACCATTGTTCTTAAATTAACTGAAAATTATAATCCTGCATTAATTGGTGCTTCTAATGCAGCATCTGATAACTGGAAAGTATTCGGTTTTGAAATGGTGTATGTGCCTCAAGGAGAATTTTATCTTGGTGATGGGAGATCAAGTAATTCAAGTAATTTTTCTGCAGGTAATACTACTAATGCATTAAAAATTACGAATAATTTACAAAATACTACAGGTTTAGGTAGTTATTCTAATTATACAAGTTCATCAATCTATGGTGCGCCAATATCATTGCCAAAAACATTTCCATTAGGTTATAACGGCTACTATTGTATGAAGTATGAAATATTACAAGGCCAAATGGCAGATTTTTACAATTGCCTTACATATGATCAACAAGCTGCAAGATTAAAAGTTTCAAGTAGTAGAGTACTTACTTCAGTAAATCAATATTATGGAGAAAACTGGAACGATTTGAGTTTGTACAATTCAACTACTGGTACAAGTAATACCGTTCCAGCTACGATAACAAGCGCTTTTCCTCACATTCCAAGAGGCTATATGAATTGGCAAGATTTAACATCGTATTTAGATTGGTCTGGTCTTAGGCCAATGACAGAATTTGAATATGAAAAAGCTTGTAGAGGAACTTTAAATCCAATTCCATATGAATACCCATGGGGAAGTACGATTTTAACAGGTGGCAATAATGGCAATTACTATAATTATCAAACATCTGCAACAGCAACTTGGTCTGTATATGATGGTGCATGTAGAAATTGGGAGGACAATGGTCCTATAAGATCTGGATTTGCTGCTACTTCAACTAGTAATAGATCACAATCGGGTGCTACATATTATGGTATTATGGAAATGGCTGGCAATGTTTGGGAACAATGTGTAGGGGGTGGTTCAGGTTACGACTATTCAAACTTCACAACTACCAATGGAGATGGGGTAATCACCAACGCTGGATTAGCAGATGTTGTTGGTTGGCCAAAAGATGGAGGTTTAAGTAGTGGTACAACGCTTAAAGGGGGACACTTTGTATCTACTTCAAATTATTTTCAATATCAAGTATCCGATAGGTATTATTATACAGGAAGTGCAGAAAATATTTCAACTACCAGAGTAAGATACATAGGAGGTAGGGGTGTAAGAAGCTTTTAATTTTTTAAATTATTTATTATGAAAAATATATTAACAACCGTTTTTGTTTTACTATTTGCTAATTATGGGTTTGCAAATAATTTAGCAATTTCAGCTCCGGTGTATAGTGCTGAAACTATAACATTTACTATTTCATGGGATAATAGTTGGAATATAAGTTCAGGTCCATCTAATCATGACGCCGTTTGGGTATTTATTAAAAGACAAAAATGTACTGGAAATAATAATTGGGTACATCAATTGGTTTCGGCTACCTCGGGTGATCATACAGCTAAAACGGGAATCAACCCTTCTTCTGTAGTTTCTGTAGTTGGAGTTAGTGATGGGATGGGTGTTTTTATAAAACGAATAGGCACAGATGTTGTGGGTAATGTGACCAGCCAAACTATTACTTTAAAACTTGCAGCTACTAATCCATCAATAACTACTACAACATCAGATAACTTCAAAGTTATTGGAGTTGAAATGGTTTATGTACCGCAAGGTGAATTTTATATTGGAGATGGAAGAACCAGTTCAAATAATGGTGCATTTGTGGCAAGTGGTACAACTAGTCCATTAAAAATTACGAATAATATTCAGAATGTTAATGGGTTGGGTGCTGCTTCTAATTATACTAGCAATAATATTTATGGATGTAGTATGCCACTTCCAACAACATTCCCACTTGGTTACAATGGTTTTTATTCTATGAAATATGAAATTTTACAAGGTGTTTTTATAGAATATTTAAATACGTTAACATATGATCAACAAGCAGCAAGATTAAAAATTTCAAACGCAGCATATTTACCTAATGCAACAGTACCTGTATTATTTCATGGTAATTCAAACTGGGGCTCAATAAATGTTTATACCACAACTGCTGGAAACTATAATACTAAATCGGCAGTTTTTGGAGGGAACTATCCATATATACCAATGGGTTGTTTGAATTGGCAAGACCTAGCTTCATTTTTGGACTGGAGTGGTTTGAGACCAATGACAGAGTTTGAATATGAAAAAGCTTGTAGGGGAACTAATGGAGGTTCAACTGGGACTGCAAATGCTCCTATTGCATTTGAGTATCCATGGGGAAGTACCATTTTAACCGGTGGGAACGCTGGTAATTATTACAACTATCAAACTTCTGCAACTGCAACATGGTCAGTTTATGATGGAGCTTGCAGAAATTGGGAAGACAATGGACCAATAAGAGCTGGATTTGCTGCTACTTCAACTAGTAATAGATCACAATCAGGTGCAACATATTATGGTATTATGGAAATGGCAGGTAATGTTTGGGAACAATGTGTAGGGGGTGGTGCAGGCTATGATTATTCAAATTTTACAACTACTAATGGAGATGGAGTTATAACAAACACTGGATTAGCAGATGTTGTTGGTTGGCCAAAAGATGGAGGTACAACAAGTGGCACCATTGTGAAAGGTGGTCATTTTGTATCTACATCAAATTATTTTCAATATCAGGTTTCCGATAGGTATTATTACGCAGGAAATTCAGAGAATGGATCTAATACTAGATTAAGATATATTGGAGGGAGAGGAGTAAGAAGCTTTTAAAACTTAAAAATTATTTATTATGAAAAATATAGTCATCATTTTCTTATTTATGTTTGTGTCGAATTTTGCATTTGCAAATAATTTAAATATTTCAAATACAAGTTTTAATGCAGTAAATAATACAATTAGTTTTAGCATTTCATGGGATAATAGTTGGAAATTAACAACAGGTCCTAGTAATTGGGATGCAGTTTGGGTATTTGTAAAAAGACAGGCTTGTTCAACAACCAACATTTGGGCTTCGGCTTTAATTAGTGCCACTTCTGCAGACCATACATCGACAGTAAGTTCAGGCACCAATTTATTGACAGTTGATGCCACTGCAGATGGGATGGGTGTTTTCATCAGACGTTCTGCTTTAACCACTGCAACGGGTAATATAGGTACACATACCATTACTTTAAAATTAAATGCTTCAAGTACCACAAGCCCTGCAATTGTAACAAGCTCAACAGATAATTTCAAAGTAATGGGCTTGGAAATGGTATACGTGCCACAAGGAAGTTTTTATTTAGGAGATGGCAGGTCAACTAATTCAAGTAATTTTTCTGCGGGTAATAATGCAAATACTCCTTTATTAATTGATGCATCTAAACAAAACTCGGGATTAGGTGTCTCAACGGTTTATTGCAGCAGTTTCACTTATGGTTGCCCTAGTGCACTTCCATCAACTTTCCCTCTTGGTTATAATGGCTTTTATTGTATGAAATATGAGTTAGGTGTAAGTTCATATATTGATTTTATAAACTGTTTGACTTATGATCAACAAGCTCAAAAACAATCTAAATGGGGGGCTGTGTATCCTAATGCATTAAACGCTAAGATTACTGACGACTGGAATTCAATTTCAATAAAAGTGTCAGTTCCAGGCACATACAATACAATACCTGCCACTTTTGTTCAAAGTGTAAATTCATATTATAGACCAATTAATGAAATAAATTGGCAGGATTTAACCTCTTATTTAGATTGGTCTGGATTAAGACCGATGTCTGAGTTTGAATTTGAAAAGGCTTGCAGAGGTAATAATGCTGGTACCCCAAACACTCCGGTAGCAGGTGAATACCCATGGGGTAGTACTGTAATTTATCAAGCTACAAGTGGCGGAAATTATGGTCTTGCAAGTGAATATATAAGCGCTGCTGGACAAAATGGAGTTTGCCAATATGGTTGGGCTGATTGGGCAACCTGGAGTCCAATGAGATCCGGTGCTCCAGCAACTGCAACAAGTAATAGAGTGCAAGCAGGAGCTGCTTATTATGGTATTATGGAAATGGGAGGGAATGTTTATGAACAATGTGTTGGGGGCGGTAGTGGATATGATTATTCATCATTTACAACTACAAATGGTGATGGTAGTCTAACAAGCCTTGGTTTAGCAAATGTTACTGGATGGCCAGCAAGTGGAGGAGCAAACAGTGGTACGATTTTAAGAGGCGGGTCTTTTGCTAATTCAGTCAGCTATGTTCAAGTATCTGATAGATCTTATTATGCAGGTACTACTTTAAATAGTGAAGCTAATAATAATTCTGCTAACGGAGTTGGTGGTAGAGGTGTAAGATCAATGAGTTACTAAATAACATAACTATCAATTCAACAAGTTGTTAAAAAAAGCATACATTTTATTTGTTCTGTTTATTCTATTCGGAATCACTTCCTTAAATGCACAATATGCTGGAGGAAGTGGTAGCGGATATGATACGGCGAGGGTAACGCCTTCTACTTGCACGTATAATCTAGATTATACATTAATATTTTATGCAGGTGGAAATGGCAGTGGATACGATACAGCAACAATTAGTAAAACAGCTTGTCCAGTAACAATCAATACTGAATATTTAATTTATTTTGGGGGTAATGGAGCAGGGTATGATACGGCAACAATTAATAAAACAACATGCCCTGTAACAATTAACTTAGCTGATTTAATTTATTTCGGAGGAAATGGTGGAGGATATGACACTTCGCAATTAAGCATTGCTGCATGTCCGGCACCCCCAAATTATAATTTTTATTATGGAAGTGCAGTAACCGTTGGGTCATCAAAAGGTCAAATTACACCCAACACAACGAATCAAACTGGACCCTATGTACTTGCTGCAGCAGATAATTATGCTATTATTAAAGGAGATTGTATAGCACTCTCAACAACAGGCACTGGTGCAACAACATACGTATGGACACAATCAGTTGGAGCGGATATTACCAGTGCAAATATTCAAAACACTACGGCTAAACCCACTCAAAATACAGTATATACTGTAACTACTAGTGGAGCTGCTCCTGGTTGTAGAAATGTTAGTTCAGTCAGTATTAATGTAATTGACCTAGGTGTAACTTCAATTACTTATCCCACTTCTATTTGTAACACACAAAGCACCAATCAATACCAATATCCTGTATTAAATGGGTTAACAAATGGGACATTTACTATTAGTCCTTCAACTGGTATGACCATTGATGCTAAGACTGGAGCAATAAAATCATATTTAGCTACTGCACAAACATATACAATAACTTATACATTTGGTGCGGCATGTACAACATCAACAACTGCTTCTGTAACTATAACAAATAATTGCGCAACAAATAGTGGCGTTATTAATTATACGAATATGTATACTGGGGGGTTGTCATCTTCTGTCATTTCCAGTAATCAACTAGTAACTGCCGCTTGTTCTGAAAATCCAATAATTGAAAGTAAAATATATTCAGGAGGCTTAAGTAGTAATATTATTAGTTCGACAACGCTCTCTTCCTTAGTATGTCCTTCAAATATAGATTTAACAAATCTGATTTATGCGGGAGGATTAAGTAATAATGTTGTTTCAAATAATTCGCTTGTTTTACAAGCATGTAGTTTTCCGGTTGGTGATAATTTTTATTTAGGTGGTACTGGTATGGGATATAATCTTGCCAATAAAACACCAACAACTGCAACAACAACTGGAACAACAGTTGCGGTCTCTAAGGATACTACAATTTGTCCAGGGAGTCCAATAAATTTAGTTGCATCAGGAGCCACAAGTTTTAGTTGGACACCAGCAACAAATTTGTCAAACACCTTAATTGCAAACCCTATTGCAAATCCTATGACTACTACAACTTATACTGTTTTAGGTTCCGGAGGCGTTGGGTGTATTAACACCGCAAAGGTAACAGTTAATGTCATTGAGGACAATTATACCAGTGTTTCATATGGGGCATTTAATTTTGATGAAACTGATATGTCATCAAAAAAAGTCAATATAACTGGTCCACTCACTGGTACTTTTTCAGCTAACCCTTCAGGTTTATTTTATAGTCAAACCACCGGTGCATTTACGCCTGGCTTGAGTACAAGTGGATCTTATGCTATAAATTATAATTATACTAAAGGTTCATGTAATTATACTTATGTTTCAAATATTAATATAACTACACTTCCTCCTTCTATTACTTATCCAACTCCATCTACCTTCTTTATTAATTACAATGGTTTATCTATAATACCAGTTAATATTGGAGGCAGGGCAGTTGTATTTCAAGCTTTAGATGCATTGCCTAATGGTTTAATTATTGATAGTGTAACTGGTGTTATTTCTGGGACCCCGACCCTGCTCACTGAAAACGCTTTAGTTCGTGTTAGGGCTTATAATTATAATAAAGTAGGTGCTGTAAACTATAGTAATGTATTTACGGTAAATATTTCAGTAAGGAAACCGCTTATTAATACAACTACTAATTCAGTTGTGAGTTTAAATGCTACTTACGGCACTCCTTCGTTTACTGATACAATAAATCTTTCTGGGCAATACATTATTCAAAATATTTCAGTCACTGCTCCGGTAGGGTTTGAAGTTTCTAATAATGCGAGTTTGGGATATTCAAATAAAGTAACTATAAGTCAATCTGGAACTAATGTTACTTTAACTAAAGTATATATTAGATTAGCTAAAACTGCAAATGTTGGAAATTTCAATGGAAAAGTAATTTTAAGTAGTGAAGCAGCAGATACCTTGTTAATTCCAATAACTACAAGTTATGTTGCACCTGCACCTTTGAGCATAACCGCTAAATATTTTCAAAAATTTTATGGTTCTAAAATCACATTAGGTAGTGGTAATACTAATTTCATTGCTAATGGTTTAGTAAATGGAGAAACAGTAGGTTCAGTCACTTTAGTAGCAGCAGGTGGTACTGCTGCAAATGATGGGGCAGGATTATATGATATTACGCCATCTTCAGCTACTGATGGTACATTTAATTCATCGAATTATAATATATCATACTCTAGTGCACAATTCGAAGTATTGTATAGTTTATATAATTTCCAAATGTCAGGATACTCGTCAAATTGGGTGCAGGGGAAAGTGCCTATTCCAAAAATTATTGGTGGAGTAATCTCTAATCTTACTAATAATTCAATAACATTGACTTCAAATATCCCCTCAAGTTATGTTAATATTGTTCAAAGAGGAGTATGTTGGAATACTTTAATTAATCCAACAATAGTCAACAATAGTTTAATTGATTCAAATGTCATAACTGGTAATATGACTTCGATAATTACTGGGTTAACAAGCGGTACTTCATATTATATAAGAACCTTTATTAAGGTAGGGAACTTTGTTTATTATGGACCTAATATTAAGTTTACAACTTTATAATACCAATATTTTAATATCAAATATGAAATTAACCTCAATAAGAAATATTAATAAACTAAGTCCAAGAGAAAAAGAAGTGGCTATGTATATTGTTGATGGCGAAAAAACATCTATAATTTCAAAAAAACTTGGAATAAAATCTAATACTGTCTCAACCATAAAGAGTAGACTCTTTATGAAGCTTGGTGTTGACTCTGTTGTAGGTTTATACAAAATGATAAAAGGATAGAAAATTACAATCGTAATTAATTCTTTTAAGCCATTTCTTCCAGTGTTTCGTCTTTTGCATTGGCGAACATAC
The DNA here is from genome assembly GCA_903938445.1 of uncultured Bacteroidota bacterium. GTDB lineage: Bacteria > Bacteroidota > Bacteroidia > Chitinophagales > Chitinophagaceae > Sediminibacterium. The sequence continues at coordinate 72,587 of CAJADG010000052.1, read as the reverse complement.
GAGCACTTATCTTTTTTAATGGATTTAAGCGCATGTCTTTGTATCCTTGACGCGCATGAATAATACGCACACATTCAAAAATACTTGCTGTAAAAGAAGCCGCGTCTGCCTTGTTTTTACCTGCTATATCAAAAGCAGTTCCATGATCGGGACTCGTTCTTACCATAGGCAAACCTGCTGTAAAATTAACTCCTTCTCCAAAGGCTAATGATTTAAAAGGGATTAATCCTTGATCATGATACATTGCTAAAACACCATCAAATTTTTCATGTGCACCTCTTGCAAAAAAGGCGTCTGCAGAATAGGGCCCAAAAGCCAACATTTGATTTTTACTTTCCTTCACTGCTGGACGAATTATTTCAATTTCTTCTTTTCCAATTAAACCTTCATCCCCTGCATGTGGATTTAAAGCAAGTACGGCAATACGTGGCTTATCAATTCCAAAATCTTTTTGCAAACTATTGTTTAAGATTTGTAGTTTTTGTTTGATCTTATCCTTAGTAATATGTTTTGCAACATCTTGAATGGTGATATGCTCAGTAACTAAAGCCATTCTTAAATTTTCTGCAACCAATAACATTAAGTTCTCTGTATTACCAAATGCATGTTGTAAATAAGGGGTATGTCCACTGAAATTAAATTCAGGGGATTGAATATTTTTTTTATGAATGGGTGCGGTAACTAAACCGTCAATTTTTTTATCTTTCAAAGCAGCAACAGCTTGTTGTAATGAGATAAAAGCATATTTACCTCCATCCTCGGTAAGTTCACCAGGAGTTATATTCACTTCCTCCTCCCAACAATTAATCAAATTAACTTGCTTTGGATTGATTTTAGTTAAATCAGGAATTGAAGAAAAGTTAAGTGCAAATTCAGGACTTAACTTTTTGTAAAAGTTGATGCTTTTATTGCTTGCAAAAATCACGGGTACCATAAAGTCCAAGACACGATTATCAGACAAGGATTTGATAATTAATTCAATTCCTACACCATTTAAATCGCCACAACTAAATCCAATAATGGGTCTTTTAATTTCCTGTGTCATATCCTTTTTATTAGGCTGTAAAAGTACGCACAAAAACCTAACTTTGCTTCATGCAGTACACGCTAAAAAAATCACTGGGGCAGCACTTTTTAACGGATAAAACGGTATGTGAGCGAATTAAAGGGTATTTGCTGGAGCAGCCTATAGAAAGACTTGTTGAAGTAGGGCCAGGTGCGGGTGCTTTAACGGAGTATATTTATAAATTACCTAGTGCTGAGTTTAAAGCAATTGAGCTAGATACCGAAAAAGTGAACTACTTACTGCACACTTTTCCTGATTTGAATGGTAAACTAATTAATGAGGATTTTTTAGAAACACAAATGCCATTTGAGCAATCATTTACGTTGGTAGGTAATTTCCCTTATAATATTTCGACACAAATTGTTTTTAAGGTATTAGATTGGAAGGAAAATGTACCCATGATGGTAGGAATGTTTCAAAAAGAAGTGGCCGAAAGAATTGCAGCTAAACCACATTCAAAAGCCTATGGCATTTTGAGTGTTTTGGCGCAAGCTTTTTATGATGTTACTTATTTATTTGATGTTCCTCCAAGTGCATTTAATCCTCCTCCTAAGGTGGATAGTGGCGTGATCATGTTTAAGAGAAAAGAAAAATTTCCTGAAATGTCTTCTGAAAAAAGTTTTTATCATATTGTGAAAATGGCATTTGGTCAGCGAAGAAAAATGTTACGTAATCCTTTAAAGCCTTATTTTACTACAGCTCAATTGGAAGACCCAATTTTTACTAAACGCGCTGAAAACCTTACCTATGATGATTATGCAGCGCTGACTTTTAAAATGCATAACGATAAATAAGATGGCATCTATTGTAATTATAACAGCTCCGGTACATACTTTTTTGATTGAAACCTTACAACAAAAAGGGTATGAAATTGTGTATGAGCCTGCTATTCAATATGAACAATTGGCAGAAATAATACCCCATGCGCATGGCTTAATTGTCACCACTCGATTAAAAATAGATGCAGCTATATTAGCTAAAGCACAACAATTAAAATGGATTGGAAGATTAGGTAGTGGCATGGAATTGATTGATGTAAATTATGCCACTCAAAAAGGGATTCAATGTGTAAGTAGTCCTGAAGGAAATTGTACCACGGTGGGGGAGCATACCCTAGGACTTGTTTTGAGTTTAATGAATCGTATTCATAGTAGTTATATTCAAATTCAAAATGGGGAATGGATACGAGATGCCAATAGGGCAGATGAACTCACAGGAAAGACAGTAGGTATCATTGGACTGGGTAATACCGGATCTGCATTTGCAAAAGTATTAGCGGGATTCGATGTTAAAATTTTAGCTCACGATATTTATAAAAAAGACTTTGAAACTGCACAGATAAAAGCGGCAAGTTTGGAGCAGATTCAGGAACAGGCGGATGTCATAAGTTTGCATTTACCTTTAACGGAGCTCACTTTTCATTATGCGAATGATGCTTTTTTTAACAATTGTAAACAAAAGCCCTATTTTATTAGTACTTGTCGTGGACAGGTTACGAATACGGCAGCGGTGGTAAAAGCGCTTCATAATCAATTGGTTAGAGGCGTGGGTTTGGATGTTTTAGAAAATGAACAATTAGCCAATTATAATAAAGTAGAAAAAGCACAATTACAAGCTTTATTGTCCTTTTCGAATTGTATTTTAACCCCTCATATAGCGGGTTATAGCCATGAGGCTTATTATAAAATGGCCAGAGTTGTATTGGAAAAATTAGCCATAATTTGATCCAATTAGCTATTCTTTGCTTCTAATTTGACCTAAATTCAATAACTTTGTATACTGCAACGCTACAATTATGTGGCGTTGTATTTTTTTTATATAAAACGAAGGTTATGAGTGAAACTAATGTATATGTTACACAAGAGACATTTGATAAGATGCGCGAGGAATTGCATAAGTTAAAATCAATTGATCGTCCAGCTGCATCAAGAGCTATTGCAGAAGCAAGAGAGAAAGGGGATTTAAAAGAAAATGCCGAATATGATGCTGCAAAAGAAGCACAAGGAATGTTAGAATCTAAAATCAAACAATTAGAAGCTGCTATTTCAAATGCTAAAATTGTAGATACTAAAACAATTGATACCAGTAAGGTTACGATTTTAACCAAAGTAACTATAACGAATGAGGCTACTAAAAAGACAGTTACTTATCAATTAGTAGGTGAAAAAGAAGCAGATTTAAAAGCAGGTAAAATATCGGCATCTTCCCCAATTGGTAAAGGATTGATTGGAAAGAAAGTTGGAGAAATTGCGGAAGTACAAACACCTAATGGAACTATGAAATTTAAAGTAGATAACATAACGGTATAATTATTTGTTATGACTATTTTTTCAAAAATTATTAAAGGAGAAATTCCATCTTATAAAATTGCAGAGACCGATTTATTCTTTGCTTTTTTAGATATTTTTCCACTTCAAAAAGGACATACCTTAATTGTGCCAAAAATTGAGGTTGATAGAATTTTTGATGTTCCAGATAATTACTTAAATGAGCTGATGCAGTTTGCAAAACCTATTGCAAAAGCAATAGAATCAAGCTTTCACTGTAATCGAGTAAGTATGGTAACAGTAGGATTAGAAGTTCCACACGCGCATGTGCACTTGATTCCAATTAATGCTGCGGATGACTTAAATTTTGCAAATCCAAAATTACAATTCACTCAAGAGGAGTTTCAACAAATTCAGGAATTGATTGTAAGTAAATTAGGTTAGTGAAATCATTCCTTATTTGACCTTCACCCTGCTTGGATTATTGGTCATAAAAGCAGCCCACCCATTTGATTTTTTTGCAGTTTTAGAACCTTTGCCTGTTTTAGAGATTACAGGAAGTACAGGTCCATTCATTTGGTATAAATGACAAAGTGCAACACCAAGGGCATCGGTGGCATCAAAGTACTTTGGTTGTTTTTTAATAGACAAGATTTGCGCTAACATTTTCCAAACCATATCCTTGTCGGCATTGCCATTGCCAGTGATCGACTGCTTTACTTTTTTGGGAGCGTACTCGGTTACGGGTAAATGATAATGCATAGCCGCAGCAATGGCTACCCCTTGTGCTCGACCAAGTTTAAGCATACTTTGTACATTCTTACCAAAAAACGGAGCTTCAATTGCAAAATCAGTAGGTTTATGCAACTCAATTAATTCAATAATTTTTGCATGAATCATTTGAAGTCTTGCATAAATATCTTTCTCTTTCGTAAGTTTCAATACATCCATTTCAATCAATACAGGCTTACTACCTCCTTTTAAAAGGGCGTATCCAAGTATTTGAGTTCCAGGATCAATTCCTAAAATTAGGGGTGTTTTACTCATAAAGAATAAAGTTACAGATATCATATCAAATTCCGAACTTTGAAGTTATGTTAAAGGGATACTTTCAATCCATTATTTCTTACGCTAAAAAAAGTATCGGACTTTTTTTATTCCTTTTATGCAGTTATGCAATTTACAAGCAAGTTTTGTCCAATGACAATTCTATGCAATATCAATTCATATTGCGTCAACTCATTTTTCAAATTCCTTTTTATCAATGGTGTGTGCTATTTATATTAATGGCCTTCAATTTTTTAATTGAATCTTTTAAATGGAGAATGGTAGCCTCCTCTAATAATATAGTATCATCTAATAATTCGATTTCATTTTCAAAAGCAGTAAAAGGAGTGTTGGTTGGACAAACATTTGCATTTTTTACGCCCAATAGAATTGGAGAATACGCAGGTAGAACACTTTATTTAGAAGAAGGTAAAAAGCTTATAGGAGTATCGCAGCTTGCTTGGGCTTCCTATGCACAGTTATTAATTACCATTATCATTGGGTCAATAGCGCTTGTATTGAATATTGGTCAATACCATTGGATCAATGATAATTTATTAATGGGAGTAAAAATATTACTGCCAATTATTTTAATACTATCCATAGGTTTATTTTTTTATAAATTTGAATGGAAGGGTAAGCTACATTTTTTAAATATTTTACAAATACCTACTCGGATTAAATTTTATTTATTGGTTTTATCCTTTTCTAGGTACTTGATTTTTTTATTGCAATATGTATGGGTTGCTTATATGTTGCAAATGCAAATTGATTTTATTTCAATCGCCCTTTCAGTAGCAATTCTCTTTTTATTTTTAAGTATTTTACCCACTATTAGTATTACAGAATTAGCAGTTCGAGGACAATTGTTATTATTGATTTTGGAGCCCTATATTCAGAATAAAATCATGATTATATCATTATCTTCTATAATATGGAGTGTTAATTTCTTATTACCTTCCATTATTGGGGCTATCTTATTATTAGGGTATCGTTTAAATCGATAATTTTGCCAATAATTAGTCATCCTCCAATGCACCTTTTAATTATATACTTTCTTCTGCCATTTCTTAATTTATTTATTGCAAAAGACACTTCACTTTGTAATCAATCCAACACCTCATTTTCAACTGGCGAAAAAATTGAATACACTATTTATTACAATGTAGTTGGATTATATGTAAATGCTGGTAGTGCGGAATTTAGAACAACTGCTACTAATTGGAATGGAGCAGATGCTTATACATTTACTGCCTTAGGAAAGTCTAATAGTAAATATGATTGGATTTTTAAAGTGCGTGACAAATATGAAAGTATAGTGGATGCCCAAAGTCTTTTGCCCTATCAATTTACAAGAAAAATAAATGAGGGTAAGTTTCATCAAACCGAATTATTGACGTTTAACCAAAAGTCTAAAACTGTTAATACATCAACTGCTGTAGGAACTTTTAAAACAGCAGACTGTACTTATGATGTAATTAGTGCCATTTATGCTGCACGTAATATTAACTTTTCCAATATTCAGATAAATGACAAAGTGTATTTAAACTTTTTTTTAGATAAAGAATTGTATCCATCTTACTTTAAATTTTTAGGAAGAGATGAAATTACAACTCGATATGGCAAGTTCAAAGTGATTAAATTAGCGCCATTATTAGTGAAGGGCACTGTTTTTAATGGGGGTGAGAAAATGATTGTATGGGTAACTGATGATGAAAACCATATACCCGTTCGCATTGAAACGCCGATAGTAGTTGGAAGTATTAAGGTTGATATGGTAGGGTATCAAAATTTAAGACATCCCTTAACTGCACTTATTAATATCAATGAGTAAGCAAGCTGCTTAATGTAAAGCTATCCTTTGCTCTAATCCCTTTCTCAGTTAAATGTACATTACAACATTCGTTCACCGCATCATGCTCAAAGAAAAGTGTATAATTTTTTTGCAAAGCTTCATTCAAAAATACTTCCTTTTCATTCAAAGTTAATAATGGTTGCATGTCATAACCCATTACGTAAGGAATAGGTATATGGCCAATACTAGGCAAAAGATCCGCCATGAAAACAACAGTATGATTATGGTATTCAATTTTAGGCAATAACATTCCTTCGGTATGGCCATTGACAACTAGACAAGATATATGTTCGCTAAAATGAATTTCCTGTAAGCTATCATTGCTTTGATATGCAGGAATACTTATTAATTTTAACTGACCACTTTCTTTAATGGGAATAATATTCTCTTTTAAAAAAGAGGCTTTTTCTCTTTTATTAGGATGCATTGCTAAGTTCCATTGTGGTTCGCTTATCCAATAAGTGGCATTTGGAAATACAGTAATCAATTGATTATCCTTTTGTTCAATGGCACCACCAACATGATCAAAATGTAAATGTGTAAGTAAAACATCAGTAATGTCATTAAAGCTTACATTTAATTTGCTTAAAGCATCTTTTAAGGTAACTGTATTACTAGGGTGGTAGTGACTAAAAAACTTTGCATCCTGCTTGTTGCCCATTCCCGTATCTACCAATATTTTTCTATCCCCTTCAATGATAAGTAAACATCTTAATGCCCAAGTACATAAATTATTTTCATCTGCAGGATTCAACTTATTCCAAATAGATTTTGGCACCACTCCAAACATTGCGCCTCCATCCAATTTAAAATTACCAGTTTCAATACTATGCAGTTGCATTTTTATCCAATTTAGATGTTCGGTATAATAATATAAAGCCTATGATAAAAAATATGCCTAAAGCTAATACTGAATTTCTTTGTGATCCTGTTATTTCAGTAATTCTTCCAAAGCTAAGCATACCAATAACAATGGCAATTTTTTCAGTGACATCAAAGAAACTAAAAAAGCTAGTAGTGTCATGGGTGTCCGGCATTAATTTTGAATAAGTACTACGGCTTACAGATTGAATTCCTCCCATAATAAATCCTACTACGATGGCTAATAAATAAAATGGAACAACGCCTCCTTTTGGTAAAAAATAACCCATTACACATCCACCAATCCAAATGGTGACTGCTACCATTAAAGTATTAAAATTGCCCCATTTAGTGGCAAGTCTTGCCATTAAATTAGCGCCAGGTATGGCTACAATTTGAATAATTAAAATCGCTAAAATTAAATTAGTTGTTGGAATATTAAGTTCACTTTTTCCATATAAAGTGGCAGCCAACATAACTGTTTGCACTCCCATATTATAAAAAAAGAAAGACCACAAAAATCTTTTAAGGGTGGGTAGTTTTTTCAATTCTATCCAAACTTTGTGTAATTCCTTATACCCTTGTGTAATTAATTTATTACTATGAGGCCCTCTCACTCCAGATCCATTAGGTAATCTTCCAATGGCAAACCATCCAAAAGCCAACCACCAAATACCTACTAATAAAAAGGAAATTTGAGAAGCCTTGCCAACTGTAATCCCAAATAATTCAGGTTTCAATACAAATACAAAACAAATTAATTGTAATAAAACTGAACCAATATAACCCATCATAAATCCTTTGGCACTTACTTTATCACGATCCTCTGGGGCTGCAATTTCTGGTAAATAGGAGTTATAAAATACTAAACTGCTCCAAAAACCTATACAAGCAATAATTACAGAAATTAAGCCACCTGTAATATGATCCTTGTCAAAAAAGTATAAAGATGCGCAGGCTAGACTTCCCATGGTGCAGAAGAATTGCAAAAATTGTTTTTTATTTCCCCTGTAGTCGGCAATTGATGATAATAATGGAGACATGATGGCTACGATAATAAAAGCAACAGCTAATACGTAATTATACAAGGCAGTATTTGAAAATTCAAAACCGCCTATTTTAATTTTATCAATCAAAGTATTTTCATTGCCGTCTCCTGTAACTGCTTCATAATAAGCTGGGAAAATGGTAGAGGTAATCACTAAATTATATACACTGTTGGCCCAGTCATACATAGCCCAGCCGTTGATTACCTTTTTGGATGCTGTCTGCATTATTAATTATTTGTATGATTAAATATACAAATAATTAGAGTGTAAACTTAATTCTTAACTAGATTCTTAAAGCTATAAAACTAAGGTACGATCACCTTAGTAAACAATAAACCTAATATGGTGATGCCCAATAAAATTCGGTACCAACCAAATAATGCGAATCCCTTTTTTTGGATAAAATTGATAAAAAACTTTACACTTAAAAGTGCCACAATAAAGGCAATGGCACTACCAATTAATAAGATAAATAAGTTGTCATGAGAAAATACTTCCTTATGATCCTTGTAAACATCTAAAGTACTTTTCGCAGATGCGGCTAACATAGTAGGTACTGCTAAAAAGAAAGAAAATTCAGCCGCTGTTTTTTTAGTTAATTTTTGACTCATACCTCCTACAATAGTTGCTGCGCTTCGACTTAAGCCTGGAAATAGAATTGATAATACTTGAAAACAACCTACAATAAATGATTTTTTATAGCTCATTTCCTGTGATTCGTTTTCATTATTTGTAAAAAGCTTATCTATAAATAATAACACAACTCCACCCGCCACCATGACCATGGCAATGATCCATAAATTCCCCAAAACGTTATCAATATGCTTCTTTAACAATGCTCCAAAAACTAATGCTGGTATTACTGCTACGATTAATTTTAAATAAAAACTATAATGCTTAAAGTCAAAAAACTTTTTATAGTACACCACCACAACCGACGCGATTGCAGCTAATTGAATCACTATTTCAAATAAATTCACAAACGGATCTTCTGGATTGACACCTAAAAAAGGGTTTGCAAATTTCATATGTGCTGTACTAGAAATCGGTAAAAACTCGGTAATACCTTCTACAATAGCAATGATAATGGATTGGAAAGTGTTCATTGAAAAAGTTTAGTTATTAAAAAAGCGATGAGCAATTCATCGCTTTAGATTATTTTAAAATTAGGTTATGATTTTTTGAAAATGGCGTAAATCTCAACAATGAAACCTGCAATAATTACAATAGGGGCCAATGTGATACGACGAAAACCATACACTTCATTTACGTTAAAAACGTTTGGATCTGCACTCTTCCCTCCTGACATTAAAAGCATTCCAATTAATATTAAACCTGCGCCAATTAGCATCCAGATATAATTTGATTTTCCGAAAAATGCTAATGACTTATTGTTGTTTTTCTGACTCATATTCTTTTTATTTGAAAATTAAATGTACTAATTTTTTATGGTTAGTATAATTCGTCTAGTTTCATTTTTAAATATTTTAACACACTTCGGTAGGTGCTCAAAACTGAAATACCTACTCCGAGTACAATTAGACCGCCAAATAGCATTACGCTGGTGCTAACACCTTGTAATGTTCTAATTTGAGGAAATTGACTCGTTGCCCATTCAATTAATCCAAATAATAAAAATATAGCAATAAATGCACTGATTAACCCATTTAATAAGGCGCGAATTAATAATGGTTTAGATATAAAATTTCGAGTTGCTCCCACCATTTGCATTGTCTTTATTAAAAAACGATTGCTAAACATGGCTAATCGGATAGTGGTATCAATACTTACTATTACTATAATGCATAGTATGATTGATAAAACTAAAAAGATGAGACCAATCTTTGTAGTTCGTTCATTTAGATTCGTAACCAAGCTTTTTGGATAAGAAATGTCAGCCACTTCGTTCTTAAAATTTTGCTCAATAATGGTACTTATCTTAGTTAAACTATCAACATTTACATAGTTTGCTTTTGCAAAAAAATCAACACTTTCTGGCAATGGATTTACTTCTAAAATTTTACCCCAGTCTTCATTGTTTTCTTTATTCCAAATGGCTTTTGCTTTATCCTTGTTTACATATTCCACATTTTTAGCGTAAGGTTGTCCAGCAATAAATTGTTGAATATTTCCTATAGCATTTTTATCTGCTGTTCTTAAATAAATGCTAATTCTGATATCTTCCTTAAAATTATCGCCAATGGACTGTAAATTCAAGAATAACCAACCCATAATGCCCATAATAAATAAAACAATGGCCACCCCCACAATACTGTAAATATAGTTGGGTTTACTGCGTTTTAGAGATCCTGATCCGTTGACTGCCATAGCATTAAATTTTAATTTGTTCGCTTTGCAAATGTACGGTTTTGGACGCTAATGACTTACATTTGCATAGGCCGAATTATGCCTAATTTTTCCCTAGAAAGGGCTAAAATGGGCAGGTCAACATGAAAACGTAATAATTATAGATTTTTTTAAGCAGAATAATGATGGAGTATCAATTTAGTAGTATCGAAAAAAAGTGGCAGGAAGCCTGGAAAACGAAGAAGGCGTATCAGGTAAGTAATGACAGTTCAAAGCCAAAGTGTTATGTGTTGGATATGTTTCCTTATCCAAGTGGAGCTGGTTTACATGTGGGTCATCCTTTGGGGTATATTGCTTCAGATATTTATAGTCGTTTTAAAAGATTAAAAGGTTTTAATGTTTTGCATCCAATGGGTTATGATGCATTTGGTTTACCTGCGGAGCAATATGCGATTGAGCATGGGGTACATCCAGCAAAGAGTACCCATGGTAATATTGATAATTTTAGAAAGCAATTAGATAATATTGGTTTTAGTTATGATTGGGAAAGAGAGGTAAGGACTTGCAATGCCAATTATTATAAATGGACACAATGGATTTTCCTACAATTGTTTAATAGCTACTACGATCGAGCAGCACAAAAAGCAAACCCCATTGCTGAATTAATTGTTGTTTTTGAAAACGAAGGAAATGTAAATAAAATTTGTCCTGGGGATGCAAAAATTCAATTTGATGCTGCCACTTGGAAAAGATATTCCGAAAAAGAACAACAATCCATTTTAATGAATTATCGCTTGGCCTTTTGTGGTTATGGCGAAGTGAATTGGTGTGAAGCTTTAGGCACGGTATTGGCAAATGATGAGGTGATCAATGGATTTAGTGAAAGAGGAGGCCATCCTGTAGAAAAGAAAAAATTAAGACAATGGTATTTACGTATCACTGAATATGCGGATAGGTTATTGTTAGGTTTAGATACCATTCATTTTAGTGATGCTATGAAGGAAATGCAATCCAATTGGATTGGCAAGAGTTATGGTGCCGAAATTGATTTTGCGATTGATGGACATGATGCAAGTTTAAAAGTATATACTACTCGTCCTGATACCGTTTTTGGGGTGGACTTTATGGTAGTTGCTCCGGAACATGCTTTAATAGAAAGTATTACTCCTGCAACACATAAAGTAGCAGTAGAGGAATACATTGCTTATGTGAAAAGTAGAAGTGAGCGTGAGCGTATGGCGGAGAAAAAAATTACAGGATGTTTTACCGGAGCTTATGTGGTGAATCCGTTTAATCAAAAATTAATTCCAATTTGGATTTCTGAATATGTATTAGCAGGATACGGTACGGGTGCGATCATGGCTGTTCCATGTGGAGATGATCGTGACTTTAAATTTGCACAACATTTTAATATACCCGTTACCAATATTATTGGAGATGCATTTGATGGCAAGGAAGCTAATCCAACTAAAGAGGCAAAATTAACCAATAGTGATTTTTTAAACGGAGTGATTCAAAAAGAGGCCATTGCCATTGTGAATGATAAAATTGAGGAGATGGGCATAGGTCAACGCAAAGTCAATTACAGGATGCGTGATGCGGCATTTAGCAGACAAAGATATTGGGGAGAACCATTTCCTATTAAGTGGGTGGATGGAATTGCCTATCCTTTAGCTGAAAATGAATTGCCTTTATTATTACCAGATGTAGATAATTATGGACCAGGTCCAGAAGGTGAAGGTCCTCTTGCGAATATTGAATCATGGAAAGCAGAAAATTACGAGACCAATACCATGCCTGGATATGCAGGAAGTAGCTGGTATTTTTTACGTTATATGGATCCAAGTAATGATACTGAATTTTGTAGTCGTAAAGCAAGTGACTATTGGGGGCAGGTAGATTTATATATTGGTGGAACTGAACATGCTGTAGGGCATTTATTATATAGCCGTATGTGGACTAAGGCTTTATATGATTTAGGACATATTGGTTTTGAGGAGCCTTTCAAGAAATTATTAAACCAAGGAATGATTCAAGGTAGTTCTCGTTTTGTATATCGTAAAAGGGGAACGCAAACTTATGTTTCTGCTGGTTTGATAGGCGCACATGAAGTGGATCAGTTGCATGTGGATGTGAATATCGTTGATGGGATTGAATTAGACACTGCTGCGTTTAAAAAATGGAAACCTGATTACGCTAATGCTGAATTTATCTTAGAAGATGGCAAGTATGTTTGCGGAGTAGAAGTTGAAAAAATGAGTAAGTCAAAATTCAATACGGTGAATCCGGATGACTTGGTACAAAAATATGGAGCAGACACTTTTAGAATGTACGAAATGTTTTTAGGGCCAGTAGAGCAAAGTAAACCATGGGATACCAAAGGAATTGAAGGGGTGCATCGTTTTATTAAAAAGTTTTGGAGATTGTTCTTTGATGAAATGAAAGGAAAGGTTTGGGTGGACGAAGCCCCAACTGCCGAAGAATTAAAAATATTACATAAGACCATTAAAAAAATTGAGGAAGATACAGAGCGTTATAGTTTTAATACGGCCATTAGTACTTTCATGATTTGTATTAATGAATTATATGATGCGGGTTGTCATAAAAAAGCAATTTTAGAGCAAGTACTTATCTTAATAACGCCATATGCACCGCACTTTGCCGAAGAATTATGGAGTGCTTTAGGTCATACAGACTTAATTGTAGATGCAGCTTATCCAGTATTTGATCCGCAATATGTATTAGAGACTGCTAAGGAATATCCAGTAAGTATCAATGGAAAAGTAAGAACTAATATCTCTATAGCACTTGATGCCACAGAGGATCAAGTGAAAGATATTGTATTGTCTAATGCCGCTATTCAAAAATGGGTAGAAGATAAGCCAGTAAAGAAATTCATTTTTGTAAAAGGTAAAATGATCAACGTAGTAATTTAAATTAAGATAAAATTATCAATTCAAGTTTTAAAATAAGCCATATGAAAATAAGGATCCTGTTTTTTTTAAGCTTTTCTTGTGTAGCAATTGCATCAATTGCACAAATGCCACAAAGTAATTTACCTCGTTTTGTACGTTGGGTAGATAACAATCAAGTAGTGGTAAGTACTAAGTTGAACAATGAAAAAATTGCTAAAGATTATGTGTACAATATTGCAACAAAACAATACAGTCCAGCTCCTGCCTTAACTCAAAGTACAGACAAGCAAGTGGTAGTAAAAAATGCAAATTTATTTTTGAAAGAAAATGGTGTGGAGACGCAATTGACTTTTGATGCTGCAGAAGAAAAAAATCCAACATTATCTCCGGATGGGAAATATGTTGGCTATACTAAAAACAATAATTTATATACTTTAAATCTTTTTGATAAAAAGGAAATAGCCATAACAAATGAGGATGCCAAAGGAATTTTAAATGGTTATGCAAGCTGGGTATATTTTGAAGAAATATTTGGACGTCCAACGCAGTATCGTGCTTTTTGGTGGAGCCCTGATAGCAAGTTCATTTCATTTATGCGTTTTGATGAACGCAAAGTACCTATGTTCCCCATATACAATAGCGATGGACAACATGGATATATCGAAGAAACTAGATATCCTAAAGTTGGAGATTCGAATCCAACGGTGAAAATTGGATGGGTGGCACCAACAGGTGGGCATATCACATGGGCAGATTTTAATGAGCAAGAGGATCAATATTTTGGATGGCCTATTTGGAATCCAAATAATAATAGCATGTGGTTGTCATGGATGGATCGTGGCCAAAATAATTTAAAGATCTATGAATTGGATATGGCTTCTGGTGCAAAGAAAGAAGTGTATAAGGAATATCAAAAAACATGGATTGATTTAGAAGATCGCGTGAGTGGTAGAATTAATTTTTTAGCAAACAATAAAGGATACATTGCGCAATCAGATGCTTCTGGATGGAACCAATTGTATTTGTATGATATGACTGGTAAGTTATTAAACCCTATTACCAACGGGAAATATACAGTAACAGGTATCAAACTAATTGATGAAAAAAATAACACTCTTTATTTTACAGCTAGAGGTATTGAAAACACCGCTAGAATTGATTTTTATAGTGTAGGGTTTGATGGTAAAAATTTAAAGCGATTAAGTGTTGGTGATTATAACTATAGTCAAATTAATTTAGCGCCTGATTCAAAACATTTTGTGGCAGTGTATAGTAATGTAAAAACACCTACATCAATTGCAGTGATTGATATTCCTAAAAAAGGAACGGCTACTGTACAAGAACTTGGCTCTGCTGTGGAGGCAAATTACAATGCGGATAATTTCGCAAAAACAGAATTAATCAGAATTAAAAGTGCGGATGGTTTATATGAATTACCTGCATTAGTTACTTGGCCAAAAAATATGGATCCCAATAAAAAGTATCCATTATTAGTAAGCATTTATGGTGGTCCAAATGCAGGAACGGTGATGGATAGCTGGAGCAATCCTGCATCAAAAGAAAATTGGGCAAAAGAAGGATTGATTCAAGTTGCATTTGATCATAGAGCGAGTGGACATTTTGGAAAAGAAGGGGTGAATTATATGTACCGTAATCTTGGCTATTGGGAAATGCAAGATTATATGACCATGGCTAAATGGTTTATTGCGAACGGAAGTGCGGATCCAAAAAAGATATGTATTACAGGTTTTAGTTATGGTGGCTATATGAGTTGCTACGCTTTAACCTATGGTGCATCTGTATTTACGCATGCAATGGCTGGAGGAAGCGTAGTGGATTGGAGTTTATATGATTCTCATTATACAGAAAGATATATGGATACACCAGGTGAAAATCCAGAAGGATACAAAAGTAGTAGTGTGTTGTCTTATGTAAAAGACTTTAAAGGAACATTACAACTAGTACACGGTACATCGGATGACAATGTGCATATGCAAAACTCCATCCAATTATTAAGTGCATTAGAAGATAATGGGAAGGAAGTAGAGTTTATGTTGTATCCAGGAGGAAGACATGGATGGGGTGCTGCTAAAGGAAAACATTTTACAGAATTAAAAAACAAGTTTATATATACGCACTTGCTTGAAAAACCATATTCACCTGTTAAATAAGGTAGTTGTGCATTCAGCAATGCGTTAGCGTAAGCAATAAATTATTACATGGCCAACCCAAACTTAGATACGGATCAACAAAATTTAAATCCTCAGGATCGCGAATTTGAAAACAGTATTCGTCCTACGGAGATAGAAGCTTTTGCTGGTCAGCCACAACTCATCGAAAATATTAGCATCTTTATTAAAGCCGCAAAGCTAAGAGGGGAGGCATTGGACCATATTTTATTTCACGGACCTCCAGGTTTGGGAAAGACTACTTTAAGTAGAATTGTTGCCAATGAAATGGGGGTTCAGATAAAAGAAACATCGGGGCCTGTCATTGAGAAGCCTAGTGATTTAGCCGGTTTATTGACTAGCTTGGAACCTAATGACGTATTGTTTATTGATGAGATCCATCGTTTAAGCACGGTGGTAGAGGAATATTTGTATGCTGCGATGGAGGACTATAAAATTGACATCATGATTGATAGTGGTGCCAATGCAAGAAGTATACAAATTAATTTAAATCCATTTACGTTAGTGGGGGCTACTACGCGTAGCGGTTTATTAACGGCTCCTTTACTTTCTCGCTTTGGAATCAAATCACGTTTGGAATATTATCCCGCAACGGTGATTGAAAAAATCATTTTAAGAAGTGCTGGCATTTTAAATGTAAATATAAATTCTGAAGCAGCAGGTGAAATTTCTCGTCGCAGTCGTGGAACGCCAAGAATCGCGAATGGATTATTAAGAAGGGTGCGTGATTTTGCCCAAGTATTGAATGATGGAATTGTAGATATTGGCATTACAAAACATGCGCTCAAAGCATTGAATGTTGATGAGCATGGTTTGGATGAAATGGACAACCGAATTTTATTAGCTATTATTGAAAAGTTCAAAGGAGGTCCAGTAGGTATTTCCACCATTGCAACAGCAGTAGGCGAGGAGTCAGGCACTATCGAGGAAGTGTATGAGCCATTCTTAATACAGGAGGGATTTTTACAAAGAACACCAAGAGGTCGTGAAGTTACTTACAAAGCCTATGAACATTTAGGTAAACACCGAGGTGGGGCAACAGAAAATCCGGAATTATTTAGATAAAAAAAAGCGACTCAAACGAGTCGCTTTTTTTTATCTAAAACTATGAATGCTATTAATGCACCACGAGTCTGAAACCGTTTCCATGTATATTTACAATTTCAATTTGTGGATCTTCTTTTAAGAATTTTCTCAATTTTGCAATATACACATCCATGCTTCTTCCATTGAAATAAGTATCAGAGCCCCATATTTTTTTCAAGGCTTTTTCTCTTGTCAATAAATCATTTTTATGTTCTGCTAACATTTTTAATAATTCATTTTCTTTTGGAGACAATGTTTGTACTAAATCAGCATGCTTTAGTTCGCGTAATTTTGGATTAAAGTGGTAAGTGCCTAATTCATATTCTTGATTATCACTTATTTTATTGTCTTCCTCATTACGCTTAATGATAGCTTTAATCTTTAACATTAATACTTCACTATCAAAAGGCTTTGTGATATAATCATCAGCACCTAATTTGTATCCGTGGATAATATCTTCTTTTAATGTTTTAGCACTTAAAAAGAATAAAGGCACATCTGGGTCAATATCTCTTATTTCTTCGGCAAGGGTGAAGCCATCCACATGAGGCATCATTACGTCTAATAAACAAAGATCAAATTTTTCTCTTTGAAAAGCAGCTAGTCCTAAACGTCCATCACGTTCTAAGGTTACGTCGTACTCATCTAATTCTAAATAATTTTTTAATACCAATCCTAAGTTGCTATCATCTTCACACAATAACACTTTAAATTTCTTTTTATCTTCCATAATACTTCGTTTTAATTGGTTGCTTATTGTAAAGAAACGATTTTTACTTTTTTTAGTAAAAAAAGCATTTCCAATGTTTTGTTAAAATATACCTATTTCTTCGTACTTGAACAAATGTCGCAAATTTCACAAGCTTTTGGGCTTTTTTCCCCAAAGTATTTAGCTAAATAGATACTCCTGCAAATAGGGGGCTGCCCTTGTAAATAGCCAACAAATTGCTTGATACGCTCCATAAAGGCTTTTTTCATGAGTTGGTAATGATCAAAATCTATCTTCATAAAACTAGCCGAGCTCCTATTCCACAAAAACTGTACAACGGACTGATTTTGTTTTTGATCAAAACTAATCATCCCGTGAAGCGATAGTAATTGCAAATGTTCAATTACAAAAGGGATATCTCTTTGCAATAATTCAGCAATTAGTTTTTCATTGATAAAGTGTGGGCTATCTAAGATACCACCATAGCTTCTTAACAATGTTTGTAATACCATCCCTGCTTCATAATGCGCATTTTGAAATTGTTCAATGGTGTATCTATCTCCAAGCACCTGTACCATGGATGGAGTGAAAGCTGATTCGGAAAAGCGTACATGCCCTTCTTGTTGGATCCAACTTAATGCATTGCGTGCTATTATTTTATCCCATTTAAATACGGTACAAAAATTTTCAAAGTCAAATATAAATTGTTGTTTTTCTCCAAGTCCCACGGGTAGTTGTACAAAGTCTGCAAGGTCTTGATATATTTTTTTGATAACTTCAATGCTAGGATATTTTTTCTCTTGAAGTTCAAGCCAATAATCCCAATCACTTTGTTGATACAATAAAATGGCTTCTGCAAATTGCCCATCTCTTCCAGCCCTACCTGCCTCTTGATAATATTGTTCTAAACTACTTGGAATGTCATAATGAATTACTTTACGAACGTCGCCTTTATTAATTCCCATACCAAATGCATTCGTGCAAACTACAATGGGCGTTATATTGGCCATCCAATTTGCCTGTACTTTTTTTCTTGCTTCGATTGGCATTCCCGCATGATACTCACCAACAGGATATCCATAGGCATTCAATAATTGTGTTAGTTGTGTAACATTGTTTCGAGTATTGCAATAAATAATAGCAGCACCATTTAGTTCATTTAAAATGGTGCGTAGTACTTGTATTTTGACAGGAACTTTATGAATACTGTATTTTAAATTAGGTCTTAAAAAACTATCGGTGATAATGTTGACATTTTTAAATTCCAATTGTTTAGCAATGTCTTCTTGTACTACCGGAATAGCAGATGCGGTCATTGCCAAAATAGGAATATTAGGAAAAAGCTCTTTTAATATTCCTAATTTTCGGTAGGGGGGTCTAAAGTCATACCCCCATTGAGAAATACAATGTGCTTCATCAATTGCAAACAAGGTAATTTTTATTTGACTCAGTTCATTTTGAAAACTTTGCTGTGCTAATTTTTCGGGAGAGCAATAAATGAATTTATATTTTCCTCTTTTGGCCGCTGCCATTACTTCGGCCTGTGCTTCCTCACTTAACTGTCCGCCA
The DNA here is from genome assembly GCA_903938445.1 of uncultured Bacteroidota bacterium. GTDB lineage: Bacteria > Bacteroidota > Bacteroidia > Chitinophagales > Chitinophagaceae > Sediminibacterium. The sequence continues at coordinate 53,667 of CAJADG010000052.1, read as the reverse complement.
AGTGCAATGGATGGAATATTTTTGGATTGTAAATCTTTTACTTGATCCTGCATTAATGCAAGTAAAGGACTAATTACCAAGCAAATACCATCCTGCATTAAAGTGGGTACTTGAAAGCAAAGAGATTTTCCGCCACCTGTTGGTAGGAGTGCTAGCGTATCTTTTTTTTCAACTACACTATTGATGACAACTAGTTGCTGAGGTCTGAAATTTTCATACCCCCAATACTTTTTTAATATGGTTACTGCTGATTCCAAAAAAGATTATACTAATTTCTTTTTGAATAATCTAAGAGAGTTGATGGCTAAAACCACATCGCTTAATCCCATAATTAATGCACCGTAGGTGGGTCCCCAAGTGCCTAATAGTCCAAGCGCAGCTACTGGAATAGCAATGATATTATAAGAAAATGCCCATGCTAAATTTTCTTTAATGGTTTCATAAGTGCGACGCCCTAAACCTAAAGACATAGGTAGATTTTTCAATCCTTGATTCATCAAAATAACCTGTGCGCTTTGAATAGCAATATGGGAAGCATTGCTTAAAGAAATACCAATGGTCGCTTTTGCTAATGCTGGTGCGTCATTAATACCATCTCCTACCATTGCAGTTGGCGCAATGGCAGTTAAAGCTGCTAACTTTTCTAATTTATCAGCTGGACTTTGTTCACTTATAATTTCTTGAATACCCAAGGCTTTCCCAACTATCTCACATTTTTCTTTTCGGTCTCCACTTAATAAAATAGTATGAATGCCTTGACGATGCAAGGTCTCAATCACTTCTCTAGCTTCAGGTCTTATTTGATCTGCAACGTCTACCCATCCAATCAATTCATTGTTTTTTTGTATGTAGATATTGTGACCATCTTCGGCATTTTGATTTATTAATGTTTTAAAAGAACCCGCCCAGTATTCATTTCCTTCTTTATCTATTGCTTGTATACCCAATCCTTTGATCTCTTCAATTTTTGCCCAATTGTTTGTAGTATTAGTCTTCCAACTTCCACTTATACATTTTGCAATAGGGTGATTAGAATATCTTTCTAATGAATAAACAAGTGCTTTAAAATCTTGCTCGTTTAATGAAGCACTATCATTTTTTGTATCTACTATTTTAAAATTTGCAATTTCAAAATGACCAGTTGTGAGCGTACCTGTTTTATCAAATACAACCTGCTTAATATCTTTAAATGTTTCTAAACTTTTTGCATTTTTAAATATGACTCCATTTCTTGCACCACGACCTAATCCCACAGCAATGGCAGCGGGGGTGGCTAATCCCATTGCACATGGACAGGAAATAACAAGTACGGCGATAGCTCTTAACATGCTATTTCCAAATCCTAAACTAGCTCCTGAGGCATTATGTGCAAAAAAGTAATTACCTAATAATGTAATGAGTGCAATACTTAATACCAATGGAACAAAGATGGCTGAAATTTTATCTGCAAGTATTTGAACAGGGGGCTTTTCACCCTGTGCCGCTTTTACCATTTTTAAAATATTCGCAAGTACTGTATCATTGCCCACAGCAGTGACATAGGCTTTTACAGTTCCGTTTTCTATAGTACTTCCACCTAATAAAATATCATTGATTTTGCGATGCACAGGTACACTTTCGCCAGTTACAATAGATTCATTCACATTCGCTTCGCCCCATAATACTTTACAATCCATGGGAATAGTTTCTCCTGCATTAATTAAAACCAAGTCACCTACTTTTAAAGTGTCACTTTCCACATTGAATAAAATTTCTTTATGATTTTCATCAAACACAATCATATTAGCCATTACCTTTTGTGCTTTCACCAAATCTTTTAAAGCGCGCTGTGTGGATTCAATAGAAGCGTCTTCTAAATAATTTCCAAAAAATACAAGGGTCAAAATAGTTGCCGTCGTTTCATAATAGGCAAACTCCATACCCTGGCCAATAATAGTTCCATATAAACTATAGCCAAAACTGGAGAGGGCACCAATACTTACCAAAACATTCATATTAGGAATGCCATTCAGTAAACTATTCCAAGCGCTCTTTCCAAAATAGCCCATTCCTACAAAAAATACAGGAAGGGTTAAGGCCAATTGTAAATAGGGGTTCATGAAAATGTGAATGCCGGGAATATTATGAATGCCTGGCAACATATGACCCACCAATGGAATTGTAAAAATTAAACAGAAAATGGCGCGCTCTTTATTATTGTCTAACCATTTCTTTTTGGGAGTAGCTTCTTCCTGCCCGCGCACTTTGTAACCTAAATTAGTTATTCCTTTTACTAAATTTTCTTTTTTCAAATTGGCCGGTAAATCAAATTGAACTTCGCCCTCCATAAAACTTACTCTGGGTTCAATAGCACCTTGATTTTCTAAATATTTATGTATAGAAAGTGCACAGTTGGTGCAACTCATTCCGTCTACTTTTAATTGTATATGTTCCATAGTGTTTCTTTTTGAAATGACAAAAAATGTGATTCCACTATAAAGGTACGACCCTTTTAAGATTTCTGATTTTGGCATTATAATACTTGCTGTATCTTTGAGGAATGGATATGATTTATACTTTGGACCAAATTGAATCGGTTGCTGCCAAATTGATAAAAATGCATGGAACAAGAACAGTCTGGGCATTTTTTGCACCCATGGGGGCAGGCAAAACCACTTTAATTAGCCAAATATGCAAACAGTTGGGTGTTGAGGATGCTGGTTCAAGTCCCACTTTTGCCATTATGAATCAATATGAGGCCAATGGCAAAATGATTTACCATATGGATTGGTATCGTTTGGAAGATGAGGCGGAGGCTATTAGAACAGGGGTGGAAGCTGCCATGGATGACGCGGATTTATGTTTCATTGAATGGCCCGAAAAAGCACCTGGCTTATTAAATGAACATACCGTTAAATTAGAAATTGAAATATTAGATCCTGAACATAGAAGGATTTTTATACCTTCATAAAAACATGCAATATGAGTGTCCTTAAGCCACAAATTTCCAGTTCCTTTTCCTATGAAACACAGGAGGAAGTATTGGACATCCCGCATCGTTCTAAACCATTATTAATTGGTATTCCCAAAGAAATTGCATTTCAGGAAAATAGAATTGGATTAATACCCGATGCAGTGGGCGTATTGGTTGCCAATGGACATGAGGTAATGGTAGAGTCGGGTGCAGGGGATGGAAGTAGGTATACCGATCATGATTATGCCGAAGCAGGAGCGCGCATTGTTTTTGAAAAAGAAGAAGTATATAAGTGTCCTATCTTGGTAAAAACAGCACCTCCAGTGGAAGCTGATTTACCTTTTTTACAAATGCATCAAATTATTATTTCTCCGTTGCATTTGTCTGCACTAAAAAAAGAGTTGGTTGAAAAATTAATGGCTAAAAAAATCACCGCATTAGCTATTGAAAATATTAAAGATGAAAATCAAAATTATCCCATTTTAAGAAGTATGGGAGAAATTGCAGGTAGTGCGGTGATGTTAATAGCAGGTCAATACTTAAGCAATTTTAATCAGGGAAAAGGAGTGCTATTGGGGGGTATTAGTGGTGTGCCTCCAACGAAGGTGGTTATTATTGGAGCAGATATTATTGGTGAATTTGCAACCCGTAACGCATTAGCTTTGGGTGCAAGTGTGAAAGTATTTGATAACAATGTTTCTCGTCTACAACGTTTACAAAACAATTTAGGTCAAAGAGTTTGGACCAGTGTATTAGAGCCTAAAATTTTAGCGAAGCAATTAAAAACCTGTGAAGTTGCGGTTGGTGCTTTGCGAAACGAAATAGGTCGCGCACCCATTGTTGTAACCGAGGAAATGGTAGCTGCAATGCGTCCAGGCAGTATCATTATTGATGTTGCCATTGATAGAGGAGGTTGTTTTGAAACAAGTGAATTAACCAATCATGAACATCCAGTGATTACAAAGCACAATGTAATTCATTACGGGGTACCTAATATCCCTAGTGGTTTTGCACGCACTGCAAGTCAAGCGATCAGCAATGTATTAATGCCATTGTTAATTCAGGTAGGAGACCAAGGTGGTTTGGAAGAAATTATTTGGCAACAAGTACATTTGAGAGAAGGCATTTATTTATACAAAGGAGCGCTTACTGATTTTTATATCAGTGAAAAATTCCAGTTAAAATTTACTGATTTGAATTTATTAATTGCGAGTAGAAGTTAATTCTGTTTACTTAAAAGCAATAGCCCTAGTTATTATTTCCAGCTACTTTGTAATCCATTAAATTAATCTGGGTATTGCAAAATGTATATTCCTGGGGGTCATTACTGCCAACAATGATTAATTTATTCATTGCATACTTGTAAATCATTGTTTGGTATAATGCATATCCTTCTTTATCCAAATTACTGCAAGGCTCGTCTAATAATAAAATTGGGGTATCAGAAAAAATAGCCAATGCTAATTTTAATCGTTGCTTCATCCCGCTACTAAAATATCTGATTTGTTTTTCAGCGGCTGCTTTTAATCCTACTAATTCTATAATTTGTTCATGCGTAAATTCGCCACTTAATGGTTTGAATTTTTCGTGAAATTCAATTTGTTCAATGGTGGTAAACTCTTCAATTAATTCTAAGTAGGGAGCTGCTATACTTATTTGTTGGTAAATAGAGTTGGTGTCATATTCTCCCCAGCTAATATTCCCTTTGGATAAACTTGCATAACCAGCAATTACTTGTAATAGGGTACTTTTCCCTGATCCATTATTGCCGATTAATGCATAATGTTGCCCCATTTCAAAAGTATAATTCAGGTCTTTAAAAATCCAATCTTTATTGAATCTTTTTCCCGCTTCATTGAGGCTGATGGTTACCATAATTAATCTTCGTCTACTGCTCCTTTGCCAAATTTCTTAATAATTCCGCGACCGCTATCTCTAATGAATGTAACAATCTCATCACGTTCATCAGTTGCTGGTAATTCTTCTTCAATAAATTCTAAAGCTTGTGTGGTGTTCATGCCTTTATTGAATATATAACGATAGATATCTAAAATATGATTGATTTTTTCTAAATCAAATCCTCTTCTTTTAAGACCAACACTATTCACACCACCGTAACTTAAAGGATTACGAACCGCTTTAATATAGGGAGGAACATCCTTACTCACCAAGCTACCTCCAGCGATGTAAGCGTGCTGTCCAATATTTACAAATTGATGTACCGCACTCACACCTGCAATCCACGCATAATCACCTAATGTTACGTGACCTGCAATTTGAACGCTATTACTTAAAATACAGTTATTGCCAATAATACAGTCGTGTGCAATATGACTGTAAGCCATAATTAAACAGTTATTACCCACTTTGGTAATCCAACGATCACTAGTACCTCTGTTAATGGTTACAAACTCTCTAATGGTTACGCCATCACCAATTTCAACAGAAGTTTTTTCACCATTAAATTTTAAATCCTGAGGATCTGCACCGATTACTGCTCCCGGAAATATGCGACAATTTTTTCCAATTTTAGTGCCATTCATAATGGTTACATTACTGCCAATCCAAGTGCCTTCCCCAATCACCACCTCACTATGAATTACCGTAAATGGATCAATCTTAACATTGTTTGCAATTTTTGCATTAGGGTCGATATAAGTAAATGGATGCGTCATAGTTTTTTCTATTTAATTTTTTAATCGGCTCTTTTTACAACCTGTGCTACTAAGTCCGCTTCAGTTGCAACTTTGCCTCCTACATATACTGTTCCTCTCATTTCGCAAATTCCTCTACGAATAGGAGCAGTTAATTCCATCTTCAACAACATGGTATCACCAGGTTTTACCATTTGTTTGAATTTACAATTATCGATCTTTAAAAAATAAGTATCATATTTTCCCTCTGGCATTGCATTGATACATAGAATGCCTCCGGTTTGTGCCAATGCTTCAATTTGTAAAACACCTGGCATAACTGGATTATTAGGAAAGTGTCCTGGGAAAAACCATTCATTAAATGTTACATTCTTAACACCTACAATGACGGTGTCTGTTAATTCAATGATTTTATCAACGAATAAAAATGGATATCTATGTGGTAATAGTTTTTCAATTTGTTCTAAATTGAAAACAGGTGTTAATGCAGGATTATAAACAGGTACATCTTTAACGTGTTTGTTTTTTTTGATGTATTGTTTAATTTTTTTAGCAAATTCAACATTGCTACTATGACCTGGTCTGTTGGCAATGATACGTGCTTTAATTGGGTAACCAATCAACGCTAAATCACCTACCACATCTAATAATTTATGTCTAGCAGGCTCGTTTGGAAATCTTAATTCTAAATTATTTAAATAGCCTTCGCTTTTTACCTCAATTTTCTCACGCTTAAATACCTTTGCTAATCTACTCATTTCCTCATCAGTCACTGGTTTATCAACCACCACAATGGCATTATTGATATCACCACCTTTAATTAAGTCGTGTTTTAATAAGGCTTCTAATTCATGTAAGAAACAAAAAGTACGACAAGGAGATATCTCTGCTTTAAAATCTTTAATGGTTGTAAGTGCAGCATGTTGTGTTCCAAGTACTGGACTATTAAAATCAATTAAAGTGGTGATCTGATAATCTAATGCAGGAAGCGCAACCATTTCAACACGCTTAGCTTCGTCATAATGAAAAATATTTTCATCAATACTATACCAAGCTTTTGCCGCGTCTTGTTCCAATACACCAGTTGATTCAATCAATTCAATAAATGGAGCTGAGCTGCCATCCATAATTGGAATTTCTGGTCCGTTTACTTCAATCAAAACATTATCCACCCCGCTTCCAACTAATGCGGCTAAAATATGTTCAACGGTGCTCACTTTAGCATCACCTACCTGTAAAGTGGTGCCACGGCTAGTATCCGTTACTAAATCACAATCCGCTTTTATAATGGGGTTATTGGGTAAATCTACTCTTTGAAATTGAATGCCAAAACCAGGGTTGGCTGGCAATAATTTCATGTCAACCAAAACGCCTGTATGTAAACCAGTGCCACTAATGCTAATGCTATTAACTAGTGTATGCTGTTTGTCTGGATTAAAATGTTGATCCATAAGAAGGTATTATTATGCTTTATTAACTTAAAGCAATGATTTTCAGCAAATTTAAGCTAATTAGCCTTTTTGAGTCAGTTGAGCGACCAATATTTCCAATTCTTTAACCCTTTTTTCGAGATTTGGAAGGTTTTTTACTTGTACTTGGGCTCTTAATGCTGTATTATGGTCAGTAGCAGGGTATCCAGTAATCACTGAGTTTTCCTTAGAGATGGTCTTAGTAATGCCACTTCTGCCCGCAACCTTTACCCCATCGGCAATGCTTAAATGACCAGCGGTTCCCACTTGACCACCCATCATGACACCTTTTCCAACTTTTGTACTTCCACTTATGCCGGTTTGTGCAGCAATAACGGTATTGGATCCCACTTCTACATTATGTGCTATCTGGACTAAATTATCTAGCTTAACGCCTTTGCGTATTATTGTTGATCCAATTGTTGCTCTATCTATGGTGGTATTAGATCCTACTTCCACAAAATCTTCAATAATTACATTTCCTAATTGAGGTACTTTTTGAAAACTACCATCTGCTGTTGGCGCAAATCCAAAACCATCACTACCAATCACAGCACCTGAGTGAATCGTAATATTATTTCCTAATACACAGTCTGCATAAATGACCACACCAGGATGTAAAATAACATTGTCTCCAATTTTTACATTTTCACCAATCACTACATTGGGATATACTTTTACATTGTTACCCAATTTTACATTTTCCCCAATATGCGCAAATGCAGCCACAAAATGGTTTTCGCCAAGTTGTGCTGAGCTAGAAATATAAGATTGCGTTTGAATACCCACTAAATTTTCAGTTTTCAATGCTTGGTATTTAGTAAGCAAAGTTGCAAATGCAGCATAGGCATCAGGCACCCTTAATAAAGTAGCTGCAATAGGTTGTTTTAAAATCAAACTATCATTAACAATAATAATACTTGCTTGCGTAGTGTATAAAAACTCTTCGTATTTAGGATTGGCTAAAAAAGAAATTTCTCCATTTTTAGCTTCTTCTATTTTACCAAATTGAGTTACGGAAACAGATGCATCACCTTCCACTTTTCCTTGAATCATCATTGCAATCTGTTGGGCACTAAATTGTAACATTCGTTAAATTTTGAATGGGGGGTTATTCGTTAAGTGAACAAATGTAAAATTTTTTCACGGGGGCAGAAAGACTTTCCACAATTATTGCGTTCTGGATAGCCGAAATATTGGCTATTTCGCCCGATTTTAGCAAAATTTTAATGGTTTCATTGTCATTCTTATATAAAGTATTGGAAACAGTTCCTTTAAAACATAAGAATGCCAAATCTTTATCATTAAAGGGGAAAGCTAACTTAGTCTTATTGAATGCAGTAGTCCAAACCGAATCATTAATGGGTTCAGATTGTATTTGGCATTTAAAACATTTTCTATTTAAAAGCCCTTTGCATAAAATGGACAAAATGGGATCTTCATTATTTTGCCATTTTTTAATAGCAAATAGGATATCAGTATCATCTAAATTACAGTAAGCGTTTAAATCTAAATCGGCTAATTGAATTTCAGGATTGCTTAAAATATAATCAAGTAAACCACCCGTTTGAACGGAGTTATTTTTTTCTGAAAATAAAAATTGTACACGTTCAATAATTTTAACCAACATATTTTCACTTGCCACTACTGTTTTATGTCGGTACACTTGCCAGTACATTAATCTTCGTGACAACAAAAATTTCTCAACGCTGTTAATTCCTTTTTCTTCCACTACTAATTCGTTATCTCTAACTGTCAACATTTTTAAAATTCTTTCATAACCAACAACACCTTCACTTACGCCAGTAAAGAAGCTATCACGAGATAAATAATCTAGCCTGTCTACATCTAATTGCCCACTTATTAATTGGTGTAAGAATTGCTTAGAATATTGGTTGGTGAATATTTTGATAGCAAGTGTTAATTGGCCTTTTAATTTTGGATTCACATCTTCATTTAGGCTATGCATAATCGCTAAGGAAATGTCTTCGTGATTAATGCCTTTTAATAGTACTTTTTCTAATGCATGTGAATAAGGGCCATGTCCAATATCGTGTAAAAGAATTGCAGCTTTTGCTGCAGTCGCTTCTTCTTCTGTGATTTCAATCCCCTTATCTTTTAATTCATTGATGGCAATACACATTAAATGGTAGGCACCTAATGAATGATGTAAGCGAGTGTGAACAGCGCCTGGGTAAACCAACTGCGCTAAAGCCATTTGCTGAATTCTCCTTAATCTTTGGTAAAAAGGATGACTAATAATTTCAAAAATGAGCGGTTCATTGATGGTTATAAAACCATGTACCGGGTCATTTATAATTTTTCGATGTGTAAAAGCCATATAAAATGAGTGTTGGTAAAGGTACGAAATGTGAATAACTACTAGGCCTTATTTACCAGCTTAGTTTGCTAAAAAACTATATTTGTATGTCCACTTACTACCCTATAAATCAATGCATAATTATGAAATTGACTCAAACTACATTAAATAAGTTAGAAGATATTTTAGGAGAATCAGAGTTCGTTGTAAGATACGAAAGAGGTAATTTTCAGAGCGGTTGGTGTTTATTAGAATCAAAGAGAATTGTTGTGTTGAATAAATTCTTGAATTTAGAAGCTAGAATTAATACTTTATTAGAATTAATTCCTCAGTTAGATATTCAATTTGATAAATTAACCCACGACTCTCAAAAATTATATGAAGAGGTTCAAAAGATCTCTTTGACTGAAGCATAGGAGAAAATAAGCTACTTTGTTAAATATCACTATTTTAGGATCAGGTACAAGTACTGGCGTTCCACTTATTGGATGCGATTGTAAAGTATGTACATCAAAGGACCCTCGAGATAGCCGTTTGCGTACCAGTATTAAAATTCAATCCGATAATACTGCCGTGGTAATTGATACTACTCCTGATTTTAGGTATCAAATGCTAAGAACCAATACTACACATTTAGACGCAGTTGTTTTTACCCATCCTCATCGCGACCATTACGCTGGCTTGGATGATATTAGGCCCTTTAATTTCCATTCCAATAAGCCCATGCAGATTTATGCGAATGAAATAACACAGGTGGCGATAAAGCGTGATTTTTATTATGCTTTTGAAAAAAATAAGGATGCCGGTTTGCCCGAAATGATGTTACATACCATTCACAAAGATCCTTTTAAAGTCGGGGACCTATTATTTAAGCCTATTCAAGTAATGCATCGTGAATTGCCGGTTCTTGGTTTTAGAATTGGGGACTTTAGCTATGTGACTGATTTGAATTATATCAGTGATCAGGAGAAAGAAAAAATCAAAGGATCAAAGGTTTTAATTTTAAGTGCTTTAAGACCCGAGCCGCATCCAACACATTTTACATTAAATGAATCTATTGCACTTGCGACTGAGTTGGAAATACCTCAAGTATATTTCACTCATTTCAGCCATCAAATTGGGTTACAGGCGGAGCTTGAGCCCCAATTGCCTTCATTTATTAAAATGGCTTATGATGGGTTGCAGTTTACCGTAGAGTAGTATTATATAAATTGAATTTACAAATTATTTCTTGCGATAAATACGCGTTTTAATATGGTTATTTTGGGATCAATTATTTTATAATGATTCTTCCAAATTGGCAGGCCTATTTTTATTTTTCAAAAAAAGAACTCAAAGGAATTATTGTTTTGGGAATTGTATTGACAGGTTCTGTATTAATGAGTATGATTTTTTCTGCTCCAAGTATACATCATAAAAAAATTTCCAATTCAGCTATTAAGCCATTGCACTTAATATTCTTTGATCCCAATCAAATAGATAGTGTACAAGCAATTCAGTTAGGAATTCCTGAGCGGCAGGTACGCTCTTTGTTACATTATAGAGAGAGAGGAGGGCATTTTAAAAATGCAGATGATTTTGCTAAATTATATGGATTAAAAAATGAATTGTTTTTGTTGTTGAGGCCTTATATAATAATGAATCCCCGTAAAAAATCGGATGATCCCTTTTATACCAATCGAAAAATTCCAAAGAAATTTAATGATGAAACGGATAACTGGAAGATTGATATTAATAATGCGGATGAAAATGAATGGTTCCTAAAAACAAATTTGAACAAGGAGATTGTGCATCGTATTTTATCTTATCGCAATTTTGTAGGCGCATTTACCAGTCCATATCAATTGAATAAAATATATGGAATGCCTGATAGTATTTTGCAAAAACTTAGGGGGCATTTATACATTAGGCCTGGTTTTAAAATTATATTGAACGCCAATGCTATGAATTTTAAAGATTGGAAACAATTGGGTTTGTTTACAGATCAACAGGTTTGGATAATTTTGCGGCTTAAGAAACAAAATAATGGCAAAATAGGTTGGGAGCAGCTAATTGAGGCTTGTGATTTGAGTCAAAATGAGGCTATTCAACTAAAGCAAAGTGTACACTTTATAGAATGATTATGAGGCATTTATGCCATATAGGATCCTATTATTTTAGCTATACTATACACTAAGGACTGGTAGTATATAGAATAAATTTTTTAGAAAAAGTAGGATTTTTCTAAAAAATTTATTAGTATTGATGTAGGATTTATTCCTAGTTTATGATTGCTTGCTTGAAGCCCTTCGAAAGAAGGGCTTTTTTATTTTAGAGTGCATATATAAATCTTATCATTTTCCAAATTTTATAAGATTTATATATGCGAAGCCCTTCGAAAGAAGGGCTTTTTTATTTTCCGCCTGCCTTGAATATTTGGTTTACTGCACCACCTAACATTGGGAATTTTTCTTTTACAAATGCCGCAATTGTTTCAATAGATTGTTTTGCTTGTTCAGGTGTAACGCCAGCTTCTTTTACTAAGCGATCAATTAATTCTTGCATATAATTTTATTTTATGGGTTTATGGTTAGGCTACTTTTAAGGCACTTAATTTGCTTTTGTCAAACATTTGTTTTGCATAATCAAGTGTTACTTCAAATTCATTTATATCAGTACCTGGTAGGTCAAACATGGCTTGTGTGAATAAGCTTTCACAAATACTTCTTAGTCCTCTTGCCCCTAATTTGTATTCCATAGCTTTTGTTGTGATGAAATCATAAACTTCTGTATCCACTTTAAGCTTAATATTTTCAATAGCAAACAATTGAGTGAACTGTTTGATTAATGCATTTTTAGGCTCGGTTAGAATACTTCTTAATGTTTCAGCATCTAACGGCTCTAAATGCGTAACAATAGGTAAGCGACCTAACATTTCAGGAATCAAACCAAAGGTTTTAATATCCTGTGCATTTACAAAACGTAAAAGGTTTTTACGTTGTAATTCTTGCTCATCTTTATTGACGCTAAATCCAATTGCATTGGTGTTGATACGGCGTGCAATAATTTTATCGATACCATCAAATGCACCACCGCAAATGAATAAGATGTTCTTGGTATCCACTTTGATCATTTTTTGATCTGGGTGTTTACGACCGCCTTGAGGTGGAACTAACACTTCGGTTCCTTCCAACATTTTCAATAAACCTTGTTGAACTCCCTCTCCACTAACATCTCTGGTGATGGAAGCATTATCACTTTTGCGAGCTATTTTATCAATCTCGTCTATGTATACAATACCTCTTTGTGCAGCTTCCACATCATAGTCGCAGTTTTGTAATAAACGGGTTAGCATGCTCTCCACATCTTCTCCAACATAGCCAGCTTCGGTGAAAACCGTTGCGTCCACAATAGCAAAAGGAACGTTTAATAATTTAGCGATTGTTTTTGCCAATAAAGTTTTACCAGTACCAGTTTCGCCAATCATTATCACATTGCTCTTTTCAATTTCCACTTCATTCTTTGAAGTTGTAGGGAGGTTGATACGTTTAAAATGATTGTATACGGCAACACATAATATTTTCTTAGCCTCATCTTGACCAATAATATATTGATCTAGAAATGCTTTAATGGCAATTGGCTTTTGTACTTTTAAAGTACCAGGTTTGCCATCTGTTTTCTTTTGATGAAATTCTTTTTCAATGATTTCATGTGCATGTTCAATACAGTTTTCGCATATATGTCCCTCTTGGCCAGCAATGAGGATTTTTACTTCATCTCTGCTGCGTCCACAAAAAGAACAATGAATGCTTGTATCTGTTTTGCTCATTTTCATATAGAATTTCTTTTATTTTCTTTATTACTATCTACTACTTTTACTAAGCTACTTGTTTATAAGCTTTTAGCAATCTTATCTACTATACCATAAGCCACTGCTTCTTCCGCATTCATCCAATAGTCTCTATCAAAATCTGCCATGATTTGTTCTATTGATTTGTCACAATTTTTCGCTAATATTTTAGCACCTAACTCTTTTGTCTTTCTAATTTGTTCTGCTTGAATTTCGATATCAGCGCTGGTTGCTTGATAATATCCACCCAAACTTGGTTGGTGAATCATTACTTCGCCGTGAGGAAAAATAGTACGCTTACCTTTTTCGCCCATGCTTAATAAAATAGATCCCATACTTGCAGCCAATCCCATACAAATGGTGTGAACAGGGCTTTTAATTAAGTTCATAGTATCAAACATCACCATGCCACTAGTCACTACACCACCTGGGCTGTTGATGTAAAAATTAATTTCAGCACCTGGCTTGTCAGCATCTAGCAACAATAATTTTGTAACAATATCTTTTGCAGATTTATCATCTACCTGACCCCATAAGTAAATGGATCTTTTTTCAAAAAAGATTTGTTCCATTTTTTTATTTAAGAACCCAGGAGCATTTTCTTCTTTTTTATCTGCTTTTGGTTCATCCTCATCTTCCATTAAAAAACGATTCGTAAGTATCATATATTCAATTTGAAATATTAGTTAATTCTAGTTTTAGGTATATAGTTTTTTTTAACTACTTTTTTTGTTTTCTTGGGTTGGTTAATAACACTTCATCTACTAATCCATATGCTTTTCCTTCGGCAGCGGTCATCCAAAAATCTCTATCACAATCTTTAGCAACTACCTCCACATCTTTATGTGTGTGGGTAGCAATTACTTCGTATAATTCGTGTTTTAATTTTTTAATTTCTCTTGCAGTGATTTCAATATCTGAGGCCTGTCCACCCACAGCACCACTTGGTTGATGTAACATAATGCGACTGTGTTTTAAAGCGGTTCTTTTACCTTCCACCCCTGCACATAATAAAATAGCACCCATACTTGCAGCCATACCAGTGCAAATGGTAGCCACATCAGGTCCAATAAATTGCATGGTATCATAAATGCCTAAACCAGCATAAACGCTTCCACCTGGACTATTAATATACATTTGAATATCTTTAGTGCGATCTGTACTTTCTAAAAACAATAGTTGAGCAGTTACAATATTAGCTACATAGTCATTAATGCCTTCGCCCAAAAAGATAATACGGTCCATCATTAAGCGGCTAAATACATCCATACTTGCCACATTCATCGGTCTTTCTTCAATAATATAAGGAGTTAGATTCGTTACACTATTTTGATACTGATGTAAACTATTGCTGCTGATTCCTCTGTGTTTAACAGCGTACTTTTCAAATTCTTTTCCTAAGTTCATATATGTGTTTTTCTAGTAAAGTAAAGGTAAAACCTATTCCCTAATGGTAGAGCAAAAACGATGCCAAACTTGACCGTATTTCAATAAAAAAAGACCTTCCCTGGTTTAGGAAGGTCTTAAAAATTATAATTAGCGCCCCTTTGGGCAAAATATTGGATTAGTGGTGGTGATGTTGCAATTTTTCAGCAAATTTCTCAGCTGAGATTTTCTCTTCTTTTGCAGTTACATCGCCTTCGATTGCTTGAAACAATTTGTCAGTGCTGATGCGGTGGTAGCTATCTTCAACAAACTTTCTATCTTGCATCATTCTTGCAGCATAGTCTTCTAACCATTGGTCATTATCACCTAATGCGCCTAATTGGCCACCCATATAGCTCATTAATTGTTGTTTAGCGAAAGCTTTTAAATCTTCGGCAACCACTTCAATTTTATGATCAGCAATTAATTGTGTGCTTATTAAAGTCCACTTTAATTGATCTTGAAATACTGGGTATTCTTTTTCTGCTTCTTCTAAAGTTCTTTGTTTTTCACCACCAGTTTGTAACCAACGCTTTAGGAAATCTGCAGGAAAGTCCATCTTAGTGTTGTCAATCAATGCATGATAAATTTGGTCGTGGACTTGATTGCGAGATTGTTGATCATAGTAACCTTCAATATCTTTTTTAATGGCCTCTCTAAATTCAACTTCCGTAGTGATGGTTTGATTGGGGTAGGTTACTGTAAATAAAGTTTCATCTAAAGGCGCTTTTTCAACCGCACCAACTTTAGTGATGGTTAAATTGAAATACTTTTCAGCTTCTTCTTTTGTAATACCTAAATCTGCTATTATAATATCTAACTCCTTCGCTTCAAACGCTTTGCTCAATTGAATTGTAACCACATCTCCATTCTTTTTACCAATAAATTGCTTTCTTGCTTTTTCTGCAAAGTATTTAATCAATAAAGAGTTGTCTTTAGCAATTCCACCTTCTACTACCACGCCGTTTTTATCAGCTTCAGTAAAAGTTACATTCAAAACGTTTTCTTCATTTTCAACAGCTTCAGGCTCGGTCATGTTTCCGTTACGCACTTGTAATCTTTCTACTTCTGCTGTCAACATATCTTCGGTAACCTCAATTTTATATCTTGTAGCTTTAATACCTTTTGTATCAATTGTGAAAGATGGCTTTAAACCTACTTCGAATGAAAAATCATAGTCGCTTGGATTGTTTACATCCATCGCAGGAAATTCATTTGTTACAGGTAGAGGTTGTGCGAAAATTTCAATTTTTTCTTTTGCGATATATTGGTTCATCTCATTTTCAACGGTCTTAATTACCTCGTCTTGAAAAACAGATTGTCCGTACATTTTTTTAATTAAACCAGCTGGCACCATTCCTTTTCTAAATCCTGGAATATTAGCTGTTTTAGAATACTTTTTCAAGCTCGTTTCAAAGCCTTTTAAGTAATCCTCTTTGGTAATAGTCACTGTTAATTTGTCGTTTAACGGTGCAATGTTGCTTCTTTTTACTGTTGCCATAATATTGCTATTTTCTACTTTTTTGTAGTGTTTAAGGGGGGCAAAGGTAAGTTTTTAACCTTAAAAAGGGGAGGTTTTCGCAATAAAAAGCCCTCTTCAGAGTGTGAAAAGGGCTTTTTATGAGTATTTAGTGCGGATGGAGGGGGTCGAACCCACACGCCTCGCGGCGCTAGATCCTAAGTCTAGTGCGTCTGCCAATTTCGCCACATCCGCTTAGGGGTTGCAAACTTAATTGATTTTTTTAATTTTTCGGTTACTTTTTCAAGCCTGCTTTAGTAAATAGCATTCATTGCTAGCTATTCGGGATCAAAGCCACTATTTTTTCAAGATAAAACTTGTCTGTTTCATCATAATGGGAGAGATGCTCGCTATCAACATCTAAAACCCCAACGATTGTTTCACCAAAATATACAGGCACAACAATTTCAGATTTGGAAGCACTACTGCATGCAATATGTCCAGGAAATTTTTCTACATCTTCAACGATAAGGGTTTCTCCTTTTTCCCAAGCACCACCACAAACGCCACGACCTTTTTTAATTCTGGTGCAAGCCACTGGACCCTGAAAAGGACCTAATACCAATTCATCCTCCTGTATCCAATAAAAACCAACCCACCACCAATTGAATTGTTCCTTTAGGGCGGCACTAATATTAGCAAGATTTGCAATTAAATTAGACTCACCCATTAGCAATCCTTGTATTTGCGGAATCAAAGATTCGTATTGTTCCTGCTTAGTTCCTTTTTGTATCGTTAAATCTTCGGCCATGTTTCTTATTTATTAAAAATAGATTTTAATTCTTTCTTTTCAATTCTTGCCACAAAGGCAATAAATCCTACTAGCATAATACTTGCAAATAAATAATTAAACGCTTTATTAGAGGAGATCCAAAGTATCAATAAATTGATGCTGTAAATGATAAGTGCAATTACAAAATAGGCAATCAATTTTTTAGTGGCATAAGGAATATAATACACCTTCTGGCCCCATTTATAACTTACTACCATCATGGTACCATAGCAAAGGAAAGTTGCCCAAGCGCTTGCCATATAGCCATATCGAGGAATCAATAAATAATTAATAACAATGGTGATGAACGCGCCTAATAATGTGATCCAAGCACCAGCCATGGTTTTATTGCTTAGTTTATACCAAATACTTAAATTATAATAAACACCTAAAAACATATTGGCCATTAACAAAATAGGCACAACACGTAAGCCCTCATACATTTTTGGATTACGAATAAATTCCTTCCAAATATCTAAAAACAACACTACGCCTAGGAACATAACACAAAGTGTGATTACAAAAAATTTCATCACTCTAGCATAAGTTTTTTGCGCATTATCTGACTGTGCTTGTTTAAAAAAGAATGGCTCGGCACCCATTCTAAAAGCCTGTATTGAAATGGTTATTAAGATAGCTAATTTGTAACAAGCACTATAAATCCCCACCAATGATTTATTAGCTTCTTCGCTACCACCATTTGCCCACCAGCCAATCATAATACGATCCATGGTTTCATTGATCATTCCACCAAAACCTACTAATATCAGTGGCAGGGCATATACCATCATTTGACTCCATAATTTAAAATCAATATTAAAACGAAGTGATCGGATTTCTTTTTGCAATAGCAGTAATACAAAAACATTTTGTAAAACATTCGCAATTAATATATAACCAACTTCAAAACCTTTAACATATAATTTTGCAATAAAACTTTCGGGATGCGAATTAGCATAGCTTGGCAAAATACTAATCAATGTATAGGTAGCCAAAATATTAATGAGAATGCCACCCACTTTTATAAATGCATATTTTTTAGGCCTGCCTTCTAACCTTAATCTTGAAAATGGGATGGTAGTTAATGCATCTAAAGCAACCACCCAGGCTACTAATTTTATATATTCAGGGTGTAAATTAATTTGCAATAAGTTGGAAATGGGGCCTCCCCAAATTAATAAACAGGCTACGACGAACCCAGTTACCATAATCATTGAAAAACTACTAGTATGATAAATTTTTTCTTCGTTGTCTTTAGACCCAAATCGGAAATAAGCAGTTTCCATGCCATGGGTAACAATTACATTTAAAAATGGAATAAAAGAGTATACAATTGCCTGTTCCCCGTAGGCAGCCTCGGTAAGTTTTAGGGTTAAATAAGGGGTTAATAAATAGCTAATAAACCTAGCTGCTATGGAACTAAGTCCATACCATGCTGTTTGGCTTGCTAATTTTTTTATACTACTCAAGGGATTGAAATTACAGCTAAATTAGTGAAAATAGTTTTGTTTATCTTCATGTAGTAAAATCGAATGTATGAGAGTGGTAATTCAAAGGGTTTTGGAGGCAAGTGTAACCGTAGATGGGGCAATTGTTGGCCAAATTCAAAAGGGTTTAATGGTATTGGTGGGAATTGTAAATGAGGATGACCAAGCCGATATCGAATGGCTTTCCAATAAAATTGTGAACATGCGTATTTTTGAGGACGAGCAAGGAGTAATGAACAAAAGCGTATTGGAGATTGGCGGCTCCATTTTATTAGTAAGTCAATTCACTTTACACGCCTCTACCAAAAAAGGAAATAGGCCTTCCTATATCGCTGCAGCAAAACCAGATATTTCGGTGCCACTTTATGAAAAAATGATTACGCAATTACAACAGGATTTAGGAGCTCTAATACAAACAGGTAAGTTTGGTGCGGATATGAAAGTGGCTTTGATAAATGATGGACCTGTAACCATTACTATTGATTCAAAAAACAAAGAATAAAGGGAGAAGCAATTACATTTCTTAAAACAAGTTAACAAACAATAAATGTCAAATAATACAACCATTCAACAAGCTCAGGAACAGGTGGATCAGTGGATAAAAACAGTGGGCGTAAAATATTTTAGTGAGCTAACCAATCTTGGAGTATTAATGGAAGAAGTGGGGGAATTGTCAAGAATAATGGTTCGAAAATATGGAGATCAATCCTTTAAAAATAAAGAAGAAGATTTGTTGTTAGCGGATGAGATGGCCGATGTGTTGTTTGTTCTAATATGCTTGGCCAATCAAACTGGAATTGATTTAGCGACGGCCTTAGAGAAAAATTTACAGAAGAAAACTAGTAGAGATGCAACAAGACATCAAAATAATGAAAAATTACACCGATAATTGATTACTACGTATCTTTGCCAACTATGAGTAAGAACCCAACAGACAATACATTACAAGCAATTATTTCCCATGCTAAGGAATATGGTTTCGTATTTCCTAGTAGTGAAATTTACGATGGACTTAGTGCGGTTTATGATTACGGTCCTTATGGTGCTCAATTAAAGAAGAACATTCGTGATTATTGGTGGAATTCCATGACACAAATGAATGAAAATATAGTTGGTATCGATGCGGCTATTTTCATGCATCCTACTACTTGGAAGGCAAGCGGACACGTAGATAGTTTTAGCGACCCTTTAATAGATAATAAAGACAGTAAAAAAAGATATCGAGTTGATCATTTAATTGAAGGTCATGCTGAAAAAATGATCGAAAAAGGAGATCAAGTGGGAGCCGATCAATTAATTGCTGATATGGATGCCTTATTGGCGAATGATGACTATGTTGGTTTAAAAAAATTAATTGACGACCATAAAATTCATTGTAGTGTTAGTGGAACAGGTAACTGGACGGAGATTCGTCAATTTAATTTAATGTTCTCTACTGAATTAGGTTCTGTAACAGATGAGGCAAGTACTATTTATTTAAGACCAGAAACGGCACAAGGTATTTTTGTGAACTTTTTGAATGTGCAAAAGACTGCTAGGATGAAAATTCCTTTTGGTATTGCACAAACTGGTAAAGCATTCAGAAATGAAATTGTAGCCCGTCAGTTTATCTTTAGAATGAGAGAGTTTGAGCAAATGGAAATGCAATTTTTCATTAAGCCAGGAACGCAAAAAGAATGGTATGAGCACTGGAAGAATGAACGTATGAAGTGGCATTTAAGTTTGGGTATTGCTGCTGACAAATATCGTTTTCATGACCACGTTAAATTAGCACACTACGCGGATGCTGCTTTGGATATAGAATATGAATTTCCATTTGGCTTTAAAGAAGTAGAGGGCATTCACTCAAGAACTGATTTTGATTTGAGTCGTCATCAGGAGTTTAGCAAAAAGAAAATGCAATACTTTGACACTGAAATTAATCAGCATTATATTCCTTATGTAATTGAAACTTCTATTGGTTTGGATAGAATGTTCTTGTTAATCTTGTCTAATTCATATGAAGAAGAAACTATTAATAAGGAAGACGGTACTACCGATTCAAGAGTGGTTTTGCATTTGCCTGCAAGAATTGCACCTAATAAATTAGCTATTTTACCATTAACTAAAAAAGATGGTTTGCCAGAATTGGCAAAAGAATTAATGGACGAATGTAAGAAATCGTTTCATTGCTTTTATGAAGAAAAAGATGCTATCGGTAAAAGATATCGTCGTCAGGATGCCATTGGGACTCCTTTCTGCGTAACGATTGATCATCAAACTAAGGAGGATGGTACCGTTACCATTCGTCATCGTGATTCTATGACACAGGAGCGTATTCCGATGAGTAAAGTAAAATCATTAGTGCTAGATGCAATCAACTAGTTATTAATTATTTTTGAATACTTAATCCCGAAGCAACCGTTTCGGAATTTTTTATGTTACGACTTATATAGTGGGATAATAAAAGGCGCAATGAAACAAATTTCTGAACTCCGAGCCATAGCGTTAAGAAAATGAGAGATAGCATCGTTAATAAATTGCGCATGTCTGAGCGAAGCGAGTTCGCAATTTTAGATGCTAGATTTCATTTTTAGCGTAAATGGTGAGCAGAGAAGAAATTGGTTTCATGAAGCCATTTTATATATCACTAAATTGCGCGTCTAGAAATAAGTATGTTAAGACATTAAAAAAGCCCCGATAAATCGAGGCTTTTAAATATTTCAATGCAGTTGGACTATCCGAAAGATTCAAAGTGAACTTGTTTTTTGTCCAAGCCTAACTCTGTCATGTTTTTTCGTGCATCATCAATCATTGCTTTCCAGCCACATAACCAAACATGTGCAGTTTCTTTATTATGCTTTAATAATTCTTGGTATACAGGGTGTACATAGCCGCTATGTGATCCTGTAGGCACTTCAGTTTCTCTAGAGTAACAAGGATGAAAATGGAAGCCTGGCTCTTTCGCCTCTAAAGCTTTTAATTCATCAATATATAAGCCATCCTCGAATTTGCGACATCCAAAAATTAAGTGAATATTGTTATGTGCAATTTTATTTTCGTGAATATAGGTGATCATAGAACGGAAAGGTGCGATACCAGTTCCTGTACAAATAAAATAAACATCGCTGTCAAAGTTCTTTGGTAATGTAAACACACCTTGAGGACCTCTAAGCGTAATTTTTGAACCCACAGTTACTTCGTTAAATAAGTAAGTAGTTCCTAAACCCCCTTCTAAATGGACAATTACTAATTCAAATGTATTTGTTCCGTTAGGAGCAGAAGAAATTGAATAACTTCTCCATCTTTTATTTTTTTGCTCATGAATTGGCAAGTCTAATGTTACAAATTGACCAGGAATAAAGTCAAATTTTTCAAGACTTGGAATTTCGAAATAAAATCTTTTTGTATTGGGAGTTTCATTTTCAATTTTAGTAATTACTCCTTCCACCCATTCAAGTGCCATAACCAATGTTTAATTAATTAGTAATAAAAACTCTTTGGACATACACTTTATTGTTAGCATAGATTTTAACAAAGTAAATACCTGTAGTCAAGCTATCAATAGAAATATGCTGCGGAGCCTGTTGGTTTATTAAGTTTTCTTTTTGGAAAACCTTATTACCCATTGAATTTATTATTTCTAATGAAATTTTTTGGGTTTGAATATTACTAAATTGAATGTAAAATGAATTTCCTTTAATGATGTTTTCGACATAATCGTCAGATGTAATCTTAAGGTTTATTTCTTTAGCACTCGCTTCAGCAATATCCGTTACCAAAATTAGTTTATTATCTGATATATTTTGACAATCTCCCGCAATCGTTATCGTAGCTACCTTATACATCGCATTTCTCAAAGGCTTATAAGATTGTTTTGTGGCGCCATTAATCAATGAATCATTCATATACCATTGATATCCGCTACCCACTGAACTGATAAGACTATCCCCACTTTGTGTTATGGTAGGTTTGCTGTTTGTTGTAACATTAACAAGTGTTGCAGCGCTCATACAATCAGTTGAACTCACTTGCATATTGTAAAAGAAATAAAAATAATTTTGAAAATTTGCATTCGGATTAGCTGTCGTAGGCATTGCACTATTGCCAGTAAAACTTATAATATGGTTAGGTCCTAAAGGGTAGGTTGGATCGGGTGCTCCATTGTTTCTAAATATGGAGGCACTATCACTTCTGAAAATAACTATGTAATCACCTGCCTGAGGTATATTTAAATTCAATGCATAAATACGGCCAGTGTCACCAGCTACATAGGTTGAAGGTCCAGGAGTTGGTGAAGGGCTACTTGCAGGAACATTTAAAGAAACAGTTTGTATGGGAAAATAAGTGAATGTATTGTCACTGTTAAAAGTCCCAAGTGTACCTAAAATAAAATCAACTTTACCTGGATAACTGGAGTAAAGTTTAGTTGTTTCTAAGGTTAAGGCCTGGGTTGTATTTATTTTCATAAAACTACCACTAAAAACATTATAACCGCCTCCTCCATTTAAACTGGTATTTGTGAGTGGAGGGAGGGTAGCTTGGTATCCTTGTGCTACATATACTTTATTGCTTGAATTGGAAGCTCCAACACTATTGCCAATTACGATAGGATTATACAAATTACTACTATCATACCAATAATAATTCGAACCTGAAGTTGGATTAGATACATTCAAACGCATTACTCCATTACAAATTACTGCAGTCCCTTGTGGTGCTGCTATCTCAGCGGCACTTACAATTGTAGTGGTCAAAGAATTATTGCTTGGCTGTTGGTCATTATTAATATTAACTGATGCAGTTATAATATAGCTGGTATTAGCATCAATTGAAATTGGCTTTTGAAATGTGTAAGTCATATTTTCAAATCCATTGAGACGACCAGTAAATGTTTCATTGATATTTAAAATAGTAACGTTCCCTTTTTTTACAATTAAGCTTACAGGAATATTGGACTGATTGGTAGACCCATTGTTTACCAATTTAATGGTTACATATTGAACTGCTTTTTTACATACTCCAGCAGTTGGGTTGATAATATCACTTACTTGTAAATCATTGGACGCACTATTAATTTTTAAAGTATAGTCTTGTGTTTCGCCTATCGTATAGGATCCACATGCATTAACGTTGCTACTGATACTAGTTTCCATTACTACCACTCTAAATTTAAACAGTTTCCCAATGGCTAAATTGCTAGGTAAACTTATTGTAGATATATAGTTGCCATTGGTAAGTTCCGAACTTGTTAAAACATTTTCAGTAGAATCAAATTTTCCGTTATTGTTGAAGTCAATAAATATTTTAACAAATCTTGTATTATTGGTTGCATCTGTACTTCCTAATTTAATGAAAACAGGGATATTACCTCCCGGTTCTCCATTTATAAATAGATTAGTATTGTCTATATATTGATTGCTAGAGTTATTGGTATATTGAATATTATTAAAACTGACGCTATCCATTCTTGTTCCAGCATTTGAAGTAGCGGAAGATGTACAATAAGCGATTCCACCAGCACCACTCACTATTAAAGAGTATGATTGCTGACCTCTCGCTAATGTACCTTTATGATTTACTGAAATGGTATAAGCATTACCAATAAGAGTAGAATCAATTTCCACCTTTTCGACATTGTCAATACTATTTATTCCTCTTACTGCAGGATTATCAGGTGCGGATCTATTTAATGTCCAAGGATAATATATAGTAGCTCCTTTTTTAATGACTAAATCTAAATCATTCACTAATTGATGGGTAGTATCATTTAATACATTGGTTGGATTTCCTTTCACGTCTGTCCAAACGACAGTAGCTTTTAAAGGTTTAATACCAGAAGCGATTACATTTAAATTATAGGTCTGACCATTTTGTAAATTATTTTCATACACTAAGTCAACACTGTTACTATTATTATTAC
The DNA here is from genome assembly GCA_903938445.1 of uncultured Bacteroidota bacterium. Taxonomy (GTDB): domain Bacteria; phylum Bacteroidota; class Bacteroidia; order Chitinophagales; family Chitinophagaceae; genus Sediminibacterium. Next base: position 29,337 of record CAJADG010000052.1, on the reverse strand, counting down.
TCGTAAGAGCGTTGTTTAAAACATTGGCAGCCTCAGCATCATTCAATACACCCCATCCAAATTTATAATCGGGACCTGGGTTAGCACCAGCTTCATTAGCGGTATGTATTGCAAGTGCTTTTATAGTTGCAGCCTTAATAAATTTATTAGGGGTTAATCTTTGACTTAATTCTTGTAAAAGCAGTAATGATCCTGCTGCGCCAGGTGCTGCCATTGATGTCCCACTTAAATAGGCGTAGCTAGAGTCGTTTGTACTAATCGAAGAGTAAACTGATAAGCCATCCGTAACAATATCTGGTTTTATTCGTCCATCGTCCGTTGGCCCCCAAGAGCTAAATGAAGTCATTGTAGCATCAGCCGTTTTTAAATATCCTGCACTTATGGGTGAAATAGCACCAACAGTTAATATATTTTTTGCATTGGCATCCGTTGGAATTACATCGTAGGTATTATTACTACTTAAGCTATCGGGTCTATTTCCTGCATTATATAATTTTCCATTTTGATCTCTACGCCAATAAGTTTGTCCAACTGCTGGCCCATTACTAGTTCTATTATTTCCAGATGATTTTACAATTAAATAATAAGGTGCGTTGTAGGCTATAGAATCATAAATTTGGGCACTTTCATTATAGAGCCCAAATTTATAATCTTCTTTTTCATTCCATCTTCCACTGAATTCCCATCTTGAAGAATCTGAATTATAATCCCATCCACAAACAGTTCCGTAGGAATGATTTGAAAATAATAATCCATTTGCTGCTGCAGCAGCCATTTCGGAAGCATCATTATTCCAATCATATGCATAAGCACCTTTAATCCCATAAGACATTCCTTTTGCAAGAGGATTGTAACCCTTTGCCATAATAATTCCAGCAACATGCGTTGGATGATCTGAAACTTTTGTTGAATTATCTTTTACAGTAATTTTCCCATTTAATTCAAAGTGAGAAAGTCTAGGTGATCCTTCATCCCAAACTCCGATTCTATTGGTAATGGAATCGGTAGATCCACTTAAATTTAACCCGCTGCTTCCCCCATTCCATAATTGATTCGCATTGATTGTAATAGCTTGAACAGGATCTTGGTAAGTAGTTAAATAGATAGGTTGACCATATAGATCAATACCCACCAAATTAACAGTTTGATTATTTCTAGATTTATATTGTAATGGCCATCCCTTTTCTTTTGATTTTATAACTGCTTCACTGAAACTTGCTCTTGAATTGGTTTCAAATGAACGAGCGGAATTATTTAAAACAAAGGATTTAGTTTCGCTTTGTGCAACACCATTTGAAATGATAAAAGCGCTTAAAATAAAAGTAAAAAACGATTTTTGCATAGTAGGTTGATTATTAATCAGTCATCTCCTTGAGACTATTAAAATTACAATCAATTCTCGAATATTTTTGGCGTAATTTTAGTTTAAAATGTACTTATGCGAAATTGTTTAGGGTTAACAATGATGGTAAGCATTTTCATGCTTTCGATAAACTGCGGAAAAATTCCTAAAAATTTAATAAAATCAAATTTTTCTGGCCATATTTATGAGCATAAATTCAATAATATGCCCTTGTTAGATAAACCTAAAGCCAAGGGTAGGCCTCTTGAAACAACGCTTTATATTTACGAACCCACTACCACAAATCAAATTGAGGAGGGGCTGCAACCAGGGCCAATTGTATCAAAAATAAATTCCACTTTAGTAGATTCGGCACACGCTGATAAAACAGGTGCTTATTCCTTGTATTTACATCCTGGGAGGTATAGTGTGTTTGTTAAATATGAAAATGGGTATTACGTTCCATTTTATTCAGGTAAAAATTGGGTGTCAATCATTGAAACAAAACAAAACGAAAAAACTGAATTAGATATTGAAGTCAAAGTAAATTCAAGTTATGAATAAGATTTTGGCTGATTTAAACAATAGGATAGGTATCTTTGTTATGACGGTATGAACGAGGATTCCTTATTTGAGCGTTTAGAAAAATCCCCCCTCCTAAATAATTTGGTGGACAGGATAGCTATGTCCAAGCATAACGAAAATCCTTTTCAGGCATTTCTTCAAAATTTAAATGGATCGGCTGCGGCTTTTGTTTTGCAAGCCATCTTTACCAATGATAAAACGGCCAATTTAAATCACCTTGTTGTACTAAGTGATGCCGAAGAGGCGGCTTATTTTTTTAACTCTATCGAAAGTGTTACTGGCGCACTAGATTTATTTTATTTCCCTTCTTCCTTTAAGTCTCCACATAATTTTAGTGTCTTGAATCCTTCGCATGTTATGTTAAGGACGGAGGCATTGACTAAAATTTCTATGGGTGGTAATAAAAAAATAGTAGTTACTTATCCGGAGGCTTTATTTGAAAAAGTTGTAATGGCAAAGACCTTACAGCTTAATATAATTCAAATTAAAACCAATGATCATTTAGACTTAAATGCAATGATGCAACAAATGGTTGACTATGGTTTTGAGCGTACCGATTTTGTATATGAGCCAGGACAATTTGCATTAAGAGGAGGAATTTTAGATATTTATTCTTTTGGAAATGAAAAGCCTTATCGTATTGAATTATTTGGAGAAGAAGTAGATAGTATAAGGCTTTTTGATCCCGCATCGCAGTTAAGTGAGCGTAAATTATTACAGGTAAATATTATTCCCAATGTAACCACTCAATTTGAAGATACCCAAAAAATTCCTTTGTTAGACTTTCTTTCCAACGATACCATTATTTGGTTAAAAGATTGGGATGTGATTAAACAAAAAGGGTTGGATCAACATGAGGCGTTGGAAACATTTATTACACATCACGCTGCCATGAATAAGGCAGATGAAAACGATTCTCATAAAAAAGAAAGTCATATCGATGATTTTGAATTAGTAACTGATACGGAAGCAAAAATTACCAAGCATACCTTGATAGAATGGGGGTTTCACCAACATTTATCTGTAGAAAAAATTGCTTTTAATACTCAGTCTCAACCTGTTTTTAATAGACAGTTTCAGTATTTAATTGCCAACTTACAAGAACTTGAAAAGCAAGGTTACACTTTATATTTATTTGCCGAGCAAGCAAAACAATTGGAAAGATTACATGCTATTTTTACGGATCTTAAAACAGATATTCAATTTGTCTCAATTGTAAAAAGCATTCATGAAGGATTTATTGACCATGATCATAAAATGGTTTGCTATACGGATCATCAAATTTTTCAACGTTATCATAAGTTTAAAGTAAAACAAGCCTATAGTAAAAGTAAGGCCATTACTTTAAGAACCTTACGTGACCTACAACCTGGAGATTATGTAACGCATATCGATCATGGAGTAGGCGTGTATAGTGGGCTGCAAAAAATTGATGTCAATGGGCATGCCCAGGAAGCGGTAAGAATCATTTACAAAGACAGTGATATTTTATATGTGAACATTAATTCATTGCATAAAATATCAAAATATACAGGTAAGGAAGGAGCACCTCCTAAAGTGAATAAACTGGGTTCTGATGCATGGGTTAAATTAAAAGAAAAAACCAAGGCTAAAGTAAAAGCCATCGCATTTGATTTAATTAAATTATATGCACATCGTAAAGCGCAGGCTGGCTTTGCGTTTACACCGGATAACTACATGATACACGAATTAGAAGCCTCTTTCATGTACGAGGATACCATTGATCAGGCAAAGGCCATTGCAGATGTAAAAAAAGATATGGAGCAAGCTGCTCCGATGGATCGATTGGTTTGTGGTGATGTAGGATTTGGGAAAACGGAAGTGGCGGTGCGTGCTGCATTTAAAGCAGCTATTGATGGAAAGCAAGTGGCAGTTTTAGTACCTACTACCATTTTAGCATTTCAACATTATAAAACTTTTAAAGAAAGATTAAAAGACTTTCCAGTCACGGTAGATTATATGAACCGTTTTAAATCTTCCAAAGAGAAAAAAGAAACCATTGAAAAAGTAAAGGAAGGTAAAATTGATATTTTAGTAGGAACTCATGGTATATTGGGAAAAGAAGTGGCTTTTAAGGATTTGGGATTGATGATTATTGATGAAGAACAAAAATTTGGTGTAGCACATAAAGAAAAATTAAAAACCTTAAGAACTACAGTAGATTGCTTAACATTGACGGCAACGCCTATTCCAAGAACCTTACATTTTAGTTTAATGGGTGCACGAGACTTAAGTATAATTAATACGCCCCCTGCGAATAGACAGCCCATTCATACCGAAGTGCAAGTGTTTCATGAGGATGTCATTAGAGAAACTATTTATTATGAAACCGAACGTGGAGGACAGGTATTTTTTATTCATAATAGAGTGCAGGGATTGGCTGAAATGTGCGCCATGATTCAAAAATTATGTCCCGATTTAAGCATTGGATTTGCACATGGTCAATTAGAAGGGCATCAGTTGGAAGAAAAAATATTTGATTTTATTGAACGCAGATATGATGTATTGGTTTGCACAAATATTGTAGAAAGTGGAGTTGATATTCCAAACGTTAACACCATCATAGTGAACAATGCGCATCATTTTGGATTAAGTGATTTACACCAGTTAAGGGGTAGAGTAGGTCGTAGTAACAAAAAAGCATTCTGTTATTTATTAGCCCCACCAATGAGCGTATTACCTGAGGATTCTCGTAAGCGATTACAAACCTTAGAACAATTTAGTGAGTTGGGAAGTGGTTTTCAAATTGCTATGCGTGATTTGGATATACGCGGTGCAGGAAATTTATTGGGAGGAGAGCAAAGTGGATTTATGGCGGAGATTGGATTTGAAATGTATCAAAAAATATTAGCTGAAGCAGTTCGTGAATTAAAGCGTTCTGACTTTCAAGAATTATTTAAAGAGGAAATAAGTAAACAGGATGATTTTGTATCGGATTGTACCATTGATACCGATTTGGAAATAATGATTCCAGACAGCTATGTTGAAAATATTGGCGAAAGACTTTCTTTATATACAAGACTTGATCAGTCCGAAGATGATACTGAGTTGGAACAAATGAAATTAGAATTAGTAGATCGTTTTGGTCCTTTGCCGGAACCTGTGAACGATTTATTTATAACCATTCAATGCAGAAGGTTAGCTATTGCTTTGGGATTTGAAAAGATGACTTTAAAAGAGGAGACTTTAAGATGTTTCTTTATTAATCGTCCAGACTCTCCTTATTTTGAAAGTGAAACTTTCAAAAATTTATTGGGCTTTACCCAAACTTCTATGAACAATGCCCACTTTAAGCAGGTAGGAAAAACCTTTATCTTAATTGTAAAGGATATCAAGGGCATGGAAGCCTGTTTAAGAACCTTACAAAAAATGTACAACGGGTTGGTGGGGTAAAATAAAAAAGCCACTGATTAATCAGCGGCTTTTTTATAGTTGAGCTTTTAAAGCTGTATACTAGAAACCTTTTGTAGCTACTCCGTCAGCAATTGCTTTTAATGCATTTGCTTCGCTCATGATTGCAGCCATTTTATTTCCTTTACCATCGTGACCGCCTGCCATATAACCGCCTTTTGCAGTTTTAGTGATAACAGCGTCATGCATTGGTACATTTTTTTCTTTTGTTTTTAAGCAATAAGCTTTGATCATTTTTGAAGTGTCCATTTTGTATAAATTTTAGTGTTTAAATTGCTAAATTGAAAGTAGGTTATTTATTGCGATTCCCTTTAGAAACCCATTGATTTTTTGTTAAAAAATGCCTTTTTTAGGCCTAAAACTAGGTTTAGGCGTCGATTTTAGCATATTTAGCATGGCTTTCAATGAATTCTCTTCGTGGAGCCACTTCATCACCCATCAACATACTAAAGATACGATCTGCCTCAGCAGCACTATCAATAGTAACTTGTTTCAAGGTTCTGCGACTTGGATCCATGGTAGTTTCCCATAATTGATCGGCGTTCATCTCACCCAGACCCTTATAACGCTGAATGGTTACTGAACTATCATTTCCGCCGCCCAATTTCACTACTAAGTCCTTGCGTTGTTCTTCACTGTAGGCATATTCTTGATCCTTTCCTTTCTTTACTAAATACAAAGGAGGTTGTGCAATGTATACATATCCATTTTGCACTAACTCTTTCATATATCTAAAAATGAAAGTAAGAATTAAGGTAGCAATGTGAGAACCATCCACGTCGGCATCGGTCATGATGATTAACTTATGATAACGAAGCTTTACAATATTTAAAGCTTTAGGATCTTCGGGTGTTCCCACTGTTACACCTAATGCAGTGTACATATTTCTAATTTCCTCGTTCTCATAAATTTTATGTTCCATTGCTTTTTCTACGTTCAAGATTTTACCACGCAATGGTAAAATGGCTTGATAGCTTCTATCACGTCCTTGTTTAGCAGTACCACCCGCTGAGTCTCCTTCGACTAAGTATAACTCACATCTTTCAGGGTCGCGTTCAGAACAATCGGCTAATTTACCAGGTAAGCCACCGCCAGATAAAACGGTTTTTCTTTGCACCATATCACGTGCTTTCTTTGCAGCAACACGCGCTTGGGCAGCTAATATAATTTTTGAGATTACGTACTTCGCTTCTTTTGGATTTTCTTCCAAATAAGCTTCTAATACACGAGACACAGTAGTTTGAACCACACCACTCACTTCACTATTTCCTAATTTTGTTTTAGTTTGACCTTCAAACTGAGGCTCTGGCACTTTTACCGAAATGATCGCACTTAAACCTTCTCTAAAATCATCTCCCTCAACCGTTACTTTTGCTTTTTCAAACAAACCTTCCTTATCACCATAGCTTTTAAATACACGTGTTAAGGCTGTTCTAAAACCAGTTACGTGGGTACCACCTTCGATGGTATTGATATTGTTAACGTAGGAGAATATGTTTTCTTTAAAATCATCATTGTAAGTCAATGCTACTTCCACCATTACATTAGAAGCTTCGTCTAAACCTTCTACGTATAATGGTGTGCTGATGATTGGATTTCTATTTGCATTTTTATCCAACATTTGAACGAACTCAATGATACCACCTTCGCTGTAAAAATTATTGGTGTATGGTTGACCATCTTCACCTAATTCTCTTAAGTCCGTTAAAGTGATATTGATGCGCTTATTTAAATAGGATAATTCACGTAAACGACCTTCTAAGATTTCTTTTTTATACACAGTTTCTTGGAAGATGCTCGCATCAGGCCAAAAGTGTACGTGGGTACCTGTTTTTTCACTTGTGCCCGTTTCGCGAACTGAATATTGCGGAACACCAATGCAATATTCTTGCTCAAATATTTTTCCTTCTCTTTGAACGGTCACTAATAATTTAGTACTTAATGCATTTACACAACTTACACCCACACCGTGCAAACCTCCAGATACCTTGTAAGTATTTTTATCAAATTTACCACCGGCATGTAATACCGTCATAACCACTTCCAATGCCGACTTTTTTTCTTTAGAGTGCATTGCTGTAGGGATACCACGACCATTATCTTGTACACTAATGGAGTTGTCTTTGTGAATGGTCACTTCGATGTGTGAGCAATAGCCAGCTAAAGCCTCATCGATTGAGTTATCTACCACTTCGTAAACAAGATGGTGTAAACCTTTTGAGCCCACATCGCCAATATACATGGCTGGTCTTTTTCTTACCGCCTCCAATCCTTCAAGGACCTGGATACTATCGGCGCCATAATTCTTATTTTCGGCCGAATCTGGGGATTGTAAATCTTCTGACATAAAGCGTAATTTTTTTTGTTTTTATAGGTCGTTTCAAACGCATACAAACTTAAGAAAATTAGACAGTTAGCGTATGAATTTTAGGTGGTTTAGTTATCCCCAATTCAAATGACTTGTGAATTATTTCGAGGCCAAAAATGAGGCTAAAAATGCCCTTAAAAACGATTCTATGAATTGACCAAGACACATTATTTATTTTAAATCATTAAGACGTTATTTGTCATTTAAATGTCTTTTTCTTAAGGCGATATATTTTCTAACAATGAACCTTTTGGGCTGATTTAATGTTTATACATTAATTTTGTGACTGTGATACAAGCTTTAGACATATTAAAACAATCCAACAAGCCTTCAGAATTTGCAGGAATGGCCTTACTATGGCATAAGGATCAGCATATTCCTGGGTCCACTCAATACAGTATCAAGCGCTATTATGCTCAAGATACTTGGTCTACGGAGGATACAGGTATGTTTGTTTATCATTTTAATCAAGATCAACCAAGAGACAATTTTTTAGAACTACGTTTTTGTATTTCAGGAAACAGATTCTGTGAAAATAAAGAGTGTGGAAATTGTAATCAATTACCTACCGAAGATTGTGCTGGGCCATTAAGAACTGTGGATGTTTTTTCATTTCATTTTACTTCTACTTTTTTACATCAGTTTTTACATAATGTAAAATTGACAACCACAAAGGACGAGGTGTTGGCATTTAAACATCCTAATGCTTTTACAAAAATATTTCCATTAAGCGTACGTAAGCGTAATACTTTAGATAGTGTATTAAATCACAGTTACACAGGTTCACTGGAAAATATTTTTATCAACGCTAAAATTCACGAATTACTTTTACAAAGTTTAGATGTAATTGTAGATGATGAAAAAGAAGAAGGATTTACTTGTAAATTTTTAGCTGATGATCGAGGTAAAGAAAGTATTTATCAAGCGCGAGAAATTTTATTACAACATATTGGAGACCCTATCACCATCAAGGAGCTTAGCCGTAAAGTGGCTATGAATGAATGTTATTTAAAGAAAGGGTTTAAAGAAGTTTTTGGAACGACCATTTTTGATTTTTACCAACAACAAAGAATGGAACACGCCAAATACTTGTTGTATGAAAAAGCTTTGAGCGTAACGGATGTTTCTGCATTATTGGGGTATTCCTCTATCTCTCACTTTTCTGCTGCATTTAAAAAGCATACAGGCTTAAAGCCATGTGAATTGTTGAACTAATCGAGTGCTTTTTAGGTTGTTTAATTATCATTTATTTTTTCTAGACCTTTTTTAGTTATTTTTATTTTCTAAACTTTTACTATGCGTAATATATTTGCTGTTGTAATTATTTTTTTATGTAGTTCATGCATCAATCAAAGAGTGGATTTAATTGTGCATCATGCACAAATTTATACAGTCAATAATGAGTTTGCGACTGCCGAAGCGATGGCCATACAAGATGGGAAAATTGTAGCAGTGGGAACGAATGATGAAATTTTAAAAGAATATAAATCAGATAGTTTAGTAGATGCAAAAGGGGCAGCAGTATACCCAGGATTTATTGATGCGCATGCACACTTTTTAGGGTATGGACAAGCATTGTATGCTGTTAATTTAATGTTTGTGCCTAGCTGGGAAGAAGCGATCTCTCGTGTGAAAGACTTTGCTGCAAAGCATCCTGGTAAGGGTTGGATTAAAGGGCGTGGTTGGGATCAAAATCGTTTTCCTTGTAAACAGTTTCCAACCAATACTGAATTAAATGCATTATTTCCTGATCGTCCAGTATTGTTAGAACGTGTGGATGGCCATGCAAGTGTTGCCAATGATTTTGCTTTACAATTAGCAGGGGTGAAGCCAGGTCAAACGATTGAAGGCGGACAATTTACCATGCAAGATGGAAAGTTAACAGGCTTGTTAGTAGACAATGCAGTGGGGGTAGTAGAAAAATTTGTTCCAGCTGCAACAAGAGCAGATTATAAGGATTGGTTAACGGCTGCACAACAAAATTGTTTTGCAACAGGATTAACAACTATCACAGATTGTGGATTAAGTCCGGAGGATATTGATAATGTAGATGCTTTGCAAAAAAGCAATGATTTAAAAATGCGATTATACGTGATGTTAAGTGATAAGCCTTCTTCCTACACTTCAAAATATTTTACAGGTGGCGGTTATGTAACAGATCGTTTAATGGTCAAAGGGGTAAAAGTATATGGTGATGGAGCATTAGGAAGTAGAGGTGCTTGTTTATTACAACCTTATGCGGATAAAGCAGGGTGGTCAGGATTTTTATTAAGCAGCCAAGCTCATTTTGATTCCGTTGCTGCTAAATTAATTAACACCGATTTTCAAATGTGTACCCATGCCATTGGAGATAGTGCTAATAGAACTATTTTAAATGTGTATGCAAAATATTTAAAAGGGAAGAACGATAAGCGTTGGAGAATTGAGCATGCTCAAATCATTAATCCAGCTGACTTTCATTTATTTGGTGACAATAGTATTGTGCCATCAGTACAACCCACACATGGCACTAGTGATATGTATTGGGCAGGAGATAGATTGGGTGCGGAGAGATTAAAAGGAGGCTATGCCTACAAGCAATTATTGGAACAAAACAATTGGTTGCCATTAGGTACCGATTTTCCTGTGGAAGAAATTAATCCATTCAAAACCTTCCTTGCGGCAGTGGCAAGACAGGATAGCAAAGGGTTTCCTGCTGGTGGATTCCAAATGGAAAATGCATTAACGCGTGAACAAACTATCAAAGGGATGACCATTTGGGCAGCGAAAGCAAACCGAATGGAAAAGCAAGTAGGTTCATTAGAAGTTGGGAAAAAAGCCGACTTTATTATCTTGGATAAAGACTTAATGAAAGTTGCAACGGATAGTATTTTAAAAATTAATGTAACCCATACATATATTAACGGCGAAAGAGTACACTAGAATTAGGCTATACTTGTCACTTCTTATGTTAGTTAAATAAAAAAAGATAAGAAACTACCAACTCTCGACTCGCTCTGCGCGTGGCTCGAAAGCTCGCTCGAATTAGTATTTTCTTATCTTTCCTTGCTATTGCTATATCGTAAACTCAGAAATCAATTATAGTCCAACCATATCCTTTGGCACCACCCATGCATCAAATTCTTCAGGAGTTACATAACCTAATTTAACAGCCATCTCTTTTAAAGTTGTTCCTTCCTTATGTGCTTTTTGAGCAATCTCTGCTGACTTATAATAACCAATCTTAGTATTTAAAGAAGTCACTAACATCAAGCTATTGTTCACATGCTTGTTAATGTTTTCTTCGATGGGTGCTAAACCAATAGCACACTTTTCATTGAAGCTTACACAACCATCTCCAATTAATCTTGCACTGTGTAAGAAATTATAAATCATCACAGGTTTGAAAACGTTTAATTCAAAGTGACCCATTGATCCACCCACGTTAATGGCTACATCATTACCCATTACCTGTGCAGCAATCATGGTTAATGCTTCAGATTGAGTAGGGTTAACCTTACCTGGCATAATTGAAGAGCCTGGTTCGTTGTCTGGAATAAACAATTCACCAATACCACTTCTTGGTCCAGAAGACAACATACGAACATCGTTCGCTATTTTCATTAAGCTTACTGCTACTGTTTTTAAGGCACCATGCGATTCAACGATGGCGTCATGTGCAGCCAATGCTTCAAATTTATTTTCAGCGGTGATAAATGGTAATCCCGTTAAGTTGGCTATATGCTTGGCAACATTTTCTGAATACCCTTTTGGTGTGTTAATTCCTGTACCAACTGCGGTGCCACCTAAAGCTAATTCGCTTAAATGTGCTAATGTATTTTCAATCGCTTTTAATCCATGTTTTAATTGACTTGCATAACCGCTAATTTCTTGACCCAATGTAAGTGGAGTAGCATCCATAAAGTGGGTACGACCAATTTTCACAATGTGCATGAACTCGGCACTCTTAGCGTCTAATGTATTTTTTAAAGTAATAATACCAGGGATGGTAACTTCCTTTAAAATTTTATAGGCTGCAATATGCATTGCAGTAGGGAAGGTGTCGTTTGAAGATTGAGATTTATTTACATCATCGTTTGGATGAATAAATTTTTCTTTATCGGTTAAACTACCGCCATTGATAACATGCGCACGATAAGCAATCACCTCGTTCATGTTCATATTACTTTGTGTACCACTACCTGTTTGCCATACTACTAATGGAAATTGATCATCTAATTTACCAGCTAAAATTTCATCACAAACCTGGCCAATTAAATCACACTTTTCTTTTGGTAAAACACCTGCATCAAAATTAGTTAATGCTGCTGCTTTTTTTAAGTAAGCAAATGCACGAATAATTTCCTTCGGCATTCTATTAATGTCTTGAGCTATTTTAAAATTCTCAATGCTTCTTTGTGTTTGAGCACCCCAATAAACATTTGCAGGTACTTTTACTTCACCCATTGTGTCTTTCTCAATTCTGTATTCCATATGCGGTTTTTTAGATACCGCAAAGGTAAGACTCATTGATTAAAATGGGTAAAGAAAATCAGGTAAATCCAGTAAGTAATCGTAAACTCAGAAGGGGTTAGTACCCTTTAAAATGAGGCTTTCTTTTTTCTTTAAATGCAGCAATTCCTTCCTTAGCATCATCGCTATTAAAGCATTCGCCGAATAAGTTTGCTTCCACATCATATCCATTAACGGTTTCATCCCATACGGCATTTACAGCCTTTATAGAATTACCAACGGCAATAGGTGATTTTTCGTGTACCACTCTTAATATGGAGAAAGCTTTATCTAATAATTCAGTTTGAGGCACCACATAATTGACCAAACCGTAATTCATAGCTTGTGTGGCATTGATTGTTTTTCCTGTAATAATTAATTCCATGGCCCTTCCTTTTCCAACCCTTTGTGTTAATCTTTGAGAACCACCATAGCCCACCATGATGCCTAAATTCACTTCGGGTTGACCAAATGTGGCGCTTTCAGAAGCAATCACAAAATGGCAACTCATGGCCAATTCACAACCCCCGCCCAAAGCAAATCCGTTTACACAAGCTATTACTGGTTTTGGAGAACGTTCAATTTTTGCAAATACGGACTGGCCTCTTTTGGCAACTGCAATGGCTTCGTCTTTTGAAAGAGATTCAAATTCTTTTATATCTGCACCTGCTACAAAACTTTTTAATCCTGCACCCGTTATCACCACACTTTTTATTTCTGGAAATTTATACACTCTGTCCATTACGGCATCTAAATCATCAATTACTTGTTTGTTTAATGCATTTAAAACATCTGGACGATTGATGGTAATGATCAATGTGTGATCTTCCATCTTAGTAAACAAAGTTTGAAAAGACATAATGAATCAATTTAAAAGTGAAAGAAACTTTTATTTTCTATGTGCTGCGACCCAATCTTTTATATATGCTGCAATATCTGAAGTATTTGCTCCTGGACTAAATAGGGTACCAATGCCCATGGCACTTAATTGAGCATTGTCTTCATCAGGAATAATTCCACCACCAGTAAGAAGGGTGTTGGTTAATCCTTTTTCCTGCATCATTTGATACACTTTTGGAAAAATAGTCATGTGCGCTCCAGATAAAATACTAATGCCAATCGCATCCACATCTTCTTGTAAAGCTGCCTGAACAACCATCTCAGGACTTTGACGAAGTCCGGTATAAATAACTTCCATGCCCGCATCTCTTAATGCAGTAGCAATAACTTTTGCGCCTCGGTCATGCCCGTCAAGGCCAACTTTAGCCACTAAAACTCTTATAGGTCGATCTAAAGACATTCTTTTTTATTTAAGCAAGCTTTCTGTATACAAGTTAAGCCAATTCTATGATAATAATTGCAAGCCATGTTGAATTCTTGCAACGGTATCTTTAAGTTCAATCGTTTCTACAATATCGAATACGCCAGGTCCAAATTTGCCACCTACTAACATAATTCTAAATGGCAACATTAACTCGCCTGGTTTCAATTCATGTTTCGCAACTAGTTCTTTAAATTCAGCTTCTAATTCAAGTGCAGGAGCTGTGATAATTCCAGCGTCCAGTTTGTTTTGATAATTAGCAGCTAATGTTTCAAAAAACGTGCGCTTTTTCTCTTCCCACTTTGGAGCAATACTTGCTGTATCAATTTGAGTAGGCGCTTGAAAATAAAAACTTGATTGTGCAATAAAATCTGGTAATAAATGACATCGTTCTTTTACGAGCCCAACCACTTTTACTAAATAACTATGCTCGTGAATTTCTATTGTAGCCTCATCAAAATAGGGCTTTACCAAAGTGGCTAATTTTTCATTATCCATTTTCTTAATCCACTCCGCGTTAAACCATTTTGCTTTTTCGTAATCAAATTTAGCTCCCCCTTTATGCACTCTATCTAAAGAGAAGCCTGCAATCAATTCATCCATCGAATAAATTTCTTTATCCGTTCCATCATTCCATCCAAGCATCGCTAAAAGGTTTACAAATGCTTCTGGTAAAAAACCTCTTTCCTTAAAACCAATAGTGGTAGTGTTTGTATTTGGATCGGTCCAATCCATTGCAAATACAGGAAATCCTAAGCGTTCTCCATCGCGTTTGCTTAATTTGCCATTGCCATCTGGTTTTAATATTAATGGAAGGTGTGCCCATTTAGGCATCTGATCTAATCCAAATAAATACTTCCATAATAACACATGTACGGGTGCACTTGGCAACCATTCTTCGCCTCTAAAAGCATGTGTAATTTTCATTAAATGATCATCTACCACTACCGCTAGGTGATAGGTTGGCATGCCATCTGCTTTTAATAAAACTTTATCATCAACCATGTTGGTGTCAAAACTCACATGTCCTCTAATGACATCTTCTAAACTTACTTCTTCATTTTCAGGAACCTTAATGCGAATTACATAGGGTGTATTATTTTTCAATAATTCATCCACTGCTTCGGGTGAAAGTGCTTCTGAATTTTTCATCTCCAGTCTGTGGGCACGACTGTATTGAAAATTAGGAACCTCCTTACGTTTTGCATCTAATTCTTCGGGAGTATCAAATGCGTAATAGGCATTCCCTTGTGCAATTAATTGATCAGCATATTGTTTATACATTGCCTTGCGCTCACTTTGACGATAAGGACCATAAGGACCACCGTGTAATGGGCTTTCATCAGGAGTTAAACCACACCATGCTAAAGTGTCTTGAATGTATTGTTCGGCGCCTGGCACAAAACGAGTTTGGTCCGTGTCCTCAATTCTTAATATAAATTCACCATGATGGTGCTTTGCAAACAAATAATTAAATAAAACAGTTCTTACGCCACCAAGGTGTAAACCACCGGTTGGAGAGGGTGCAAATCTTACTCTTACCTTTGAATCCATACTTTTACAACATTTTCACAAAGATAATATTCAAACGGGCAATAGAACTATTTATCTTTGGTGATGTATTTGATAAAAACACCTTTTTGGCTCAGGGCTTTATACCCAAATTGTACTTGGAAAATTCCTTCCAAGGAAAAGGTAATTTATATCAGTTTTGATGATGGTCCGCATCCAGAAGCAACTCCTTTTGTTTTGGAAACATTAAAAAAATACAATGCTAAAGCTACCTTTTTTTGCATCGGAAATAATGTACTCAAACACCCTAATGTTTATGAGTCCATTTTGCAACAAGGGCATCGTGTTGGCAATCACACTTATGATCATTTAAACGGTTGGAAAACAGATTCAGTTTCTTACATTGAAAATATAAAAGACGCTGCTAGTTTAATAGAGAGTGACTTATTTAGACCACCTTATGGCCGGGTTACCAGAAAACAAATAAAAACAATTCAAGCAGATTCAAATTGTCCTCAACATATTATCATGTGGGATGTTTTGAGTGGAGATTTTGATTTGAATTTAAATGGAGAAGATTGTGCCAGGAATGTTATTCAAAATACGGTACCTGGTTCCATTATTGTTTTTCATGATAGTCAAAAAGCTTGGGATAGAATGTCAATTGCCTTGCCCCTGGTTTTGGATTATTTCTCTAAGCTGGGATATCAATTTGAAGTAATTCCATAAATTTTTGTCCTTATTTTAGAAAAAAAGAAGGCCAAGGTAGAAACCTCGGCCTGTATAATCCGTACCCTATAAAAAACAAAAAGATAAAGTCTGTACTAATAAGACCTATCGTCCAATTGCTAAAACGATGAAATAGAATGTTTTAGTATGTAAGCTGGAAAAAATATCCTTTTTTTGTGTACTCAATCTATAATTATGAGATTTATTGATACCCATTCCCATATTTACGACGAAACGATACTTCCTGAGATAGATGTTATTCTAAAAAACGCAACTAATACGGGAGTAGAGAAAATTCTCATGCCGGGAATTGATAGTACTTGTATTAAGGATATGTTGGAATTGGAAGCTAAATATCCTAAGCAATGTATGGCCATGATGGGTTTGCATCCTTGTTATGTGAAAGAAAATTATGAGCAGGAATTAGCGATTGTAGAGGAGTGGTTATCTAAAAGAAAATTTGTTGCAATTGGAGAAATTGGATTGGATTTTTATTGGGATAAAACTTTTACGGAACAACAACACAAGGCTTTTGAAATTCAAATGCAATGGGCAATAGATTTTAATACACCTATAGTTATTCATACACGCAACGCTATGGGTGAAACAATTGATGCTGTGAAGCCATTTGTAAAAAAAGGTTTACGTGGTGCTTTTCATTGTTTTAGTGGAAGCTACGAATCAGCTAAACAAATTATTGATATGGGATTTTATTTAGGCCTTGGTGGGGTGCTTACTTATAAAAATGCCGGTGTAGCAGAAGCTATAAGTGATATTCCTATGGAGTATTTATTTTTAGAAACGGATGCTCCCTATTTACCTCCAGTTCCTTATCGTGGCAAAAGAAACGAGCCAGCTTTTATGATTGAAGTGGCTAAAAAATTAGCTGACATTAAGCAAATGCCGCTACATGAAATTGCAGCTATTACAACCGCTAATGCTGAAAGGTTGTTTGGGATTTAGATAGACGTCGTTTCGGATTAAAAAAGCCTATCACTTTCGTGACAGGCTTTGCAGAGAGGAAGGGATTCGAACCCTCGATACGTTGCCGTATACACACTTTCCAGGCGTGCTCCTTCAACCACTCGGACACCTCTCTATTAAGGTTGCAAATGTACTGAAAATAAAATGAGTTTGTAATTATAGGCCGGCATTAAACTTAATGCTCCTTAAAATGTTCGTCCATCCTTTCATTATAATCTAATGGCTCTGTCTTCCAATTTTTATTGAAAGAAACAAACATCGCAATCCAAATGGATCTGGATAAGCGCATAAAAACGGGTTGCAATAATATGACTAAAACAATGGAACTAAATAACCAATATAAAATTCTATTGTCGTCCAAATCAAATGTCATACCAATCAATACTTTCCAAGCAACAAAGCTGGATACAAAATAGGCTACGGTTAATGCATAACTCACATAACCTGTACCAACATAAAAACCAACTTCAATTTCAGTAGGTTGTCCGCATACTGGACAGCGCTCATTCATTTTAGTAATATTGGATAAGTCATAAGGGTTGCTTGATACAAATAATTTACCTTCTCTACAACGAGGGCATTTATTGGTAAGCATACTAAGAATTAGATTTTTGCTCATGCTGCAAAGGTATTAAATTAAAAGGAGGGCTGTTTATAAATCTAACACCTGTTCCATTTGGATTCCTCTAGATCCCTTTATTAAAATAGATCTGTCTTTATAATTTTGTTCAGCAAGCCAAGCTTTTGCTTCTAATGCATTAGGGAAGAAAAGATAATGGTGTTGACAATGTTCAAAATCGCCACCCACTAAAACGACCTGCTCCCATTGAGTTTGTTGTAGTAAATGAATAAGTTGTTGATGCTCCTCCAAACTAGTGGTGCCAAGTTCCTTCATACCACCAATGCAAACAATTTTATGAGTAGCATTTAATTTGGCAAAATTCTCAATTGCCAATTTCATGCTACTTGGATTAGCATTGTAAGCATCTAAAATAACATCATTTTCTTTCCATTTTAATAATTGAGAACGACTATTGGTTGGTGCATAATTTTCAATAGCCGATTTAATTTTTTCAGCAGGTACTTTAAAGTAAATACCGATACTTACTGCAGCTAAAATATTAGGTAAATTATATTCTCCCACCAATTGTGTTTGAATACATTCCATTTCAAAACCTTGTGTAAAATTTACTTGTAAAAATCCATTCACCGTATTGGCCTTTGCTTGTAATGTTCCTGATTGAGTGCCATAAGTAATTACATTGCTAATACCTTTACTCATGTTTTGTAAGTAATCATAGTCACTCATAATAAAAGCAGTTCCATTATGGTCCCTTAAGAAATCAAATAATTCACCCTTGCCTTTTTTAACACCTTCCTCTGAACCAAATCCTTCTAAATGGGCTTTACCACAATTGGTAATGAGCCCATAATTAGGTATTGCATATTCACAATAACTTGCAATTTCATGTAAATGATTAGCACCCATTTCAATTACCGCCATTTGTGCATCTGGATGAATGCTTAATAGGGTCAGGGGTACGCCAATATGATTATTTAAATTTCCTTGTGTAGTATAAGTTGTATAATGACTAGCGAGTACTGTATATACTAATTCCTTTGTAGTTGTTTTACCATTGCTACCTGTGATCCCAATAAAAGGAATATTGAATTGTTCGCGATGGTATTTAGCAAGTGCTTGTAAAGAACTAAGGCCATCTTGAACCAATAAAATCTTATCATTCCATTTTGCATCGGCAGCTACCTCTTCATCAACAATTGCATAAGATGCACCTGCCTCTAAAGCTTTTTCTGCAAATAGGTTTCCATTGAAATTGGGGCCTTTTAATGCAAAATAAATATCACCTGATTTTAATTTTCTGGTATCAGTTTGAACAGAAGGATACTGCTTAAAGATTTCATACAAGTAAGCAATAGAGGGGAGCTTGATCATTGTAGAATGATTTAACTATTTAGCACTAAGTAAACAAGTAGCCATTGCAACCAAGCCTTCTTGTCGTCCAGTGAAACCCATGGTTTCAGTAGTAGTAGCTTTGATTGAAATATCTTTATCTCCAATTTTTAAAATGCTAGCAATGCAGTTTTGCATTTCAATAACATAAGGCTTAATTTTTGGAGCTTCTAAGCAAAGCGTTGCATCAATATTTACAATTTCATATCCCTGTGCAGTGATTAAATCGTAAGTACGTGCTAATAAAATTTTACTATCAATGTTTTTATAAGTATTGTCGGTATCAGGGAAATGAGTGCCTATATCACCTAAACTTAAAGCTCCCAATAATGCATCACAAATAGCGTGTAATAAAACATCCGCATCGCTATGGCCTAATGCACCTTTTGTGTGCGGTATTTTAATACCACCAATCCACAAATCTCTACCTTCTACTAATTGATGAAAATCAATTCCTGAGCCAATGCGTAATTTCATTAGCTTATTTTTTAAAAAGTCTCTTATACCAAGGAATAGATTGATCGGTAACATCACTTGCCGCGTCAAATCCAAAGGCAGAGGATACACATCTAAATCCAATAGTACTGCTTGATTTATCTTGGTCTAGAAATCTTCTTGTACCTGGATTTAACCAGTATGGTCGATCTTTCCAGCTACCCCCTTTATATACTCTTGATTTATTTGAAATCAATGTATTTACTCCAGATTCGTATTGAACTAAACTTTCGTCGTCTCCATCTAAAGTACTATCTCCTCTGTATGGATTAAAATCATCCATATCATCTCCGCTTAATGGTCTGTAAATATCAGCAACCCATTCATTCACATTTCCGTTTAAATTGTAAATTCCAATTCTGCTTGGAGTAAAGCTATAAACTTTACTAGGTATGCCCGCTCCATCATTTGAATAACCGATCATACCCATGTAATCACCTTGGCCATTTTTAAAATTAGCCGTATACATTCCTTGATCAGATTTTTTTATTGACCTTATTGCATTATTGCCATTGCTGCTCCAAGGGAAAGGGGAGTCAGATTGAGCAACACTTGCATTGGGATGTGCGGAATTTACTCCTGCTCTTGCATTTTTAAAATTAGAAACATAATTTTTTGAGCTGGAGACTTTTGCAGCATATTCCCATTCAGCCTCTGTAGGTAAACGAAAATCGGGAACCATGATAAATTCTTCTCCAGATTTAACAAAGCGAGCATTTCCTTTTGCGGTTGAGTCCATTAACTTTTCTCTACCTGCAATTTTCCCAACATATCTTTGTTTTGAATTTAAAATTCCATAATAGATAAGTGTTTTTTCATTAGCTCTATCAGTTCTCCAACGACAATATTTATTTGCTTGTTCCCAACTAACACCAACAACTGGGTAATCATTAAAAGCCTTTGCTCTAAAGTATCCCAATACCATTGGCTCGTTGTAAGATAATGGAGTTTTCCAAACTAATGTATCAGGTAATGCTTCAATGGCTAAATCTTTATATTGAGCTGAATCCTTGGCTAAATTTTCTAGCCAATGTGTATAATCTCTATATTTTTTATTACTTACTTCATAAACATCAATACGAAAGGAGCTAACCGTTTTTCTGCGTAGTGTATTATTCCATTGTCTCATTTCACTTTCCTCTGTATTCATACCCATTGCAAAAGTGCCTCCTCTTACTAGAACAGTACCTTCATATGGATCATTTTTTGTAGCTGCGAATTGAACAGAATTAATTTCCTTGGTTTGTAATGTTGAAACCACTGTTGGTCCTAATAATAATACCGCGAAAAACAATAAAATACTGTTGATGAAATTCATATATAAAATTTAGTCTAAATCTAGTAAAATGTTGCTGCGAATATACTTTGTTTTTGCTTATTTAGACATGCCTTTTGCATATTCTTATGTTAGTAAAACCCTAATTTTGAGCTATGAATAGGCTCCTTTTATCATATTTAATGGGTTTTTTGACAATTTCAAGTGTTTTAAAGGCGCAAACCAGCCCTTTATCAACTGGTAAATGGACAAAAATAGGAGCTGTGAAACAAGGTATTTATAAATTAACGGGAGCCCAGCTTGCGAGTTTGGGCTATACCTTGCCCATTACTTCCAGTCAATTACAATTATTTGGTTTTGATTTATCCAATTTAAACGACAGGGTGCCGAACAGTCCAGCTTTGGGGTTAACAGAAAATTCAATAAAAATAGTGGATGGTGGTGATGGTCAGATTAATACAACAGATTATATTTTATTTTACAATCAAGGGGCAATTTATTGGAAATACGATAGTACTATTAGACGAATGGTACACAACAATTATTCAAGTTCAGATACGGTCTTTTATTTTTTAACAACTGGTCAAAATGGTAAAAGAATTGGGGTTCAGGATTTGTCATCTCAAAATACCATTTCAAAAGAAATATTCAATCAGCATTTTCTTTTTGAAAAAGATAGTATTTCATTATTAAACAGTGGTAAAACATTTTATGGCCCACCAATGGGTGTGGGTTCTGGAAAAATCACTCAATTTTTATTCCCATTTCCAACCCAAGGTATGAATGCGTTGAGTGAATTGAAAAGTAATTATCACGTTGCCTCCACTACCTATCAAGAAAATGGGCAATTTGATTTTGTATTAAATGATCAAGTTGTAAAATCGTCAACTTTATCACCAGTTTCTGGTATGTTGTATGATGATATTGCATCAGAAAAAATGGATAGTTTTTCCGTAAATACACAAATTAGTTGGCCTTCAAAATCAACGTTAAAAATTACATTTAATTCAACTAATTCCACAAGTACAGGTTGGATAGATTTTGTTGAAATTCACGCTAAAAAATCAATTGGATTTTGGCAGGATAGCACGCTTGCTTTTGCTATAGAAGACGGATTGCAATCAAATAAAATTGCCAATTGCAAAATTCAAAATATAGATCCCAGTGCAATTATTTGGAATGTTTCAAATATTCAAAATCCAAAGGAAATTAAAGTGGGCACTGACGTTAATGGAAATGGATTTTTTTTACAATCCTTAGATTCTTTATCCAATTTTTTTGGAGTTAGGCAGTCAGCATTTGAAACTCCAACTTTACTAGGCACAGTTAATAATCAAAATGTACCCCAAAACAATCTTGGAGTTGATTATGTAATTATAACTGCCCCTGCATTTTTAAATGCAGCAAATAAATATCAAAAATTTCAGCAAACACAGTTTGGAAGAAAAGCAATTGTAGCAAATGCCAAGGAATTATATAACGATTTTTCGGGTGGGCAAGTAAGTGCGGTGGGTATTCGTAATTATTTAAAATCACTTTTTAATGATGCAATACAAAATAAAGTGAATGCTCCGAAATACCTTTTATTATTAGGTATTGGTAATTTTAATTACCGTAAAATAAATATTGAACAAGAATTGCCAACTTATGAAAGTGTAAATTCAAATTCAATTTTGTCAAGTTTTTCTACGGATGATTTCTTTTCAGCTTTGACTACAAATGACGATGTAAATAATTACAATGCATTAAAACAATTACAGCTAAGTGTGGGTAGAATTCCTGCAAGAACTTCACAGGAAGCGGATACAACTATTAATAAATTAATAAATTATCAAACAAATAATATTGGTGGCACTTGGGAAAATAAAATCACTTGGGTTGCAGATGATGGAGATTATAATTTGCATTTACAAGATGCTGAGTCTATCATAAATCATTTGCAAGGGATTGCGCCTCAATGGGATCAAAATAAAATTTATCTTGATTTTTTTACTCCTGTAAGTTCTTCCTCAGGGAATACTTATCCGCTAGCTTTTAATGCAATACAACAATCAATACAAGACGGGACTTTGCTTTTAAATTATACTGGACATGGTAATTATTTGAGATTATCAGAAGAGGCAATTATTTCACAAACTCAATTTGATCTTTGGAAAAATTCGGGTAAACTACCATTGATGGTAACTGCATCTTGTAATTTTGCACCCTTTGACCAGCCTGGCTTACAGGCTATTGCTTGGGATGCTTTAATGAAAAACGGAAATGGAATTATTGGGCTAGTTGCTGCCAATAGATTAGTGTTTGCATATAGTAATAAACAAATCAATGATTTGTTTATCCAACAACTTTTGGTAAAAAATTCCAGTGGATTTTATAATTCAATTGGTGAGGCTTTGCAAAAAGCAAAAACTGCGGATTGGGCAAATGGGGGAGATAGGGTGAATGATTTAAAATTTAATCTTATTGGAGATCCTGCATTAAAATTAAATCTCCCTAATTATCAAGTTAATATCCAAAAAATAAATGATAAAAATTTTATTGGACAGGATACTTTATTGACAGGAACTAAATATACACTGCAAGGGAATGTTTTGAAAAATGGATTACTAATGTCAAACTATAATGGTCATTTAGAAATGATTATTTATGACGCAGCAAAAACTAAAAAAACATTAGCCAATTTATCCACAAGTATGTCTGTTCCAATTGTAGTACAAGAAAATATATTATTCAAAGGGAAGGCAAGTGTAATCAATGGAAAGTATAATATTGATTTTATATTACCTGTTCAAGTTGTGAATTCAAGTAATCCATTAAGAATTGAACTAGCAACGTTGGATACCAATTATGCTGCTAGCATCATTTTAGATTCAATTTATGTAAAATATAATCAAGCAATAAATAATCGGGATACAAGTGGTCCTGTAATAAGTGCATTTTTAAATGATCCTTTATTTAAACAAGGAGGTTGGGCAATGGCAAACTCTACTTTATATATTCATTTATCTGATAGTTCAGGTATCCAAACATCAGGAAATATTTTGGGTCATGATTTGTCAATTTGGATAGATAACAATCCAATTCAAATGGTACTTAACAATTATTTTGTCACAGATGTTGATACCTATAAGTCAGGAAAAATTCAGTATTCATTACCGCTGCTTTCAGCTGGATTTCATCGTATAATAATTAAAGCATGGGATCTTTTTGGGAATAGTAATGTAGATACTTTAACATTTGAAGTGCCAAATACCGAAAACCTCCAAATCAAAAATGCGATTAATTATCCAAATCCGTTTGTAGACAAAACGCGCTTCAGTTTTGAAACAAATCAAATTGGAGAAACTGACCAAGTTTTGTTTGAAGTATTCGATTGGTCTGGAAAGCTTTTGTATGCACAAAACAATTTACAAGTAATGAATCAAAATAGAATTTATTTTGATTGGGATGGCAAAGTAATTCCTGGAATTAAACTTAGCCCAGGCATTTATTTTTATAAATTTAGCGTCAAGTCTAATTCTAGGATAGTTGCTACTACAAATACTTTTATCAAATTGTAGAAAACAAAGTTCTTTTATTACCTTTATGTTATAACAATCATTAGCATGAATTACTTTAATAAGTTTATTAAATATTTGGTTTTCATTTGTATATTCCTAACTGTTCAAAAAAGTCAGGCACAAACTACTTCCTTAAAATTACAAAGTACAGCAGTGCCTTTTATGATGATTTCACCTGATGCACGTTCAGGCGGAATGGGAAATTTATCATTAGGAATGACACCAGAAGCAAATGATTTATTTGGAAACACTGCTAAATTGCCCTATTTAACCGAGCGACAAGGTTTTTTAATTAACTATACCCCTTGGTTAAAAGATTTAGGATTAAGTGATGTTTATCTTGCTAGTGCTGGTTATTATAAAAAATTAAATGATCAAAGTGCGATTAATAGCTCTTTACGTTTTTTTAGTTTAGGGAATATTGATTTTACGGATGAATCTGGACTTACAACTTTGCCTTCTCAAAAACCTACAGAATTCAGTTATGATATTGGATATAGTTTATTGTTAAATGACAAATTAAGTATTGGTGCAACATTAAGATATATCTACTCTAAATTAGTGCAAGGTTCATTTGGTGCCTCTGCAATTAACTATAAAGCAGGTAGTACTGCAGCAGCAGATATTTCTTTGTTTTATAAACAAAATCAAGATTTAAATGGATTTCATGCTGGTTTGCTATTATCTAATTTAGGAGGAAAAATTAGTTACTCGAATGAAACAAAAAATAAATATTTAATACCTGCAAATATTGGTGTTGGAGTAGGGTATCTCAATAAGTTTGATATGGACAACTCATTGGAATTTGGAGTTGATGTGAATAGATTAATGGTGCCGGCTAGTCCAGATAATACCAACACTGAGTCTGTAAATCAATATTTTACTCAGTCTGTAATAAATAGTTATTTCAATTCCTTTTCAACGCAATATGGAATGCCATTTTCAGAATCTTTAAAAGCATCCATTGGAGCGGAATACAATTATACCAATCGCTTTTATTTAAGAGGGGGCTATTTTATGGACAATAATAAGAGCTTGGGTAATATGCAATATTTCACCTTAGGTACTAGTTTTCAATACCAACAATCTAAATTTAATATTAGTTATTTAGTTCCATCCGGAGGAGGACTTACAAAGAATCCGCTTTCAAATACACTGAGATTTGGTAGTATTTTCTTCTTTTAATTAACAAATACTTTGTTAGTTATGGGTTTATTCCATCGGGTTATTTACTCAGATTTGCCTATTTTTGTTGCTAATGTCAACAGCAATCCAAATTGTAAATAATAGCCACCATCCATTGCCTAGTTATGCCACTACTGGCGCTTCCGGAATGGATATAAGGGCATTTTTAGAGGCCCCAATGCAATTGGAGCCCATGCAACGAGTTTTAATTCCCACAGGATTATTTATTGCGATTCCAAATAACTGGGAGGCTCAAATTAGGCCACGTAGTGGATTGGCAATCAAACAAGGGTTAACTTGTTTAAATACACCAGGCACCATTGATGCTGATTATAGAGGTGAAATTAAAGTCATTTTAATTAATTTATCTTCAGAAGTACAAACTATACAAGATGGAGATAGAATTGCTCAAATTGTTTTTCAAAAAGTTGAAAAAGCAAGTTGGGAATTGGTTCAACAATTAGAAAACACAGAAAGAGGGGCAGGAGGTTTTGGCCACACTGGTAAACAATAAACATTTTTAAATGAATTCAAGGTTTCTTTTTTTTGTTGCTATCCTTTTTTTACTTGCATCCTGCGCTACCTCTCGAAAAGTGCAAGTGATTCAAGATGCATTATCAAAAAAAGACACAGCCATAGTTCAGCTAATTGCAGAAAAAACAAAAGTAGATTCTGGCGAAATAGTAAGACAAATTGTAGATAAAATAGCAACTACAAAGCTTGCTTTTAATACGATGAATGCCCGTGTTAAATTGGATTACGAAACAGTGAATAATTCAGACGCATTTATAGCTAACATTAGCATTGAAAAAGGTAAAACAATTTATATAACGGTTAGAGGAGCAATGGGTGTAATTGGCTTAAAAGCAATCATCACAAAAGATAGTGTGATGTTGTTTTATCCATTAAAGAAAAAAGTAGAGTTACGTCCTTTATCTTATATTCAAGAAGTAATAAAAATTCCATTTACCTATAATACATTGGAAGATTTGATTGTCGGAAATCCTATTTTCATGGAGGATGCAAGCATTATAACTTATAAGATGAATTCCAACAAATTACAGGTAGGAATGGCTGGCAAATTATTCAAAAATTTGATTACATTGAGTGAAGATAATATCAAAGTTCTGCACTTAAAATTGGATGATATTGATATTAATCAACATCGAACATGTGATATCACCTATTCAAATCATAATTCGGTAATGCAAAATCAATTTCCTGCCAATAGAGATATTGCAATAGCTTCACAATCAAGATTGGAAATTCATATGGAGATGAAGGATTATTCGTTTAATGAACCATTAAAATATAACTTTGTCATTCCAAAATCAGGAAAGAGAAGGTAATTTTTTGAAACAAAATAACTTATGACTAAAAAGGGCGCAATATTATTTTTTATTTTATTTACTATTGGCATTAGTTCTTTTGCTCAAACAAATGTGAGTAGAGAGGAGTTGCAAAAACAAGAGCAAACTTTAAGGAAAGAATTAGAGGAATTAAACCAATTGAAGGATCAAATTCAAAAAAATAAAAAAAGTACATTGGCCCAAATGGCAGTTATAAAAAGTAAAATTGCCAAGAGAGAAGCCCTTGTAAATAGTATTGCTAAACAAGTAAAAATTATTGATGACGCAATAGAAGCCAATAAGCAAGATGTTCAAAAATTAAATAAGGATTTGGATACTTTAAAGAGTAAGTATGAAAAAAGTATAGTCTTTGCTTATAAAAGTAGAAGTGGTTATGAGTATTTAAATTTTTTATTTTCTGCTAATAGTTTTAATGATGCTGTTAAGCGCTTAACTTATTTAAAAAGTTATCGTCAAAACAGAGAGGCACAAGCGCGTGCAATTGATATGTCTCAAAAAGATTTAAATCAAAAAATAGGTCAATTAGGCTCCAATAAAAAAGATCGTTTAAAAACTTTGGGAGTACAAAATGAGCAATTGAAAGTTTTGGTAGATGATAGAAAAGAACAAGATAAAATCATTAGTCAATTAAAAGGTAAAGAGCAAGAAGTTACTGCACAATTAAAGCAAAAAGAGGCTCAAAGAAAAAAAATGCAATCAGCATTACTTACTATTATTAGACGTGAAACTTTAGAGGCGGAGAAAAAAGAAAAAGAACGTCAAGCAAAATTAAAAGCGGCTAATGAAGCAGCTGCAGCTGCAAAAGCAAAAAATGAAGCAGCACCAATTGTATCAAAAACAGAACAAAAAATAGCGACTAAAAATGGCAATAAAGTAAGTGCGGTAGAAGGTGGCTTAACGAATACTTCAGGAAATAGACCCTACTCAGCATTAGAAACCACAGAAGAAGGAAGGGAGGCATCTATTTCGATTGAAAATAATAAAGGAGGACTTCCTTGGCCAGTTGATAAAGGAAATGTTTACGTTCATTTTGGTGTTGAAAACATACCGGGGACCAAATTGAACAGAAAAAGTGATGGTATTGAATTGGCAGTTCCAAAAGGAAGTTCAGTGAAAAGTATCGCTAATGGTGTAGTTAAATATACGGGTGATATTAATGGTGATTTAACTGTTTTTGTACAACATGGAAAATATTTCTCTACCTATACACACTTAAGCAGTATTAATGTTTCAGTGGGTCAAGAAGTCCGTGCCGGAACACTTTTAGGCCGCTCCGGAGTAAATATTGAAGGAGAAGGTTCCTTATTATTTATGATAAGCAACGATAAAGGGTCGTTTTTAGATCCGGAAAATTGGTTGAAGAATAGAAGATAGATTCAAGTTGCTTTTTTCTCCATTAATTTTTTTATATTACAATTCATTAAACGATTGTAATGTCAAAATATATTTTATCCTTTGATCAAGGTACCACAAGTAGTCGTGCCATTTTGTTTGATCATGCAGGTCAAATACATGGTATCGCTCAAAAAGAATTTACGCAACATTTTCCTCATCCAGGCTGGGTGGAACATGATGCCATGGAAATTTGGAGTACACAAATAGGTGTTGCTAGTGAAGCCATCAGTCATCAAAATTTATCACTTTCTGACATTGCTGCTATTGGAATTACCAATCAACGTGAAACTACTGTAGTTTGGAATAAAAAAACGGGATTACCCATTTACAATGCCATTGTATGGCAGGATAGACGAACTGCTGACTTTTGTGATTCATTAAAAGTACAGGGTAAGGCGGCAATGATTCAAGAAAAAACAGGCTTGGTTATTGACGCCTACTTTTCTGGATCCAAATTAAAATGGATACTAGATCATGTAAATGGCGCTCGTGAAATGGCAGCCAACGGCGAGTTGTGTTTTGGCACCATTGACACTTGGTTGGTTTGGAAATTAACCAATGGTAAAGTACATGTAACTGATGCTACCAATGCATCTCGTACTATGTTATTTAATATTCATACGCTACAATGGGACAATGAATTATTATCATTGTTAGATATACCACCTTCCGTTTTACCCGAAGTAAAAAGTAGTAGTGAAATATATGGTTATACGAATCAATTATTCACCAATCATGAAATTCCGATTGCAGGTATTGCAGGGGATCAGCAAGCAGCTTTGTTTGGACAAATGTGTACAGCTCCAGGGATGGTAAAAAATACTTATGGAACAGGATGTTTCATGTTAATGCATACTGGAGAGAAAGCTGTGAATTCAAAAAATAATTTACTAACTACTATTGCATTGCAATTAAATGGTCACACTTATTATGCTTTAGAAGGGAGTGTGTTTATTGGCGGAGCCGTAGTGCAATGGTTAAGAGATGGATTGCATTTAATTAGAAAATCAAGTGAAGTGGAAGATTTGGCCAAGCAGGTTGAAAATACCGACGGTGTGTATTTGGTACCCGCTTTTGCAGGCTTGGGTGCTCCTTATTGGAATCAACATGCAAGAGGAACCATCGTTGGAATTACCCGCGGCACAAGTGCGGCTCATATTGCACGCGCAGCTTTAGAAAGTATTGCCTTTCAAAGCTATGATTTATTAAAAGCAATGGAAGCCGATGCAGGAATTCCAATTGCAGAATTAAGAGTGGATGGAGGTGCAACACATAATAATATGTTGATGCAATTCCAATCCGACATCGTAGATACAAAGG
>CAJADG010000051.1 GCA_903938445.1 uncultured Bacteroidota bacterium | reverse complement strand
ATTAGGTTTGTGTCCAATGGCAACAAAAAATGCACTTACTGGAATCTCTTGTAACTCGTTTGTTTTATTATTCTTAACGCGAACAGCTTGAACAGTTTTTTCTCCTAAAATCTCATCTGTTTCTGTGTTAAAATAAACTTTAATATTAGGTGTATTCAAAACACGGTCTTGCATTACTTTACTTGCTCGCATTTGATCTTTACGCACAATCATGTGTACTTGAGAACACATTTTTGATAAGTAATGTGCTTCCTCGGCTGCTGTATCTCCTGCTCCTACAATAGCAACTTCTTTTCCTTTAAAAAAGAATCCATCACAAACTGCACAAGCACTTACCCCAAAACCATTTAATCTTTCTTCACTTGGGATACCTAGCCATTTTGCACTAGCACCAGTTGATATAATTACAGCATCTGCTTCAATGATTTTTTCATCATCAATCCATACTTTTTTCACCTCACCACTAAAGTCCACTTTAGTAGCTAATCCATAACGGATATCTGCCCCCATACGAGCTGCTTGTTTTTCAAAATTCACCATCATTTCTGGTCCTTGAATACCTTCTGGAAATCCAGGATAGTTCTCCACTTCAGTAGTGATCGTTAATTGACCACCTGGCTGAATTCCTTGGTATAACAAAGGTTTCATATTTGCGCGCGCTGCATAAATAGCTGCAGTATAGCCTGCAGGTCCTGAACCTATAATTAATATACTTACTTTTTCTGTTTCCATGTTTGCTGTTTTTTCTACTTCTTGAAACTTTGTTTTCTAAACCAAAATTAGTTATAAAAAAGCCCCAAAAAATCTTAAGATCGTTGGGGCTTTTTATGATATTGTTAATAATTAGCCCAAATAAGCCTTTAACGCGTTACTATATCTTGCTTTCTGCAAACGTTTAATAGCACGTTCTTTAATTTGTCTAATTCTTTCTTTTGTTAAATCGTATTTGATTCCAATTTGCTCAATGGTAACACCGTTTTCACCATCCAAACCAAAATAAGCATTTACAATCTCTGCTTCTCTTGGACTTAATGATTTTAAAACACGACGAATTTCTTCTCTCAAAGAATCTTTCATCACATCTTCATCTGTATCATCACCCCCTTCTAATAAATCTCCCATGGCAACATCTTCTGCCTCATGTACTGGAGCATCTAATGATGTGTGACGTGTATTAGATTGAAATATATTGTTAATTTCTGTTTCAGACATTTCCAAAATACCTGCTAACTCTTCGGTTGAAGGTTCACGCTCATGCTCCTGCTCAAAAGCCATATAAGCTTTGTTCGCCTTATTGTATGTACCAATTTTATTTTGAGGTAAACGTACTAAACGACCTTGCTCAGCTAAAGCTTGCAAAATAGATTGACGAATCCACCATACCGCATAAGAGATAAATTTGAAACCTTTCGTTTCATCAAAACGTTGAGCTGCTTTAATTAAACCCAAATTTCCTTCGTTGATTAAATCACTCAATGATAAACCTTGGTGTTGGTATTGTTTAGCAACAGAAACCACGAAACGAAGATTGGCTTGCACCAATTCATCTAATGCGCGTTGATCGCCCATTTTAATCTGCTGCGCCAATGTTGTTTCCCTCTCAGGATTAATCATTGAAATTTTAGAAATCTCTTGTAAGTACTTTTCTACCGCTTGAGAATCTCTGTTGGTAATCTGTGTAGCAATTTTAAGCTGCCTCATGCAAAGAATTTATTTAAATATATAACGTAAGAAACACTAAAATAGTATAGTGTTGTCAGTCTGCAAAGGTACTATTTTGTCACCAATTATACAAATATTGATTATTAGGCAGTTAAACTTGTTTTTTAGGGCAAAAAAGGTGCTTTTTGAGGATAAATATTAGCCAATTTACTCATTTTTTTAAGGATAATCGCCCCTCTAGAATTATCTTCGTACCATGATTGACTACCGATCCGATACCGTCACCTTGCCTACCCCTGGTATGCTAGATTTTATTCATTCAGCCCCTGTGGGTGATGATGTATTTGGCGAAGATCCAAGTATAAATTCCTTAGAAAGAATTACAGCAGCCAAATTTGGTATGGAAGCAGGTCTATTTTGCCCCAGTGGTACCATGACCAATCAACTGGCTATAAAAACCCATACCCAGGCCGGAGATGAAGTAATATGTGATGAATTATCACATATATATCAATATGAAGGTGGAGGAATTGCGTTTAACTCAGGTTGCTCTGTTAAATTATTACATGGTGACCGAGGTCGTTTAACTGCAGATCAGATTATAACCGGAATTAACCCGGAGGATGTTCATAAGCCAATTACTGGTTTAATTAGCTTAGAAAATACAAGCAACCGAGGCGGTGGTGCTTGTTATGATTTTGAAACTTTCAAGGCAATCAAAAAAGTAGCTACTGACCATAAGCTTCCCCTTCATCTTGATGGTGCAAGGCTTTTTAATGCGATTGTTGAGAAAAAAGAAGCTCCAATAGCATACGGGAACATATTTGATTCAATTTCTATATGTTTGAGTAAAGGATTAGGCGCTCCAGTAGGAAGTGTTTTAATTGGTAATGCTGCATTTATAAAAAAAGCACGTCGTTGGAGAAAAGTATTTGGAGGTGGTATGAGACAAGCAGGATCATTAGCTGCAGCTGGAATATATGCCCTTGAGCATCATATTGAAAGATTAGCTGAGGATCATAAAAACGCAAAAATTTTGAGTGAAGCTTTAGCTAAAAAGGAATTTGTAAGTTCAATTTTAGGTGTTGAAACCAATATTGTTATTGCCACTATTGGCGGAAAATATACTGCAGCAAGTTTCGCAGGAGCTTTAAAAGAAAAAGGAATTTTAGCCATCGCTATGACCCCTACCCAGGTTCGATTTGTATTTCATTTAAATATTAGTGAATCAGATTTAGCTAAAACAATTGACACAATAAATGTGTTATAAATTAAATATAGAAATAATTAAGCAATCATAAATAAGAAGAAGACATGTTAGAAAGAATTGACCCCACAACAACACAAGCCTGGTTTGTTTTAAAGAAACATTTTGAAGATGAAATGAGTCGTAAACATATGAAAGATTTGTTTATAGCTGACGAAAAAAGATTCGAGACCTACTCTATTTCCACTCCTGATATTTTATTTGACTATTCTAAAAATATCATCACTGATAAAACAAAACAATTGTTACTTCAATTAGCAAAAGAATGTTCTTTGAAGGAAGCGATTGAAGCACAATTTGCAGGTCAAGCAATTAATGAAACCGAAAATCGTGCAGTGCTTCATACTGCATTAAGAAATTTTTCAGATAACGCTGTATTAGTTGATGGCAGCGATATAATGCCCGAAATTAATCGCGTTTTAAATCAGATGAAAACTTTCTGCGAATCTATACACAGTGGTGATCATAAAGGTTTTACTGGTAAAAAAATTAAGCACATTGTAAATATTGGAATTGGAGGAAGCGACCTTGGTCCGGTAATGGTCACTGAAGCTTTAAAACCATACTGGGTGGAAGGTATTCAAGTTCATTTTGTGAGTAATGTAGACGGTACGCATATTGCAGAAACATTGAAAAAAGTAAATGCAGAAGAAACATTATTCTTAATTGCATCTAAAACTTTCACTACACAAGAAACCATGACCAACGCGCACACCGCAAGAACATGGTTTTTACAACATGCAAAAGAAGAATCTCATATTGCCACTCACTTCGTTGCTTTAAGTACGAATGAAAAAGCGGTGAACGCTTTTGGTATTAGTAGCAAAAACATGTTTGAGTTTTGGGATTGGGTGGGAGGAAGATATTCATTATGGAGTGCCATTGGTTTATCGATTGCTTTAACTATTGGTTATGACAATTTTGAAGCATTATTAAAAGGAGCTCATGATGCAGATAATCATTTTAAAGAAACTGCATTTGATAAAAATATTCCAGTAATCATGGCATTATTGGGAATTTGGTATACCAATTTCTTTGGCGCTCAAAGTGAAGCAATATTACCTTACGATCAATACATGCATCGCTTTGCTGCTTATTTCCAACAAGGCAATATGGAAAGCAATGGTAAATATGTAGACCGAAAAGGAACTGCCGTTAATTATTCAACAGGGCCAGTCATTTGGGGAGAGCCTGGGACTAACGGACAACATGCTTTCTATCAATTAATACACCAAGGTACTTTGGTAATTCCATGTGATTTTATTGCACCTGCACAAACGCATAATCCATTAGGAGATCACCATGATAAATTATTGAGTAATTATTTTGCTCAAACCGAAGCATTGCTAAATGGTAAAACTGAAAAAGAAGTAGTTGCTGAATTAACTGCTGCCCATAAATCTGAAAAAGAAATAGAATTCTTGGCTCCATTTAAAGTATTTGCAGGAAACAAACCCACCAATTCATTCTTGGTTAAAAAAATCACTCCTGAAACTTTAGGATTTTTAATTGCTACTTACGAACATAAAATATTCTCTCAAGGTGTTATCTGGAATATATTTAGTTATGATCAATGGGGTGTAGAATTAGGAAAGCAATTAGCCAATAAAATTTTACCAGAATTAGGTGATGATGCTTTGGTAACTGGTCATGATAGTTCAACCAATGGCTTAATTAACCAATTTAAAAATTGGAGAAAATAAATGTCTTCTAATATAATCATAAGACCCATTGAACAAAAAGATAATGCCATACTTGCATCTGTCATAAGAACTGCTTTAACTGAGTTTGGTGCCAATAAACCGGGTACTGTTTATTTTGATCCAACAACAGATGCCTTATTTGAATTATTCCAAACACCTGGCTCCTACTATTTTATTGCAACTATAAATGAGGAAGTAGTGGGTGGTTGCGGAATTTATCCAACCGAAAATCTGCCTCAAGGTACCTGCGAATTAGTAAAATTATATTTACAAGCCAATGCAAGAGGAACAGGTTTAGGGAAGCAATTAATGGAAAAGTCTATGCAATGGGCTAAAGAAAATGAATACACACAAGTATATTTAGAATCCATGCCGGAATTAGCAAAAGCAGTTTCTATTTATGAAAAAGTAGGATTCACAAGAATCAATCAACCATTAGGAAATAGCGGACATTGTGGTTGTGATATATGGATGACCAAACAATTGTAATTACCATTTATCAACTTCTTCATTACTTAAATTATCTCCTTGACTAGCATGTGTATCACGTGCTTCCAGAGGTTTCTTTTCAGTAATGGTGGAAGGATCAATTTCCTGTTCTGGCTCACTCGCTTTTATTTCTGCTTCAACAGCTGGTCTTGCCACTGATTCAATAGTTGATTCAGTGGGTCTAGCTGGAGTATAATTATTTTCACCATCGTACTCACCATCATTGTCGTGGTTAAAAGCATCAAAATCAAAGTCTGGCATTAATTCAGTTTTAACATGATCAACTGCCTCTGTGATTGCTTTTAAAAACTTGTTGAAATCCTCTTTATACAAGAAAATTTTATGGCGATCGTATCCATTATTATCGAAACGCTTTCTACTTTCAGTAATTGTAATAAAGAAATCATTACCGCGAGTTGCTCTTACATCAAAAAAATAAGTTCTTCTTTTACCAGCACGAATTCTTGTACTGTAAACACTCTCTATTTTCTTGTCATTCTGCTCAAAATTCCCGTTATCCATATTTTCACATTCTTTTATATCCCTAAAATATAGAAATTGATTGAATTATGGAAATTTTGAAAAAATTATTTTATACCTCCTCATGGGTTTGTTGAATTCGATACAATTCTGCATAAAGCCCTTCTTTTGCTAACAAA
Organism: uncultured Bacteroidota bacterium; assembly: GCA_903938445.1. Classification (GTDB taxonomy): domain Bacteria; phylum Bacteroidota; class Bacteroidia; order Chitinophagales; family Chitinophagaceae; genus Sediminibacterium. Next base: position 2,987 of record CAJADG010000051.1, on the reverse strand, counting down.
CTTTCGTGTGTGCCCATTTCAGCTATCTTTCCATCCTCTAAATATATGATGAGGTCAAAATGAAAAGTATAGAATATTCGATGGGTTATAAAAATGGCTGTTTTTTCTTGTATATATGCATTTAAATTACTTAAAATGGATTGTTCCGTTTTGGCATCTACGGCACTTAAACAATCATCAAAAAGATAGATACTTGGTTTTTTAATAATGGCTCTTGAAATGGCTACTCTTTGTTTTTGACCACCACTTAGAGTAGTACCTCGTTCTCCTATTAAGGTTTCAAATTTATTAGGCAAATGATCAATTTCATTGTACACATTAGCAGTTTGAGTAGCTTCAACTAAATCCGAATCATTATGCTCTAATTGATGTAATTGATGTAATCCAAATTCGATATTATTTTTAACAGCATCACTGAATAAAAAAACATCTTGCTGAACATAACCAATTGCATTTCTTAAATCCGTAATAGAAAACTCTTTTATATCCGTTCCATCCATTTTTAAAACACCCGAACTTGGGTCATACATTCTTGTAAGCAATTGTGCAATGGAAGATTTTCCACTACCCGTTTTACCTAAAACCAATACTTTTTGACCAGCCTTAATTTGTAAATTAAAATCTGAAATTGCTTTAATTCCAGAATGCGGATACACTAGATTTACATTTTCAAAAATAATATCACCCTGCAATTTTTCCAAGGGTTTATTACCACTAAATATACTTGGCTTTATGGCTAAAAATTCATTTAATCTTTTTTGAGAAGCTGCTGCTCTTTGAATCATACTAGCAGTTAATCCAATTGCACTTACTGGGAACGTAAGCATATTAATATAAAATACAAACTCAATAATGGTGCCTACTTTACTAGGATCATGATATGCCTGTATTCCTCCAAGATATATAGTGAGTAATGTACTCAATCCAATCATCAATGACATGGTTGGGGTATAAAATGCTTCAACACTTGCTAAACTCACCGCATTTTTACGATACAATTCGCTATTCTTTTTAAAAAAACCAAGCATTGCAGATTCTTGAACAAAAGATTTAATTACTCTAATCCCCGAATAAGACTCTTGCGCATTGGTGGTTAAGTCAGATAATTGCCCCTGAATTTCTTCACTCTTTTTATTGATTACCGTATTGACAATATAAATAGTTATTGCTAACACAGGAAGCGGTGCTAAAACATACAAACTAAGTCTTAGATCCTTAGTGAACATATTAAACAAGCAAAAACCAATAATAGAAATAAGATTAATTAAATACATTAGTGATGGGCCCGTATACATTCTCACCCTACTCACATCCTCGGACATTCGATTCATTAAATCACCTGTGCTATGTGTTTTATAAAACTCTGTATCTAATTTTTGGTAATGAGCATACACTTGATTTTTTTGATCAAATTCAATATGTCTACTCATAACTATAATTGTTTGACGCATAAAAAACATAAAAACACTTCTTATGATCGCCAAAACTAAAATGATGATGCTACAGAATGTGATTAAGGAAGTAAAAGTAAATTGATTACGTTCCCCTAAATGAGATATTAAGCTAACAATTAAATCATGGTTTACATTGGTAGCTGGCTTGCCACCTGGTAGTTTTGCTTGCACAAGATTAACAACATATCCTGTGATTTGTGGAGATAATACAGCTAAATAGTTGGTAGCAATTACCAATAAAATACCCGTAAAAAATCTGAACCTATATTTCCAAAAAAACACATTTAATGCTGATAATTCTTTCACTTATTCCATTTTTGTAAAGATACATGGTACTCAATTAATTAGGCCTATTGTTTATAGGAATAAAAAGTCATTATTTTTTGTATATTTCGGTTTCGTATCCTACATTTGCCGCGGAGAGATGGCAGAGCGGTCGAATGCGGCGGTCTTGAAAACCGTTGACTGTTACAGGTCCGGGGGTTCGAATCCCTCTCTCTCCGCAGCATGAAGAAAAAGGGGCAAAAAGCCCCTTTTTTTGTGCCCAAAAGTCACGAAGTGATAGAAATGAAGCTTGCTTCGATTTTGATGTGAACGATTTATTTTGTGGGCGCAGCCCATTTGGGCACAAAAAAATGAAATTCATCCCCTTTTTCTTCCTGCTCGCCCCCCACCCGGGGATGCCGGAGCGAAGCGACGGCAATCATGAGTGGGGCATAGCGAAACGACGGCAATCCTTGTGGTTTCGCTACACTACGTTAAGAAAACAAAAAAGGCCATCCATCGGATGACCTTTCATATATTGTAAGACTAAAAATTATTGTTGAACGCCTTCTCCGTGGAAGCTAATCTGTTTAGTGACATTTCCATTAAAAAATATGGTTGCTACTTTTGTAAAATTGCCAACAGCTGATCCATTAAATCCAAGTATTACTGAAGCATGAGCACCTGGTGCAATGACTTGTCCTTTTTCATATTTAGGCGTTGTACAACCACATCCTACCATTACATTTTCAATGGTAATAGGAGCTGCACTTATATTTTCGATGTCAACTGAAAATTCAGTGGGCTTGCCATATGTGATCTTACCCATATCATAATTGTCATTCTTAAATTTCAAAACTTTAGTAATATCGGTTTGAGCTGGATTTGTTTGCGATTGAACAGTTAAAACACTTAGTAATAAAAAAGTCACCAATAATATTGATTTCATAGTAGTAATTTATAGTTTAAAGTTAATTTAATCTTCTAAATCTCCAAACTTGCCATTTTCATAATCTTCAAAAGCTTGCAAAATTTCTTGACGTGTATTCATTACAAACGGGCCATGTGCAGCAATAGTTTCTCTTATAGGTTCACCAGATAAAACTAATACGATACTATCTTCACTAGCTTTAATCTTAAAGGTTTCTCCTTTATTGGTAAATAATGCAAAATGATCTAAGGGCACATCTTCTGTTTCATTTACATTAACAGCACCTTCAATAACCAATATACAAGTGTTATAATTTGCTGGAAAACTAAAACTTGCTT
>CAJADG010000050.1 GCA_903938445.1 uncultured Bacteroidota bacterium | reverse complement strand
ATCTTAGGTCCGTAAAATGCTCCTTCATCCTGTACTTCCACAAACGGTGTTCCTGTTTCAATCAATACTTCACGTACCATTGCTTCCGTTTCTAACCAAAGTTCTGGTTCGTTAATATATTTTTGACCCAATTTAGCAGGATCGTGTAAACTTAAGCGCATTACATATTTATCAATTCCAAAAATTTTGAAATACTTTAAATACATATCATTTACAGCACGAAATTCTTGCGCAAATTGTTCTTTAGTACAATAAATATGTGCATCATTCATATGCAAACAACGCACACGCATTAAACCAAACAATTCACCCGATTGCTCGTAACGGTAACAAGTACCATACTCTGCAAGCCTTAGTGGCATGTCCTTATAGCTCTTTGGCTCAGCATCAAAAATTTTATGGTGATGTGGGCAGTTCATTGCTTTCAAGTAATATTTTGTACCATCCAATTCCATTGGAGGGAACATACTATCTTGATAATAAGGTAAGTGACCACTGGTAATATACATACTCTCCTTAGCAATATGTGGCGTTACCACACGCTTGTATCCAGCAGCTTCTTCGGTCTCTTTTGCTAAACGTTCTAACTCTTCAATAATAATTGTACCATTAGGCATCCACAAAGGCAAACCTGGTCCCACATCATCATCCATGGTATAAATGCCTAATTCTTTTCCTAATTTTCTATGATCTCTTTTCTTTGCTTCTTCTAACATTAACAAGTACTCATCCAATTCTTTTTGATTGGGAAAAGTAACACCGTAAACGCGCGTCAACATTTTATTTTTCTCATCTCCTTTCCAAAACGCACCAGCGATATTGGTGATTTTAATCGCCTTGATTGCTCCTGTATTTGGAATATGTGGTCCACGACATAAGTCTGTAAATTGACCCTGTGTGTAAAAAGTAATCGTACCATCTTCTAAGCCTGACAATAAATCCAACTTGTACTCATCCCCTTTTTCTGTAAAATAAGCAACCGCTTCAGCCTTTGACATTTCCTTGCGGATATAGGCATTGGCTTGCTTTGCTAATTCGTTCATCTTTTTCTCTAAGATGATAACATCTTCTTCTTTTAAAGTGCTTCCACCTAAATCTATATCATAATAAAAGCCTTTTTCAAGTGCTGGTCCTACCCAAAATTTAGCACCTGGAAATTGCATTTCCACTGCTTCTGCTAATAAGTGAGCTGAAGAATGCCAAAAAGTATTCTTACCCTCCGCATCGTCCCAGGTTAATAATTTTAATGAAGCATCTTGGTTAATTGGTCTCGTAGCATCCCATACCTCACCATTTACCGAAGCTGCCAATACTTTTTTTGCCAAACCTTCACTGATAGATTTTGCAATACCTAAAGCAGTAATCCCTTTTTCATAGGGACGAACTGCACCGTCTGGAAATTGAATTTGAACCATGTTTTATAACTGAATATGGTGGCAAAGATAACAAAAATATATGGTTGATGAATTCTTAGATTTTGAGTAATATTTATAATTAGATTTGCTTTATGTCTCGCATTTTCACATTATTCCTATTTCTTGCATATTGCAGCCCAATTTTTGCTCAAAATTTGAGTGGAAAATGGGTTGGCTATTTTAGAAATATGAATGGAATAGAAGAAAAAATTTATCCCTATGAAGTAAATATATCAAATGGGGCTGGTCAACAAATTAACGCAATAACTATTACTCGACTCTCGAATCAATCCACTGCGACTGCTTTTGCTAAAGGTAATTATACACCTAATGCACATTTATTAAGTTTACAAGAAACCAAATTTGAACAAATTCACTTGGAGGCCAATTTACAAGCTTGTTTAATGAATAATTTTTTAACTTATAAAAAAGAAAATAATTCCGAAATTTTACAAGGCACTTACACTTCAAAGAATGTAACCAATGGAACCGACTGTGGAATGGGGTCTGTTTATTTAGAAAGGGATTTGATTAGTTCAATAAACATTGCTGCTAAAAAAATAGACCAATTAAAAAACAAATTATCCCTCCATAAAAAAGACACTATTGCATCTAATTATAAAACGGCAGCATCCTTAACAAATAAAACTATAATTACAAAAGAAGCAAACGAAATTATTGTAGAAAACACTTCAGCCAACAACAAAATTAATACAACAGAGTTAGTGACGAATCAAGAGACTTCTCCTCCAATACCGCAAAACTCCATATTAAAACAAATAGTATCTGAAACCACCAATAATTTCAATAAATTAATTACATCCTCTTCACAACAAAATTCAAAAGCAAAATCAGCAATTAGCAACGAAACAATTCCAAAACATGAACACAAATACATTCCATGGGTGCTCATTTCACGTGAAAATGTATTAGCTAAGAGAATTGTAACAAGAAGCAAAAGTATGAGTATCGATATTTTTGATAATGGGACGATTGATAATGACACAATAACAATTTACGATAACTATAATCTTTTGATTGATCATAATAGACTTAGTTATAAAGCCATTCACTTTGATTTAAAGTTTGATGAATTCAATAAAAGACATGAAATAATTGTAATCGCAAATAACTTAGGAGCTGTTCCTCCCAATACCGCTTTATTAAATTTTAAAGATTCAAAACAAAATGAGGAAGTTCCAATTAATACCAATTTTTCACAAAATGCAAAGCTGATTATTGAATATCGGCCGCCAAACTAATTTTATAATTAATTAATTATTTAGTTACTTAATTTCCTGTAAAACTTCCTGAGCCTTAATTTCTTTTCTATTTTCTGATTGAAAAGGATCACGAGATGATTTTTGTGTACTTAGCCAAATATAACCATCTTCGGTTTTAATGTTTTCTGAGGCAAAAATATAAATAAGACGTTCTTTATACCCCATTTGCGCGAGTACGCTTAATAATTGCAATCCGCACATATGAATAGACATTTTTGTTTCATCCAATCCATTTAATTTATCAGCCAGTTGTACCCCTTGTAATTCAGCATTTAAATTATGGAGCCCATCCGTCCAAATTTTTTGTCGGGTACTATCTAAATGAAGTGGTAACCCAGCTAAAGAGTCCGTTAAATGAACCATTTCATTTGTGGTTTGATTGATATAGGCTGTATCGTTTTGATAAAGCCCTTTTAATAATTCTTGGTAAGCCAATAGTACATTACTAGCCTGATGATCTAGGACATTATTTTGGTTTTGAGCCATAAAATGATAATCAGTCGTAAAGTTTACATGATTATTAGACTCTCCGCAAGATAAAATCAAGATACAGGCTACCAACCCCCAATATTTAAGCATCAATATTATTTTTATCAAATTTATGCATAATTACTACTATCATAGGCTAACTTTGCGCTCTGAATTGAAAAAATATGCTGATAGGTTTACAAAATGTTACATTCGAATTTGGTGCAAGAGTAATTGTAAGTGATGCCACTTGGCATATTCAACCAGGCGAAAGAATTGGTTTAATTGGATATAATGGTACTGGAAAATCTACTTTATTAAAGGTATTAGTGGGTCAATATACCCCAAGCAAAGGAACTGTCGAAAAAGGACGTGATACCACTATTGGTTATTTGCACCAAGACTTATTAAGTTTTGATACCAACGAATCCATTACAGAAGTTGCTTTAGGGGCTTTTGAAAGAGTGCGTGAGTTAGAAAAAGAAGTAGAGCAATTGGGGATTGAATTAGAAGCAAATCCTGAGGACAATGATTTATTGATAAAATATACCGATGCGCTTCATGAAATTGATGTGTTAGATGGCTATAATATTCAACACAAAGCCGAGGAAGTGTTGCATGGTTTAGGGTTTACAACTGCCGACTTAGCTAGACCTTATAAAGAATTTAGTGGAGGTTGGAGAATGCGTGTGCTATTGGCAAAAATGATTTTACAAGCACCAGATGTATTGTTACTGGATGAGCCAACCAACCACTTAGACTTACCAAGTATTGAATGGTTAGAGAAATACTTATTGCATTATAAAGGAAGTGTGGTAATTGTGAGCCACGATAAATTCTTCCTAAATAAAATGGTGAATAAAATTGTGGAAGTTTACCAACAACAATTAAATTTCTATACTGGCAATTACGAATATTATGAAGTAGAGAAAGTACAAAGAGTTGAGATTCAACAACGTGCTTTTGAAAATCAACAGGATTATATTCGTCAACAAGAAAAATTTATTGAACGCTTTAAAGCAAAAGCATCCAAAGCAGCTGCTGCGCAAAGTATTCAAAAGAGATTGGATAAATTGGATGTAATTGAAGATGTTCAAATTGAAAGACCCAATATCAGAATCAATTTTGCGGTAGATAAAACACCAGGCAAAGTATTGGTGGATTTAAAAGGGATTAGTAAAACTTATCCTAAACAAGTGATACTGGACAATGCATTTGCAGAAATTGAAAGAGGTGATAAAATTGCATTGATCGGTGCCAATGGTAAAGGAAAGTCTACCCTTTTAAGAATAGTTGCGGGCATGGAAGATTATCAAGGAGAAAGAGTTTGGGGACACAATGTAGACGAAAGTTTTTACGCCCAGCACCAATTAGAATCGTTGAATTTAAACAATACCATTTTACAGGAAGTGCAAGAATGTGGTACCAAAAAGACCGATTTAGAATTGCGCGCATTGCTAGGTTGTTTCTTATTTGGAGGTGATGATGTTGATAAGCGCATTAAGGTATTAAGTGGAGGCGAAAAGGCAAGAGTTGCATTGACTAAAACTATTATTAGCAAGGCTAACTTTTTAATGCTGGATGAGCCTACCAACCACTTAGATATGGTTACCGTTGAATTGCTAGCAGAAGCCTTAACAAAATATGACGGTAGTATTATTTTAGTAAGCCACGACCGTTATTTTATTTCTAAAACTGCCAATAAAATTTGGGAAATTGAAGATGAAAAAATCGTAGAATTCAAAGGCAATTATACAGAATGGGTCGAATGGAAGGAAAGAATGGCTAAACAAAAAGCTGCAAATCCAGAAGCCAATAAACAAGTAGTAGCAAATAATAAAGCAACAAAGGCTCCAGAGCCTGTTGCACCAGCACCTGAAATAAAAGCAGCTAATCCAACTGGCCCCATTGACAAAGAATTACAAAAGCAAATTCAGAAATTACAAAAAGCTTTATCACAGCTTGAACATAATATTGAAACCTTGAACAAAGAAAAAGTAGAGATTGAATTACAAATGGCTGATCCTGCTATTTATTCGGATCTTGCAAAATTTCAAGCAATTGAAAAAAGTTATCATGATAAAAATGCATTAATCCGTTCCATGAATAAGGAATATGAAATTGCATTTAACGATTTAGTGGAGTTAGAGAGTAAACAGTAAACTTAAAAAAAGTATTTAAAACAAATTGTTATACCAAAATTAAAAGGGGGTCATCTGCAAAGATGAACCCCCTTTTAGGTTAAACTAGTAAAATCAAAAAGACGAATAAGTATTTAAAATAGAAATATTTTAGATTTATCTAAAAAATATTTCTATTTTAAATACTTGTCTAGCCAGCGACCTTGTTCGTAAAGCAAGTGCAATAAGTTTTCTTTACCCTTGTAACCATGGGCCTCATAAGGCAAGTAAACAAAACGTACTGTGCCACCATGACCTTTAATAGCAGCATATAAACGCTCACTATTAATTGGGAATGTTCCGGTATTATCATCAGCCTCGCCATGCGTCATTAATAAAGGTGCTTTAATTTTATCAGCATAAGCAAATGGACTCATTTCCATATACAATTGAGGCGCTTGCCAAAAAGTACGTTCTTCATTTTGGAATCCAAATGGAGTTAAAGTTCTGTTATATGCTCCACTGCGTGCTATACCCGTTTTAAATAAGTTAGTATGTGCTAATAAATTAGCCGTCATAAATGCTCCGTAACTATGCCCTCCTACTGCCATTCTATTTCTATCACCCACACCCATTTCAACTAATTTATCAATCGCCGCAGAAGCATTCAAACCTAACTGATTTACAAAATCATCATTTGGTTTTTTATCAGGTGAGGTTGCTACAATTGGCATTTCGGCATTATCTAAAATGGCATAACCCTGTGTAACATAAAATACTGGAGATCCCCATGAAAGCATCGTAAACTTATGTTGATTCCCTCTAACTTGACTAGCATCAGCTGCACTAGTAAACTCTCTTGGATAAGCCCAAATTAAAGTTGGCAAAGGACCATCTTTAGCTTTGTTATATCCTTTAGGTAAATATAAATCTCCCGTTAAATCAATGCCATCCTCACGCTTATACTTTATCTTTTCTTTTGTTACTCCAGCCATTGCTGCATAAGGATTTTCGAACTGAGTAATTTGTACAGCGTGTGCTAAAGTGTTACCTTCTCTTATAAAATAATTAGGCACTTCGGTTTCAGTTTCTTTGCGCGTAATTACTTTTAAATTGTTTACGTCTAATACATCTGCTACATATTCAAAACAATTTTCAGCACTGCGCCAAATAATTTCTTTTTGTTTTGTTTGCAAATTAAATTTAGCAATATAAGGAAGATCTCCTTTATCCGAAGCTCCAGTTGTGTTATTAAACAAAATGGTTTGACCATCTTTCAATAAAGCAATCACCTCTTCACCATATTTATTTTTCTCTGTCACAGCAGTTCCAGGATTATTGTAGGCGTCAGTTGTATTGCCTTCGTATAGCTTAGTAAGTGACCCCGTTTTAGCGTTATAAATACTTACTTTATATTGTTGCTTTGATCTTTGTTGTTCCGCAACCAATGCAATTTCATCATTACCCCAAGAAGTTCTGCTATACCTTGTTTCAGTTTTAAATAATTCTTTCGCATCACCTTTAAATGGCGCAGCGAATGCATAAACTGCATCATGAAAAGGAACTTTCTTTTTTATTAAACCACTATCCAAAGGCATTGCATAGGTAATAGTGGCTGCAGCGTCATTTCTCCAATCAAATGAACGTGGAATATTTTGAACATTATCGTAACCCGATGGAGTATTTTCTGATGATGGTAAATTTGCTAAACTATGTACTAAATTTCCTTTAGTATCAGTGATAGCTACTGTTGAAGCAAAACCATAGGCAGGTACTAAATAAGAGAAAGGTTTATTTAAAGTCTTTGTCAAGAAATATTGTTTATCTGGCGAAACTGAAATGCTTGATAAAATACTTGGCTTCCCAATTTTAGTTTCTACCCCATTGAAATTCTTAACCAATTGAACAGTCGTAAAATATTCAAATAAATATTCATCAAAAGGTGATTTAATTAAATCCTGATACGTAACACTTGGCGCTACTTTACCTAAGTTCTCTTGAATGGTAGGGCCTTTTGGTGTAATAGGTTTTTTAGCCACTTTAGCAGGATCATTCACATTTGTTTTATACATAAGGCTTGCATTATCTAACCAAACCAATGTATTTCCTAAAACAATATTAGCAGCAGCTGTGTTTATTTTTTTACAGGTTAGTGAAGCAATATCAATAACATAAACATCCACTTTGTTTGCTAATACATTAAAAAATGCAACCTTATTTTCAGCAGGATTCCAAGTAGGACTTAATGCTGACAAATTATTTGGCAACCCTTTAATATCTAGTGCCTTGCCTGATCCAACCTGTTTCACTATAATACGGTTAATATAAGTTTGTCTAGTAAGCGATGCATTGATGGGGTTAATTCTCAATCCAGCAATTTTCAATTCAGGCTGGCCCAATTCTTCAACCGTTGGGTATGAATTTCTTTCTAAAATCAACATATATTTTGCACTCCCATTTACACTAACTCCAGGTGTTGGTGGAGCTAATAATAAATCGGCAATTACTTTGGGGGGAACCTGGTACCCGGAATTGTCCTGAGCGTATAAACTAAATTGAAGGCAGTACAAAAAAAATACTGCCAAGAGTGATCTTGATAATTTCGGCATATTTAAAAATTTTAATGAATTTACTCAATAAACTAACAAATGATTGGATTTTATGAGAAAAATACCCACATCTATATGGATATCGTTGATAATTGGTTGCAATTGATTAAATTTGGGGCTCCATCTTGACGCGAGTTAGTTGGTTTTCCTTTGTAAATCAATACATTAAAGTATAATTGATTAAAGTATGTCAAACAAAAAAGTAAACAAAATTGCCGTTTTAACATCAGGAGGAGATGCTCCAGGTATGAATGCTGCTGTTAGAGCTGTTGTAAGAACGGGTATTTATCATGGATTAGATGTATTTGGCGTTACAAGAGGATATAATGGAATGATTGAGGATGATATTTTTGAAATGGATTCTAAATCTGTGGCTAACATTATTCAAAGAGGCGGTACGATATTAAAGACAGCTCGAAGCAAAGACTTTTTCACTCCAGAAGGACGTCAAATTGCATATAATAATCTTAAAAAAAGAGGCATTGACGGGATCGTTGTCATAGGTGGCGATGGTAGTTTTAAAGGAGCACAAAAATTCAGTAATGAATTTGATATTCCTTGTATTGGTTTACCTGGTACCATTGACAAAGATATTGCTGGTAGTGACTTTACCATTGGATTTGATACTGCAGTAAATACCGCTGTAGAAGCCATTGATAAAATTAGAGATACTGCAGATGCACATGACCGTTTATTTGTAGTAGAAGTAATGGGTCGCGATGCTGGTTATATTGCTTTGCATAGTGGTATTGCAACAGGTGCTGAAAATATTTTAATTCCAGAATCTAAAACAGATATGGAAGCTTTAGTAAGTTCATTAACTGAAAAAGAAAAGAGAAAGAAATTAGTAAATTTAATAGTAGTTGCCGAAGGAGATGAGTTTGGTGGTGGCAACCAAGTGGGCGATTTCTTAAAACAAAGACTACCCAATGCAGACATTCGAGTTTGTATTTTAGGACATATTCAAAGAGGTGGTGCACCAAGTTGTTTAGACCGTTTAATTGCTAGCCGTATGGGCTATCATGCAGTTGAATGTTTATTAAATGGAACACATAATGTAATGGTGGGTATTGAAGATAATAAAATGAAGTACACTCCATTAGATAATGCTGTAAAAGCAAAACAAAAAATTTCGGAAGAATGGTTAAAGATTGTAAAAATCTTAGCTAGCTAATTTTAGCACCCATAAATTTAAAAATAACCCCAATAATAAAATGAGCGAGCAAAATTTAAAACAAATACATCACAGGACAAAAATTGTTGCAACAGTTGGTCCAGCATGTGAAACTTATGATCAATTAAAAGCATTAGTAATTGCAGGCGTAAATGTATTTCGTTTAAACTTTTCTCATGGTAGCCATGAGGATAAAAAGAAAATCATTGACAATATTCGTGGAATTAATAAGGAGCTTGGTTTATCAATTGCTATTTTAGGAGACCTTCAAGGTCCTAAACTACGTGTTGGTGAAATTGAGAATAATCGTTTAGAAGTTAAAGTAGGCGATGTACTTACACTGACTAATGAAAAGTGTGTAGGTACTATGGAAAAAATTTATGTTTCCTACCCTAACCTTGCAGGTGATGTTGTTGTAGGTAATACTATTATGATTGATGATGGTAAAATTGAAGTGAAAGTAAAAAGCGTGGAGGCTAACAATGATGTAAAAGTAGTTGTAAGCCTTGGTGGTATTATCTCTTCTAAAAAAGGACTTAACTTACCTGATACAAAAATTTCTTTACCGGCATTAACAGAAAAAGATTTAATAGATGCTGAATTTATTATTAAAGAAGAATTAGATTGGGTTGCATTAAGTTTTGTAAAAAGAGTTGCCGATATTGAAATGTTAAGAGAAATCTTAAATAAGCATAAGAGCAAATCTAAGATCATCGCTAAAATTGAAATGCCAGAAGCGATTGTAAACTTGAGAGACATTATAGTTGCAAGTGATGGTATCATGGTAGCAAGAGGTGACTTGGGAGTTGAATTACCAGTTGAGAAAATTCCTTTGATTCAAAAAGAGATTATCAAAAAATGTTTACATAGAGCAAAGCCAGTCATCGTAGCTACTCAAATGATGGAGTCTATGATTGATCGTGTTAAGCCAAACCGTTCTGAAATAACAGACGTTGCCAATGCAGTAATTGAAGGAGCTGATGCTGTAATGTTAAGTGGTGAAACAGCAACGGGTCAATTCCCGGTATTGGTTATTGAAACCATGCGTAAAATTATTTCTGAAGTGGAGCAATATGGATATAACTATAACCGCTCTGAGGATTTAAAACCTCAACCACATTCTCCTTCATTTGTAAGTGACGCACTTTGTTACAATGCTTGTAAATTAGCCGAAGATGCTAATGCACAAGGATTGGTTGGTATGACTCAAAGTGGTTATACTGCATTTATGTTAAGTAGCTTCCGTCCAAAAGCACCTTTATTTATTTTCACTAAAGAAAAGAGTTTGGTAAATCAATTAAGTTTAAGCTGGGGCGCAAAAGCTTTCTATTACGACAAGGAAGAAAGTTTGGATAAGATCATCACTGACCAAATTCAAATTTTGAAAGAAAATAATTATGTAAAGAAAGATGATATCGTAGTAAATACAGGAAGCACACCAGTGCAATTGCATTTACCAACCAATATGATTAAGATTACTAAAGTTGATTAATTTTAAAAACGCTCCAATTTTTGGAGCGTTTTTTTTGTATATTTATTATGTAATAATAACACGATTGCCATGCTAGAATCCTTTGAAAAAGTACCCGTAAAAATTTACAAGAATCCAACTGAGGGTTCTAATGCGCTTGCTGCACAAATTGCAAAATTAATTAAAGAAAAGCAAGCTCAAAATCAACCATGTGTATTAGGTATGGCAACTGGAGCCACTCCTATTTTATTGTATAAAGAATTAGTTCGTTTACATAAGGAAGAAGGATTGAGTTTTAAAAATGTAATCACTATTAATTTAGATGAGTATTATCCTATTCCTAGAAATGCTTATCAAAGTTATTGGAGCTTTATGCATCGTCATTTATTTGATCATGTAGATATAGATCCTAAAACTATTCATCTCCCTAATTCAGAATGGAATAAGGATGAATTAAAGGAAAGTTGTTTGGCGTATGAACAAACCATTGAAAAAATTGGTGGCATTGATTTGCAAATTTTAGGCATTGGAAAAAATGGACATATTGGATTTAATGAACCAGGTTCAAGTTTCCATTCCAAAACAAGGGTTATTCATTTGGACAACCAAACAAGAATTGCTAACTTATATGAGTGGCACGATATGAATAAAGTGCCAAGAACTGCTATCACTGTTGGTATTAGTAGTATCATGAAGGCAAAAAAAATTGTTTTACTAGCTTGGGGAAATAAAGCAGAGATTGTAGCTAAGGCAGTGGAGGGGGATGTTACAGAACAAATACCAGCAAGTGTTTTACAGAACCATGATGATTGTACTTTTATCATTGATGAATATGCAGCAGCTGAATTGACGCGTAATAAAGCACCATGGTTAACGGGTGCGAATGATTGGACTCCACAGATGATTAAAAAAGCAGTGATTGAACTTGCATTGAAATTAGATAAAACAGTGCTGAGTTTAACTGCAGATGACTATAAAGAAAACAGTTTAGCAGATTTATTAGTTTTAAAAGAATCTGTTTATGATATTAATTTGCAAGTATTTTACATGTTGCGTGATTCTATTACAGGATGGCCAGGCGGAAAACCAAATGCTGTCATTCCTGCACATCCTGAACGTAGTTCACCCCACCCTAAACGTGTAATGATTTTTTCTCCACATCCTGATGATGATATTATTAGTATGGGTGGAACATTTATGCGTTTACACGATCAAGGTCATGACGTACATGTTGGATACCAAACCAGTGGAAACATTGCGGTGACGGATGAATTCGTAACACGCTTTTTAGATTTCGCAGTAGGATTTGAAGAAATGTTTGGGATAGATAATAAAAAAAGTAATGAAATATTAACGGAAGCGCGCGCGTTTTTAGGTGGTAAAAAAGCAGGTGATTTAGACACTTCTGAAATTAGAGCCATCAAAGGATTGATAAGAAGATGTGAAGCAAAAGCTACTTGTAGATATGTTGGCATTGCAGAAGACAATTATCATTTCTTAAATCTTCCATTTTACGAAACTGGTGCCATTGATAAAAAACCAATGGGTGAAGATGATATTCAAATCACCATGGAATTATTAAGAAAAGTAAAACCACACCAAATATATTGTGCAGGAGATTTAGCCGATCCTCATGGCACACATAAAGTATGCTTAGAAGTTATTTTTGAAAGCATGCGTCGATTAAAAGCAGCTGGTGATGATTGGGTTAAGGATTGTTGGGTATGGTTGTACAAAGGCGCATGGCAGGAATGGGATATTTCAGAAATTGAAATGGCTGTTCCTATGAGTCCAGACCAAGTAATGAAAAAGCGATTTGGCATATTTATACATCAGTCTCAAAAAGACAGTGTTCCTTTCCAGGGTACGGATGCAAGAGAGTTTTGGCAAAGAGCTGAAATCCGGAACGCCAATACCGCAGATTTATATGCACGTTTAGGACTCACTAAATACGCAGCAATCGAGGCTTTTGTTAGATGGCATTACTAGAGCTTTACTTAAAATAAAGAGCTAAAAGTCAATTATTTAGCCAATTAATTATCCAATTCCTTTGGTAAAATAGGATTTTGAGGTATATTTGCACCCCTTTCTAACCTAGTTAGAAGCTGGAATGGCCCCGTAGCTCAACTGAATAGAGTATTTGACTACGGATCAAAAGGTTTCAGGTTTGAATCCTGACGGGGTCACAAAGCCCGCACCAACAGTGCGGGCTTTTTCGTGCAAGGAGACGCATAAAGCTTGCTTTAATGCGGCGACGAGTACGAAAAAGCAAAAACATCAACTCCGTTGATGTTTTTGAAGGGCTTTGGGTACGACCAATGCGAATAGGATGTTGCGAAGCAAGCATCCGTTTGGCTTTGGGTACGACCAATGCGAAGAGGATGTTGCGAAGCAAGCATCCATAGGGCTTTGGTCGTACCATTTTAATGTCTAAACTTCATATTTAGGGTATAAAATATCCATTAAACAAGATATTTATTTGTTGTATTTCTTCCGTATTTTCATATATAATCTATGAATCTGCGCAGACTACTTTTTTTACTATTTATAGTTGTAAATATTGGAAAATCCAATGCGCAAACACCTACCCAATATCAAGGAATAGTAATAAATGGTTTTACGCATGAACCCATACCCTATGCTTCCCTAAAATGGAAAATTGCAAAAACGGGAGTTATCTGCGATAGTCTTGGAAATTACACTATTACAAAATCAACATATCCTAAAGACTCAATAATTGTTCGTTATGTAGGATTTGAACCAAGCAAATTTTCCGTAAAAGATATAGAGCATTATAATTTTAAATTGACGCTCGAAAATTTAAGTTCAAATGAAGGAGTCACCGTAAAATCTAAATTCAATAAAGGAGATAGATGGTGGAAACAGGTTGTTAAAAATAAAATTAATAATAACCCTTATAATTATGATAAATATAGTTGTGAGCTGTACAATAAACTAGAATTGGATTTAAATAATGTAAACAGAAATAGTTTTAGCAATATCCCATTCTTAAAACCTTTTTCATTCATATTAGATAATATTGATAGCGTTTCTGATGAAAAACCTTTCTTACCTTTTTTAATGTCGGAGTCCTTATCGGATTATTATTATACTAAAAGTCCAAATAAAACTAGAGAAGTTATTAAAGCGTCTCAATCACATGGCATTAAAAGTGAACAAATCATGCAAATTGTGGGTGGCATTAATCAAAGTATTAATATCTATGATAATTATATGAAATTATTGGGGAAAGAATTTATTAGTCCTATTAGTGATTTTGGTGATAAATTTTATAAATATCGTGGAGCAGATACACAGTATATAAAAGGACATAAAGTGTTGCACTTATTATTTACTCCGTTAAATGAGGGTGAAAATACATTCATAGGTGACGCTTGGATTGACGCTAGCTCATATGCAATTCACAAGATTAATTTAAATGTATCAAAGACTGCCGATGTTAACTTTGTAAATAGATTAAATATTAATCAAGAGTTTGAAAAGCTTCCTTCTGGCAAACTAATATTTTCAAAAGATAAAATCACAGCCGACTTCTCTCCATTTCCAAAAGATAAATTAACCTTGATTGTTAGAAAAAGTAATTCCTATCAAAAATTTAATTTTGATGAAAGAATAATTAATCAAGAAATAGAGAAAAATAAAAAGAACAATGTTACCATTTATTTAGATGAATCAAATATTCAAGATAAAAATTATTGGGTATCAAAAAGACATGAAAGTTTAAATAAAAATGAAAATAATATTCTAACGATGATTGATACTTTAAAATCAATCCCCATTTTTAAAAACTATGTTAGAAATGCAGAATTTTTAATTGATGGACATCGAAAATTTGGCCCAGTTGAAGTTGGTCCTTGGTTTAAATGGATTAGTGGCAACCAATTAGAAAAAACAAGACTTAGGTTTGACCTTGGCACAACAGAACAATTTAGTAAAAATTGGAGGCTTTATGGATATTTAGCATATGGAATTAAGGATGATAAGTTTAAAGAAAACCTTGGTGTCATTTATAGATTCAAAAAAACAAAAGGTTTAAGTACAGAATTTTCTTATTTAAATGACTTGGATAACGGGCGCGTTCGTTTTAGTGAGGAGGATATTACAACAGACAATATATTTTCGCAAACATTTAGAAGACCAGGCATACCTCAAAAATTTCTTGGTATTCAAGAGTATAAATTTAGCTTTAATAAAGATTGGGAATCAGGACTAAGCAATAATATCATAGTAAGTAGAACAGAATATGAACCTTATACTCCCCTTCCCAATAAAGACCAATTTACCAATGGTAAAATTATAAATGCTAATATTTTATACCGATTTAGATATGCCCCAGGTGAACGAAAAATTGAAACGAATAGAAGAAAAATAAGATTCAAAGGCAATAAACCAATTTACGAATTGAATTTAAGCCAAGCGGTAAATGGATTGGAAGGTAGTAATTACAATTATTATAAAATTAATGCTTCAATTAGTCAAAGATTAAGAGTACCAAATTTTGGAACTATTAGTTACAATTTATATGGAGGTAAAATTTATGGAGATAGTTTGCCATTTATGTTATTAGAACTACACCCAGGCAATGAGGTATTTGTATATAATAGAAATGCATTTAACTTAATGAATAGGTTTGAATATTATAGTGATACTTATGCTGGGTTTCAATTTGAGCACAATATTGAAAAGAAAATAATTAACCTAGTTCCTTTTTTAAGAAAAACAAAAATTAGACAATTTTGGAATATTAAAGGAGTATGGGGTAATATGAATAGCGCCAATAGAGCTTTTAATAGAACTGAACTTGGAATTTATCAACTTAGAACTTTACGAGACCATACTTATTTAGAATATGGTACTGGTTTTGATAATATTTTTAAATTCTTTAGAATTGACTTTGTTTGGAGACAGGCCCCACCTTACCCTTCCAATTTTTCACCTTCTAGAATGCAACCAGTACAAAACTTTGGAATATTTGGCAGCTTAAGATTACAATTTTAAAGTTTTT
>CAJADG010000049.1 GCA_903938445.1 uncultured Bacteroidota bacterium | reverse complement strand
TCTTCTTTTAGAAATTTAGTGGCTGCTGACATTCCAAATAATGCTTCTAATACCAGTGGTAATGCTGCAACTGCTACAAAATTAGAAACAGCTAGATACCTCAATAATATTTTGTTTGACGGAAGTACTGATATTACTAGCCTTACTGCACCTACTCCTAATTTTATAACATTTACTAATTCAGGAATGGGTATTAGTTCAGGTAATAGTTTTAATGGATCAAGTGCAAAAGAAATATCTTATAACAGCATTGGCGCAGCTCCTAGTATGGGATCAAATTTAATTACCACTGTTGGAAGTATTAATGACGGAACATGGGCAGCCAATATCATTGGCTCCAACTATGGTGGTGCAGGTAGTATCAATGGATTATTGAAAGCAAATGGATCAGGGATAGTAAGTGCTGCCATTGTTGGAACGGATTATGTAGCGCCTTTTGGATCCCAAACTGCCAAATATTTTTTTGCAGCACCTAATGCTTCTAATGGAAATCCTGTTTTTCGAGCTTTGGAAGTAAGCGATGTGCCATTACTAAATCAAAACACAACAGGCAATGCCAATACAGCCTCTTCATTAGCTTCGGCTGTTAATATAAATGGAGTTTCATTTAATGGAAGCAATGATATTAGTGTCACTGCAAATACAAGCAATAGCCTTACTTTTAATAATATTGGTTTAGGTGCTAGTTCCGCTACTTTATTTAACGGTGCTGTGGCTAAAACCATTTCTTATAACACCATTGGTGCAGCTCCTGCTGCAGGTTCAATCACAATAAACACTTTAGGTAATATTACGACAGGTGTATGGGCTGCGAATGTGATTGGTTCCAACTATGGAGGAGCTGGAAGTAATAATGGCATATTAAAAGCCGATGGTGCAGGTGTGGTGAGTGTTGCAAATGCGGGTTCTGATTTTCAAGTGCCACTAACTTTTACTTCTCCACTTTTAAATACTTCAAATACGCTTTCAATTCCACAAGCTTCTAGTTCAGTAGACGGTTATTTATCCAAAAGTGATTGGGCTAGTTTTAATAATAAAATTGATTTGAGCGAAAAAGCTGCGATTAATGGTGTTGCAAGTTTAGATGGAAATGGTAAAGTGCCAGCATCACAAATTCCATCCATTTCATTTTCAAGTGGGTATGTAGTTACTAGTCAATCAGCTATGTTGTCTTTGTCTGGGGCCGTGGTGGGAAGTATTGCTATTAGAACGGATAATAATAAAAATTATGTTTTAAGTGGGTTGCCTGCGACTACTTTATCTAATTGGTTAGAATTATTAATGCCGGTTTCAATTGCATCAGTAAATGGACATACGGAAAGTAGTATTACATTAACTAGTACAGATATTGCAGAGGGTACGAATTTATATTTCACAAATTCAAGAGCTCGCAATTCATTGAGTGTCTCAAGTCCTCTAAATTATGTTGCTAGTACTGGAGTATTGTCGCTTCCCGCTGCAACATCTACTAGTGCTGGATATATTAACGCATCTGATTGGAATACTTTTAATAATAAGCTGGGTTCTTATAGTGCACAATCACCCAATACTTTTTTTGCAGGTCCAACAACAGGAGTCAATACGGTTCCATCATTTAGATCGATTACTGCAGCTGATATTCCAACTTTAAATCAAAATACAACTGGTAATGCAGCAAGTGCTACTAAGTTAGCAGCAACTAAAAATATTAACGGGGTTGCGTTTGACGGTTCTTCAGATATAACAATTGCCGCATCAATTACTAATGCGGTTACTTTTAATACAACTGGTTCTGGAGGAAGTAGTCCTTTAAGTTTTGATGGATCATTGGCAAAAACCATTTCCTATAATACAATCGGAGCATCTCCTTTAATGGGATCAACAAGTATCACCACACTGGGTACCATTACTGCAGGTACATGGTCTGGAAATGCAATTGACGCAAATCATGGAGGTGCAGGAGTTGTGAATGGAATTTTGAAAGCAGATGGTGCAGGAATTGTAAGTGCTGCAACAGCTGGTACCGATTTTTTAACTCCTTTTACAACACAAACCAGTAAATATTTTTATGCAGCACCCAATGCTGCCAATGGGGTACCTGTTTTTAGAGCAGTATTGGCTACAGATATTCCTACTTTAAATCAAAATACTACAGGCAATGCTTCAACAGCAACAAAGTTTGCAGCAACAAAAAATATTAACGGGGTTGCGTTTGACGGGTCGGCTGATATTACTATTAGTTCCAATGTATCAAATGCAATCACATTTGATAATAATGGAATAGGTGGTGCATCAACTACAAGCTTCAATGGATCGGCTGCAAAAACAATTTCCTATAATACAATTGGAGCGGCTCCAGCTGCTGGCTCTAGTTCTATTACGAATCTTGGCTCCATTACTTCAGGGACTTGGTTAGGTAGTGTTATAGATGCTACGCATGGAGGTGCAGGAAATGTCAATGGAATTTTAAAAGCCAATGGTTCTGGTACAGTTACTGCTGCAACGGCTGGAACAGATTTTGAAAACGTACTTACATTTTCATTACCCCTTTCAAGATCCACCAATACCATTTCCATTCCATCAGCAACTACAAGTTCAAATGGTTACCTCACTTCCACTGACTGGAATTTATTTAATGGCAAGCAAGCATCAATAGTTGCAGGAACAGGTGTTACAATTACAGGAGGGAATACAGTGGCCATAGGTCAAACTGTAGCAAGTTCAGCAAGTCCTACATTTACGGGCTTAACTTTAACAGGATTAAATGTGGCAGGTATCGTGACCAATACTGCAGGAGGCATATTAGCTACCGCAGCAACGACAGGTACAGGTAATATTGTAAGAGCAAATACACCTACATTAATAACACCCAATCTTGGAGATGCCACTGCAACAAGTATCAACACTGGAACCATTACCGCAACCGTGATTAATGCATCAAGTGATATCACAGCAAAAAGATTTAAATTAACCATGCCCAACGCAATTACCGCAGCAGCTACCACAAATATTGATTTGAGTACTGGAAATGTATTTACAGTGAGTATGGGTTTGAATATTACTTCGCTTACGTTTACTAATGCAGGGCTGGGTACTTACTTAATCAAATTTGTACAAGATGCAACTGGTACAAGGGATGTTACATTTCCCACTGCATGGAAATGGGCTGGAGGAGTGATACCAAGCTTAACAAACACACCTAGTAAATTAGATATTGTTACTTTAATTTATGATGGTACCACTTATTATGCAACTATTGTTCAAAATTTTTAAAATGAAAAAATATATCTTTTTTATGACGACAATTTTGTTTTTGTCTTGTCATGTGTATAGTCAAGTGGTCCCTCAAGGATTCTTAGTTAATCCATCAGATCAAACTGTAACGATTGGGACACAGGTTTGGATGAAAAATAATTTAGCCGTTACAACCTATCAAAATGGCGACCTCATTGAAGGTGCAGACATTGCCTTTAATCGTACTACCACTACACAAGCATGGTGTTATTATAATCATGATGTGACAAATAATGCCATTTATGGAAAATTATACAATGGTTACGCTGTGAATGATGCAAGAAATATTTGTCCAGTAGGATTTAGGGTGCCAACACAAATTGATTTTAATACATTAGCAACCTTTATTGGTGGCAATGCAAATGGTGGAAAGTTAAAAGAAGCAGGTATAACACATTGGACTTCGCCAAACACTTCAGCTACTAATACTACTGGATTTACAGCATTACCAGGAGGTTATATGGGCAATGCAAATTCATCATCCAATTTAAATGACCAAGGATACTTTTGGACATCGACACCCATTAGTGGGGGAGGTTCTACTAATTACATTAGATATTTAATTTTCTCAAGTGGAACATTTACTGAGTCAAATTCTTTTGTTTTAGGAGGAGGTGTTTCAGTTAGATGTATAAAAAATTAAAAATAAGCGTTTTAAATTCCTAATAATTTTTCGAAGCCTTCATTGTAAGTGGTGAAGGTTGCAAAATAGTTTTTAGTACATTCAATTTTCCATCAATATTGGCTTCATTATATTCTAAGCCAAGGATATTTGCAATTATGGGATATACGTTTACGTTTTCAAAATTTTCTATACTCATTCCTTTTTTAAATGCGGGTCCCCAGGCTAAAAATGTGGCACGCATATCATTTAAATGATTGTCAAATCCATGTTTTCCCAAAGTTGTTTTACGGGTAGAAAAATTAAATACTTTTGGCAACTTTGGAGTCACAATTAAATCACCTAAACGATGGTATTTATCATCACTAGTTTTTGAATGCCAATAGTCAGGGGTCTCCTCTAATTTATATACAGAAATTGTAGAGTCTTTTTTTAATGCATCATAAGTGCTTTGAATTTTAGAAGGATCTTTCGCATATAAATGTATGAGTGCATCACCCCAAGGCACTTTGAATGCAGCCGTATCAATGGCGATAGGCATACTGAGTGTACTATCATTATCTACTTTGGTCATACCATGATCGGATACAAAAATATAATTGATCGGTAAATTTAAAGTAGCTAACTCAGCTTGTAATGCATTCACACTACTATCTACAAATTGTACCGCTTCTTCAACATGCTTGTCATTGGGTCCATAGGTATGCGCTTCATGATCCACTTGAGGAAAATAAAAAGTAATCATATGTGGTCGTAAATCTTCAGGTAAGCTTAACCAATCTTTTACTGCTTTAATTCTACCTTTTATATCTATTTTTTCATTGTAGACATAATAATAAGTGGGTCTTATATTTTGTATATCAGCTTCAGAACCTACCCAATAAAAGCTGGCTGATAACATTTTTTGTTGTTCCGCCAATACCCATAGTGGCGTTCCACCATACCATTTGCCGTCTTGTACCATTTTAGGATTGCCCATTCGATATTCTAATCCACTTGTTTTATCAAAATAAGTATTATCCACTAATCCGTGATGTGCTGGGTATAAGCCGGTCACAATCGAGTAGTGGTTTGGAAATGTTAAAGAGGGGAAAGAGGGTGTCATGAATTTTGCACGCACCCCTGTTTGACTAATTGATTTCAGAAATTTGGCATCATAGAGTTCTGTAAAATCTGATCTAAAACCATCTGCAGATATTAATATTATATATGGTTTTTTATATTGACTTTTATCATTTCTTCTTCCTTCAATTACTTTCTGTGTAGTGTCTTGTGCAAATGAACTATTCACTATTGCCATCGCAAATAAAAGACTAGCTATTTGATAAATTTGTTTTTTCATTTTTTCTTATATAAATACTTAACAAAATGGTTATAATCGCTACTGTGATACCTCCAGCAACATCCAAAGGGAAATGTTGACCTAAATAAACTCTTGAATATCCACAAGCTATTGCATAAGTAGCTGCAATTAGGAGCACACTTTTTTTGGGGAACAAATACACCGTCAATAAAAACAGTGTAAATGCAGTTGCGGTATGTCCTGATGGAAAACTATTCCATAAATGCATTTCAACACCCTTTACAATATGTATTTGATTAGGAGGAATTCCACTCGCCATGGGTCTACTTACTTTATCCCAAATAAAATTTTTGGGAATTTGAGTAAGCAGGGTTGATATTAAAAAATTCAATAAAATGAGTAATGCGTCTTTTTTAAACCATCCAAAAATGAGTATAAAATAAGGAATCCAAATCCAGCCTTCTGCTAAATGACTACATCCATTAAAAAATAAATCTGCTGTATTCCCTAGGTCATTGTTTAGCCATAAAAAAACAGTTGCTCTGCCAGCCACAATGCTTGCACTAAAAAGAGTGATAGCAATCAATATGCTTAAGGCAATTGCGGATGTAAAGATTTTGCTATTAATTGAAAACATACTTAGTAAAAGGGCTTAAACTTTGTAAAAATAAGCAATGTTTATAGCTTATACTCAACTAATTAATTAATTCGTTGTTATATCTTTACCAATAATCATGCGTAAAGATCAAGACCAAATAAAAGTAATAGGTGCCAGGGAGCACAATTTGAAGAATTTTGATATTTCTATACCTAAAAACCAACTAGTTGTTTTTACTGGGGTGAGTGGAAGTGGAAAGTCTTCTTTGGCTTTTGACACTCTATATAATGAAGGTCAGCGTAGGTATATGGAAAGTTTTAGTGCCTACGCTAGGCAATTCATGGGGGATATGGAGCGTCCAGATGTGGATCAAATTACGGGGCTTTCTCCTGTAATTTCTATAGAGCAAAAAACAACTAATAAAAACCCAAGGTCTACGGTGGGGACTGTAACCGAATTATATGATTTTTTAAGACTTTTATTTGCGCGTATTGGAAAAGCATATAGTTATAATACAGGTAAGCCCATGGTGAAGTTTTCTGAAGCCGAAATTGTACAAAATATATTTGCACAGTTTAAGGATAAGAAAATTAATTTATTAGCACCTGTAGTTCGAGGTAGAAAAGGGCATTATCGTGAATTGTTTGAAGAAATAAGAAAAAAAGGATTTGTTAAAGCAAGAGTTGATGGTGAGATTATTGAATTAAGACCTAAGTTTCAATTGGATCGTTATAAGATACACGATATTGAAATTGTAGTGGATAGAATTCCTGTTACTGATGCCATGAAAACAAGATTAGGTGAGAGTGTCGCGCAGTGTTTGAAAATGGGAAATGATTTGATGTTTTTATTGGAAGAGGGTAAAACTAAAGTGGTACAATTTTCCAAGCAATTAATGTGTGAAACAACTGGATTAAGTTATGAAGAGCCTTCCCCCAATAGTTTTTCTTTTAATTCTCCTTATGGTGCTTGCCCCGTATGTAAAGGATTGGGTAATGTTTATGCCATTGATGTAAACTTAATCATGCCTGATAAAAGTTTAAGTGTAAATGCCGGTGGTATTGTACCATTAGGAGAAGCTAGAGAAGCAAGTGTGTTTACGCAAGTCAAACAATTTGCAAGAAAGCATAAAATTAGTTTGGATAAAGCGTTGAAGGATTTGCCTCAGGAACAATTAGATTTATTGTTGTTCGGAGATAAGAATATCACCAGCAGTTTGGATTTGGATTTAAATGATGAAGATATTCCAGATACTTATACCGGAAGTTATGAAGGGATTGTGTCCATGTTAAAGCGTTGGTTTACTTCCTCACAAAGCACAGATCATTTAAAAGGATGGGTAGAGAGTTTTATGGAATTAAATACTTGTTCGGCATGTAATGGTGCTAAGCTAAGAAAAGAAAGTTTATGGTTTAAAGTAAATGAACAAAATATTTCCGCATTAAATGATATGCATTTGGATGATTTGCAAAAATGGTTCTTAGCGCTCCCTAAAAAATTAGACAAAAAAGATACTCAAATAGCAACTGGTATTTTAAAGGAAATTGATGATCGAATTTCATTTTTAATGAATGTAGGTTTGTCTTATTTATCATTAAGCAGACCTTCCAAATCATTGAGTGGTGGAGAATCGCAGCGTATTCGTTTGGCCACTCAAATTGGTTCTCAATTACAGGGGATCACATATATTTTAGATGAGCCAAGTATTGGATTGCATCAAAGAGATAATCAAAGATTAATTACTGCTTTAAAACAATTAAGAGATATTGGCAATTCGGTTTTAGTAGTTGAGCATGACAAGGATATCATGATGGCATCGGATTATTTAGTTGATATTGGTCCTCGTGCTGGTATTCACGGAGGTCATATTGTTGCCGAGGGTACTCCTAAAGAAATATTGAAATTAAAATCGGAGACAGCACTTTATTTAGCAGGGAAAAACAATATTGAAGTACCTAAGGAAAGAAGAAAAGGGAATGGTAAATCCATTGTTATAAAAGGCGCTTCAGGAAACACCTTACGTAAAGTGGATTGTGAATTTCCGTTGGGAAAATTTATTGTAGTATCAGGAGTGAGTGGTAGTGGCAAGTCCACATTGATCAATGAAACACTATATCCCATTTTATCGCAGTATTGTTACAATAGCAAGACAAAACCCATGCCTTACAAGGAAGTAAGTGGGTTGGATCATATTGATAAAGTAATTGAGATTGATCAGTCTCCGATTGGTCGTACGCCAAGAAGTAATCCTGCAACTTATTGTGGTTTCTTTACAGATATTAGAACTTTATTTGCCTCTGTCCCAGAAGCAAAAATTAGAGGATACCAAGCAGGCCGTTTTTCATTCAATGTTAAAGGCGGAAGATGTGAAGTTTGTGAAGGAGGAGGAATGCGCGTCATTGAAATGAATTTCTTGCCAGATGTATATGTGCATTGTGAAAAATGTGCTGGTAAAAGATATAATCGTGAAACCTTAGAAATTAGGTATAAAGGAAAGTCAATTAGCGATGTATTAAATATGACGGTGGAAGAAGCTTGTGAATTTTTCCAAGCAGTCCCTTTTATTTATCGTAAAGTAAAAGTGTTACAAGAAGTGGGATTAGGTTATATCACATTAGGGCAATCCGCGGTAACTTTGAGTGGTGGGGAGGCACAGCGTGTAAAGTTAGCTACAGAGTTAGGTAAAAAAGATACAGGGAAAACATTTTATATTTTAGATGAACCGACCACTGGATTACATTTTCAGGATATTAAATTATTGATAGGCGTTTTGGATAGATTAGTAGAGAGAGGCAATACGGTATTAGTGATTGAACACAATATGGATGTTATTAAAGTGGCTGATCATATTATTGACCTAGGTCCTGAAGGCGGAAGTGGAGGAGGTGTGATTCAATTTACTGGAACACCAGAAGAAATGATTAAAAAATCAAAATCACACACTGCAAAGTATTTGGAAATAGAAATGAAAGGGTAAGCTTTTATTGCTGAAATTATTATTTGCGGATCATGGGGATGTGTTCAATATCATCTTCATAATACATTTCACCTGATTGCTCAAATCCTTGTTCGTTGTAAAACTTTTTCAAATAAAGTTGAGCCCCAATCTTAATTGCGTGTTTGCCAAATAATCGCACACATTCTGCAATGGAATATTGCATTAATGCCTTGCCTGCCCCAATGCCTCTGTATTTTGGAGAACCCACAACACGCCCAATACTTTGGTACCCTGGATAGCTTTGATCTACATCAAATAATCGAGTGGATGCAACTAAATCTTCTCCCATCCAGCCCATGGTATGGTATGCTTTTTGGTCATTGTTGTCCATATCCAAAAACACACAATTTTGTTCTACTACAAATACTTCACTACGTAATCTAAGTATGGCATAAAGTTCCTCAACAGACAGTTCCGAGAAGTGCTTAGTGCTCCATTGTATGGCTGGTTTGCTTGACATATTCCCAAAATTAAGGCTTTGTCCAAACTCTTTGCTATTATTGATGGCAATCCCAATATATTTTCGCAATTTTGCCCAAATTATTCACTCTTATGACTAAGAAAGTAGCCATTATTGGTGCTGGTCCTGCTGGCTTAACTGCAGCATATTTATTAGGTAAGGCGCAGCAAGAAGTAACAGTATTTGAAAAAGATCCACAATATGTAGGAGGTATTTCAAGAACTGAATCTTACAAAGGATACCATTTTGATATTGGCGGCCACCGCTTTTTTTCAAAGTCAAAAGAAGTGGAAGATTTTTGGACTGAAATTTTAGCGGATGAATTATTAGAGCGTCCAAGAAGCTCTCGTATTTTTTATAATAAAAAGTTTTTTGCTTATCCATTAGCGGCATTTGAAGCATTGATGAAACTAGGCATCTTTGAAAGCTTCTTATGTGTGATGAGTTATTTACATGCAAAATTGTTCCCTGTAAAAGATCCTCAAAATTTTGAAGACTGGGTAACCAATCAGTTTGGTAAACGCTTGTTTAATATTTTCTTTAAAACGTATACTGAGAAAGTTTGGGGTATTCCTTGTAAAGAAATTTCTGCTGACTGGGCTGCACAAAGAATCAAGGGCTTGTCTTTAAGTAGTGCAGTATGGAACGCTTTATTTAAACCAACTGGTAAAAAGAGCAAGGGAGATGTAATTAAAACTTTAATTGATTCTTTCCGTTATCCAAAGCGTGGGCCAGGAATGATGTGGGAAGAGTGTGTGGTAAAAAGTAAAGCGTTAGGTGTTAAAATTGAAATGAACACAGGTGTCAATAAAATTGAGCGTTTACAAACAGGAACTTGGAATGTACACACAAGTAATGGTGCTATTTTGGAAGGGTTTGATTATGTATTGTCTTCAGCACCCATGAGAGAATTAATTCCTGCTGTAGCGCCGGCATTTTCACCTGCAGCTTTACACGCAGCAAGTGAATTAAAATACCGTGACTTTTTAACAGTAGTATTAATATGTAAGGATCAGGATGCATTTAATGATAACTGGATTTATATTCACGAACCCAATGTAAAAGTAGGTCGTATACAAAACTTTAAATCATGGAGTCCATATATGGTTCCAGATCCTGAAATGGCTTGTTATGGTTTAGAATATTTCTGTTTTGAAGGAGATGGATTATGGACAAGTAGCAATGAGGATTTAATTGCATTAGGTACCAAAGAGATTGATCAAATTGGATTGACTAAACCTTCGGCTGTAGTGGATGGTTATGTAGTAAGACAACCAAAAGCGTATCCAGTGTATGATCATGAATACAAGGATCATTTAAATGTAATTCGTGAAGCATTAAAAGAATACAAAGGTTTATACTTAGTAGGTCGTAATGGAATGCATAAATACAATAATCAGGATCATAGTATGATGACTGCCATGTTGGCTGCAAAGAACATTATTGCAGGCACAGAAGTTTATGATTTATGGGATGTAAACGAGGATGCTGAATACCATGAGGGCGGTGACCGTGGTGCCGCTGCAGGCATTGTAGGCCGCGCTGTTCCAGAAAAGATTAGCTAATATCCATATTTTCCACGCCAACGCTCATGCAGAAACTTTTTTAGTTCCTCTTCTCTTGCATTTTTTTGTGGAGTGTAAAAAGTGGTACCCTTAATTTCATCGGGTAAATATTCTTGTTCAAGGAAATTATTTTCTCCTAAATGGGAGTATTGATAATCCTTCCCATAATTCAAATCCTTCATTAATTTAGTTGGTGCATTGCGTAAATGCAATGGCACAGGAAGGTTACCGGTTTTTTGTACCATCGCAAGTCCTTGGGCAATCGCTTCATAAGAAGCATTGCTTTTTGCGGAGCTTGCTAAATAAATAGCGCATTGGGAAAGTATAATTCTGCTTTCAGGATAGCCAATTTTATTGACTGCATCAAAGCAATTATTAGCGAGTAATAAAGCATTCGGGTTGGCATTGCCAATATCTTCACTTGCAAAAATGAGCATTCTTCTTGCAATAAATTTTACATCCTCACCGCCTGCAATCATTCGAGACAACCAATAAATAGCTCCATTGGGATCAGAGCCGCGCATACTTTTTATAAAGGCAGAAATGATATCATAATGTTGTTCTCCATTTTTATCATACAAAGCAATATTGGTTTGCGCTACTTGCATCACCCAATCGTCAGTTAATACAAGTGGTGCATTTCCTTTATGGGTGCCGATTAATGCTTCCGCCGAAAGTTCAAGCAGGTTTAATAGTTTTCTGCCATCCCCACCACTTAATTGAAACAAGGCTTCTGTTTCCTTCAGTTCAATTTTGTTATTTTTAAAAAGTGGATCTTTTTCAACGGCTTGTTGTACTAATTTGCTTAAGCCATCCTTGTCTAATGCTTTTAAAATAAAAACCTGACACCTGCTTAGCAAGGCGCTATTTACTTCGAAACTTGGATTTTCAGTAGTAGCACCAATAAGGGTAATTATTCCTTTTTCAACCGCACCCAATAATGCATCTTGTTGTCCTTTATTAAATCGATGTATCTCATCAATAAATACTATGGCACCACCAATTGATTTTGCTTCTTCAATAACTTCTCTTAATTCTTTCACCCCACTACTAATGGCACTTAATTGGAAATAGGCACTGTTAAATGTAGTGGCAATGATATTGGCCAATGTAGTTTTACCAACACCAGGAGGCCCCCATAAAATCATTGAAGGCACTTTCCCTTTTTGAATTGCGTTTTGCAAAACACTATTATTTCCAGAAAGATGCTCCTGTCCAACTAAATCGGATAGTGTTTGAGGTCTTAATCTTTCGGCTAAAGGAATGGCCTGATTCATTGTATAAATTTAAGCATTTGCTACAATGTTTCTTCGAATAGGTAGCTGTATTGCTTTAAATATCTTAAAGTTAAAATTACATGAGGCACTCCGACTATCCCAGTGATCAATAAAACAGCAGATACTTTTTTAGTTACAGAAACCAATAAGTTCATGTTAAAATCGGTAGGTATGCCGGGTGTTACTTTAGCTTTTTCTTCAATGAACTGTAATAGTTTAGCATCACTTGTCATTAAAATACTCAAACCGTTTAATAAAAATAAAGTGCAAAGTATTAAAGAAACGATTGCATTTACTTTAATCCAGTCTTTGGATTTAGATGAAAAAGATTGTTCGCTTAGCAGTCCTTTTTTATAAAATCGATGACTTAATAAAATATATACCACCAAAGATGCAATAGCAAATACAAAAATTAATGCTTCAGGATTGGCTAGTGCTGATAATAAAAATAGGGTATCAAAAAAACCAAATAAAT
Organism: uncultured Bacteroidota bacterium; assembly: GCA_903938445.1. GTDB lineage: Bacteria > Bacteroidota > Bacteroidia > Chitinophagales > Chitinophagaceae > Sediminibacterium. The sequence goes on along the minus strand of CAJADG010000049.1, from coordinate 8,910 downwards.
ACGCGATAGGTAAGAGTATATAACCGAGTATCTGGTATATTTTTAAGCTATTGGGCATTTAATTATTTCAAGTTTAATTTAATATGCAATTCTTCAAATTGCTTTTCATCAATGCTGCTAGGGGCGTCTAACATTACATCGCGACCACTATTGTTTTTAGGGAAGGCAATAAAGTCTCTGATACTTTCGCTGCCACCTAATAAAGCACACAAACGGTCAAATCCAAATGCGATACCACCATGAGGAGGAGCGCCATATTCAAAAGCACCTAATAAGAAACCAAATTTGTGTTGTGCTTCCTCTGGTGACATACCTAATGCAGCAAACATTTTTTCTTGTAAGTTTCTTTGGAAGATACGAATAGATCCACCCCCAATTTCATTTCCATTTAATACCATATCATAAGCATTGGCCTTGATATTAGCATAAGGATGTTCTAAATATTTTGCAGCGTCTTTAATTTCAGGTGCATTGTTAATCATAATGTCAATATGATCAGGCTTAGGGGAAGTGAATGGATGGTGTCTTGCTACCCAACGGTTGCCCTCTTCATCATATTCAAATAATGGGAAGTCTAATACCCATAATAATTTAAATTCATCCTCTTTTCTAAATCCTAATTGCTTGCCTAATTCCAAACGTAATTCGCTGATTGCTTTTCTAGTTCTTTCTTCGGCACCTGCTAATATTAAAACTAAGTCGCCTGCTTTTGCATTGGATGCAGCAGCAATGGCTTTTAATTTTTCTTCTGTATAAAATTTATCTACACTACTTTTAAAAGTACCGTCTGTATTACATTTGATAAATACCAAGCCCTTCATGCCAATTTGAGGACGCTTCACCCACTCGGTTAATTCGTCAGTTTGTTTACGTGTATACTCACTGCAACCAGGAGCTGCAATGGCAATAACGGTTTCAGCTTCATCAAATATTTTAAAGTCAACACCACTTATTAGGGCAGCATTATCTGACTTGTCAGAAAATACGTGTGCTGGCTTTTTTAAATTACACAACTCCATTCCAAAGCGAATGTCAGGTTTGTCGTTACCATAATTCCACATGGCATCTTCCCAAGTCATTCTTTGTACCATCTCGGTGTAATCAATATTTTTCACATCTTTAAATATGCTCTTAATTAATCCTTCAAACATATTTAAGATATCTTCTTGTTCAACAAAACTCATTTCACAATCAATCTGTGTAAACTCAGGTTGACGATCTGCTCTTAAATCCTCATCTCTAAAACATTTTACAATTTGATAGTAACGGTCATAACCACTTACCATTAATAGCTGTTTGAATGTTTGAGGAGATTGTGGTAATGCATAAAACTCACCGGCATTCATACGACTAGGTACCACAAAATCACGCGCACCCTCGGGTGTAGACTTAATTAAAAAAGGAGTTTCAATATCCATGAACCCTTTTTCGTGTAAATAATTTCTGGTTGCACGGTTTACACTATATCTTAATTCTAAATTCTTTTTAACAGCGTTTCTTCTTAAATCTAAGAAACGATATTTCATTCTAATATCATCACCACCATCTGTATCATCTTGAATGGTGAAGGGAGGAACGATAGAAGCGTTTAATATTTTAAACTCAGTTGCCTTAATTTCAATTTCACCTGTTGGAATATTGGTATTTTTATTGGAACGCTCAATTACAGTTCCTTTTACTTGCAAAACAAACTCACGACCAAGTGGCTGTGCATCTAGCTGCGCTTGTAGTTCTTCACCCAATAATAACTGAGTGATGCCATATCGATCTCGAAGGTCCACAAATGTAATGGCCCCAAATTTACGAATGGTTTGCACCCAGCCGGCAAGGGTAACATTTTGACCTACAGATTGGATATTCAATTCTCCACAATGGTGTGTACGATACATAAGAAACTATTGAAATATGAATGAGCTGCAAATATAGCCCAATTCCTAGAAAAACCCCATCTTTGCGCTATGGTAGCACCCGAGATTTCCTTAAAAACAAGGCGTATAATCCTCTCAGGATATTTCTTTCTAACAGGTATTTGTTTTTCAAGCTGGGCAAGCAGAATTCCTGATATTAAACTACACTTGGGTTTAAGTGATGGCTCTTTTGGAGCTTTACTGTTTTTTTTGCCTATTGGTTCGTTTTTGGGAATCCCTATTTCGGGAAGTTTAACAGCAAAACATGGAAGTAAAACGATCGTATCCATCGCTGCTTTAATTTATCCAATTGCATTAATTAGTTTAGGGCTTGCCAATAACACTACTGTTTTAGCTATTTGTTTATTTCTTTTTGGGATGACAGGTAATTTGTTTAATGTGTCAGTCAATACACAGGCGGCTAATCTTTCTAAATTATTTGATAAAAGTATCACTTCCACTTTTCATGGGTTCTGGAGTTTGGCAGGATTCACTGGTGGGTTATTAGGCGGATTTTTTGTAGCAAGATCAATTTCACCTTTGCAACAATTTATTACTGTTGCAATCATAGGATGGACCTATCTTATTTTCAGTAGACATTATTTAATGCCTGGTGAAAAAAATATCCAACCTGTTTCAAAAATGTGGAACAAGCCAAGTCCGTTATTATTACAGTTTGGACTGGTGGCAATGAGTAATATGATTTGCGAAGGAATGATGTTTGATTGGAGTGGAGTATACTTTCAGCATGTAGTAAACGTTGCTGAAAAATGGAGAACAGTAGGGTATATTAGTTTCATGGCTTGTATGACAACAGGAAGAATGTTTGCAGATGCGCTCATAAATTATTGGGGAGCAAGAAAACAATTAATGTTAAGTGGTTTGATTGTAACCTTAGGATTAATCATTGCGGTCTCTTATCCAAATATTATTGTAAGTAGTATTGGTTTTATGTTTGTTGGATTTGGGGTCTCCTCTGTGATACCTACTATTTACGGGACTATTGGCCGAAATGCTGCGCCAGGTAGAGCAAGTATTGATCTTGCATCTGTTTCTAGTATTGGATTTTTCGGGTTCTTAATTGGCCCGCCCATTATTGGATTTATTTCCCAAGCCATTGGTTTAAGATGGGCTTTTTTATCTATAAGTTTATTAGGCCTTTCTACTTTTTACCAAGCGCATAAATTAAAAAAGTATTTATAGTACTTATAAAGTAGCTTCTTCCTCTTTATGCTTTGGTTTGTATTTTAAGTAGTAATAAGCTAAAATAAGTACCCCTGCCAAAAAAGGTATCATTGCTAAATGTTTTACGGTAATGCCATTATAGACTTCAAGGGTATCTACTTTAAAAAATTCACTACACATCCAAAACGAGTTGGCAGATATCCATACCACAATAGCCAAGTTGTGACATAGTTCAGAAAATATTTTTCTAGTCCTCCATGCAATAATTATAGAAATGAGTAAGGTTGGCACAATCATAATAACACCTAATGGTCTCCATACCATGCACCAAGCAATATCTTTAAAAAGCCAAAATATAATATGTAAATTTTCCATCTTGCGGTAGGCAATTGGAATATTATAAAATTGATCTTGGGTATTATTTTCTGAAGCCATTTTAAATAATTGAATGAATTGATTTTTCGAAAGTATTAATTTTTATTTATTTCTTTTAAAATTGATGCAAAACGTTGTACATCCGCTTCGGGTTCAATCCTTTTTCCATATTCAAGATGTTCCCATAATTGATGCGTAAAATAAGGGGCTAGAGAGCATCCCTTGGTACCCATTCCATTGCAAATTGCTAACTGTGGATAGCTAGGATGCTTGCCTACAAATGGTCTTCTTTGCGTATTGGCTGGTCGAATTCCAACAATATGATCCAAAATTTCATAAGGGAGTTCAAGTAATTGATTCAAGCTTTCTATCATCTTTGCTTTAAAATCTTCAGTGGGTTTATTGTCATTAAAAGTCCATTCATAATTAGAGCCTACCCAAAACAAATTGTCCGTCCAAGGAACAATAGATACATTATTTTTATAAATATGCTCATTCGGCAAGCCAGGTATTTTTACAATAAGTGCTTGTCCTTTATTGGGCGCAAAAGGAAGTGTATTGAAATAAGGATTGTTCATTGAATTTAATCCATCACAAAAAATAACTTTTTCTGCTCGTATGCTTTTCCATTCAACACCTAAATCATTTAATTGTAAATCGTTAAAATCAAAATGATCATTTATAAAATGATTATGCTGCTGCAAATATTCCTTCCAATATTTTGTCATGGTATTTAAATCCATCCAATAACATTCATCAATGGCCCCAGTTTCAAATGGCGTTTTAAAATAGGGCTTCCATATTGTACTATCTTGCTTAAATAGATAAATGTTTTCATGATTCAAACGATATTCAAAACTTTCCTTCATTTGTGCTGAAGGATGAATTAAAATAATGGGTGCTGTTCGAATGATATCAATATTCAATTTTGCAGCAATATCCTTGTATTGTCTAACCGCATAAGGTAATATGGAATCAATCATCCATGTTTGCACAATGCGTCTTCCAGTCACTGGATTGATAACACCACTCGCAACAGATGTGGCACTTTGAATATTGGGGTCGTTGATTATTTTATATGAAATACCAGCTTTGTCTAAATGATAGGACATCCAAGTTCCCACCAACCCTTGGCCAACAATTAAATATTTTACAGAAACGGGATTTGAGTTTTGCAAGACCAATGTATTATTTATAAGTAGGCACTGAAAAATGAATACTATCTTTTATTTGATCCACAGAGGCAACTAAATTAATTTCAAAATTTCCTTTGTAGTCATGCGGTATTGTAAAACTGAATTCAGTTTCGAAAGGAGTGTTTGCAATAGTAGTGAAATATTGAAAAGGGAAAATATTAATGAACCATCCATCCACTGACATATGTGTTTTTGCATTGAGTAGGGTACAGGTAAGTCCTCCCGTTTTTTCTATATTAAAATTATGTGCAACACTTGCTTTTAAAGTAAAGGGCTGTCCTAATTTTAATTTATGGGGAGCAACCGCTTTTATTTTTATAAAATATTTTTGTGCAAAGCAATTTGTGCCAACTACCATAAATAATACCAGTAAAGCAAAAATGAATTTCAATTTCATAGAACAAACTTACAATAAAAAATCCCTTAACATTAAATGCTAAGGGATTCTATAAAAATTCAATCTTATATGTAAATTATAATCTTACTTTTTTAATGCTGCAGCCATTGTTTTACCAATATCAGCTGGGCTAGCACAAACGTGAATGCCACAAGCAGCCATGATTTTCATCTTAGCTTCTGCAGTATCATCAGCACCACCAATGATGGCACCAGCATGACCCATACGACGACCAGCAGGGGCTGTTTGACCAGCGATAAATCCTACAACTGGTTTTTTCATATTGTCTTTGATCCAGTTAGCTGCGTCTGCTTCCATACTACCACCAATTTCACCGATCATAATGATACCATCTGTTTCAGGGTCATTCATTAATAATTCAACTGCTTCTTTAGTTGTGGTACCAATGATAGGATCACCACCAATACCAATGGCTGTACTAATTCCTAAACCAGCTTTAACCGTTTGATCAGCTGCTTCATATGTTAGAGTACCGCTTTTTGAAACGATACCAATTCTTCCTTTCTTGAAAATAAATCCTGGCATGATACCCACCTTAGCTTCTTCAGCAGTAATCACTCCTGGACAGTTGGGTCCGATCAAACGAGTTGTCTTTCCTAATAAATAATTTTTCACTTTCACCATATCCTGAACAGGAATACCTTCTGTAATACAAACTACTAAAGAGATACCAGCATCAGTTGCTTCCATGATTGCATCTGCTGCAAAAGCTGGAGGTACAAAAATAATACTCACATCTGCACCAGTTGTTTTTACAGCATCTGCTACTGTATTAAACACAGGGCGATCTAAATGTGTTGAACCTCCTTTGCCTGGAGTTACACCACCCACCACTTGGGTACCATATTCGATCATTTGAGATGCGTGGAAACTACCTTCTGTACCGGTAAAACCTTGTACAATAATCTTTGAGTTTTTGTTCACTAATACTGACATGTGGACTGAATTTGTTATTTGTGCCGCAAAAATAGGCTAAAACGGCTTTTTTTACCCTTATTTTCCAACAAAAATTCTAGGTTTTTTTATAAATGACTTGCAAGTAGTACTTTTGTCCCTCGCAAAGAAAAAATTAAATCAAAAATTATGGCAACAACTTCAGACATCACACGTGGAATGATCTTGAAATTAGATGGTAGTTTATACTCTGTAGTAGAATTTGGAGAGAACAAAACAGCTCGTGCAGCTGCTAAGGTTTGGGCTAAATTAAAAGGGGTAGACAATAAAAGATCTATTGAAAAAACATGGAATAGTGGTGAAACCGTATATCCAGTAAGAGTTGAAAAAAAGACTTTCCAATACTTATACAAGGACGATAGTGGTTACAACTTAATGAATAATGAGACTTTTGAGCAAATCGCTATGGCAGAGGAAATGATTGATGCACCTCAGTTTTTAATGGATGGAGCGGAAGTATTTGTATTTATGAATACCGAAACAGAGCAACCGATTGGTGCTGAATTGCCAGAAAAGATTGACGTTTTAATTACTTATTGCGAGCCAGGTATCAAAGGCGACACTGCCACTAGAGCTTTAAAAGCAGCTACTATTGAATCTGGAGCGACTGTAATGGTTCCTTTGTTTGTAAACGAGGGTGAGAAAATTAAGATTAATACTAAGAACGGAGAATACGTAGAAAGAGTGAAGTAATTTTGCCTCTTATGATTTTTAAAAAGGGCCCTCTTATGGGGCCCTTTTTGTTACTTGTACTTTTTGAATTTATCCCCAAAATGGCCTGAATTTGATAAAAAAAGGGCAATTATTTGTGTTTTTCGCTAAAAAAACCCCAATTTTACCCAAAATTGCCAAACATGGACTTAAAACAAATTCACGACTTAATTAAGGTTGTAAACAAAAGTAATATTGGAGAAATTAGTATTGAAGACAAGGATGGTAAAGTAACCATCAAGCAAAAAGAAGATAAAATTACAGTTAGTAGTGCTCCTGCACAAGTGTATGCAGCTGCACCAGCTCCAGTAGCAGCTCCTGCTGCGGCACCAGTAGCTTCTGCTCCAGCAGCAGCACCTGCAGTTGCGGATAACTTAATTACTATAAAGAGCCCAATGATTGGTACTTTCTACCGTCGAGCAGCTCCTGACAAGCCATTATTGGCGGAAGAGGGAACAGAAGTGAGTGAAGGTAAAGTGGTATGTATCATCGAAGCCATGAAATTGTTCAATGAAATTGAATCAGAAGTAAAAGGAACAATTGTAAAAGTATTGGTTGAAGATGCTAGCCCGGTTGAATACGACCAGCCTTTATTCTTGGTACAACCAGCTTAGTCTCTCTATTGTCAAATTTAAATCAACAAAATGTTTAAAAAGATATTGATTGCCAATCGTGGCGAAATTGCTTTGCGTATTATTCGTACTTGTAGAGAGATGGGCATTAAAACGGTGGCCGTTTATTCTACTGCCGATAAAGATAGCTTGCATGTAAAATTTGCTGACGAAGCAGTTTGCATCGGTGGCCCTAAAGGTCAGGAGTCTTATTTGAATATTCCACATATCATGGCTGCTTGTGAAATTACCAACGCGGATGCAGTGCATCCTGGTTATGGTTTCCTTGCAGAAAATTCAAAATTTGCGCAAATCTGTGCCGATCATGGTATTAAATTTATTGGGCCAACCCCAGATATGATTAATAGCATGGGAGATAAAATCACTGCGAAGGAAACGATGATTAAGGCTGGTGTACCAGTGGTTCCAGGTAGTGAAGGTTTATTAGAAAGCATTGATGAAGCTAAAAAATTAGCAAAAGAAATAGGATATCCAGTAATCATCAAAGCAACTGCTGGTGGTGGTGGTAAAGGGATGCGTGTTGTATGGAAAGAAGAGGAAATTCAAAAAGCATATGAGACTGCTAAAATGGAAGCAGGCGCGAGTTTTAAAAATGATGGTTTATACATGGAGAAATTTGTGGAAGAACCAAGACATATTGAAATTCAAGTTGCCGGAGACCAATATGGAAATGTTTGTCATTTGAGTGAACGTGATTGTTCTATTCAAAGAAGACACCAAAAATTAGTGGAGGAATCACCTTCACCATTTATGACTCCAGACCTTCGTCAAAGAATGGGAGAGGCTGCTATTAAAGCTGCTTCTGCTATTAACTATGAAAGTGTTGGTACGGTTGAGTTTTTAGTGGACAAGCATCGTAATTTCTACTTTATGGAAATGAATACACGTATTCAAGTAGAGCATTGTGTTACAGAAGAAGTAGTGAGTTATGATTTAATTAAAGAGCAAATTAAAATTGCAGCTGGAGAAAAAATCTCTGGTAATAATTATGAACCAAAATTGCATGCCATTGAATGTCGTATTAATGCAGAAGATCCTTACAACGATTTCCGTCCTTCACCAGGTAAGATAACGGTATTGCATACTCCAGGTGGACATGGTGTTCGTGTAGATAGTCATGTGTATGCAGGTTATGTAATTCCTCCTTATTATGATTCCATGATTGGTAAATTAATCACGGTGGCACAAACACGCGAGGAAGCAATCAATACCATGTATCGTGCATTAAGTGAGTATGTCATTGAAGGAGTGAAAACTACCATTCCATTCCATTTACAATTAATGCAAAACGAAGATTTTAGAAAAGGAAACTTCACAACTAAATTCCTCGAGACATTTAAAATGAAGTAATTTTTATTAGTCTTTTAATGAAATATAAAAGACTAATAAAAATTCTCTAATGATAATTAATAAGGGGCCCCATAAACGGGCCCCTTATTAATTTTTGTATGGTTTGATTTTTTAGAAATTAAAAAGGCTCCGAAACTCGGAGCCTTAAATAAATAAGAAACTTAATTTTTTAATATAAGTTC
>CAJADG010000048.1 GCA_903938445.1 uncultured Bacteroidota bacterium | reverse complement strand
GCTTTTTTTCACAGGCAATTAATGGTATTGAATCAGTGGCTCAAGAAAAAGGATACAATGTAATTATTGTTCAGAGTAAGGAAGATTTTGAAAAAGAGGTTTCTTCCTTACAATACTTGGCTTCAAGAAGTGTGGATGGAATCATATTTTCTGTTTCAGCTGAAACATCCGACTTTTCACATGTTCAACAACTTCATAATAGAGGCATGAATATGGTATCCTTTGACAGGGTCGTAGATTTTCAAGATATACATAAAGTTTCGGTAGATAATTATAAGGCTGCATATGAAGCAACTACGCATTTTATAAAAAACGGATTTACTAATATTGCTTGTATTGCAAACGCTTCATATTTATCAATTACGAAAGAAAGAGTAGAAGGTTATACTGCAGCATTAAGAGATCACAATATTACATTAGACCCTAACAATATTTATTATTGTTTACATGGAGGATTAATCTATGAAGAGGTTGCTGATATTATGTCTCAAGCAATGAAAGCGAAACAAAAGCCAGATGCAGTATTAGCATGTTCAGATAAAATCACAACCAATGTGATGCGTTATTGCCAACATGAAAATATTTCTATTCCTAAACAAGTTGCACTTGTTGGCTTTAGTAATTTAGATTTAACTGACTTATTAGCACCTTCACTTTCCGTGGTAAGTCAACCCGCATATGAAATGGGGCGTATCGCTGCTGAATTGCTCATCAAACAGATTGAAAGCAAACGTCCTGTAAAAGAATTTGAAGATGTGGTATTGGCAACTGAATTACACCAACGTGCTTCCTCTGAAAAAAGAAAAGCTAAGCCTTAACTGCTTGTCTAGCTAATAATTTCCAAGTGCCATTTTCTTTTTGAAAAATAAGTAACACTTTTAATTTTACGGTGCCTGGTTTGCCGCCATCATTGGTAGTTGCATTAAACATATGTCTTACCACTGCCGTCTTGCCAATGATATCAATAGTTTGCTCTGTAATATCAATGGTTACAAAATCTGATTTACCACTTGCAATTTTTTCTACAAATTCTGCTTTGCCTTCCACATGACCTCCTGAATGTCCATAACTTAAATGATCTGATGCGACTGCTTCTAGTTCAGTTCTCTCCCCAGAAATCATTGCTGCTGTTAATTGTTTAACCGCATCCTGAACTGCTATTTCTTTTTTGGATTGTGCATTTACAACAAATACTGATAAACTAAAACTTAATAATAGTAATATTTTTTTCATAAAATTATTTTTGAATAGTGGTTGATTGAATATTAAATGAATTAATCTCTAAATTACCGGCATCATTGGTATTATGATTGCTAGCACAATAATAACCAATTTTTGTGCCCACCCAAATTCCAGGCATTGCAATAAATGTATTAGGTATACTTGTAAAATTCACTCCGTCCAAACTGTAAGCAAAATTAGCTTTCGCATCAGCATTCATTTGAATACGCAAATAAACACTTGATAAATAATTATTCGGCGAAACTGAACTGTGCGAAGAAGCAGGGAGTGTTATTATGGGAGTTACTATTTCTTTGGATCCTTTATCTGCTTTATTACATTCTACATAATTCAACATTAAACCTTTATCAGTATTT
>CAJADG010000047.1 GCA_903938445.1 uncultured Bacteroidota bacterium | reverse complement strand
TTTCTATGAATCCAACTGCGAATCAATTAAAAGAAGTGGTTGTTGAATCTTATGATGAAAATGGATGGGAGCGTTGGGGAGATAGTTTTAAATCTTATTTTATTGGAAGCCCGGTGTTAGCAATAAATTGCCTATTTAAAAATCCCGAAGTTCTAAAATTCCAATTTGGTGCAAACTCGAATAAATTAAGGGCCTTTACAAATGAAAAGTTGATTTTCGAAAATACAGAACTAGGTTACAGAATCATTTATTTGCTTTCTAAATTCGAAATTGATTTTAACAATAATACCTTCTCCTTTAAGGGCTATCCTTATTTTGAAGAGATAAAGTCCAATAAGTCTAAGCAAATTGCAGAATGGAATAAGGCAAGATCTGAAACTTATAAGGGTTCTTTACGTCATTTTATTCGAAGCCTATATAATAACAGTTTTATTAAAGATGGCTTTGAGGTAAGAACTGTTATGAATGTAAATAACGAGGAAATTATAAGAGTAAAGGAATTAATGAAAGGAGGCGGTAAATATTTGAATAAGGATAGCTTAGACTATTACAATAAAGTTCGCAATATTGGATTTGAAGAGACTAAAGTAACCCTCGATCCACTTGTTACAAGAGATATGTTGGTATCTTCTGCTACTGAATCAAATGCAAAAACATTTTATTTTAAGAATGGATTACAGGTGATGAATTTGAACAAGAAAATACCCAACGAATACGCTAAAACGTTACCAGTTTATAGAGGAAACGAGTGGATAAGAACCGATCTGAGTTTAAGGACAAACAGCCCCATTTTCATTTATCCCAATGGCGACTTTTATAATGGTCTAGAATTACTAACGGATGGCTATTGGGCTTGGTCTGAAAAAGTATGCACCATGTTGCCCAGTGATTATGTACCAACAAAATGATGATTATAATGAAAAGAATATTTTTTACTTTATTAGTTATAATTACGGCCATATTTATGACTACTTGTACAAAAGGAACAAGTTCAAGTAATATAGTAAAAACGGATACTATTCCTGTATGTGACAGTACAGCGTTAGTTAATAATCCTTTAAATGTTAAATGGGTTCAACAAGTAATAGCATGCAGGGATTGTCAATTTATTCTAAATGGTGCTCAGTTGTCCACCTGTATTTACAACAACAAAATTGTAGTGTATTTTGAAAACCCTGCATCTAATCTGGGAATATGTGTGGCTAAGGTATATAATTGCAATGGGACAATTTTAATCAATTGGATGGATTCGAATTGGTCCAATTTTGAAAAAAACTTTACAAATAAAAAGATTTTTTGGACTAAATAGAATTAATTATTCGCACTAGCTCAATCACTAATTCTATCTTATCTATCTTAATCTATCCGTACTCTTAACCAATTGCTCGTCCTTATAAATTTTGTACATTGATAAAATTTGTAAGAAAGGGATTAAGAATAATGCAAGAGAGGGCAGCGTAAATCCTCCGCCTGGGTTGGCGATAACTATTTTGTATATAAAGTATCCGATTAAAGCGGATAGTAAAAAGTTTACAATAACTACTTTTAATTGCAACATACGATTGCCGTATAAAAAGATCGTGATAAAACTTAAGCAAGCGCTAAATGCTAATGAAATTAGGGTAGTCATATTATCACTTCCTCTGATTTCAAAAGGGGTAGGCGCTGGCGTATAATAAAAAGGCAAGCGCAATACCATAAAGGCAGCTGCGCTTGCTAATAATAAGTATATGGATTGAATTCTTTGTATCATAGTATAAAGTTATGAAATTTTATTATCAAATAAAATAGCCCCTCCGATTGGAGAGGCTATAGACTTATATTAGTTCTTTAATAAATTAAGCGCCAAGTTCTGGGTACAATACAAATTGCTCCATGAATTTGTTAACTTCTTTCTTAGTTTCTGCTAAGATAGTTTCGTTGTCCGCATTCATTAATACTTTATCAATGGAATCAACTACAAATGGAATATGGTTTTCATTCATTCCACGAGTTGTGATTGCAGCAACACCAAAACGAATACCTGAAGTTACAAATGCAGATTTATCATCGTAAGGCACCATGTTTTTATTAGCAGTAATATCGGCATGTCCTAAAACCTGCTCTGCTTTTTTACCACTGATATTTTTATTGCGTAAATCAATTAACATTAAATGGTTGTCTGTACCACCGCTGATAATTTCATATCCTTTAGCAACAAATGCAGCAGCCATGGTTTGTGCATTCTTTTGTACTTGCTTCGCATATACAGTGAAATCATCTGAAAGAATTTCGCCAAATGCAATTGCTTTTGCAGCAATCACATGCTCCAATGGTCCACCTTGTGTACCTGGGAACACGGCCATGTCAATTACATTTGACCACAATCTTAAATTACCTTTTACGTCTTTTAAGCCCAATGTATTCTCGCCGTCCTTTGCCATCATAATCACACCACCACGAGGTCCACGTAAAGTTTTGTGTGTAGTTGATGTTACAAAATGACAATGATTAAATGGAGAGCTTAATAATCCTTTTGCAATTAATCCAGCTGGGTGTGCAATATCTGCTAATACAAATGCACCTACTTCGTCTGCTACTTTTCTAATTCTAGCATAGTCAATATCACGGCTATAAGCACTTGCTCCACAAATAATTAATTTAGGTTTATGTGCTCTTGCTTGGCTCTCTAACATTTCATAGTCAATCAATCCTGTTTCTTTTACAACACCATAAAAATGAGGCTTGTAAGTTTTACCAGAAAAGTTTACTGCACTTCCGTGTGTTAAGTGACCACCCATGCTTAAATCCAATCCAAGGATTGCATCGCCTGGTTGTAAAATGGCTAACATCACTGCAGCATTTGCTTGCGCTCCACTATGTGGTTGCACGTTCGCATATTCTAAACCGAAAACTTCTTTTAAACGATCTATTGCTAAAGTTTCTGTTTTGTCAACTATCTCACATCCACCATAATATCTACGACCAGGATAACCCTCGGCATATTTATTGGTCATCACGCCACCCATTGCTTGCATAACTTGTAAGCTGGTAAAATTTTCTGAAGCGATTAACTCAATGCCACGTCTTTGGCGTTGTAACTCTTGATTGATGATGTCAAAAACTAGGGTATCTCTTTGCATAATTGGATATTTTATAGAATAACTTGATATTGTAATAGAATATTTGGCAAAAATAATCCATTATTAGGCCTATGCAAAGCTTTCTTTCAACAAGTAGCCGTCTAATATCCACATTTACAAGGTATTTGCCCTAAAATGCCCAAAAATGGCCTCTTTCTAATAAAAAAGACCCAAAAATGCTTAAAAATGACCCGTTGCTAACAGTTATTTGCTATTTTTACCCTCCCCAAAAAGGACAAAAATGAAGGCTATTATCCCGGTTGCAGGTGCTGGAACAAAATTGCGACCCCATACATATACACAACCAAAGGCGTTAATTCCCATTGCTGGTAAAACCATTTTAAGTTTTATCGTAGATCAGTTAAAAGAAGTGGGTATTGACGAGTACATTTTTATAGTTGGTTATTTAGGAGAGAAAATCCAGGACTATGTGGAGCAAACCTATCCTAATTTAAAAACCCATTTCGTTTATCAAAATGATCGTCAAGGAACGGCACATGCCATTCAATTGACAAAAGAGATGGTGGGTGAGGATGAAGTTTTTATTGCATTGGGCGATACTATTTGTGAGTTTGATATTAGAGAAGTGATTGCTAGTGAAACTAGTATGTTGGGCATTAAAAAGGTTGACGACCCAAGACAATTTGGTGTAGTAGAAATTGATGAAGAAGGAAAGGTTTTGCATGCCGTTGAAAAACCGTCTATTCCAAAAAGTAACAATGCCTTAGTAGGTTTATATAAAATTAAAGAGTCTCAAATTTTATTTGATTGCTTTACGCAATTGGTGACTGAAAATATTAAGTCGCACGGTGAATACAATTTAACGGATGCATTGGAGTGCATGATTAAAAAAGGAGTGATGTTTAATTCTTTTAAAGTGAAGCACTGGTATGATTGTGGTAAGAAAGAATCATTGCTAGAAGCCAATGCTGTATTGCTTAAAAAGACAGGCGGCTTAACGGTGAATCCTGATTTGTATGTGAATACAATTATTATTCCTCCAGTTAGTATTGCCGATAATTGTGTGATTGAAAATTCAATCATTGGCCCACATGTTACCATTGGCAATAACACAATAATTAAAAGTTCGGTGGTGAAAGAAAGTATTATTGGAACCTATACTTCATTGGATGAAGTGGTTTTGGATAATTCTTTAATTGGCAGTGACGCCTCTGTTAAAGGTCTTAGCCGTACTTTAAATATTGGAGACAATACCGAAATTGATTTCGGCTAGTCTTTATGCAACATGGTTGAATTGCCCTGCGCTAAACAAGTCATCACCACATCATTAATACATACATGCTTAGGTAAATTAGCAACATACCAAGCAGTATCCGCAATGTCTTCTGGCTTTAGTGGGGTGTAACCAGCATAAACTGCAGCAGCTTTAGCAGCGTCTCCTTTAAAACGAATTAATGAAAAGTCGGTTTCAACAGCACCAGGATGAATGGCTGTTACTTTAATTTTATATGGAAGTAAATCAATTCTTTGTGCTTTAGTAATGGCGTCTACTGCATGCTTAGTTGCGCAGTACACATTACCATCTTTATATACTTCCTTGCCTGCGGTGCTACCAATATTTATGATATGTCCTTGCTGCTTTATTAAATAAGGAAGGACTGCTTTTGAAGTATACAATAACCCTTTTACATTGGTATCAATCATGGTTTCCCAGTCTTCTAAATTGGCATCAAAAAAAGAGTCACGTCCTAATGCAAGTCCTGCATTGTTTACCAATAAATCAATCGCCTGCCATTCGGTAGGAAGGTTGCCCAAGTTTTCAAACACCGCATCTTTATCCTGAACATCAAAAATTAATGAAAGTGTTTTAATGCCAAATTGCTTTTCTAAATCTGCAGCTACAGCTTCTAATTTTTCTTTTCTACGTGCAGTTAAAATCAAGTTCCATCCACCTGCTGCAAATTTTTCTGCAATTGCTTTTCCAAATCCTGAACTTGCTCCTGTTACTAAAATTATTTTTGACATATTATTTCGTTTAATTTTTAAAGTTATTTTTCGCCGCTACTATTAATTATCTTTTATTGTTTTCTGCATTTTGTATAAAGGTAAGGAGTGCATTGTTTACTTCCTCAGTTGCCTCCAACATACCCATATGCCCCACCTGCTTTAGGATAATAACATGATTGGGCGGTAAAAGTTGTGTTTGTTGCAAAGAATCTTCAATAGGAACTGCAATGTCTTCGTCACCAACGATCATCCAAATAGGGATGCGCTTTTGGGTAAGCATATGTTCATGTGATTTTCTATTGCGCATAGCCATCACAAATTGAACCATGGCTTCGGGGCTAATATCACTTGCGCTATCCATTACATCCTGTACTTTCTCGGGATGCGCTTTTTTAAATGTATTACCAAATAAATTTTGAGTAGAGGTTTCTAAAAACTTTTGAGTACCATGTTCTAAAATAAACTCGGCTACTTTTAATCTGGTTTCTTTTTTAACGGGGCTGTCCTCAAAAGTAGTGGAGTGGACTAGTCCAAGACCAATAACATGATTGGTATAATAATCGGCAAATGCCAATCCAATATAGCCTCCCATGCTATGACCAAGCACATAATATTTTTCAATATGCAAACTATGCATTAGCTCATGCATTACTTCCACATAGTTTTTGATACTAGGCGCATGTGAATGATGTATTTGCAATGGCTTGCAATGCACGCCTGGCAAGTTGGGTGCAATGACTCTATAATATTGTGAAAGAAATTCTATTTGATTTTTCCAGATGCAATGATCTTCGCCAAAACCATGAATTAATAAGATGGTGGCTCTTTCATTTTGTGCATCATTATCTCTAATATTCCCCTCGTCAAAATAGGACAATTGATCCTCGCCGTAATCGTAATAGTGTAACATCTTATGATTCGTATTTACTTTGAGCGCCTCTTTTTATTAATCTTATTTGCAGGAATAATGCAATCACCATTACTGCAATGACCGACTTTGAACTATGCTGTGGAATCCAATGGCTTGCAAACATGTATAGGGTAGTGGCTATAAAAAATAACCCACCTAAATAACCCGTCCATTTTTTAGAAATAAAATATACTGGGATCGCTAATAGGTACAAGGGATGTAGCCATATTAAATTGTAATTTTCATGACATGCATTATGAAAAGAAAACTGACTCATATAAAAAACGAGTGTGCCCCCGATTCCAAAAACAAATAACAAAGTTATATCTAGTACGCGCGCAATTCTTTGTGTTGTTAATGCATTCCAATTGGCAACAAATAAATACAGCAATAAAAAGGCGATCAAATAATTTATTGGGTAGCCTCCTTTAGTCGCAGGCTTAGTATTATATTTAATATGATTGGTAGCAGTTACTAAATGAGGGTTTAATTGCATTTTCTTATACAATAATGTAGGAAGAAATGCTTCTTGATTAAGATTTGGTGTTTTATCTGCAACCGAACCTAATAATAAGTCAATACCTAATCCTACCCAACCTAATCCATTTTTATAAGGAGCGCTTACCACTTCCTCTCTATAGGAGTTAATACCAATGCTGTAATTATTAATTGGAGCATGTTTAAAAATGCCATCTTTAATTCTAGTAGTACAATTGTCGCCAATAAAATTGTATAAATAAAAACGATTGCTCCCCATCATGTTTACTTGTAATGCTTGATACCATTTGTATTTTTCGGCTGAGGTTAATTTAAGCACTTGCTCATGTACGTCTCTTCCGTAGTATTGGTATTCATATAAAAAATTAGCGTAAGTGTCTGCACTAATAAAGTACATTAAGTCCCCACGCATGAATTTTGCAATAAAATTAGGCGTGTTAAAATCAAAACTTCCGTAGTTAAAAACAAAGTCGGTATGGTTTACACTATCAATTACGCGAATAGCGGTGTGCCCCCATATGGTATACAAATCATCACCTGCATCACAGGTAATTAAACTAAAACGCAGTTTAGTATTTTGTGTACTATCCTGCGCTTTAATGTTATTGCTCAATGCGAAACTAAATGAGCATAATAAAATGAGTAGCATTTTTTTGGAAAAAAGATTTCCAAATAGGTTACTCCAATTTTTTTTCATCGAGTATTATTTGCGGCTATAGTTAGGAGCCTCTTTGGTAATATCAATATCATGTGCGTGACTTTCTTTCATACCTGCGTTGGTGATTTGAACGAAAGTTGCATTTTGTAAATCTTTCACTGTTTTAGCACCACAATAACCCATACCCGCTTTCAATCCACCTACAAATTGATAAATAATTTCACTTAAATTTCCTTTGTAAGCTACACGACCCTCAATTCCTTCTGGTACAAATTTTTTGCTATCCGTTCCTTCTTGAAAATAACGATCACCACTTCCTTGACCCATAGCACCAATACTTCCCATTCCACGATAGCCTTTAAATTTACGGCCTTCGTATATAATGGTTTCACCTGGACTTTCTTCGGTTCCTGCAAAAATACTACCCATCATCACACAATTGGCGCCAGCAGCCAAAGCTTTTACCATATCACCCGTATAGCGAATACCTCCATCCGCAATTACTGGAATATTTTTTCCTTTCAATGCATTGGTTGCTTCCATAATTGCGGTTAATTGAGGAACACCCGCGCCAGCAACAATTCTAGTTGTACAAATGGAACCTGGTCCGATGCCCACTTTTACTGCATCTGCACCCGCATTGGCTAATGCCAATGCGCCTTGCGCAGTTGCCACATTACCTGCAATAACAGGCAGGTTTTTAAAATTCTTTTTTAAAGTTTTCAAAGCTTCAATCACCCCTTTGCTATGTCCGTGTGCACTATCTAATGAAACAATATCTACACCTACTGCATTTAATGCTGCAGCGCGATCTAATAAATCTTTGGTAATACCTAATGCAGCACCCACTAATAAACGACCTATTTTATCTTTCACTGCATTTGGGAATGCACTTAATTGTAAAATATCACGATAAGTAATTAAGCCAATTAATTTTCCTTGTTTGCTTACAACAGGTAATTTTTCAATCTTATGTTGACGTAATATTTTTTCTGCTTTTCTTAAATCAGTTCCTTCTGGAGCAATGATTAAATTTTGCTTAGTCATTACCTCACTTACTTTGCGACTACGATCGGTCTCAAAACGTAAGTCCCTATTGGTTAAGATACCAACTAATTTATTTCCTTTATCAACGATGGGGATGCCACCAATTTTATTTTCTTTCATTAAAATTAATGCATCACCAATGGTTGCATTAACTTCTAATGTGATTGGATCAACAATCATTCCGCTTTCGCTTCGCTTTACTTTACGCACTTGCTCTGCTTGACGTTCGATACTCATGTTTTTGTGCAAAATACCAATGCCCCCTTCGCGCGCTAATGCAATAGCCAAGCTCGCTTCAGTTACTGTGTCCATTGCAGCGGACAAAATAGGAACATTTAATTGGATGTTTTTGGTAAGATGACTGTAGATTTTAACTTCGGAAGGAAGCATCTCAGAATAAGCCGGCATTAACAATACATCATCGAATGTTAAGCCTTGACCAAAAATGCGGGAGTTGTTAGAATTTCTTGTTGCCATAGGCAAAGGTAGCTTTTTGGCGCATTTAGGCAAAATACTTTTTTAAATATACTGATTATCAATTATTTAGGTGCTAGCGTATTGGTTTCCGGCTAGTAAATGAATAAGTCCATTTAGTTCTAAAACGAGTAAATGCTCCGCTAATATACTATTGGAAATGCCTAATCGCATAGCAATAATATCTTTATGTACAGGGCCCTGTGATTGAATAAATTGAAAGATGGAGTTGGCAACGGAGTCCGTTATTTTTCCATTTTCTTGATGACCTATTGCATCCTCTTCCTGTTTTGGCCAATTCATATCATCAAGTAACTGAATAGGATCATGGTACATAGTGGCAATATTATTTTTAATCAACCACAAACAACCCTTACTTTTTGTATCATGAATTTTACCTGGCACTGCAAATACTTCTCTGTCATATCCACGCGCTAAATTTGCAGTGATCATACTCCCGCCTTTTATTTCACTTTCAATAACAATGGTAGCATCACTCATTCCAGCAACAATTCGATTGCGTTTTGGAAATTGAAAAGTCATAGTGGGTGTATTAATTCTGCATTCAGTAATTAAGCCTCCCTTATTTTCTAATATATTTTTTGCAAGCGTCCTATGTTGATTGGGATAAATAGTATCAAGTCCATGTGCTAAAACACCCCAGGTAGATAAATTATTTTTAAGTGCTGCTTCGTGTGCGATGCCGTCCACACCCAATGCCAGCCCACTTATTACGCCAATGTTTAAATGATTCAATCCTTCTAACAATTCTTCTACCACTTTTTTTACTTGATAAGTGTGTTGCCTTGTCCCGACGATACTTATTAATTGCGGAAGGTTAAAATGATCGGATCCTTTTACATATAATAAATTTGGAGGATCCGAAATATTTAATAATCGATCCGGATAAAATTTATCTAAGATGGAAAAACATTGAATGGAATTTTTATCAATAAATTTTAATTCATCTTCCGCCTCTTTTAAAGGCCAATCTCCTAAATTCTTATTTCGAAAATTAAATACATTGTAAGCACTTTTGTAAAAATGAAGTTGATTTCTTTTTTGTAAATCACTAAAGCCTTTATGCATGCTTAATGCAATGGAATAAAGCAATTCATTTTCATTCAAATTATTCATCCCCTAAAAATCTGCAATAAATAGATGCTGAGCTTGGGTATTAATACTTGAAATTAGAATTGTGTTAAGGCAAGGTAATGGTAAAACTTGTTCTTCGATTTTGAGCTCTGCCTTGCTCTGAAATATTTTCTGCTATTGGTTTTGTGCTACCAAAGCCCTTTGAGGTAATTCTATTTTTGTCAATTCCTTTGTTGATTAAAAATCGAGCAATAGATTCAGCACGTTTGGTAGACAATATCAAGTTTGCATTGGCATTGCCCGAATTGTCGGTATGGCCTTCAATGAGTATGGTAGCATTAGCTGTATTTTCTAAATATTCAACTAACGCATCTAGTTCCACATTTGAATTTTTTAATAAGTTAGCTGAGTTGACTTCAAAAAATACATTCTTGAAATTTTTTGTAAAACTTTTCAAAATTGGATTTAATTTAAAATCATAACTAGCGCCATTTAATTCATTCAACTTTTCCTTGTTCAATAATAAACTTGCATACTCGTGGTTAGGGCTATTAATTTGAATGCCTAAACTATCAAAATAGGGTAATGCCAACACAAACTTTCCAGTATTATCAACATTTACCATCATGTACTTACTAGAGTCGTTATTGTCGGATAATTTTACAGATCCACTTAATGCATTCATTGTAATTGCATCTCGGATGAATCCATTAAAATAATAAGTTTTATTGGCGCGCGCAGCTTCGGGTAAATTGATTTTATAAATGTCTAAATTTCCTCTACTATCTGGTCGGTCACTCGCGATATAACCATCCACACCATTACTAGATATTGCAATGCTCGCTTCATTATCTTTCGTATTAATGGGTGCACCTAAATTAATTGGCTTGGACCAAGTACCATCTAGTTTTTTATGTGCAACAAATAAATCGGAACCTCCGTAACCAGGCCAGCCATTGGACGCAAAATAAAGTGAGTTATTATCTGCATGTATGAAAGGCGTTTGCTCATCACCCGCAGTATTAATAGTTGATCCTAAATTAACAGCCTTGCCCCAGTAGCCATTTTTATTTTTATAAGAAACATAAATATCAATGCCACCATAGCCACCGGGTCGGTTACTGCAAAAATATAATGCAGATCCATCTGGAGAAATACTTGGCGCACTTTCCCACCAATCACTATTCACATTGGGTCCTAGGTTGATTGGATTTGTCCATCCTGAATCTGATTTAGTAACACTATAAATATCATAACGTCCAAATCCAAGATGAAGGTATTCTGCAGAAAAATAAAGAGTTTGTAAATCGGAGGAAAGACTTGGGGCTCCTTTTTTATCAGTCAAATTTAAATGATCAGATAAAGGAATAGCTTTTGAAAGTTCATTGGGTGAAATTTTGCTAAAGAAAAAATCTTCTCTGCTTATTCCATTTCTTCGCATGAAAATCAAAACACTATCCTGCACTGTAACAGTTGGGAAATATTCTGCATCTGCTGTATTAATATTATCTCCTGCGTTTAAAACTTTAACCGATGTATCAGCGGGATGCGATAAAGCATATTCACAAAAATTATTTAGTTGATAATAACTGGGTCTTAAATAGGAGGGAAGATTGGTAACGATGGATTTTAAAATGGCATCCGCTTTTTTATAATCACCAATGCTAGCATAAGCTGCAGCGTATTTTACAAAATAGGGCAAACAACTTAAGCTGTCTTTAGGAATTGCTTTTTCAAATGCATCAATCGCTTTCTTTTTGTCTTTTATTTCAAGATAAGCCTGAAATAATGAAATATAACTATCTGTAAAATTGCTATCTTTTATTAAACTAGCATTTAAAAAATCAATACCCTCTTTGTATGCTTTGTTATCAAATGCATGAATACCCTTTTCATATAATTTTTGAGCAGCATTTTTATTTTGGGCACTAATTGCATTTGTTATTAAAACACAAAAAATACTTACTAATAAAAATAGTCTTTTGCTGTTTTGCATACACCTATTTATAGTGTAAATATAGTTATAAAGCGTTTTGAAATATAAGACTTATGGTACTTGAATGTACTTGTGTAACTGCGCGCTTAATTCCCATTGCGGATTTGACTTAATGTAATCAATCACTTTTGGAGTAATTTGTGCAGACTTATCCCACTCTGGTTGTAAATATAATTTGCAAGTAGGGCTTACTTGCTTTGCATGCGCTTCTGCCCAATCAAAATCAGAATTATTAAACACAACTACTTTTAATTCTGATGCTAATGGCAAATTTTCTGCCAAAGGTGCTTTAAATTTTTTGGGAGATAAACAA
This sequence comes from uncultured Bacteroidota bacterium, assembly GCA_903938445.1. Lineage (GTDB taxonomy): Bacteria > Bacteroidota > Bacteroidia > Chitinophagales > Chitinophagaceae > Sediminibacterium. The sequence continues at coordinate 8,247 of CAJADG010000047.1, read as the reverse complement.
ACCCAATCCCAATCTCCTGACATTGGACTTGATCCTGAAGTTTCAATATTGGTTTGAAAACCGGCTGCTTTTAATGCAGTAGTTAAAGGATTTAAATGATGTAACAAAGGTTCTCCTCCTGTGACAATAGCTAATCGAGCAGGGTGCGCCAATGCACTATTTACAATTTCTTCAATACTTAAAACTGGATGTTTACTTGCGTCCCAACTATCTTTAACATCACACCAAACACATCCTACATCACAGCCTGCTAGTCGAATAAAATAAGCAGCCTTGCCCTGATGATATCCTTCGCCTTGCAAAGAATAAAACATTTCCATTACTGGATAAGATGTTGTTGGAGTATTGCTCATTATTTGCGTAGCTTAATTTATTGAAAACCAAATTAGTTATGGTAAAATTTACCCTCGTATGCTTTCATTGTGTTTTTTAACAAACCAGCAATGGTCATTAATCCAACACCACCAGGAACTGGTGTTACTGCAGCAGCTTTTGTAATGGCTTGCTCATAATTCACGTCGCCTTTAATACGAAATCCTTTTTTTGCAGTAGCATCTTCCACACGGGTAATACCTACATCAATAATTACAGCTCCTGGTTTAATCATATCAGCTGTAATAAATTCTGGAATTCCAACTGCTACTACTAATATATCTGCTTGTTGTGTGATTTTTATTAATTCTTCTTTTGGCGTATGTCTATGACAAAGTGAAACACTTGCATTACCTTGAGGACGTTCACTACTTAATAAAATACTCATTGGTCTTCCTACAATATTACTACGACCCACTACTACTGCGTGTTTTCCCTTTGTTTCAATATTAAAATGCTCTAACATTAATAAAACGCCATAAGGTGTTGCAGGAATAAAGGTATCTAAACCTTGCACCATTCTTCCAATATTGGTAGGATGAAATCCATCTACATCTTTATCAGGATGAATAGCTTCGATTATTTTTTCGTCATCAATATGTTTTGGTAAAGGCAATTGCACTAAAATACCATCCACATTTGAGTCTGCATTTAGTTCAGCAATTTCTGCAAGCAATTCAGCTTCACTCACATCATCTGTAAAACGAATTAAGGAACTTCCGAAACCTGTTTCTTCACAATTTTTCACTTTGCTTGCCACATAAGTTTCACTCGCACCATTATTGCCCACTAAAATGGCAGCCAAATGAGGCGCTCTTTTACCTGCTGCTTTTAAAGCTTGTGTTTGTTGTAAAAGGCTTGCTTTTACTGCCGCGGAGGCTATTTTACCATCTAATACTAACATGGCGCAAATTTAGTTCATTGAAAGCAGTGGTTTAAATTTTTTTTAAACATTTCTTCCCCTGTATCTTTGCTGCACAATTAATTCTATGGAACAGAACCCGAACCAACCCTTAAATATTGAAATTAGCGAAGAAATTGCGGAAGGATCTTATGCTAATTTGGCTATTATCACCCACAGCAATGCTGAATTTGTAGTGGACTTTGTAAATGTAATGCCGGGTACTCCAAAAAGTAAGGTAAAATCTCGTGTGATATTAACACCCATGCATGCAAAGCGTTTTATGAAAGCCTTGGTTGAAAATATCGAAAGATATGAAGAAGCGAATGGACCTATTGGAGATATTTCACCTGTTGAAATTCCTTTGAATTTTGGTGGGCCTACTGCGCAAGCCTAGTTGATATTAGTTAGGTAATTTTTTATCACAATATTTGCTTTTACCAATGCGAACTTTGTTCGGCGTAACTATAGTATCCTTCGGTACTTACTATAATGTGATCGATCAATTTAATATCTAAAAGCGTCGCTCCTTTTTTTACTTTTTCTGTAAGCAAATCGTCCATTCTGCTAGGATGTAATTGTCCGCTTGGGTGATTATGACATATAATGATACCAGTGGCTTCGTGACTTAATGCCAATTTAAACAAAACCCTAGGATCCGCTACAGTGCCTGTTATCCCGCCCTCGCTTAAAATTTGTTCATGAATTATTTTATTGGCTTGATTTAAAAGTAGTGCCATAAAAAATTCACGGGTTTCAAATTGTAAAGTATATTTTAAATGATTTACTACATCTCCACTTTGTAAAATTTGTTGACCAATTGTTTTGCTAAACATTCTGCGTGATCCCAGTTCAATGGCAGCCAAAATTCTAATGGCTTTAACTTTTCCAATTCCTTTTATTTTCATCGATAACAAATCGTGCGTCGAAAGCTTTGCTAATTTTTGTAAATTATTATTGCAATGGCTTAATAAACTTCTAGCCAGGTCCACCGCATTTTGTTCGGCTGTGCCATGTTGCAAAAGAATCGCGATTAATTCGGCGTCACTCAAATATTTGGAACCTTTATGATACAATTTATGAATGGGCTGATCATTTAAAGACCATTCTTTGATAGTGGTCAAATTTGTCATTTTGGGTCCAATATAGTGACCGAAACCACCTGCTATATGGGTATAAATACTATTAAAAAAATAGAATTTTCTCCTATGTTAATGCCTTGTTGAAAAGTAGACCCTATATTCTATACATTTTGCTTTACAGAATGATAACTTTGAGCCACATTCAACTATCCCATGAACCCTTCTGTTAAAATATTTGCTGGAACAGGCTCAACGGCCCTAGCTGAGAAAATTGCGCAACGTTTTGGCGCTCCAATTGGAAAAATAAACATTCAAAAATTTAGTGATGGCGAGTTTCAACCCATTTTCCTTGAAAGTGTACGTGGAGACTATGTTTTCTTAGTGCAAAGCACTTATGCACCCACTGACAATTTGTTTGAGTTATTATTAATGATTGATGCTGCAAAACGTGCTAGTGCCTATAAAATTATAGTAGTGATACCTTATTATGGTTTTGCACGTCAAGATCGTAAGGACAAACCAAGGGTTGCGATAGGAGCTAAATTGATTGCTACTTTATTAGAAGCAGCAGGTGCAAACAGAGTTATTACAATGGATTTACACGCTGCACAAATTCAAGGATTCTTTGATGTGCCAGTAGATCATTTAGATAGCTCAGCTATTTTTATTCCATACATTGAGTCCTTAAAATTAGAGAACCTTTGTTTCGCGGCACCTGACGTAGGAAGTACCAACCGTGTGCGTGAGGTAGCAAACTACTTTAATGCCGAAATGGTTATTTGCGATAAACATCGTAAGCGTGCCAATGAAATTGCTAGCATGGTGGTGATAGGAGATGTTACCAATAAAGACATTATTTTAATTGATGATATCTGTGATACTGGTGGTACATTGGTAAAAGCTGCGGCTTTATTAAAAGAGAAAGGTGCAAGAACAGTGCGTGCTTTAATTACACATCCTGTATTAAGTGGAAAGGCATATGAAAACATCGAAAATTCTATTTTAGAAGAGTTGGTGGTTTGCGATACCATTCCTTTGGCACATGCTTCTCCAAAAATCAAAGTGGTGACTGTAGCCGATTTATTTGCAATTGCTATCCGAAATGCCTATGAAAATAAGAGTATTACAAGCTTATTTGTGCATTCTCAATTAAAGGCAAGAAGTTAATAATCAATAAGTTATATAAATTTAAGGAGAGACTTTGGTTTCTCCTTTTTTATTGCATATCTTCGCGCTCCATTATTGAGAAAGAATAATGGGTGTGATTCATTGAATTGAATCATCTTTTTAAACAAACAAACAGATCTCAAATGAAAACAGTTACAATCGAAGGCCACTTGAGGACCGAAGCTGGCAAAAAAGCCGCCCGCCAACTACGCTCTCAGGAAAATGTGCTAGGTGTAATTTACGGGGGTGCTACAGAAGTTAATTTTTATGCTTCTGCAAAGGCTTTCAAGCCATTGGTGTACACAAGTGAATTCCAATTAGCAGAAGTTACAGTAGAAGGTAAAACTTACAAGTGTATCTTGAAAGATTTACAATTCGATAAAGTATCAGATGCTTTATTACACGTTGACTTATTAGAATTAGTTGATGATAAAAAAGTAATCGCAACTTTACCTTTAAAATTAGTAGGATCTGCTGCGGGTGTTAAAGCCGGTGGTAAATTGATCGTTAAAATTAAAGCAGTAAAAGTAAAAGCTTTGCCTAAGGATTTAAGAGAGAATATCGAATTAGATATTACTAACTTAGAATTGAATGGTAATATTCGTGTTCAAGACATTAATGTTCCAAACATTGAAGTATTGAATCCTCCACGTATTCCAGTTGCTTCTATCGTTATGACTCGTCAGTTAAAACAAGAAGAGTCTGAAGCAGCAAAAGCAGGTAAGAAATAATTTTAAATTATTTGAATATCAAATCCCTCCGACTACTCGGGGGGATTTTTGTTTATATAGCTCCATCATTTTTGCTTATTTTTGAAGCTGAACGGATAAATAGTTATGTCTAAATTTTTATTAATCGGATTGGGAAATGTAGGTGCCGAATATGCACACACCCGACACAATATTGGGTTTGATGTATTGGATGCATTTGTAATAAAGCATGGCGGATTTTTTAAGTTAGATAGATTGGCCGAAGTGTCCGAAGTAAAATGGAAAGGCAAAACATTTGTTTGTGTTAAGCCAACCACATTTATGAATCTAAGTGGAAAGGCATTTAAATATTGGATGGACAAAGAAAAAGTTGAATTAGAAAATACATTGACCATTGTAGATGATTTAGCATTACCTACTTCAAAAATTCGATTACGTGCATCGGGTTCTGATGCCGGCCACAATGGATTAAAAGATATTCAATTAACACTCGGAACGGATGCTTATCCAAAACTTCGTTTTGGCATTGGCAATAATTTCGCAAAAGGGCATCAGGTAGATTTTGTATTAGGCAAGTGGGCGCAAGACGAAAGAAAACTAATTGATTTAAAAATTCAAAAATGTGTCGAAGTCATAGAGTCCTTTGCTGCAATAGGGTTGGCAAGAACTATGACCATCGCCAACGGATTAGATATTAAAGTGGAGTAAAAGCATTCATTGATAAAATTCAAAAATAATTTTATGAGTATATTTTGTATTGGAAGAAATTATGTTGCACACGCGCAAGAATTAGGAAATGAAGTGCCAACATCTGCTATCATTTTTATGAAGCCAGATGCATCTTTATTGCCTGCCGGTGAAAGCTTCACTATCCCAAGTTTTACAAATGATTTACACTTTGAAGGAGAGTTGGTTTTACGCGTGAGCAAGAAAGGAAAAAGTTTATCCGAAATGCATCCAGATGGAATACCTGTCATTGAATATTGCGATGCAATCACTGTAGGGATAGATTTTACTGCGCGTGATGTACAAAATGCTTTAAAGGAAAAAGGCTTGCCTTGGGAAAAAGCAAAAGCATTTGACAATGCAGCCATCCTAGGTAGTTGGCATCCATTAACTGCTGAAATTTTATCGGCTCCAATACATTATACTTTATCAAAAAATGGTGAAACAGTTCAAACAGGGGATTCTAGTTTAATGATTTATCCTTTGGACAAGATTTTAGCAGCCATTACCACCTATTTTACAATACATCCGGGTGACTTAATTTATACTGGAACCCCAGCTGGCGTGGGTCCTACCGCAAAAGGAGACGTATTTGAAGGATTTTTTGAAGGACAGTCCGTTTTTAGTCTAAAAGTGAACTCATAATTTCAAAAAAATTAAGTAGTTTTGCCACCCTTTTAAGGGTATAACCATAAGGATCTCGGCGAGGTAGCTCAGTTGGTTAGAGCACAGGATTCATAACCCTGAGGTCTCGGGTTCAAATCCCGATCTCGCTACTTGAAAATCAACCACTTACGTTTATTCGTAGGTGGTTTTTTATTTTGTGTGAGGATTTGTGTGAGGATTTGTGTGAGGAAAATCTATTTTTTCCCAAAAACACGAACATTTAAAGCAGATATTTCTACAGCAGTTAGCACCTTTGGATCCAGGTAATATTTTTCCAATACTTGGGTAGTTGAGTGGGAGCTAACCAGACCTGTGTCGTCACCTAATACTTGATGATGCCAAGTCAAATAGGTTTTTCGTAGATTACTTAAACTAATATCCTTTTTAATACCTGCACCTTCTTTGTAATGAGAAAATCCTCTGCTCAAGTCGGTCATGATGGTCTTGGTGGTGGATGTTCTATTAGGGTGCAAAATAAATTCATCCATTCCAATCTTTTCATTCATCCCCAATTCAACAAGGAAATCTTCAAGGTCAACATTGATACCAATGTATTTTTTACACTCCTTATTATCCTTTTTCAACCGCTTTACTTTTAAGTTGTCAATGATAAATAATTTAACTCCTTGTGGTGTGCTAAATATGTCTGACCATTTTAGATTTACCACCTCTTCACGCCTACCTCCTGTTAAAAGGAATAACTTAAAACCATCTTTTAGATATGGCTTATACATATTTTTTTTCTCACCTTTACCTCCTAGTGTTACAAATGGATTAAATGTATCAACTGCATTTAATATTAGGTTAAATTCTTCCTCAGTTATTGTATCTATGGAAGAGGGTATTACAGGTTTTGTAATAAACTTCCTAAATGGATTTTTCATTTCAACATTTTCAATTTCTATCAAGAATTCAAAGAATGCACGTACAGCTATAAAACATTTGTTAAATGTCTTTGGAGAATAATTCTTTTCTGACCATATATAAAAGTTTGATACATACTCAGGTTTAATATCTGTAGGTCTTGTCCTTTTGATATTCTTTGTTAGCGATAAGTTCTCAATAAACTTCCAACAAAACCTTATAGATTCATCGATATGACCTTGAGATATATTCTTTTTTAGATGTGCAAATTTAGACTCACCTGACAGATACTCACGGTATTTTACAACAGCATCACCTATGTTATAATCTGTTAGTTCTTCTGAAAATATTTGTTTGTTCCTTTCAAATCCATTTTGTATTAATTCTTTTTCAATAAGTGCGCATTCAAGTATTGCATCATTATAATTTTTGGCCTCTAAAAACACTGATTTAACCCCATGCTTAGTTCCAGGAATATGAATTCTTACTCTATAAACTTGTCGGTCATAATGTTTGCATTTACTATTATCTACTCTGCATGTTCTACAAAATATCTTTAGACCTTTATGTGGATTTCTAGGAAGTGTTAGTTTGTTCATCCTAATAACTTTTTATATCGTTCTAGGTCCTTATTATTAATCTTGGATGCTTTTACAAGTGGAGTATAAGACACTTCATCTTCAAGTAAAGTAATTGTAAAATTATATACTGGTAGGTCTTTAGCAACATCTCGATAACGTTCTTTCCATTTATCTGGGTACTTGTTTCTTAGTTGTTGTACAAAGGGTTTATCTATATGACTATCTACTTCAATTTGATAAACAAATGAATTATTTAAAAATCTATGTATTTTGATACCTTTCTCCATCAACCATTTTTTCGCAGTTTCAATGTTTTTAACATAGATCTTCTCTGCAACCTGTGCAAGTGTTAGAGTATCTAAGCTTCTAGAAAGATTATTATAGTATTCAGTCAAAGTAAATATTTTAAGAAGTTATACTTTATTATTTTTTTTGTTTTGGTAATCATCCCACCAATTCATTACATTGATAACTAAAATTCCCCCAACAATTGATAAAGCAATTACAAAAACTACTTTATTGACTTTTTTAGAATTACCATTATTATTTGGTTTGGTTGGTATTATATTTTGTAGACTGTTAATTACTGGGATTGATGTAGGTGGCGGCACTAGTGGAATACTTGATCCCATTTGTGTGTGATTTCCATTAACATTGTAAGTAGGTGCATTTTTGTACAGCTCTGCAAAAGCTGTATTTTTTAATAGTTCTTCTAGCATAGTTTATAAATTTTAATTATAAGAGGTTTGAAAAGTATATATCCAATGTCTCCAAGTGCAACTCCAACATTTCCTTCTCTAATGAAAGTCCCAGTCTTAAGAGACCAGTCTATTTTAAGAGGTGATACGTAATAAAGTTCAATTGGGACTTCAAATCCAAATTCATATGCGACATTATAAAAGTGTTCTCTCAGCTTAATAATTGGATCAGCTGTACTACGAACATTAATGTAGTTTTTTGCTTCGCGTTCTTTTTTTAATAACAAAGCATGTTCCTTTGAACAAGTCCAGGCGTTTTTGTGACGGTCGTCAGGTATTGCTCCGCCACAGTAAAGACATTCTCTCATATTATAATTTTATTTTTTAGTATGCCAATATAGAAATTTATACCCGTGTTGACACCTAAATAATATATTAAATATATTGTTGTTCCTATATTTAATATATAGATTAATAAAT
>CAJADG010000046.1 GCA_903938445.1 uncultured Bacteroidota bacterium | reverse complement strand
TACGCCCGCTGGAGTCATTGCACCCACACCTCCGTACACAAATGCAGCACCTTGTCTTGAAAATTGCTCAATCTTTCCCATGCCTTTACCTAACATTTGGAAAAAGCTAGTAACTGCAGGAATCTTTAAAACTAAAATACCTATCGTTAATTGTAAGGCTAAACCACTTGCCACTAATCGGTAATTAATATTCTTTTTGTTGTTTGAAAACAAAAATGCAATTCCTAGTATTAATAGAATTCCAATAATTCCTTGAAATTTTTCCATCGTTAAGTTTTAGGGTAGAAAGATAATTAATAAATTGTTAACTAGTAGCTGTTTTGAGTAAAAATCACTTGACATATAAGCAAAAAAAATCCCGCGATTAAGCAGGATTTTTGAATATTTTATTGGGCAAAATTATAAGTGAGCTTGGATTTTTTTATCCAATACAGCTTTAGGTACAGCGCCAATTTGTTTGTCAACCACTTGGCCACCTTTTACAAATAAGATAGCAGGGATGGAAGTAATGCCAAAGTTCATGCTCAAGTTAGGATTTACATCCACATTCACTTTACCAATATTTACTTTGCCTTCATATTGTACTGCTAATTCTTCGATAACTGGTCCAATGGCACGACATGGTCCACACCATTCTGCCCAAAAGTCAATTACTGAAAGTTTATCACTATCAATTACTGTTTGCTGAAAATTTGCATCTGTAAATTCTAATGCCATATTTATTAAATTTATATTGTTATTTATACTTGTTAATACATCAAAAATAGCTCCAATCTTTTATACCTGCCCATTTGACTTTTCCACTATACTAGGCAGACAATGGGGACAATTTCAACTGCCAATGGGTCATATTAATTGACAAGATTCACTTTTACGCCTAATTCAGGGGTTTTATCCAAGAATTCAACCAAATCATCATTCATAGAGAATCCTTTTTCTATCGTTAATAAGCTAGCCACCATTTGTTCTCTTGGTTCAATGAAGGTTACCTTAAATGAAGATTTACCTGGATTCTGTTTTAAATTCTTCTCAAAAAATGAAATCATATTCTCATTTAGATGCCCTGGGTGCAGGGTGATTTCAATGGACCTGGTTTGGGTTTGTTTTACAGTTTCTAATAAAGACATACTCTGTATTTTAAACTCAAAATTATTAGGTTGATTAAATCTTGTTCTGAATGATCCATTAATGCAAACTTTTTGACCCACTTCCAAATAGTTCTGAAACTTTACATAATCCTCACTCCAAAGTGTAAATTCAGTTTTACTGGTAAAATCCTCAATGGAGAAGTTGCCGTAATTTTTTCCAGTCTTGGTAATTCTATGTTGCACATCGGTTACCAATCCTGCTAATTTAAACATGCGACCTAATTGCTTAGGGTTCACATTTAAAGTATCTCTCACTTCATTAAAGTCTAAAATATTGGTGAAATTATAATGACGCATTTCAAAATTAAAATGATCTAACGGATGACCACTCATAAACATTCCAGTCACCTCCTTTTCATGTTCTAAGGTTTCGGTCAATGTCCATTCATCACAAGCAGCTAATTTTGGTAAAGGGATTTGCATAGCAGAAGGCAAATCACCAAATAGGGTATTGGTGGTACCCGTACTCATGGCTTGAGTTGCCTGAGCATATTGGATTAATTTTTCTAATCCATTGGCTCTATCACCATCTGCTACATGAAAATATTGTGCTCTATGATATTCAGGGAAACAATCAAAAGTTCCTGAGTAAGCAAGACTTTCTAATGATTTTTTATTGACCGCTCTTGACAATACACGCTTGATATAATCTACCATGTCGGTAAAATGCCCGCCCTTATTTCTTTCAAGAATTATCGCTTCAATGGCTGCTTCGCCCACACCTTTTAATCCGCCTAATCCAAATCGAATTTGACCTTGTTTATTTACGGAGAAACCTTTTAAAGATTCATTGATATCAGGACCTAATACTTTTATGCCCATCCTTTTACACTCTTCCATAAAGAAGGTGATTTTGTCAATACTGCCTGCATGGTTTAAAACAGCGGACATATATTCACCTGGATAGTGTGCTTTTAAATAAGCGGTTTGATAAGCAACAAAAGCGTAACATGTGGAGTGGGATTTATTGAAGGCATATTGCGCAAATGCTTCCCAGTCGGTCCATATTTTATCTAATATATTTTCAGGATGTCCATTTTTTACCGCACCTGCAATAAACTGTGCCTTCATTTTATCCAGCACCGATTTTTGTTTTTTACCCATCGCTTTTCGCAGTACATCCGCATCACCTTTTGTGAATCCTCCAATTTTTTGACTCAGCAACATTACCTGTTCTTGATACACAGTAATACCATAAGTGTCTGCTAAATATTCTTCCATTTCTGGTAGGTCATATTTAATGATTTCACGACCATGTTTTCTTTCAATAAAGTTAGGGATGTATGCCATTGGACCTGGACGATACAAGGCGTTCATCGCAATTAAATCGGCAAATTTATCTGGTTTTAAATCGCGCAAATGTTTTTGCATTCCCGGAGATTCAAATTGGAATGTAGCATTGGTTTCACCTTTCTGATATAATAGAAAAGTTTTTTCATCGTCCAAAGCAATATTGTCTAGATCAATTTTTATTCCATGATTTTGTTTAATCAATTCAAGTGCAGTCTTTAAAATAGAGAGGGTCTTTAAACCCAAAAAGTCCATTTTAATTACACCGGCTTCTTCAATGACTGAGCCTTCAATTTGGGTTACCCATAAAGTAGAATCCTTTGCAGTGGCCACCGGCATGATTTCGGTTAAATCCTTTGGGGCAATGATAATACCTGCAGCATGTATACCCGTATTTCGAATGGATCCTTCTAATTTTTCAGCTTCATGTAAAACCAATGCTCTTAAATCATCACCATTATATATTTCTCTTAATTTTTTAATGTTATCAATATCATCTGATTGATAACCTTCTTTTTCTGCTAAAGATTTATCTCCTTCACGAGCAGTTATAGGAGCGTGCAAACAACGACGCAGTTCGGTACCCGGTTTATCTGGAACCAATTTAGCGAGTAAGTTAGATTCTGATAAAGGCAAATCCATTACACGGGCAACGTCTTTGATACTACTTTTTGCAGCCATCGTACCATAGGTAATAATTTGTGCAACCTGTTCTTTACCATATTTATCAACTACATAATCAATCACTTTTTGACGGCCTTCATCATCAAAGTCCGTATCAATATCGGGCATGCTCTTACGATCCGGATTTAAGAAACGCTCAAATAGTAATTGATATTTGATAGGGTCAATATTTGTAATTCCAATACAATAGGCAACCACACTACCAGCAGCAGATCCACGACCAGGGCCCACAAATACATCCATCTCACGGCCTGCTTTAATAAAGTCCCCTACAATTAAAAAGTAACCGGCAAAACCCATGGTTTGAATCGTAAATAATTCAAAGTCGATACGCTCTCTAATTTCATCCGTGATTTCGGGGTATCTTTTATTGGCACCTTCCCAAGTAATATGCTTTAAAAATTCCCATTGATTCATGTTGGCATCCTTATGCACCTGAAATTCTTTAGGAATTGGGAAAGCGGGTAGGAGAATGTCTTTCTTTAAATTTAAAACCTCAACTTTATCAACGATCGCATTGGTGTTATCAATGGCTTCGGGGATATCGCTAAAAAGCTCAATCATTTCACTTTGAGTTTTAAAATAAAACTCATTATTCGGAAACTTAAATCTTCGGTTTTTAACTTGAAGTTCATCATTTACAAAATCATCAAACCCAGGAGTGGATTGTTTTTCTCCGGTATTTACACACAATAAAATATCATGTGCATTGGCGTCATCCTCATTAATATAGTGACTGTCATTTGTCGCAATCACTTTTACCTTATACTTTTTTGCAAATTTTAATAGGGTCGCATTAATGGTTTCTTGTTCTGGTATTTGGTGTCTTTGTAATTCGATATAATAATCCTCTCCAAAAATATCTAACCACCATTTGAATTCTTTTTCAGCTTCCTCCTCACCATGTCTTAAAATATATTGAGGCACATGCGCTCCAATACAACAGGTAGTCGCAATAATGCCTTCATGGTGTTTTAAGATCAATTCTTTATCGATACGTGGATACTTGCTATACATTCCTTCAATGTATCCGAGCGAAGTAAGTTTAATTAAATTTTGGTATCCAATTGCATTTTTAGCTAAGAGTACCTGGTGAAAACGATCATCTTTAGCTTCCTTAGTAAACTGTTTAATGTGGCGATCCTTCACCATGTAAAACTCACAACCAATAATTGGTTTTACTAATGGTTCTAAAATGTCTTTACCATTCTTATCCTTTCCAACCACTTTTGTTTTTTTCCATGCTTGACTTACAAAATTAAAAGCACCAAACATATTTCCGTGGTCGGTAATTGCCAATGCTGGCATATGATCATTAATAGCCTTTTCATATAAACCGTCAATAGATGCTGCACCATCTAGTAATGAATATTGAGTATGAACGTGAAGGTGCGAAAATGTTGGCATATAGGATTAGACTAAGTATGCAAATATCGTCAAATTGTCCCTTTAAAAATGGGCTAATTTTCCACAAAAATCGGTTAAAATTGACGCATTTCATACCTATATTGATTTTCTTGACTTAACTTGCAGCAGATGAAATTTTCAAATTGTTATAAATTATTATGTTCCGTTTCACTAATTGTATTATTGGGTAGTTGTAGTACTATCCAAAAAGTAAGCAATTCGACAAAGGCGGCAATTTCAAATTTGAAATTCCCTAAATCTAACTCAGTTGTAAATAATGTATCTGATGATAAGGATGCAATCCAATTTTTAGATAATCTTTCTGTTACTCCCGGAAAAGTGTTTATTAAAAAATCAAGTATTGGAATAGCATCTGAACCATTAAATGTGGCTGGTAATGATTACGAAGTGATGCCCTCCAATTTATCTGAAGTTGAAAAAGCAAATTGGCTTCAGTTAAAGTATTCCATCAAAATGGATGTAGCTGTTGAATCTATTGGCAATATTCCATTGTTAAAGAAAATAGATGAATGGTATGGTACCCCCTATAATTACGGTGGAAGTACTAAAAATGGGGTAGACTGCTCTTATTTTACTTTAGATGTAATGCAAGGTGCCTATAATATCAATTTAAAACGTACTGCAGCAGAACAATATGAGCAAACTTCCAGAATTAATTGGGAGGATTTAAAGGAAGGTGATTTAATATTTTTTAAAACGGAAGGCCCTAATAAAATTTCACATGTAGGCATTTATTTGTCCAATAATAAATTTGTACATGCGTCGGTTCGCAATGGTGTTACCATTAGCGATTTATCTGAACCTTATTACCAACGTACTTTATACAGTATGGGTAGGTTGCCTAATTTGGCGAAATAACCTTTTATTGGTAACTCATTATTTACCTGCGTTTTCATTATTTATTTGAACATAATAAAGTCGCTTAATGGCTTCTCCAAATGCGTTTTCATTAAAGTTGTCTAATTTTATTAAACGCTTTTGTGGTATATAATCTGCAGGTAAAAAATCAAATTGTTGACCCTCATATTTAAAATGCAATGGTTGGTCAAAACCTTTCACACAATTTTTCCATTGGTAGGTTAATATTTTTTCCTTTTTGTCATAGCTATAGGAGAACACAGGTATTTGAATGGTTCTTAAATATTGATCAAATACTTTGCTAAAATTAATACCTGATTTTTTTGAAATATAATTTTCAATTTCATCCGTGGTCACCGTTTGATGATAAAAGTCTTTATTTAATCCAATTAAAATAGATCTAAATAAACTGTCATTATTGATGGACTTTCTGATGCTATGCAACATCACTGCACCTTTTGCATACATATCGCTACTGCCTTCATTGTTCACTCCATAATGCCCAATAATGGGTCCATCATTCATGATCCTTTTTCTTAAACCATAAGTATAATCATCACCAGCTTCTTTGCCATAATAATATTCAGTAAACAAGGTTTCGGAATAACTTGTAAAACCTTCGTGCACCCACATGTCAGCAATATCTTTTGTAGTGATATTGTTGGCGAACCACTCGTGTCCACTTTCATGTACAATAATATAGTCCCATTTTAAACCCCAGCCAGATCCTGATAAATCGCGCCCTAAATATCCATTCGCAAATTTATTTCCATAGGCAATAGCTGACTGATGTTCCATACCTAAATGCGGGCTTTGAATTATTTGATAACCATCTTCATAAAAAGGGTATGGACCAAACCAATACTCAAAAGCTTTAAGCATGTCTTTCACCTGCGTGTATTGTTTTCTTGCTTTAGCAGAATCTTCCCTTAATGCCCAATAGTGTAAATCTAAATCGCCTTTTAATCCTTTGTATTTTTCGTACCAATTGATATAGTCTCCGATATAAGGAATTACATTGTAGTTGTTAATAGGGTTCGTTACTATCCAATCGCCCATTCTATTGGCACCAGGCTCTTCAATTACTGATCGACCATTGCTTACTGATTCCAATCCGTCAAATGTTTTTAAAAATATGCGAACTCCATCATCAGGCTCATCCGATTGAATATCCTTACATGGATACCAAACTGAAGCGCCTAAACCTTGGCAAGCAACCGATACCCAAGGTTTTCCATTACTATCTTTTTTCCAAATCCAACCACCATCCCAAGGAGGACGAACTGCTTCACGTGGTTTACCATGATAACTAATACTAATTCTAAAATAATCGCCCTTCTTTAAAATAGTATCAATATTGGCTATTGCGATATTTCCGTCTCTTGTAAAGTTAATTTTTTTTGCATACCCAATATTTTGATAATATCCATTCATTTTCGATACAAGTCTGAAATTAATTTCATCAATGATAAGTGGCTGTTGCAAATCAATTTGAATTATTTGGTAAGGTTTTAAAACCTGGCAATCCCAAGTAACTGAAGATGGGTCTAAACTATGTGCTTCTAAATTTGGATTAATATTTAGCGTGTATTTTTTCACATCAAACCAATCTCTATTTTCATTTAAGCTTCCACGGAGGGTATCCGCTTTTGTAAAAACGGGCTGCCCATAGGAGCTTAAACACAATAGTATAGCAGAAAATAGGATGGTTAGTTGTTTCATAATAACGGTGGAAATTGAATTTTAAAAATACACAAAAAGCCTAATCTCGAAAAATTATTGAGATGCGTCTTTCTTTAATTTATCCTTAAATACTTTTTCGAATTTTTCCAATTTTGGACCAATTACGTATCTGCAATATCCTTGATAGGTGTTGTTATTATAATAGTTTTGGTGATAACTTTCTGCAGAATAAAATTTTGTGAAAGGAGTAATTTCAGTAATAATTGGTTTATCCCAAGCTTTAGCAGCAATCAATTCTGCCTTGTATTTTTCTGCCACTTCTTTTTGGTGTTCATTGTGATAAAAAACAGCACTACGATACTGAGGACCAACATCATTACCTTGTTGATTAGGGGTAGTAGGATCATGTGTTTTCCAAAAAACGGCTAGGATATCATCCAAGCTTATTTTAGTAGTATCATAAGTAATTTGACAAACTTCGGCATGTCCAGTCGTTTTATCACATACCTGCTCATAAGTTGGGTTTTCAATATGTCCGCCACTGTAACCACTCGTTACTTTTACAACCCCTTCTAATCTTTGATAGATAGCTTCGGTACACCAAAAGCAGCCTGATCCCAATGTGATGGTTTCTGTATTTGTCATGTCGATATTTTTTGTGTTTTTGTCTTTTAAATTGGTTTTATTGGATTGCGCACAAGCTTGGAAGCCTAAAAATGCTGTAATCAACAATAAACCGCTAATAATTGTTTTCATAAGTATGGAATGTAAGTGTAATTTAAAACAATCTGCCCCTATATTTGTTCAAATGCTGTTAATGTTTATTTAAGTAAATTTGCAGCCAACTATTATATGAGAGTTTATCCCGAAAATGCCCTAACCCAATTAGAATTTGATAAAATCAATGCCATTTTATTGGGGCATTGTCAAACGACTGTTGGAAAGGAGTTGGTTCAGGAGATGCGTATTCATACCCATCTAAAGTATATTCAAACAGCCTTAAAGCAAACCGAGGAATATAAATACATAAAGTCTGCCAATCAATATTTTCCAACTGATTTTGTATTGGACATTCGAAAGGATCTAAAATTATTAGGAATTTCTGGAGCACAATTAACAGGTGAGCAATGGTTGTTGGTGCGTAGATTAACTGAACATACTGGAAATATTTTTAAATGGTTTGACGGGGAGCGCATGCAAGCATATGCCAATATGTATGAAGTGATTGGAGATAGTTATTATGAAAAGACAATTGTTGAAAGTATTGATACCATTATTGATGATCGTGGAAATGTAAAAGATAATGCATCAGATGACTTGGCTAAGATTCGAATGCAATTGTATAAAAAGCGTCAGGAGTTAAGACGCATTTTTGATAAAGTAATTCATCGATTAGCGAAAGCAGGATATACCGCCGATATTGATGAAAGTTTTAGCAATGGCCGAAGAGTAGTTGCCGTTTTTTCAGAGTACAAACGTCAAGTAAAAGGTTTCTTGCATGGGGAAAGTGATAGTAGAAAAACTGCTTTTATTGAACCAGAAGAAACCATTGAATTGAATAATGAATTGTATGGATTAGAGCAGGACGAGCAAAAAGAAGTGCAAAGGGTTTTGAGATTACTTACAGCTCAATTAGCTCCTTATTCTGCATTGCTATTGAGTTATATACAAATGGTGGGCATATTTGATTTTATTCGTGCAAAAGCCATGTTGGCAATTGAAATGAATGCACATATGCCCATGGTGCAAAATAATGCGACTTCTCAATTAATTGATGCATATCATCCGCTTTTGTATTTGTATAATAAAGCTTCTGGTAAAAAAACAATACCCGTTAATTTACATTTAGATGATGATGCAAGAATATTAATTATTAGTGGACCCAATGCGGGAGGTAAAACGGTATCCATGAAAACCTTGGGTTTAAACCAAGTGATGATGCAGAGTGGTTTATTGGTGCCAATGAATCC
>CAJADG010000045.1 GCA_903938445.1 uncultured Bacteroidota bacterium | reverse complement strand
TGGCATTGTATAAAGTTTTAAGTGAAGAGATTACAGAAAAAGTAAAAGTAGAAAGATTATTAAGAGAGTTTGGTGCAAGAGCGGTAGCGATTAGAAAAGACTTTATCGTTTTTGAAACAACAGGACATAGAGAGGAGACCAATAAATTAATGAAAGCCTTGGAGCCATATGGTTTGGTAGAATTTGTAAGAAGCGCAAGAGTTGCAATCATTAAGGAGAGCGCAGGTTTCCACGAAAAATTAAAAGACTTTGAAGAGCGTGAACCAGGAGAGGAAGTGATTGAAAACGAATACCTAGGAAAAAGAGAAGCAGTATTCACCATGTAAAAAGCATTCAAAAAACAATTTATAAACAAACAATAGCAACTAAAATTTTTAATCTCAATTAAACAAAAAGTAAAATGGCAAAGTTAAATTTCGGAGGTACCGAAGAAAATGTAGTAACTCGTGAAGAGTTCCCATTAGCAAAAGCACAGGAAGTTTTAAAGAACGAAGTAGTAGCAGTAATTGGTTACGGCGTTCAAGGTCCTGGTCAAGCATTGAACCAAAAAGAAAATGGTATTAATGTAATTGTTGGTCAAAGAAAAAATTCAAAATCTTGGGATAAAGCAGTAGCTGATGGATTCGTTCCTGGCCAAACTTTATTTGAAATAGAAGAAGCATTAGAGAAAGGAACTATTATCTGTTATTTATTAAGTGACGCAGCGCAAATCGCAATGTGGCCAACCGTAAAAAAACATTTAACGCCAGGTAAGGCATTGTACTTCTCTCATGGATTTGGTATCACTTACAAAGAGCAAACAGGTATTATACCTCCAGCGGATGTGGATGTAATCTTAGTAGCTCCTAAAGGTTCTGGTACTTCATTAAGAAGAATGTTCTTACAAGGACGTGGCTTAAACAGTAGCTTCGCCATTTTCCAAGATGCAACAGGTAAAGCACATGATAGAGTAATTGCATTAGGTATCGCAGTAGGATCTGGATATTTATTTGAAACAGATTTCAAAAAAGAAGTTTACTCTGACTTAACAGGTGAGCGTGGAACTTTAATGGGTGCTATCCAAGGTATTTTCGCAGCACAATACCAAGTGTTACGTAATAACGGTCACTCTCCTTCAGAATCATTTAACGAAACAGTAGAAGAATTAACACAATCATTAATGCCATTGGTTGCTGAAAATGGTATGGACTGGATGTATGCAAACTGTTCAACAACAGCACAAAGAGGTGCGTTGGATTGGTGGAAAAAATTCCGTGATGCAACTTTACCTGTATTCTCTGATTTATACAATAGCGTAGCAACTGGAGCTGAAGCTGCACGTTCAATTGATTTAAATAGTAAAGATGATTATCGTGAAAAATTAGAAGTTGAATTAGCTGAATTACACAACAGTGAAATGTGGCAAGCTGGTCGTACAGTAAGAAGCTTACGTCCAGAGAACCAACCTGGTAAATAATTATAGATGACTAATGATCAATTAGTAGATAAGCCTGCACTTGATATTCAAGGAGCATTTGAAAGACTAAAGCCGGTGGTTAACCATACTCCGCTACAGTTTAATGCAAATTTATCCCGAAAATATCAGTGCAGGGTTTATTTAAAAAGAGAGGATTTGCAAATTGTACGCTCTTATAAATTAAGAGGTGCATACAACATGATGAGTCAAATGACATCGGATCAATTGGCGAAGGGTGTGGTATGTGCAAGTGCGGGCAATCATGCACAAGGCTTTGCGTATAGTTGTAAAAAATTAAATGTAAAGGGTGTCGTGTTTATGCCTATTCCATCTCCACAACAAAAAGTAAATCAAACAAAAATGTTTGGTGAAAATTTTATTGAGGTTATTTTGGTGGGAGATACATTTGATGATTGTGCGAAAGCTGCAAAGGAATATACAGTTGCACATGGTATGACTTTTATTCCTCCTTTTGATCATCCATTTATTATGGCCGGACAAGGAACAGTGGGTGTAGAAATTTTAGACGACTACAATCAATTAGGCGAGCCTGCAATTGACTATATATTTATTCCCATTGGTGGTGGTGGATTGTGCGGAGGGGTAGGAACTTATTTTAAGCAAAACTCTCCTCATACAAAAATCATTGGATTGGAACCAGAGGGTGCGCCTAGTATGCTCACTGCATTAAAGGAAGGGCATCCCGTTGAATTAGAACAGATAGATAAATTTGTTGATGGCGCTGCAGTAAAACGAATTGGTGATTACACATTTGCAGTTTGTAAAGATGTGATTGATGATATGCATTTAGTGCCAGAAGGTAAAATTTGTACGACCATTTTACAAATGTATAATGAGGAAGCCATTGTAGTAGAACCTGCAGGGGCATTGAGTATTGCGGCATTAGATGACTATGCCGATCAAATAAAAGGAAAGACAATCGTATGTATTGTTAGTGGAAGCAATAACGATATTGCACGTATGCAAGAGATCAAAGAAAGATCATTGATATACGAAGGATTAAAACATTATTTTTTAATTCGTTTTGCACAAAGACCAGGTGCTTTAAAAGATTTTGTAAATAAAATATTGGGACCCGAAGATGATATCACCAGGTTTGAGTATATACAAAAGCATAATAAGGAAGCAGGTCCTGCCTTAGTAGGATTAGAATTAAAATCAAATAAAGATTATGAAGTGCTCATTGAAAACATGAAGCGTTATCAAATCAATTACAACGAAATAAATAAAGACGATAATATTTACGGATACTTAATCTAATATTATCGCGGATAAAAATAAGGGTTATGCAAGTTTTAAAATTTGGAGGAAGTTCAGTAGGAAGTGCGGAAGCTATAGCTAAAGTAGTAGCTATTGTAACAGAGGCCATTAAAAAAGAACCAACCATTGTAGTTGTATCTGCAATGAGTGGGGTAACGGATCAATTGTTAATGTTGGCGCAGAGTGCATCACAAGGAAACGAAGCATACAAAACCATTATTCAAAATATTGAGCAAAAACATTTAGACGCTGTACGAGCATTGTTACCTATACAGGCACAATCGGCCACTTTAAGTTTAGTAAAGCAAACTATAAACGAATTAGAATCTAATTGCGAAGGACTATTCATGTTAAAAGAATTGTCAAATCGTATGCAGGATAAAATTGTAAGCTTTGGTGAATTATTATCTTCAAAAATAATTTCTGCAACATTTGCATCCAAAGGTTTAAATCAACAATGGGTGGATTCAAGATTGTTGATTAAAACCAATTCAAATTATTTGAATGCGGTAGTAGATAAAGAATTAACAGCAAAAACAATTCAAACTTATTTCGCTGATGCCGAAAATAATAAGTTTGATTTATACATGGCACCAGGATTTATCTCTTCTGATGCTGATGGCAATACCACTACCTTAGGACGTGGTGGCTCTGATTATACAGGAGCTATTTTTGCAGCAGCGGTAAAAGCTTCTGCTTTAGAGATTTGGACAGATGTAAGTGGTATGATGACTGCAGATCCGCGCATGGTTCAAAATGCAAAAGAGATTCCACAAATTTCATATCAGGAAGCCATGGAGTTATCTCATTTTGGAGCGAAGGTGATTTATCCTCCAACCATTCAGCCGGTGATGCATCAAAATATTCCAGTGTGGATCAAGAATACTTTTGAACCCAATCATCCTGGTACTATTATTAAAAATGAATCTCCTAACGATACCAATTTTATTCGTGGTATCTCTAGTATAAAAGATATCTGCTTATTAAGTTTGGAAGGAAGCGGAATGGTAGGTATTCCAGGATTTTCAAAAAGACTATTTGATGCTTTAGCTAAAAAGCAAATCAATATTATATTAATTACACAAAGTTCTTCGGAGCATTCTATTTGTGTGGGTGTAAATGCTAATGATGCGTACCAAGCAAAGTTGGCGGTGGACACTGAGTTTGAACCAGAAATCAATACACAAAAAGTAGAGCCATTGATTGTAGAAAAGGATGTGGCAATATTAGCATTGGTGGGTGAGCAAATGAAAAACCACCCTGGTGTGAGTGGTAAAATGTTTGGTGTATTAGGACGTAATGGTATCAATGTAAGAGCGATTGCACAGGGATCTTCAGAAAAAAATATTACCGCAGTTATTGCAACATCGGATGTTAAAAAAGCAATCAACGTTTTACACGAGGAGTTTTTTGAAACTTCTTACAAACAAGTGAACTTGTATATAGCAGGTGCTGGAAATGTGGGTGGAAAATTAATTGCTCAAATTGAACACCAAATTGCATACTTAAAAAAATCATTAAGACTACAAATAAATATTGTTGGTATTGCGAATAGTAAAAAGCAATTAATAAATGTAGATGGTATTGATTTAAATAATTGGAAAGAACAATTAGCTGCTGCACCCGCTGGTACTATTACTGATTATGTTGCAGCGATTGAAGAAAATAATTTACGTAATAGCATTTTTGTGGACGTTACTGCACATGAAACAGTAGCTAATGTGTATGCTCAATTATTAGAGAAGGCTGTATCGGTGGTAGCATGTAATAAAATTGCATGTTCTTCACCTTATGAAAATTATGCAAAATTAAAAAGCTTAGCACGTGAATACAATGCTTCGTTTTTATTTGAAACCAATGTGGGTGCGAGTTTGCCAATTATCGGAACCTTAAATGATTTAATACGTAGTGGGGATAGCATCAACAAAATTGAAGCAGTATTATCAGGTACTTTAAACTTTGTATTTAATAATTATGCAGGAGGCACTGATGGTAAATCATTTTCTGCGGTGGTAAGACAAGCACAGGCCGAAGGTTACACCGAGCCGGATCCAAGATTGGATTTAGGCGGTACGGATGTAATGCGAAAAATTATGATTTTGGCGCGCGAAGCGGGCACTAAAATAGAGATGAGTGATATTGTGAATGAAGGATTTTTGCCAGCAAGTTGTTTTGATGGATCTGTAGAAGATTTTTATGCAGAGATGGAAAAACAAGAGGATCATTTTAAAAAATTGTATGATGCTGCAGCAGCCGAAGGATGTAAATTAAAATTTGTAGCTAAGTTTGAAAGTGATGGCAATGGTAAGTCTACAGCAAAAGTGGGCTTGCAACATATTCAACCAAGTTCAGACTTTTATCATTTGTATGGTAAAGACAATTTAGTATTGTTCTATAGTATGCGTTACCCTGAGTTACCGTTGGTGATTAAGGGAGCAGGTGCAGGAGCCGATGTAACTGCATCAGGTGTGTTCGCGGATATTATTAGAACAGCAAGAGTATAATTTAAAAATAGTAGAAATAATAAGTATCACAATGGTTCCTGTAAATCAATGGATTAAAATAAAAGCCCCTGCTACCGTAGCCAATATGGTATGTGGATTTGATATCTTGGGCTTTGCCGTGAATAATCCTTATGATGAAATGGAAATGCGTTTTGTGCAACGTGCAGCAGGACAGGCTTCCATTACTATTATTAATATCGACGATTATAATTTACCGACCGATCCAGAAAAGAATGTGGCGGGCGCTGCATTATTAGCCATGATTGAAGAATATACGGCGAATAGTATTATTGATTTTTCTACCATTGGATTTGAAGTGAAAATAAATAAGCTTATTAAACCTGGTAGTGGTGTGGGTTCAAGTGCAGCAAGTAGTGCAGGTGCAGTGGTGGGTGCGAATTATTTATTAGGAAATCCATTTTCAAAAGATGATTTAGTTCGCTTTGCAATGAATGGTGAAAAAGTAGCATCGGGTGTAAAGCATGCCGATAATATTGCGCCTTGTATTCATGGTGGTGTAACCCTTGTTCGTTCTATTTTTCCTTTGGAAGTAATTGCACTTCCTTCTCCTACTTTATTTGTAACTATTGTGCATCCACAAATTGAAGTGCGTACTGCAGATGCGCGTAGTATCTTAAAACAAAATGTACAATTAAAAGATGCTATCAAGCAGTGGGGAAATATTGCAGGATTGGTTGCGGGTTTAATGAAGGGTGATTATGATTTAATTGGAAGAAGTTTAGAAGATGTAATTATTGAACCAGTGCGTTCTATTTTAATACCAGGTTTTGATGATTTGAAAAAAGCATGTAAGGCCGTTGGTGCATTAGGTGGTGGTATTTCAGGATCAGGTCCTTCTATTTTCTTTTTAAGTAAGGAAAAAGAAACAGCCTTAGCAGTAGAGCAGGAAATGAAAAAATTATATGAAGGCCTAGGTTTAGCACATCATACTTATGTAACAAACATAAATCAAAAGGGTGTAGAGATTGAAGCGTAGTGTAAAGTAATTACAGGCTATTAAATTAGCGACAGCTGAAAAATTTATTATTAGATTGAAAAATATAGAGATGCAATATTATAGTTTAGGAAAGCAATCACCGAATGTAGATTTTAAAACAGCTGCTATCACAGGGCAGGCGCCCGATAAAGGATTGTATTTTCCTACAACCATTCCTCAATTCACTTTCGAACAAATTGAAAGATTCAAAACTTTAGATAAAGCGAGTTTAGCTTTTGAAGTGATGAAGCCTTATGTTGGCGGAACCATTGACGATGCATCTTTACAACAAATTTGTGCAGAGACTATCCATTTTGATTTTCCATTAGTACCTATCACCGAAACTATTTCATCTTTAGAATTATTCCACGGACCCACTTTAGCGTTTAAGGATGTGGGTGCCAGGTTTATGAGTAGATGTTTAGGTTATTTTTCAAAAAAAGCAGCAGCTGAAAATGGGAGTGCTGCGAATACAAAACCCAGTACCGTATTGGTGGCAACCAGTGGAGACACAGGCGGTGCAGTAGCCAATGGATTTTTAGGCGTAGACGGCGTTCAAGTAATAATATTATATCCAAAAGGGAAAGTAAGTCCTATACAAGAATTACAATTAACTACTTGTGGTCAAAATATTACGGCCTTAGAAGTGGAAGGAAGTTTTGACGATTGTCAAGCGATTGTGAAAGATGCATTTATGGATGCTGCATTAAATGCTGCCTACAATTTAACTTCTGCTAATTCAATTAATGTGGCGCGTTGGTTGCCTCAACAATTGTATTATTTTTTTGCATGGCAACAATGGGTTGCCAACAATGGTGATGCTATTCCAATGAATATCGTAGTGCCAAGTGGCAACTTTGGAAATATTTGTGCAGGTATGATGGCAAAAGCAAGTGGTTTACCATTAGGACATTTTGTTGCAGCATGTAATGCCAACAATGTAGTGACAAGATATTTGCAAACTGAAAAATATGAAATTCATAAAGCAGTAGCAACGGTATCCAATGCAATGGATGTAGGGAATCCAAGCAATTTTGTGCGCATCCTGGAAATTATGCAAAACAATTTTGAGCAATTAAAAAATAGCTTGAGTAGTTATAGTTATGATGATATAGTAACTGAGTCCACTATTGAAAGAATATATAAGGCGAATCATTATACTTTAGATCCACATGGTGCAGTAGCTTTTTTAGCAGCCGAGGAATTTGGTAAGCAATTTGGTAAGCCTGCCATTATTTTAGAAACTGCTCACCCTGTTAAATTCCCCGAAGTAGTAGAGCGTGCCATTGGTGAAACCATTGCCATTCCTACAAGTGTTCAATTTTTATTGGATAAAGAAAAAGTAGCTATTCCAATGGGAGCAAGCTTCGGAAGCTTTAAAAATTGGATGTTATCAATCGCAGCTGAGCAATAATTTCATATATTTAGTATACAATATTGCTATATGAAACGATTCGTCTTGCTATTTGCAATGGCTTTTGCATTGCTGGATTTAAGTGCGCAAACCCGTGAAGCCACTTATTGTAATCCTATTAATTTGGATTATGGTTTTTGTCCAATTCCCAATTTTGTACAAAATGGAAAACATCGTGCAACAGCCGATCCGGTGATTGCAGTGTACGACAATAAATATTTTTTATTCAGCACCAATCAATGGGGCTATTGGTGGAGTGAGGATATGAATCATTGGAAATTTTTACCACATAAATTTCTACGACCTTGGAACAAAGTATATGATGAATTATGTGCACCAGCTACATTGGTAATGGGTGATAGTTTATTGGTCATTGGAAGTACCTATGAAAAAAACTTTACACTTTGGTATAGCACCAATCCAACAAAAAACGATTGGAAAATTGCAGTGGATAGTTTTAAAGTAGGCGCCTGGGATCCAGGATTATTTTTAGACGATGATAACCGCTTATACATTTATCATGGCTCGAGTAATTTATATCCCATTTATGGACAGGAGTTAGATAGAAAAACTTTTGAACCTATTACTGAAAAAAAACCAATGATACATTTGGTGGATAGCATTCATGGATGGGAGCGTTTTGGTGAACATCAAGACAATACTTTTTTAAAGCCTTTTATGGAAGGGGCTTGGATGAATAAACACAATGGAAAATATTATTTACAATATGGAGCACCAGGCACAGAGTTTAGTGGATATGGTGATGGTGTATATGTGAGTGATAAACCATTAGGCCCATTCACTTATCAAAAACACAATCCATTCTCCTATAAGCCAGGAGGTTTTGCGCGCGGTGCAGGACATGGTGCAACGTATCAGGATGTTTATAAAAATTGGTGGCATATCAGTACCATTGCAATTAGTGTAAAAAATAATTTTGAAAGAAGATTAGGAATTTGGCCAGCACAAATTGATGGAGAAGGAATCATGTATACCAACACATCTTATGGTGACTATCCGCATTATTTGCCAACCCAAAATGCAAATCATGATTCAAGTTTATTTACTGGATGGATGTTATTGAACTATAATAAACCTGTGCAAGTATCGAGTACATTAAGTGCATTTACTGCGAACAATGCAGTAGATGAAAATTTAAAAACCTATTGGTCTGCAACTACTGGTAATAAAGGTGAGTGGATACAATCTGATTTAGGAAATATAAGTACGATACAAGCTATTCAAATTAATTATGCTGATGAGGGTTCTGATTTAATGGGCAAGTACACAGACATTTATCATCAGTATCAAGTGTATGCATCCAATGATGCTACAACATGGAATTTAATTATTGACAAGTCCAAGAATACAACCGACGTACCGCATGATTATGTAGTGTTACCAAAACCAATACAAGCACGTTATATTAAAATGGTGAACATTCATATGCCAAGTGCAAAGTTTGCAATTAGTGGATTGCGTGTTTTTGGAAAAGGACAAGGCCTGAATCCAGGTGCAGTACAAAACTTTGTTCCATTGCGTGGTGATAGTGAGCGCAGAAATGCTTGGTTAAAATGGGCAGTGAATCCAAATGCAACGGGTTATCATATTTATTTTGGAAGCGATCCCAATAAATTATACAATAGCGTTTTAGTGTATGGAGTAAGTGAATATTATGTAACTGCATTGGAAAAAGACCAACCTTATTATTTTCAGATAGAGGCATTTAATGAAAATGGTATTGGGCCTAGAACAGAAATCAAAAAAGCAGAGTAGAAAAAATTTTATAAAACAAAGGGCGACTCGAAGAGTCGCCCTTATTGTATTTAATATAAATACTTTTATTATTTTTTGATAATTAACTTATCAGTTGTGCGTCTTACTTTTAAAGCACTAGATAAATAATCATTTGCAGCATCTCTGTAACCTAATGTTAATGCAACTGTTGCATGTAAACCTTGTGCAGCTAGTCCTAATTCAGCATCAACAGCAGCTGGATCAAAACCTTCCATTGGAGTACCATCAACTTGTTCGCTAGCAGCAGCAACTAATGCAAAACCTAAAGCGATATAAGTTTGTTTAGCAGCCCAAATTTGTAAATCTTCTGCAGACTTATGCGCAATAGCACCATTGATATAACCAGCGAAATCTTTTAAAGCATCTACTGGTACACCTCTTTGCTCCGCAATTTCTTGCATGTAAGCATCCACACTTGCTTCATTGATAGTAGTGTGTGCTGCAAAAATTACCACAGCACTTGACTCACCAATTTGTGGTTGGTTGTAAAAATGAGGTTGTAATTTTTTTCTAGTCTCTTCGTCTTCTACTACAATAATAGAGTAAGGAGTTAAACCAAAAGAGCTTGGTGCTAAACGAGTAGCTTCTAAAATTGTATCTAAAGTATGCGCAGGAATTTTAGCTCCAGTCATTCTTTTAACAGCATAACGCCATTTTAATGCATCTAATAAATTCATAATTATTGTTTTTAAAGTTAATTAATGTTTGAACATCAAAATTAGATCCTTTTATTGGATAAACCAAATTATCTCTGTGTTAAGGCTCATTTCTATAACCAAATTCGACACAAAAGGTTCAAAATCAATACTTTTCAAAATGTTAAAATTGAATAGAATGACCTTGCTCATCCATAATCTCTTGATTTATAGCCTAATTGAGACTAACTTTATACTATGTTCAAACAGCTATCGATCATATTGATAAGTGCATTGGGATTAAGTACGTTTTCTAACCCAATTTTGGCTCAAAAACCAACCACAAAACAATCCAATCA
>CAJADG010000044.1 GCA_903938445.1 uncultured Bacteroidota bacterium | reverse complement strand
GAAGAAATTCCAATAGCACCTGATACAGGTCCGGCAAAAATAGTATTGGCATTCACATTACCAGCAAGTCCAGATAATGTATAATTTGGAATGTTAAGAATATGACTATTTATAGTGGATAAACCATTGTTTCCGAGGTTAGTAATAGCACTAATATTATTATTAAAAGCCTCCGTAAAATTATCATATTCAACTTTGCTAATCATTCCTGAAGTAACAGCAGTGAAAGAAGCCATTGGAATATTTAAAATATGACTACTACTACTAGAAACCCAATTGGGCATTAAACCACTAGTACCAATGGTACCAAAATTTTGAACCTGCGTAGTTAATCCATTTAAACTATAAATTTGAGCATTATTAGATAAATTTCCTAGCCCAACTTTTGAAGCATTAATACCTGAAGCCAGTTTAGCATCAGTAACAGCAGCATCTGAAATTTTAAGCGTCGTAATGGCATCATTTGCAATGATCGGTGCCATTGCGGTTCCTAATAAATCCCCGCCCAGCATGATTATCCCTTTATTGGTTGTAGTTGCTTCAGGAGCACCTGCGATTAATGATGCATCAATATATGTTTTTACAGATTTAACTGAAGGATACTTTGTATCATTAAAATCAGCCATCAAATTCATATTAATAGACTTATTGTTAATGTTTTCTTTTAAATCAATTCTGGAAGATAAAAACAAAGTGTCTCTGGCAATTCGATTACTCATCATTAAATTAGTATCTAAAACATTTAATTTTAAATTGATTTTATTCAAAAAATACATTGTATCCAATGGAATAAGTGAAGTATGATAAGGCAATAACATAGCACTGGTATCCGTAAAATTTATTTTCTGATTGATTCTAAAAGATAAGTTTGATGTATCAATTGTTTTAAGTGAAAGTTGATAAGGAGTGATATATCTAACACTATCCGTTGTTAATATTGCTCTTCTATATGGAAGTAACATTAAACTAGTATCATTCAAGCCTAATTTAGCATTAACCCTATTGGATAAACTTAAAGTATCAAAGCTTTTCAAAGACAGTTGATAAGGAGTTATATATTTATTTGTATCTATATTATTCATTGCAATACGATAGGGTAATAACATTTTAGAAGTATCTGCAATATTCAATTTAAGATTTAGGTTGGTGGTATCAATAATATTATTTCCATTGAGTGATTGAATTGCATAAGGTACTACGCCAAATTCAACTGCACCTAAATCAACCCATTCTTTTGTATAATCCCAATTGATATCTGGAGCAACGGGTGTTATAGCAATTTTTAAATGAAAAAAATATTTACCATCAGACCATTTAATTCCATAAATATCATTTACACCTATATATCTAATTCCATTTCCAATTACAATATTAAATAAACCAAATTCATTGCTGGATGCTTCATGATGTTCACCATATACCACTATCGGGTTTGATACGCCATTTTCAATGGTACATTCAATATATAACTTTCGATTATTAGCTGCATTATGTTCTTTATCCCTTGCAATAGCCTGAAAATTGATTCCAGGATTGTTATTTTGGGAAAATGCTGAATTGATATGTAATAAAGCTAATATGAACATTAGACTGAATTGAAAAAACTTTAATAAGAATTGATTGCGAAGCATTTTATATAATGTTAAACGAGTTAAAGATGAATTTTGATATTTAACAAATAAACTAAACTTAATAGTGGGAATCAATGAGTCTTAAGCCTCATTTTAGCAGGTTATAAGTATTATGATATATACAGGAAATATAATACAGTACTATATTTCATTGAAAATAGGCTCAATTAAATAGAAATATGTAAAAATCAAAACAAACTCATTACAAGATATTATAAATACATTGGGCAACTTAAAACACAAAATGGAGTTTAAAAAAGTATTCATTCTTATAACATTATTGTTAATTACATTTTTTAAGGTGAATGCAAATAATTTCACAAAAAATGATAATAAATATATATTCAAAGAGAATTCTGGAAAATTGTTACTAAAATCCTGGGATAGTATTAATTATCTAGCCGCGAGAAACAAATTTGATTTTAGTATTAGAAACTGGGAATTACAATTTGAAAAAGAATATCATAAAGCCAAATTAGCAAAAGATGATTCATTGGTTTTTGAGTTAAGCATACCTTTAAGTTATATTTATCACTCCGAAACAAAGTTTTCTAAAGGAATTCCTTTATTACAATCTATTTTAAAAAATAAACAAAAATTAGACAAGGAAACATATAAAAATATCCTGATTAAGATTGAAGAAGAGTATAGAGCCTCAAATGAAATCGCAGAAGCTATAAAAATCAGGAAAGAGAGAATATCTAATAATTACATTAATAATTATTGGGAAATTTATAAGGACTGCGGGCTATATGAAGCCGCTAAAAAAGACTTATTACAATTCGTTACTGTTCCAGATAAAAATACAATGAATAGGCTCCATTATTATTTTTTAATCGGTGATTTATATTCAAATATGAAGGCTTTTGATAGTGCTAAATACTATTATCAAATAGGATATATGGAGACTATTGCCTGTATAAAGTATAATAAAACAGCCAAAATTTTTATTAATGAAAAACTCTCTTTCTGGGAAACTTGTTTTTTAGGATATATTACTAAATGTAATATCGAAAATGGAAATTATAAGGATGCCATAAAAAATTTAAAAATTGATATAAATAATAGTATTGATAACACAGATAATAAAATTGAAAAGATGAATGTGTTAAGCAAATGCTTAATTCATTTGAAACAACTCACAGAAGCAAAAATATATTTAGATAGTGCTAAAAATATGATGGCTGAAAAAATGTCAAAAAAATTATCACTTGATTTGCTTTTAAATTACGCCAACTATTTTAATGCTATCAACAAGAATGATTCATCCTTATTTTATTATCAAAAGTACAATGACTTTAAAGATACGCTCTATAATAACATTCAAAAAAATCAATCTATATTACTACTCGTTCAGCTAGAGGTATCAAATAGGAGAAACGAACTCTTAAAAAGCAATCAATCTTTACAAGATAGTAATAAGGCAAACAATCAACAACGTACAGCATTATTGGTTTTATTATTCTTTTTAGTAATTTCTATCACAATTACTACTGCTTTCTTTTTAAATAATATCGCTAATAAAAAATCAAAGGATCAAATTGAAGCTCAAAATAAATTAATTAATGCCCACTCCATAAAAATGGAATCTCAGTTTAATCATAATGAAACTTTATTAAAAGAATTACATCATAGGGTTAAAAATAATTTACAAGTAATGTATAGTTTATTGAATCTTCAAAAAAGAAGAAATAAAGACACCGATATTATTGAAACCCTATCATCCATTCAAAACCGAATTCAAACAATGGCATTGGTACATCAAAATTTATATGTTAGTGGAGATTTTGAATTAGTAGAAATTTTGAATTATATAAAAACATTAGCTACACACTTGGAAAGCATATATAAAATTGATAAACAGCATACAAAAGTATTTTTTGAAATTGATGAAAATTTAAAACTTCCCATTGAAACTGTTGTTGCTATTGGACTTATCGTAAATGAAGCGGTGTCCAACTCATTTAAATATGCATTTAGACATATAAATGATATTGGAATTTTAAAAATTAAAATAATCAGTATGGAAAATGAAATTCTGGTAAGCATTAGTGACAATGGTGAAGGTATCCAACAAAAAAATAATAAAGAAAATAGTCTTGGAATGAAATTGATAGACCTAATGTGTCTACAGCTTAAAGCAACTCACTTTATAGAAAATACAAATGGAGTTACACACCTTATAAAATTTAATAAATAAATGGAACAAAAAATATTACTTGTAGAAGATGAAATAATTGTAGCACTTGATCTTCAGGAAATTCTAGAATCAGCAGGATATACTGTAACAGTCACGCACAACTTTCAAGACGCTATAGATGCAGTCAAAAAATTTAAGCCAAATTTAGCCATATGTGATATTAATTTAGGAAATGGTAAAACAGGAATTGAATTTTCAATGGAGGCTAAATTATTGGCACCAAAATTAGAAGTAATATATGTCACTGCGTTTAGTGATCAAAAAATGGTAGAATCCGCAGATGCTACAGATCCATTTAATTATATAGTAAAACCATGGAATGAGGAACAAATTAAGGTATCAGTAAATATGGCATTTAAATATTTAACAGAAAAGCTGAAAAAAGACACTCTTATAGAAAGCTTAAGTATGTCAGAATACAAGATTCTTGATCTAATTGCTAAACAAAAGAAAAGTAAAGAAATAGCAGATATGTTATTTATAGCAGAAAAAACAGTTCGTAATCATCGATATAATATCATCAAAAAGCTAAATCTGCCTAATGACAATAATAGTTTACTTAAATGGGCTATCACACATTTTAGTAAATAAATTTTGGATCCTCACAATTGAGGCTTCTGCCCTATTTTATAAGGATACTATTCAACGTATTTTGTATAAATAGTTTTAACATAAACGAAACGCATGCTAAAGAAAATATATTTCCCAATGATAATGATCATTTGTACGATTACTAGTCAAATGCAAGCTCAATCAAATTTCGAACATGACAATAAGACAAGTAAAAGAGCCATTAAAAAACCCTTTTACCTCATTACGGGGATGAATTTTAATAAACAAAACATTTCGATGAATGATTATGCTTCTCGTTTTAATTACGATTTGAACGATTATCAAAAAAATTTATACCAACCTGCCTATTTTTTTGGAATTAGATGGGAAACCAAAAATGTAAATAATCACAAGTTTGCTTTCACCGCATTATTAAATAAAATTGCTACAGGAAATAATTACAAGGATATCAATAAACTTTCTCCTTTCATAAATAACTTTTCCAAATTTCTTGCGGAAGATCAATTCCTAATGCTAGGCATTTCAGCTTATTATAAACAACTCATTCCAATTAGTGATACTAATAAATATCGAATTTATTTCACAATTGGCCCTAGTATCAATGCCAGACTTTCCAATCAAAGCAATGATAATCTTATTAATAATAATTATAACAAGTATTATGTTAGCGGAGATGGTGGTATTGAGTTTAATAATCAATCTTATTACACCTTATTTGCGCACTACAAATATGCACTGAATTCTTTCACAAAAAACCCTTTAGATTCTTATTTGAATAGCGTTGAATTGGGCGCTATGATTAAACTAAAAGACATTTTCTAAACATAAATATATGAAAACATCATTTTATAATATATTCATCTATTTTATTATAATTTCAACTATTTTAATTGCTTGCCATAAAGAAGATAAGGACATAGAAGTAAACTTAGCATACCAACTTATCGCAGACAAAACTTGGTATTTAGATTATTCACAGAATATCTCAGGATCAACTGTTACGAATAGAACTTACTTAGGACAACCTACTTATTTTATAAATTATCTTAAAAATTTAGCCACATCTGATTCGGATGGACTCATAGGCATTTATGAAATTATTAAAACAGATAGTTCTTTAGTAATAAGTGTTCAAGCCAAAACAAATAGTGGAAACCCAAGTACCTATAACTATGAAATTGAAAGTATAGGTCAAAAAAATATGATTATGAATTATAACAAAAACAATACTAAAACTAGATTGTTTTTTAGCACACAAAAATAGTAAGCTACATTGTATTTATTATGTATAATCAATTAACAGATTTAAAAAAACTATATTTAAAAAGTATCCTAACTTTTATACTTCTCTTTTATTTTAGTATTACAAAAGGTCAAGTATATATTTTTAGTAGTATGGGCAATTTTTTAAATACAAGCAGCAATGCAAGTGCCGTTAACTTTACGAGTAAAGCGTCCTGCATTGATCTTCAATCTGGCATTGCATTACTGAAGATGTTGCCCAATACTGGAGAATTTGCAGTCAACTGTACTATTGATCAAAAAATAAATACATTAGGTCTTCAATTTTATCCAAATCCTGTAAGATTTATATCAAAATTGAAATTCACTAATACCCCGCCCCTTCATGAAATTTTCACGATTAGCATTTGGAATCCGGAGGGGTATATCATAAAAACAAAACAGGTAACAGGTTATCAAATTTTTCAAGGATTGCCATTAAATGTGGCTGAACTAAGTGCAGGCAACTATATATTAAAAGTTGAATCACTTCAATTCATAGAAGCAATCAAATTTATAAAAGTAAATTAGTTTTCAACTGTTATTTGAAATTTATCAAGCAAACCAACCAATTGATGAACACTATGTTTTGACTTTTTGATTTTATTATTTTCAATATCAATCGAATAATTATATGAAGTTCTAAGATCAGTGCGTTCTAAATGAGTGAATGAAAATATAGCGGCGGATAAATCACAATTATCGAAAACAGATTCGCTTAAATCAGTTTCTGAAAAATCAACTTCATTTAATTTAGTGTTAATAAACTTTGTTTTTTTAATTTTATTTTTATAGAAAGAAGCATTGGTTAAAATACAATCTTCAAATGTAAAGGAAAGGCCAAAAGCATTGGCATCACTAAATTGAATGCCGATCATTTTAGAGCCCTTAAATTTTTATATCTCTTAAAATAGTGTTACTTATTTTTACCAAGCTTAAGTTTGAGTTTTCAAACAAACAATCTATAAATGTGAAATGAGATAAATCTGTACTTGAAAAATTACAATTTATAAAACTACAGTTTTCATACTCTCCTTTTGATAAAAAATTAATAGTGTAATCAATATTTTCAAATTGTTGGTCTTGATAGAGTTGCATTGTAAAATTTATTTGAACTAAGATAGGATTTTATTGATTGCCGTCGCTGAACGCCACTTTAGGATTAGCTCCCTTCGGTCGCTGATCCTAAAGTGGGTGGTGCAAAATGCGTCAGTTGTTTGAATACTGTCTTCCCGACTAATTTTTATTTATACCGTTAAGTTTACCTCAAGAGCATTCATTGCTTCGCAATGTTGAGCACAGATCAAAATTTAAAACATCAAGCGAGCTTGTGTTTATGAATTTTTCCTGTGCGATGCCTTCGGCAAATTCTCTTGAGGTAGGGGCATAAAAAAAGCCAGTATTGCTACTGACTTTTTTGTCGGGAAGACAGGATTCGAACCTGCGACCCCTTGGTCCCAAACCAAGTGCGCTACCGGCCTGCGCTACTTCCCGTTCCATTATAACTTACGCTATAAATATTGTTAACCGGTTACATTTCAAATAAGAACAAAAAGAACTAAGTGCGGAGAGGAAGGGATTCGAACCCTTGGTACAGTTTAACCCGTACGGCAGTTTAGCAAACTACTGATTTCAGCCACTCATCCACCTCTCCTCCGAACCTCTTTCGAGGGGTGCAAAAATAAGCACTGATTCGTTAAATTCCTAAAAAAAGTCCGGAATAAACTAAATAAAGTTTAATCCGGACCTATATCTTTATAAACTATGATGTTTCATTGGCTTAAGCCCGAATTACATAGCTGCTAACTGTACTTTTTGAGTAAGCTCCATTACATTTTCGCGGAACATGGAATCAGTGTCCATCAAGTCTTTCACTGTTTGACAAGAGTGAATTACTGTAGTATGATCTCGACCACCAAAATGCTCTCCTATTGTCTTTAATGAATTCTTAGTAAATGCTTTAGCTAAATACATCGTAATCTGACGAGCTTGTACAATTTCGCGTTTACGCGTTTTTTGCAATAACTTATCATAAGGCACTTCAAAGAACTCACAAACCATTTTTTGGATAGCATCGATTGTAATTTCTTTGCTACTTGTTTTCACGAAGTTGCGTAACACTTTCTTGGCTAACTCAACGTCAATCTCTTTCTTATTCAATGAAGACTGTGCTAATAAGGATATTAACGCCCCTTCTAATTCTCTAACATTGGTATTGATATTATACGCAACATACTTCACTACTTCCTTAGGCATTTCTAAACCATCTGCCTTCATCTTTTTCTCTAATATCTCAATACGTGTTTCGTAGTCTGGCACTTGAATGTCAGCACTTAAACCCCAACGGAAACGGCTTAATAAACGCTCTTGCAATCCTTCCAAATCCTTAGGTGCTTTATCAGAAGTTAACACCAACTGCTTTCCACTTTGATGTAAGTGGTTAAAGATGGCGAAAAATGCATCCTGAGATTTTTCTGCACGATTAAAGAATTGAACGTCATCAATAATCAAAACATCAATTAATTGATAGAAATGTATAAAGTCATTGATTGCATTGTTGCGACTATGATCTTGGAACTGATTAATAAATTTCTCAGAACTCACATATAAAACCACCTTATTGGGATGAACACGTTTAACGTCATTCCCAATGGCCTGAGCCAAGTGTGTTTTACCCAAACCTACTCCACCATAAATAACCAATGGATTAAATGAATTAGCACCTGGCTTTTCAGCCACTGTTTTACCAGCTCTGCGTGCTACCCTATTACAATCCCCTTCAATAAAAGAATCAAATGTATAATTATGATTTAACTGAGGATCAATTTGCATTTTCTTCAATCCTGGAATCACAAATGGATTCTTTACTGGATTGTCAATTACCAATGGGAAATTCATCTCATTGTTATTGTATGTCTTCATGCCACTAGCAGGCACATCCATGGAACCTTTTTTATTGTTACCGCTGTCCACCATGATGCGGTATTCTAATCTTGCTTCTTTTCCTAATTCACGTTTTAAAGTTTTAGCTAATAAGTTCACATAATGTTCTTCTATGTATTCATAAAAGAATTGGCTTGGAACTTGAATCATTAAAACATTCTCCTTCAAGTCTACTGGCTGAATTGGTTCGAACCATGTCTTAAAGTGCTGCCATTCGACAATATCTTTAATGATCTTTAAACAATTGCTCCAAATTAAATCTGCACTTTTAGCCATTTTACTTACGAACCCTTTATATAGTGAAATAAGATAATTCTACTCTTTTCTTGCCTCTGCCCTGATTATCGAATTGTTAATCAGACTGCGAATATTCAAAACTATTGTTGAAAAAAAAACTTTTTTATTTGGTTTTTTTTACATGTCTCAAAAACACTTGGTCTTCTTGCTTTTCAATCAAATTATCAGGCGTTCAAGATAGCTCAAATTCTAATAAAAAGAAAGTTTATCCACTATTTTTTAAAAGAAATTATTTCGAAAAACGAATGACCATTTGCATCTGTATCGTTAGCGCCGAGATTTGGGGATTAAATCCTACCTTTACCCACTTAAATATATAATTATGAGCTACGAACTAACAGGTAAATTAATAGCAAAATATGATACTGTTCAAAGAAAAGAAACCTTTAAAACAAGAGAATTTGTTATAGAAAAATCCGATGATATCAATGGTAAATTGATCACTAATTATGTAAAATTCCAGTGTGTTCAAGACAGAACAACGATGCCTGACCGCTTTAACCTTGGCGATACTGTAAAAGTGCTTTTCAATATTAAAGGTTCTAAATGGAATAAGGACGGAAAAGATAACTATATCACCAATTTAGATGCTTGGAGAATGGAGGCTGTTTCATTAGGTGGAGACACTGCCCCAACTGATAATAGCTACTTTGATATGCCTCCAGGTGATTCTGGGGATGATTTGCCATTTTAATAAAAATTAATCAATATAAAGCCAGTCTATTTTAGGCGGGCTTTTTTTAGGTTCAAGCAATTTTTAGGATAAAAACCTAACCCATGCAAAAACAAATTCAACTTCGTGTAAAGCCAGAGGAAGCAGCCAACGCTTCCCTCTTAATTTTAGTAATAGCCCAAGCCCTTGGGGAGACTCCAGAATCCATTTCCGGCTACCATGTTTTAAAACAATCCATTGATGCCCGAAGTCGTCAACAAATATGGATTAACCTTAGTTTATTTGTTTTTATAAATGAGTCGCCAAGTAATCGGTATAACGAAGAAATTATTTTCCCAACCTTACCGGTAAATGCCAAAGAAGTCATTATTATTGGCGCAGGCCCAGCTGGCCTATTTGCAGCCCTCGAATGCATCCAATTAGGAATTAGACCAATCGTATTAGAAAGGGGTAAAGATGTGCGTTCAAGACGCAGAGATTTAGCCAAATTAAATAAGGAAGGTATCGTTAATCCAGAAAGTAATTATTGCTTTGGGGAAGGCGGTGCGGGGACCTATAGTGATGGGAAATTATATACTCGTAGCAACAAACGCGGAAGCATCAATAAGATTCTTAGACTATTTTACCAGTTTGGCGCCGATGAGCGCATTTTATATGAAGCACATCCCCATATAGGAACGAATAAACTACCTCATATTATTACCGCCATGCGGAATCAAATTGAGCAAAGCGGAGGGAAGGTCTTATTTGAAAAAAAACTTGTTGACCTGGTAATTGAAAAAGGGAGGATCAAAGAAGTCATTACCGCCGATGGAGACCGATTTCCAACTCTGGCCGTTTTATTAGCCACCGGCCATTCGGCTCGTGACATTTTTAGCCTTTTTTATGAAAAAGGTATTTTGATCGAAGCGAAGCCTTTTGCGCTAGGGGTTCGTGTTGAACACCCCCAATCCATTGTAGACGCCATTCAATATCATTGTGCAGTGAGAGGCCCTCATTTGCCCCCAGCTTCCTACAGTCTGGTGGAGCAGGTAAATGACAGAGGGGTGTTTAGTTTTTGTATGTGTCCAGGTGGTATTATAGCCCCTGCCGCAACCGCCCCTGGCGAGATTGTAGTAAACGGCTGGAGTCCAAGTAAAAGGGATAATGCTTTCGCCAATAGTGGCATGGTGGTGCAAATTGACCTCGAAACAGCTGCTGAATATTTGACCAAATCAAGAAATAATAAGAACAATAATAATTCAATTATTAATTTAAATAACCCACTTCTATTACTTGATTTTCAAAAAGTTTTAGAACAAAAATCATTTGAATTTGGCGGTGGAAAACAAATTGCCCCTGCATCAAGATTAGTAGATTTTTGCACCCATAAAATCTCAAAGGAATTGCCCGATGCTAGCTACCTCCCTGGACTTCAAAGTGCAGATATGAGCAATATTTTACCTGACTTTGTGCGCAATACATTACAGGAAGGATTTAAAGCTTTTGGCAAAAAAATGAAAGGTTACTATACAAATGATGCAATAGTGGTTGCCACCGAAAGCAGAACTTCCTCCCCAGTTCGCATCCCAAGAGATCCGGAGTCCTATCAACACCCTCAATTATCTAACCTTTACCCATGCGGCGAAGGTGCTGGTTATGCGGGAGGTATCGTGAGCGCCGCTATGGATGGCCAAAAACTAGCACAAGTAATTGCGAATCAGCTGGGTTATTAATCCTGCGATTTTACTTTTTTTGATAACAATAAACTATTCTTTATCAATTGATTAGATTGATAAGATTTTAATTCTACTTCAAGTTGATTGGAAATGCTTCTTGAGCTGCCCAAATCAGGTTTACCCGCATTTACCCATGCTGTAAACCAGAAGTCGGATAGTAAATTTGCAGAGGCAATTAACTGCCCGTTGATCGTTGGGCCTAACTCCATTGCGTAAGCCTCAGCAAATTCCTTGGTGTACGCCTTTGTTTCTTTACCATAACGAACCATGGTTTTATACTTGGTTTCTGGAGTAAATTTGGCAGTAAGCTTAGTCTCTTTGGCGAACATTTCGGGCAATAATGCATTCGCTTTTCTGATATCTTTCCATAAAGCCTCAGCCGGATTTTTTAAATATACTGCCGTATGCTTACTGTATAAATCATAGTCATTCAAATTCAATTCAGGGATATAAGACTCCCATAAACCATGCAATCCTTTTTGGCCAGTCAATTGACCATCATAGTTTGTAGTAGTATGTAAAGGAACATGCAAGTCGCCGATATAATGCCCTAAATCTGCAGCATAAAATAAGATACTGTCCTTGTCTTTTGACTTAAAGGCTTGGGTCAAATGCTCCATTTGCATCATTGCATTGTAAGGCCCCCAACCATACTTTTTTAAACTATCTACCCCGTACTTTTTCACAGCAGATTCCCAGTCCATTGGCATGTCATAGGCAGCTTTTGGTCCAAACATTTCCAAGTCAATGAAATGCTTGGTGTCTTCCGTTTTATCCGTATTTCGACGAATATCAGGCCTTGGCGCATTCTCCACTAAATAGGTCATTTCATTATGAAAATACGATTGCAATGGAGCCGGTAAACTATAAATAGCCAATTGATTTACGGTGCGGTGTACCAAAAAACCCCAACTACTTAGCCCTATAATTAAGGCCAATAACAAAGCTGAAAAACCCATTTTCTTTGAGATCATATGCTATAAATTTTAACGAATATAGCCTATTATCCTTTTTTCAAAACGCCATTCCTATAAATTAACCATTGAATAAAATCAGCATTCAAGCAATTGATTATCTTATCTATATTTGAATCATAAAACTTTCCCCATGGATCCAATATTAAGCTTACAAGGTTTAAAAAAGTATTACGCCACTCAAAAGGCGGTGGACGATATCAGTTTTGATATCCAAAAAGGAAGCATTTTTGGGCTTTTAGGTCCAAATGGTGCAGGTAAAACCACCCTTCTTAGAATGATTACTGGGATTTTCTACCCAGATGAAGGCAATATTATATTAGATGGAAAAGCTTTTAATCCAACTGAGGATATTGCTAAGATTGGGTATATGCCTGAGGAAAGAGGCATGTATAAGAAAATGAAAATTGGAGAACAAGCACTTTACTTGGCTCAATTAAAAGGACTCTCCAAAGCCGAAGCCACCGAAAAGATAAAATATTGGTTCAGAAAATTGGAGATGGAAACCTGGTGGAATAAAAAAGTAGAGGATTTAAGTAAAGGCATGAGTCAAAAACTTCAATTTGTAATTACGGTATTACACGAGCCAAAGTTGATCATATTAGATGAACCATTTAGTGGCTTAGATCCTGTGAACGCCAACTTGATTAAAGATGAAATATTTGGGCTTGCAAAAAATGGTTCCACCATCATTTTTAGTACCCACCGTATGGAACAGGTGGAAGAAATATGTGATCATATTGTATTGGTAAATCTAGGTAAGAAGATTTTAGATGGAACGGTACAAGAAATTAAACAACAATTTAAGGAAAATATATTTTCAATTGAAACCGATCAAATTGATTCCATAACGGACAACCCTATATTCTCTATTATAAAAAAAGAAGGGCAAAAAGTATTTGTAAAAATTAATGATGGGAATAATTCAAACCAGGTACTTGGGCATTTAATTCATAATAACAATAGAATTATCGCCTACAATGAAGTACTCCCCTCTTTAAATGATATTTTTATTAAGCTTGTTGAAACAACACATGCTACTACAAGAGCTTTTCAAAACTTATAATATTTCAATATACCTTTTATGCATAAAATTTGGTTAATCATACAAAGAGAATACACTACTAGGGTTAGCAATAAACGCTTTTTATTAATCACCTTCTTGATGCCTTTATTAATGGTGGGTTTTTTATTTGGAAGCGCCTACTTATCTTCAACAGGCACTGAACATCGTAAAATTGCCGTGGTCGATCCCAATGGATTTATCAAAACATCCATTAAAAATACGAATCAAATTGAGTTTTTATTTCCTGAAAATATCGACACCAACAACTACAGCCAAAAAGGATTTACAGATATTTTGATCTTACCGCATTTTGAAAAAAATAGTAAGGCAGATTATATATTGAGATCAAAGAAATCAATGGGATTGATGCTTCAAAATAGTATCAGTGAAAAAATTAACGCTGCAATTGAAGATCAAATGTTACAGGAAGCTGGGATACATCAAAACGTTTTGGACTCCATTCATAAAGCTTCTCAATTTGCGGAATTAAAAGCCTATGAAGACAAAGGCGGTAATGTAAGTAAAGAAAGTAATGCTGGACTAGCCATGGGTATTGGCTATGCAAGTGGATTTTTAATTTATTTGACATTGTTAATATATGGCACTATGGTTATGCGTGGTGTAATGGAAGAAAAAACAAACCGTATTGCTGAAGTGATCATTAGTAGTGTGAAGCCATTTGAATTAATGTCGGGCAAGATTATTGGAATTGGAGCAGTTGGGTTAACCCAATTTGCCATGTGGATTATATTAATCACAGGTTTAACAAGTGTTGGAATGGGATTACTTCCAGCTGATTTACAACACCAGGTTAGTTCCCTACAACAATCCAATGGACAAATGGCTGGTGCAGGTATGGCTCAAGCAAGTGAATCTGCAATGCGTATTTACAATATGCAACATACGATAGCAACTGCCAATTGGCCATTAATTTTATCTTGTTTTATATTTTATTTTTTAGGAGGATATTTATTTTATTCCGCTTTATTTGCAGCAGTGGGAAGTGTTGTTAATGAAGATCCTCAGGATGCACAAAGTTTAATGTTCCCTATTACAATGCCCATTATTTTTTCTTATATCATTACTAATATGGTTACTCAGAATCCCAATACCCCTCTGGCTTTTTGGGCAAGTATGATTCCGTTCAGTTCTCCACTCGTCATGATGGCAAGGGTTGCCTATGGTGTGCCAAGCGCAGTATCCTATTGGGAACTAGCTTTAAGTATGTCCTTATTAATTGGCGGATTCTTATTTACCACCTGGCTAAGTGGTAAAATTTACCGCACAGGTATTTTAATGTATGGGAAAAAAGTAAATTGGAAAACGATGATTAAATGGGCATTTACTAAGCAATCCTAAACTACAAAGCAATTCTAACATTCACACCAGCCCTGGTATTGACAATAGGTGGTGATGATGAAATATATGGCGTGGCTCTTCTTTGATCAAAGAAAAATTTAAGATTGATTTTGCTATTCAAAACATAATCAATGGAAGGTTGCAAAGTAACTTCTTTTTGACCACCTGTTCCATATGCATTGGTTTGATCTAACCTGCTATTACTATTATAAACATCACGCACGGACATATCAAATCGGAAAGTCAAATCATTATTTAGTTTAGCATTATTTAGTCCTGGAATATTAAATGGTAATCTTAATCCTTTTTTTCTCCAACTCGTACCAACTACCCACTCTTTACTATTATTTTCACTTAATTGATAATCCACTAAACTTAATGAGAGCATTCTGCTTTTTTTATACTCAAATCTTAATGACCATTGACTCACTGTAGTTACGTTAATACCTATCAAAGGTTCCATTCTTTCACTAATGGTAACATTGGGTATTAAGAAATAAGGAATATAATTGCCGCTAATTGGATCTAAGAAGGTTGGGGTGCCTCGTTTTGTAATATCATCCACAAAGTTTAAGGAGCTTGTAAAACTATTCATAGCCAAACTACCATTATAACCATTTGAAATAGTGATATTAGAAAAGTATTCGGCAATTGCAGGTACTTTTGAAAGTCCATTATACATAATGCTCCAATTTGGTTTTGGAATCATACCTGTAAATGGATTGGAACGAATACTACTATTATTTTCATTGATTAAAGAAATTTTCTTAGGATCTTGACCAGTATATGCAGCAATAAAAGAAGGAATTAAAACATCCTGTGCATATCTTCCATAACCTAATGCATAACCATTGGCTCCAATATTTGTCCCCAGTCTTTGTGAAATGATGGTTCGATAGTTTTGAAAAGCTTTAAACTGAAGTGAAATCACATTTGGATCATGATTCTCAAAGAAGGTGTTTAATGCCATATAACTAATATTGAAGCCACCTGCTGACAAAGGATTTGCGTGCGTTCTGATACCATTATAATTAAAGCTAGTGTCTTTATATAATTCAGAATATTCTTTCGAAAATGTTTTATTTAAATTAATGTCAATCATTAAAGACTTGATTGGTTCAAGTGTTACTCTTGCACTTAACTTTTGATCAAATGTTTGTCTAAAAACCATATTAAATGCTGGATCTCTTGTTAAAAATCCTTTCTTCTCTTGTGAATTTAACCAAGCGGTATCAGGTTGTTTTCCAAACATATAATCAATATTTGGGGATACGCCTGTAAATGTTTTATCTAAAAATTGAACTCCAGACATATAACCTGGCAACCTACTATTAAAGTTCTCACCATAATCAACATTTGCTGCTTGCATCATAGTTAAGAACTTTGCAAACGGCTTTACAAAGGTTGGCACTTCAATTGGCTCATTTGCTTTGAGTAATCTTTGTGCAATTCTTTCTTGTCTTCTTGCTAATTTCCATGCTTTGTATGCGCTATCTCTTGCTTTACCTACTTTGCCAGCCAATGCTTCTTCTTTTGTCAGTAAAACTTTTGTAGCCAACGGATTTGTAAAGCTATTTTTTCCTGTATTATAATTATTATTAAGTGCAGCGTTTAAATATTTTGATTTTCGATACAAATTGGCAAAATTAAATTGCCCAGATATTTGTTGAGACATCGTATTCTCGATGGTATTGCCTAATGACTGTGCTAATCTACTTGCCCCAATCCAATTGTAATTTGTTGAAAAATTATAGGTCGAATTTATCCAATTGGTAATTGGAAATTTACTAGTAGGAAGTTCATAACGCATTGTCAACCTTTGATTATATAATGTGTTTCTTCCTCCACCAAATAACATTCTTGTAATTGAATCCTGTTTAGCCTGTGTATTAATAGGCCCATCAGGTTCATCAATACGTGAATTCATAGTTGCATTAAAATCCATATTTAAGGATCTAGTAATAGGCCACCTCATATTAAATAACCTTACCATGGTAAAGTATTTATTGTAAGTAGTTTCTACTTTTTCAGTTGTTCCATCATAAGAGCTAACTACTCTTGGTGTAAACTCGCCATATTGCCTATCCAATACAGTTCTAAAACTTAATAAAGTAGGAGCAGGGTTTACATTTATATCTTTTGCCCAGGCTAACCAAGGGGA
Organism: uncultured Bacteroidota bacterium; assembly: GCA_903938445.1. Lineage (GTDB taxonomy): Bacteria > Bacteroidota > Bacteroidia > Chitinophagales > Chitinophagaceae > Sediminibacterium. The sequence goes on along the minus strand of CAJADG010000044.1, from coordinate 31,297 downwards.
TGCATTTTTTAAAATTTTCTTGAAAGGTTCAAATGGTTTTGCATTTCTATTATAGGTATATCCAATTGCTCCTCTTTGTTTAACCATTTTATTTTCTGCAATCAAAGGACTTGACTGACTCAACTGAGAATAAGAATAACTAAAATCCAAATTACTTAAGCTAATTAAAGTGGGTGTGCCACGAGGCAAGAAACGTACATTGGTAAAATTCAAAGTTTTAATTGTGGTTTGATCTGCAGATGCATTAATAACTGAATCTTTTTTTGCACCCGATAATGCATTTATTTTATCTTGGTAAAGTATGTCCTTATCAAATGGATCATACATAGGAGTCTCCACCGACTTATTAATACTTGCAAAAACTGGTAACGAAAGTTTAACTTGTTTTGGTAATAATTTACCTGCATCAATATTAGTTGCAATATCTATTTGTGATAAGCCTGTTTTTGCACGCTGATTCATATTTTGCTCAATGGTACCAAAACCAGCAGTACGATTACTTGCAGAAACAGCCAGCGTTCCCAAATCAGCCATAATTAAATCCATTCTTCCAATTGCCGCCCAAGATCCGCGCTCATCCATATCTGATAATCGTAATTCATTGATCCACATTTCTGCATCTATTTGTTGTTGAGATGAAGTATTTTCAAATGTGATCATAATCCCCCTAATCTCGCCTAAATTTGGATTACCCATTACAGAATAAGTCTGTACATTATTTGGATAAGTATTGCTTTGTTTTTTTGAAAATTTTGAAGTGTAAGAATAATGCTGCTTGTCTCTTTCTAATTTCAAATTCACTAAATCAATTAAACTTAAATTCAATTCATTTTGTGCAGGCCAAACTAAATTAGATTCTGCATTTGCATATATTTTTTGTGGTGTGGTAGTTAATGGTATTCTAATTTCATAAAAATTATTTTGGAAGTCCTGCCCCATTCTAATTACGGCGGTAATAACTCCATTCTCAGTTTGCGAAAGATTATTTTTATTCTCAGCATGTAAGAACATAGATAGTTTACCATATCTACGTATATCTACATTCATTGTTTTAAACACCCCTCTTGGTGATTTACCTTTTTCCAAATTGTGAATTTGTACACTTAAAGCTTGTTCATTTTGTAAAAGATTAACTCCATTATTACTAAGTAATTGAACGCGCTCAATCCCAGGAGGAATAACATAGTTTACAGGTGTTCTACTCCCATTTTCTTCAATACTTACTGCTAAAGTATTTACAGAAGAATTATTTGTGGTTGACAATGGTGTATAGTTGCCAGAACTATCCACTTCATAATTATATTGTCTCCATTGATTACGTACCAAACTAAATTTGGCAAAACGAAGTGTAATGGAATCTTCAAACCCTGTTAAATACATTCTTAAAAAACGAATGGATTTAAAATCTTTAATCCCTCCCACTGAGTCTGAATAAGATTTAATGGGCACTCTAAATAAATACCAATTTTCTACACTCTTTGATCCATCTGCTAAGGTTACATTAACCGTTTTGGTATCGGTTACATATTTTGTTGCTCCTACTCCCATGCTATTTTTTTGCAAAGGAATTTCGTATTCAAAATAAGACTCCGTTTCATTTAAAGTATTGTCTCTATTTAAATCTTCATTATCTGGCAACATGGTAGAGGCGCTGCTAAATTGACTGGTGCCTGCAACTGCCGAATTACCTTGAGGATTATTAAAGTATTTGTACCTTCCTAAAATACCTACACTTCCAGCATCATATTGTGCATCTCTATACCATACATAGTTATCTGCAGAAGGATCTTTTATAAATTGTTGCGCTACTAATGGATTTGAAATTTGACTAATTACATCGGCACGTTTGATACGCTCTTCATCATCAGTCATACCATCAAATCCAACATCTTGGTATTTTCTGTCTTCGGCATTATTACTAAATGCATTGGTTACTTGAATTGGATTAATTGGAACCTTACCCCAAACAGAACTATCTATTTGAGCAGGAATCGTTGGAGTAGGCATACCATTTTCATAAAAACGGCGACCATCTTTTAAAATATCCTCACTTACATTTCCCAAATTCAAAACCAAACTACCTTTTGATGCTGGTGATTTTATAAATGGATCCTGAACCCAAAATTCTACATATTCAATGATGCTTGATTCAAAATCAGTTTGATCCAAAGCACGCATTATTCCACCCCATTTATCTTTTGGACTTTTAAATTTACCAGTAACATCTAAATCTTTGTAGTTGTAATTATAGGGTCCTCTGTCTTTTGGATAATAAGTTAAGTCAAAAGTGGGTAATTGAACATCTGTAATATTTGTTGTTTTATTCGGAAACAATTCATTGGTGAATACCTGTCTTACCCTTGGATCACTTATTAAAGCTGGATTAGCACTCAAAGGATTATTAGGACTATTACGATCTTGTAAAGTAGGCTCAATAGTATACCATGAAATCCTTGCTCTGTTTTTATTGTAATCAATACTCTCAGCCAAATTACTTTCAGGAAATTTATTGAGTCTTGTAACAGGAGTGGAAGCTAGTGCCCATGCTGTAAACGGAAAGCGTAAGTCTATATCTGTTCTAGTAGCTTCAAAGTCATCTAAATATACAAGTCCACTTGCTCCTTTACCAATTTGTTGCGCATGACCTGGTTGCAAATAAGCAGCTTCCCCATTTGCTGTAATGTAAGACTTTGCATTTGTTTTATAAAAAGGTAGCTTATTTATTAATCTAGTAACTGCCGGTATTTCAGATTTATAATTAAAATCAAAACCATACATAGCATTTTTAATAGGATCAGAACCAAAATTTGTTTTTGTAAAAAATGGACGTTCGCTTAATCTTTGTGTTGAAAATCCAAAATTAAAATTTTTACTCGCCATATAATCTACACGCAATGCCCTAAAGCCCCTTTCTTGAAATCCAAATCCTAAATTATTTTCAAAAGAAACATTCACTGGAATATTTGAACTTAAAATTCCAGGATTGATAATTCGAACTGTTCCGGAACCGTAGTCAACAATATAATCTACTCCTTCTTTTAAAATTTGTCCTCCTGCTCTTACACTCACAGAACCCGGAGGAACGTTAAATGCATTCAAACTAATTTCAGCACCTCCAGTACTTCCTTTTACTTGACCCTCCATTACAAAACGATCCAAATTGGTATAAGTTTGTGCCTCAGATTTTATTTTACGATATAATTGTGGGAAAATATATTTATTGGTAATATTTGTGTCTAAACCATTGAATGCAATATTTTTTAAATCTTCGCCAAAAGGTTCTAATAAAGGAAAAACAATACGTCCCATTTTAGACAAAACAGTGTACCCTTCTACGTAGTCAAACATACCATCAGGCTGAGGATCATTATGGTTATTTAATCTATCTAACTGTAATATTTTAATTAATGATTTACCATCCATTGCTGCATTGGTAACAGGTAAATATCTTTTTAAACCTGCACCAGGTGCTTCATACATCACATTCAATTGAAAATCCTGTTGTTGAATAGAGCCAAAAAGATCTAAGGAATACACATTCTTCATCATTAAATCCCAAATTGGCAAATCAGTTCTCTGAGTAGTTGCTTTTAATAATTTTAAGAACATGATTTGTTGTACTCCATTAGAAGGATTTAATGCAACATTATCTGAAAATTCTCCTACTTGAAATACCTTTCCATTATAAGTATATTGAAAAGCAACACCTAATACTTCATCAGGTTGTAATGGAATATTTAATGACAAGAATCCAATTTGTGGATTGAAAAAATATTCGTTTTCTGTTAACTTTCTTGCAAAAGTGCGTTCATAATCCTCGGCCGATCTTAAACCATTCATTGCTAAAATGGAAGCAATTCCGGAAGGATTCCTGGCTCCTTGATTATTTGCCAATGTTGAATATAAATTGTTGGCTGCATTATCAGGATAAGGATTCGCACTACTTTGCCATTTTGAATTATGGGGATTGGGCTCCCCTAAATCAGCCAAACCTACTACATCTCTTGCATTGGTGGTTTGACCATTTCTGTTAGTGACCCACACTTCAATTCGCTTTACTTGGACCTGCGAATTTACCAATGGCAATGTAGCCATTGCTTTATTATAATTATTCCTAAAATATTGGGCTAATAAAAAGTGTCTATTTTCTTCATAATCATTTAATCTCTTTTGAAACTTTTGGGTAGTAGCTCCCCCTTGCAAATTCATGGATTGCCTTTGAGACTTTTGATTTGCTATGGCTGCAGTTACAAAAAGTTTTCCAAATTGTAACTGTGTTTTAATACCAAATAAATTTTGTGTACTTGGAATCAATGCGCTTCTTGAAATATAATTGATATTTCCAGCCTCGATACTTTTTATTATTTCATCTTTCTTTCCTTTATAATTCAGTTTGATTTGATTATCAAAACCCAAGTTTGAAAGTGTATTGAAATTTACAGGGAACTTTAATTTATCACCAATGCTTGCATTCATACTAAAATTAGTACTTGCATCAAAATCAAATCCTCCATTGGAACGAGCACGTTCAGGAAGTGTAGGATTCATTACAGTTTGTCCTTGATATCCAGCTTTGATATTAATTTCTCCAACAGGCTTAAAATCCAATTTTAAGTCTGAGCCTGTTTTTCCAAACATACGATCAAAATAACTATCAAAAACTTTTGCTTTGGGTCTGCTAATTTTTCTATTGAGTACTCCAAGCGAATTTGATCTTTGTAAAAAATATGCTTTTTCGTCTTTATCTGACTTTAATTTCCAAAAATCATTAAATGTAAAACTTGAAGGCACTTTGACCAATCTACCATTGATGAATTCACGAATATAATATTGCTTTGTTACAGGATCATATTCAACATTCTTTTTTATGAAGCTAGTATCTCTTAAATCAAAAGGGTTATTGCTTTGTTGTGTTAAAAAATCAGCTCTCCTATCTTTTATTGGATAATGAAGCGAGTCATTATTTGAACTTTTTTTTGTAGAGTCGACCTTATTATTTAATTGTGCATAAGATTCTTTACTCGAGAAGAGTAATAAAAATATACAACAAAAAAATAAATTGAATTTCAATGAAAAATAAATTACGGATTAACAATTCTTTAGCGACAATTTAATGAGCAACTCTAAACTTGGAGTTTCGCCTTCGGATTTTATTGTTTTATCAACTGCTTTTTCTGCAATTGCTTTTTGTATACCTAAAGCAACTAATGCTTGTATTGCATCTTGATGTGGATTTTCTTTTATAACAGCAAATCCTCCTAATGGATTATTATGGATTGTAATTTTGGAAAGTTTATCCTTCAATTCTAAAACCAATCTTTCTGCTGATTTTTTTCCTATCCCTTTTATTGCTTCCAATTGTCTTGCATCTCCTTGTACTATTGCGCGGACAATTTCTTCAGGTTGCATTCCAGACAACATCATTCTTGCAGTACTTGCACCTACTCCTGAAACACTAATTAAATGTAAAAACAATTCTTTTTCTTGCAATTCATGAAAACCAAATAGCACTTGTGCATTTTCGGTAATATGCAAATAAGTATGCAATTGACCTTGCTCCTTTTTGGAGATAGCTTCATAGGTATACAAACTGATATTTACTTCATATCCAACACCCCCCACATCCACTATTAATTTAGCGGGGGTAACTTGTACAAAATTGCCTCTTAAAAATGCGATCATAAGTATTCAAAATTAACGCATAAGTCATGAAAAATGGACTTTTAGCCCTAATCTTAGCCAAAATTTAGGATATTTGTAGGCCAAACTAATAAAGCAAATATGTCACAAATAGTTAAAGCAGCCATTACAGCAGTTGGAGGATATGTACCAGAGACTAAATTGACCAATTTTGACCTTGAAAAAATGGTGGATACCAATGATGAATGGATTCGTACCAGAACAGGAATTTCAGAAAGAAGAATATTAAGAGAACCAGGGAAAGCGAGTTCAGATATGGCTGTGAAAGCCATTGAAGAAATTTTACGAAAAAAACAATTAGATCCTTTAGATATAGATTGCATTATTTGTGCAACAGTCACCCCGGATATGGTATTTCCTGCTACAGCTAATATTATTGGTGATAAAATTGGTGCCAAAAATGCTTTTGGATTTGATTTAGGTGCTGCATGTAGTGGATTTCTTTTTGCATTAAATACAGGTGCCTCTTTTATTGAAGGAGGTAGATATAAAAAAGTATTAGTAGTTGGAGTTGATAAAATGAGTTCAATTATTGACTATACAGACAGAGCTACTTGCATTATTTTTGGAGATGGCGCAGGCGCTGTTTTGCTTGAACCAAGTAAAGATGAAAATGGATTCCAAGATGCTATTTTAAAAAGCGACGGAAGCGGAAGAGACTACTTACATATTAAAGCAGGTGGAAGTTTAAAACCAGCTAGTGTTGAAACAGTAATGGCAAAAGAGCATTATGCTTTTCAAGATGGACAACCTGTTTTTAAATTTGCGGTAAAAGGAATGGCTGACGTTACTGCTGATTTATTAGAAAAACATAATTTAACAGGCGACGATATTACTTGGTTAGTTCCCCACCAAGCTAACTTAAGAATCATTGATGCTACTGCAAATCGCGCAGGTATTCCAAAGGAAAAAGTAATGATCAATATACAAAAATACGGAAACACAACAGCAGCCACTATTCCACTGTGTTTATGGGAATGGGAATCACAATTAAAAAAAGGAGATAATTTAATTTTAGCTGCTTTTGGCGGTGGATTTACATGGGGTGCTGCATGGATCAAATGGGCATACTAATTAAAAAACTTACATTACAGTAAAATATAAAAGTATTATGGGAAATAAAAATCTTAAAGGGATTAGCACAATAGCATTGCATACTGCTAATCATGAGCATGATAATTTTTCTCATACCACTCCTATTTATGCAACTTCCACTTTTACATTTGGATCAGCAGAGGAAGGCATGGAAAGATTCAAAGGAGAAGATAAAACAAGATTATATACCCGCTGGGGAAATCCTACATTTACTGCGGCTGAGCAAACTATTGAAGCATTAGAGTCAAGAGGATTGACTGACGAACAAGGTGCCCCGCTAAAAGTAAAAGCATTATTACATGCAAGTGGTCAAGCTGCTATGACTACTTTATTTTTTAGTAACCTCAGTGCTGGAGATACATTAATTTCTCATTACTCTTTATATGGAGGATCTCAGGAATTAATGCAAAAAGTATTAAATGAAACTGGGGTTAAAGTAATACTATTGGATATTCATGATGAAAATCTATTAATTGAAACTTTAAAAAACAATCCTACTACCAAATTAATACATTTAGAAACCCCTGCTAATCCTACATTACAATGTGTTGACATTGAAGCAATTTGTAAAATAGCACATGCTCATGGCGCTAAGGTATCTGTTGACAATACCGTTGCAACACCTTATTTGCAACAACCTTTTGCTTTAGGCGCTGATTTTATTTTTCACTCCGCTACTAAATTTTTAAATGGTCATGGCAGTGCCTTACATGGTGTTTTATTAGGAAAGGATTTGGAATTCATGCATACCAAGGTATGGAAATGGCATGTTTTATTAGGAGGAAATAGCAATGCATTTGACGCATATCTTTTAATTCAAGGAATGAAAACTTTAGAATTAAGAATGGAAAAACATTGTAGCAATGCTGAAAAAGTTGCCAATTATTTAAATGCACATCCGGCAATTGCTCATGTGAACTATACTGGTTTTACATCTCACCCACATCATGCAATTGCCAAAAAACAAATGAAACAACATGCCCCTTTAATTAGTTTTGAATTAAAAGGAGGTATAGAAGCAGGGAAAAAATTCATTAATGCAGTTGAAATTTGCACAAGGGCTGTTTCATTGGGCACAGTGGATACCTTAGTTTCTCATCCTGCAAGTATGACCCATATGTCCATTCCAAAAGCTGAAAGAGAAAAATACGGCATCACAGACGGATTAATTAGAATGAGTGTGGGCATTGAAAATATTGAAGATTTAGAGGCTGATTTAGCTCAAGCATTAGCAAAAGCACAAGCATTATAAAATGGAAATTAATATAAGACCTGCAGTTAAAAGTGACTGCCAACGTATGATGGACTTAATTCACGAATTGGCATTATACGAAAAAGCTCCAGAGCAAGTAGTGGTCTCTTTTGATCATTTTGTTCAAAGTGGATTTGGAGAAAATCCAGTGTGGTGGGCATTGGTAGCTGAAGTGAATGGCGTAGTAGAAGGAATGGCGTTGTATTATATTCGTTATTCTACTTGGAAAGGACAAAGAATGTATTTGGAAGATTTAGTTGTTGCGGAGAATATGCGCGGACACAAAATTGGAAGTTTATTATTTGATGCATTAATTGTAGAAGCAAAAGCAAAAAACTTTAAAGGCATGAACTGGCAAGCACTAGAATGGAACGAGCCAGCCTTAAATTTTTACAGAAAATACAATAGTAGCTTTGACCCGGAATGGGTGAATTGTTCTATTGATTTTTAATAACTTTTTTCTGAATTATTGCAGGCCTTCAACCAAAGCCTCTTTATGAATTTTTTGTACCAAACCCTGCAAAACCTTTCCAGGTCCAACTTCCGTAAAATGAGTCGCCCCATCAGCCACCATATTTTGCACTGTTTGAGTCCATTTTACTGCTCCTGTTAACTGAGCAATTAAATTTTCTTGAATTTCTATTGGATTAGTAACTGCTTTCGCAACCACATTTTGATAAACTGGACAAATTGGGGTATTAAAAATAGTTGCTTTTATAGCAGCTGCTAATTCAATTTTTGCAGGCTCCATCAAAGGGGAATGAAACGCACCACCCACAGGCAACACGAGTGCTCTTTTCGCCCCTGCTGCTTTCATTTGCTCACAAGCAATTTCTATACCTTTCAACGATCCTGAAATTACCAATTGACCTGGACAATTATAATTGGCAGCAACCACCACTTCATTGTTTTCTTTAGAAACACTTGCACAAACTTCTTCTACTTTTTCATCAGCCAAAGCCAACACTGCAGCCATCGTTGAGGGCTGAATTTCACATGCAGCTTGCATAGCTTTTGCACGGATACTCACCAATTTTAATGCATCTTCAAAACTTAAAGTTTTATTAGCCACTAATGCACTAAACTCACCCAATGAATGACCTGCAACCATGTCTGGCACTACTTGCGGCATAGTTAAATATGCAATAGTTGAATGTAAGAATACTGCTGGTTGGGTTACATTGGTTTGTTTTAATTGCTCATCCGTTCCTTCAAACATAATATCACTAATTCTAAACCCTAATATTTCATTTGCCTTTTCAAACAAGGTTTTTGCTGCATCATTTTGTTCGTACAAGTTTTTTCCCATTCCTGAAAACTGACTTCCCTGTCCAGGAAAAATATAAGCGTGTTTTGACATAACAATCATTTAATTATGCTCAAAAATACAGCAATAATATTTAAAATAAAAAAGGTGGAGTTTTCACTCCACCTGCACTAAAACTAACCCGAACTAACGAACTAACTTTCTAAATATTTTACAATTATTTAGTCATTGATTTCAATGTATTTTAAAAACTCCATTTTAGTTGCTTCTTCCTGGAATTTTCCACCAAAAAAGCTGGTAATGGTATTAGAACTATCATCTTTCACCCCTCTACTTGCCACACATAAATGTTTTGCATCCATTACAATGGCAACATCTTGGGTTTGTAATACAGTTTGTAAAGCTTTGCCTACTTGCATGGTTAAACGCTCTTGTACCTGTGGACGTTTTGAAAAATATTCAACCAATCTGTTTAATTTACTCAAACCAATTACTTTACCACTGCTGATATAAGCAACATGTGCCTTACCAAAAAACGGTACAAAATGGTGCTCGCAATTGGTGTAAAAATTGATATTCTTCTCCACCAACATTTCATTGTAATTGAATTTATTTTCAAACAATGTCATACTTGGCATATTCGCAGGATTTAAACCTTGGAATAATTCTTTTACATACATTTTTGCAACGCGTAATGGGGTTCCACGCAAACTATCGTCACGTAAATCCATTCCTATAATTTCCATAATGGCTCTGAAATGCTGCTCAATTTCTGCAATCTTTTCATCGTCCGTTTTTTCGAAAGCATCCGCACGCATTGGGGTATCCACCGAGCTTGCTTTGTGCTGGTCTCCCATTTCTTCAATTAATAAATTGTCAAGTGCTAACTTTTCCTCCTTAAGCGGGGTAGTCAACAAAGTTTCTTTCTGTTTCATACAGACGAATTTTTAAATCAAGTGATTCAGATATTCTTGGTCTTATTAAATTGTAAATCACAATAGCAATATTTTCAGCTGTTGGATTTAAATTTTTAAATACCTCGGTATCTAAGTTTAAATTTTTATGATCAAACCTTGCCTTCACTTCTTCATCTACAATTTTAGTTAAGTCCTTGGTGTTTATTACAAATCCTGTAATTGGATCTGGAACACCATTCACTTGAACTATTAATTCATAGTTGTGACCATGATAATTTGGGTTGGAACAGGGGCCAAAAACTTCCCAGTTTTTTTCAGCTGACCAATCCGCACAAAACAATCTGTGTGCGGCATTAAAATGCTCTTTTCTAAATACCGCTACTTTTTGATTCATGTTTTCAAATTAAGAGGACAAAGTTACGGTATATATAACGCGCTAAATATTATATTGTTTAATCTTTTATGAAAAAAATTAAACATTTTAACCTTTTTGGTCATTTTTAGCCAAAATATTCAACAAAAATGCGGGGAGTCTCGTATAATTTGATGCAATGCAACTGTACATTGGATGGTATATGAGGTGCTAATTGGTTCCAAATGGCAATCGCCAGATTTTCAGTGCTACACATCTGACCTTGCATAAATGGTACGTCCATATTTAAATTCTTATGATCTAATTGATCAATAACTACTTCTTTAATTAAGATGCTTAATTTTTTAACATCGAATAAAAAACCGGTTTCCGCATCAGGTTCCCCTTTGATCGTAACCAACAATTCATAATTGTGACCATGCCAATTTTCGTTCGCACAAACACCAAAAATTGCCTCATTCTTTTCCTTTGACCAATTAGGATTAGCCAATTTATGTGCTGCATTAAAATGCTCAACTCTAGTTAAGTACACCATCGGATTCAAATATATTAGAGCACAAAGATATAAATTTGATTGTCAAGAAACCATTTTTTACTGCTCTTTAACGACCTTTGCATTATGAGAGTCATTATCACTGCCGCTACTAACACTGAATGGATGCCAAGTTTTCAAAAAATTAACCCAATGTATGTTAGTAATAACAAAAAGTTTTCGGTTGGTTTTCATGAATCAGGAATTGGTATGTTGGCCTCAAGTGTTTCTTTGATGAAAATGTTTACCCAAGAAACCCCTACATTGATTATTCAGGTTGGCATAGCAGGATGCTTTGATAAAAAAATTCCATTGGGTAAAGTATTTGCAGTCAAAGATGACTTTGCAGGAGATATTGGCGTGATGGAAAATAAGGTTTGGAAAGATTTATTTGATATGAAATTTGACAAGCCGAATGATCCTCCCTATGAAAAAAAGAGTTTACCCAATCCATGGTTAAATCAATTTAATGTATTGAAACTTCCTACAAAAAAAGGCGTCACGGTAAACACTATTAGCACAGATAAAACTAAAATTGATTTATTGAGTGGACGATATAAAGCTGTGCTAGAAAGTATGGAGGGCGCGAGTTTACATTATATTGGAAGAGACTTAACTGCTCCTTTTATTCAAATACGTGCAGTGAGTAATTATGTTGGAGAAAGAGATAAATCAAAATGGAAAATTCAAGAAGCCATTTATAACGTAAACGAAACCTTACTAAATTATTTAGACGCTTTATATAAAACTGCTTAAGATGCCCTTGATAGAATTAGGTTTTTCACCTTGCCCCAATGACACTTTTATTTTTGATGCTTTAGTAAATCATAAAATTGATACAAAGGGTTATGAATTTAAATTACATTTAGAGGACGTTCAAACCCTTAATGAATGGGCTTTACAAGGCAAGCTACCTATTTCAAAAATCAGTTACGGGGTTTGGCCGAATGTAAAAAACAATTACCATTTACTAAATGCCGGTGGAGCTTTGGGAAAAGGCGTAGGACCATTGTTAATTTACAAGGAAGATTTAAATAGAGGTACTGAAGCTGGAAAACCCAATGCCGAAACAATGACGGTTGCAGTACCAGGTGTAAACACTACTGCACATTTATTATTTAGTCTGGCTTTTCCTCAAGTGAAAAATAAAAAATTTTTAGTGTTCAATGAAATTGAAGAAGCTGTTCTTTCTGGCAAAGTAGATGCAGGGGTTATTATTCATGAAAACAGATTCACCTACCAAGAAAAAGGTTTGAGCAAATGGATGGATCTTGGCACTTATTTTGAAGAAACCTTTAACGCCCCTATTCCCTTAGGTGGCATTATCGCCAGAAAAGATTTGCCTCAGGAAGAAGTTACTTTACTAGATGGACTCATAAAAGAAAGTGTACAATATGCTTTCAAAAATAGTTATGCTATTTTACCAGAATTTATACAATCACATTCTCAAGAAATGTCCGAACAAGTAATGCGTCAACATATTGATTTGTATGTTAATGATTTTAGCATTGACATGGGGGAAACCGGAAAAAATGCCATCACACAATTAGAAAGAGTGTGGAATAATTTAAGGCTTTAATGCCTTCGCATATGCTGCTAAAACACGCTCCCTTGCTACTTCATGCACTACAATGGGTTTAGGATAAGTAAGACTATCTAACTCAGGCACCCACTTGCGTATATATTTTAATTCCTTATCAAATTTTTCAGTTTGCAATCTTGGATTAAATACTCTAAAATAAGGTGCTGCATCACATCCACTTCCACTCGCCCACTGCCATCCTCCATTGTTTGCCGCCAGGTCAAAGTCTAATAATTTCTGTGCAAAATAAGCCTCGCCCCAGCGCCAGTCAATCAATAAATGTTTGGTTAAAAAACTTGCTACAATCATACGCACTCTATTGTGCATAAAACCAGTAGTATTCAATTCACGCATACCTGCATCCACAATCGGATAACCAGTTTGTCCATTGCACCAAGCATCAAATTCTTTTTCATTATTTCTCCATTCAATAAAATCATATTGTGCTTTAAATGATTTGCCATTACCCACCTGCGGAAAATGCCAAAGAATCATTTGATAAAAATCACGCCAAATTAATTCATTGAAAAAAGTAGTATTTAATGCCTTTGTTTCCAATGCTAATTTTCTCACAGAAATCGTACCAAAACGTAAATGCACACTCAATTGTGTTGTGCCTTTAATAGCGGGAAAATCTCTTTGATCGGTATATTTTTTCACCAAGCCTTCCTGCCAGTCCTTTGGAGGCATCACTAAGTCGGTGGTTTCAAAACCCATTGCTTTCAAACTAGGAATGGGCAAGGGTTTGCTGTCCATAAAAAAGTCAACCAATTTTATGGATGGATGCATTTTAGGAACATTAGTTTCCCAATATTTTTTCCATTTATTGGAATAAGGAGTGAATACAGTATAGGGTTTTCCGTCGTCTTTTAAAACCTCCTCTTTTTCAAAAATCACTTGATCCTTAAAACTGTGAAATTCAATTTCATGTTTATTTAAAAAGGATTGTATGGAAGCGTCTCTATCAATTGCTCTGGGTTCGTAATCATGATTGGTATAAACACTATCAACATTATATTGTTTGATTAAGTTTCCAATTACATCCAAAGGAATCCCATATTCAACATGCAATGATTTTCCTTTTGTAGTCAATTGATTTTGTAAAGACAAAATAGTTTGATGAATAAAGTCAACACGTCTATCATGTTTGTCTTCTAGTTTGTCTAAAATTGTTTTATCAAAAATGAAAATGGGCAACACTTTTTTGCCAGCTAATTTTGAATTGTATAAAGCATGGTATAAACCCACATTATCCTCCAATCTTAAATCTCTTCTCAACCAAAAAATTGATACCGAATCCTTTTTCATACAATGTTTGTGTTTTATGCTTTTTACACTTTATTCAACCCTCATCATAACAATATTAACATAAAATAGTTCTTCAAGAACTGCTTTATATTTAATTTAGCCTATGCAGATAGGAGAAATTACAAAGGCCCTCGAAAATTGGGCGCCATTAACCTTTCAAGAGGACTATGATAATTGCGGTTTATTGGTGGGCAGTGCAAACACGATTTGTACAGGCGTATTATGTTCTTTGGATTGTACTGAAGCCGTTATTGATGAAGCCATTGAGAAAAATTGCAATTTAATTGTTAGCCATCACCCCATTATTTTTAAAGGGATTAAGCAATTTGATGAAAACAGCTATGTGGCCCGAACTGTTTTAAAAGCCATTCAACATAATATTGCTATTTACGCCATTCACACGAATTTGGACAATATCCTAGATGGAGTGAATAAAACCATCGCCGATAAACTGAATTTAGGAAATAGACGCATTTTAGCTCCCAAAGCAGGTTTCCAGGATTCAAATGGTCAGGAAATTGGGTCTGGTCTCATTGGGGAGCTTCCACTTGAAACAGACGAAGCTGATTTTATTAAATGGATTAAAGAAAAATTTAATCTATCGGTTGTAAAACATACTCCATTTACAGGTAAATCATTGAAAAACATTGCTTTATGTGGAGGTGCGGGCAGTTTCCTAATTGGCACAGCAAAAGCCCAAAAAGCAGACTGTTTCATAACCAGCGACCTTAAATATCATGACTTTTTTGAGGCCGATGGCCAACTATTACTGATTGATGTAGGTCACGGGGAGAGCGAACAATGGGTTTCTGACCTAATAGTTGCTTATTTAACAGCTAAATTCCCTACCTTTGCCGTCCTCCATTCATTGGTGTGTACTCAACCAATAACATACTTTAAATAAACTTGAAATATGGCATCAGTCAAAGACTTTTCAGTAGAAGAAAAATTAGTGAACCTTCACAAACTTCAAACCATCGATAGCAGTATTGATCAAATTGAAATTCTACGTGGTGAATTACCAATGGAAGTAAAAGATTTGGAAGATGAAGTTCTAGGTTTAGTAAATAGACAAACTAGAATTGAAGAAGAAATTAATGGTATTACTGAGTTTATCGAAATGAAAAAAGAATCGATAAAGGAAAGTGAAGCATTACTTGCAAAATATGAGCAACAAAGCGATAATGTCAAGAACAATCGTGAATTTGAGGCGATCAATAAGGAAATTGAAATGCAAGGTTTAGAAATTAAACTTTGTGAAAAGCATATCCGTGACGCAAACGAAGAATTAGCAGATAAAGTGAAAGCTTTAGAAGCAGCTAAGAAAACAATCTCTGTAAAAGAAGGCGTTTTAAATCATAAAAAAGACGAATTAGAAAAAATCATCGCTGATACTGAAATTGAAGAAAAAGAATTAAGAGTAAAAAGCGAGGAAGCAAGAAGTCATATTGACGAGCGTTTATTATACAGCTACGATCGTATCAGAAGCAGCTACCGTAATGGATTGGCTGTGGTAGTGGTTGAAAGAGATGCATGTGGTGGTTGTTTCAATGCAATCCCTCCTCAACGTCAAAGTGAAATTCGCTTACACAAAAAAATCATTGTTTGCGAAAACTGTGGTAGAATTTTGGTGGAAGACAAGGAAGCATAGTTTAACTTTTAAATAAATTCCTAGAAAGGGTAGCCCAACAGCTACCCTTTCTTTATTTTTACACTGATGTTTAAAAAGCGATTCTTAATAGGCCTTATTTTGTTAGTTGGCATTTCATTAAATGCACAACCCAAACAATATATATGGAACGATAAGTCCCAACAAATTTATGAGTCTATCACCTCTTTGAGAATACCAGAGGCAAGAAGGAATCTTATTGTTGAACGCAATGCGAATCCTAATAATTTGGTAAATGAGATGCTAGAGAGTTACGCAGATTTTTATGAACTTTTTTTAAATGAGGATATTGCTGAATACCACAAACTAAACCCTCAATTTGAACATCGCATTAAATTATTTGAAGCGGGACCGAAAAATACACCTTATTACCAATATGCATTAGGACTTGAATATTTGCATAAATCTATAACTGCTATACGCTTTGATAAAACCTGGGATGGTGTTTGGGATTTTAGAAAAGCTTATTTTATGTTTAAAGAAAATAAGAAAACCTATCCCAATTTCACACCCAATGAATTGTATTATGGGGTCATAACAACAGTGGTTGGGACCATTCCAAAAGGTTATCAATGGATCGCCAATATATTAGGCCTTAGTGGAAAGATAAGTGAGGGCAACGCTATGGTATTAAAATATATTAATAGCAAGGAGGAATTAAGTAAGCGAAGCAAAAATGAAGCTTTATTTATCTATCCTTATCTCATTATGAATTTTGAAGGCAATGCTAAAAAAGCATTCAATTTTATTGAAACCTACCCTTATGATTTCAAAAGAAATCAAATGCATGCTTATATGGCTGCCAACTTGTATTTAAATCATCAACAATCCAGTAAGACATTAGCAATTGTAGCTCAAATCGAAAACAATGCAAATTATCTTCCACTACCCTTTTGGAATTACGAATTAGGCTATGCTTATTTAAATGAACTGAAATTAGACAAAGCACAAAAATATTTGACGGATTTTATCCAGACATTTAAAGGTAAATTTTATGTCAAAGATGCCTATGAACGTCTTTCATGGATCGCTTACTTTCAAGGCGATTTAAAAAAAGCGGGGGCTTATCGAAAATTAGTGCTTAGCAATGGAAGCATAGTGACCGATGCCGATAAGCAGGCCTATCAAAATGCGAAAAAAGGAGATTGGCCCAATCCGGTATTATTAAAAGCACGTCTATTGAGTGATGGTGGTTATCAAACACAGGCTTTGAATATTTTAGCAGGTAAAAACAGCAATGACTTTTTAAACGAAGCAGACAAAACAGAATTTGCTTATAGATTAGGGCGCATCTACGACCTAATGGGACAGGAGGAAACAGCAGTTAAGTATTATATATCTGCCATTGAAAAGGGCGAACACCAGCCCGAATATTTTGCTGCAAGAGCAGCTCTTCAAATTGGTAATATATATGAAAATAAAGGACAGTTTTCTAAGGCTATAGAATATTACAATGTCTGTATTGAAATGAAAGAGCATGCCTTTAAAAATTCATTGGATCAAAAAGCAAAATCAGGCATTCAAAGGTGCCTTAAACAATAACATCTAAAATAAAAATGTATATTGCGAAAGCGATGTTAACGAAACTAGAAATACAAAATTATATTTTAATAGACCATTTGGCTATTGACTTATCTGCGCACTTATCCGTAATTACAGGAGAAACGGGAGCAGGTAAGAGTATAATTATGGGTGCGCTGGGTTTAATATTAGGAGATCGAGCTGATAGTAATGTATGTAGAGATGCTGCAAAAAAATGTTTTATAGAAGGTACTTTTCAATTAAATAATAAAGCACAATATGCTTCGTTTTTTGAAGCAAACGAACTTGAATTAACAGATGAATTAATTATTAGAAGAGAGATTAGTGCACAAGGAAAATCGAGGGCTTTTATTAACGACACCCCTATCAATTTAAATGAACTTAAACAGTTAACAAGCCAATTGGTTGATTTACATCAGCAGTTTGATACCCTTACTTTAGGCGATACCGATTTTCAAAGAACCGTTGTAGATGCATTAGCCAATTTACAAAAGGAAGTAACCGCCTATCAATCCATTTTTCATCAATGGAAAGAAGATGAAAAAAAATTAAATGAGCTAATTGCTCAAAAGGAAGCATTCGATAAAACAGAGAGCTATAATAAATTTTTACTCGAAGAATTAGCTGCCTTACATCTTAAAGAAAACGAATTAGAAGAGATTGAAAATGAATTAAAATTTTTAGAAAACGCAGTTCAAATTAAATCTCAGATTGATCAAAGTGTTCAGCAACTAGAAAATTCTGACAACCCTATTGTTCAGCAAATAAAACAAATTGGGAATACACTTGAATCTATCGTTAAATGGCAGCCTAGTTTTGAGGAATTATTACTTCGTATCAAAGCAGCGCAAATTGAACTTGCCGATATAGCTAGTGAATTAACGATTTGGCAGGATAAAATTGATTTTGATGAAAATAAAATTGTCATTATCCAAGAAAGACTTTCACAGGGGTATAGTTTACAGAAAAAACACAAGGTAAAAAGCACTGCTGAATTACTTGAAATTCAATCCAATCTTGAAAAAGAATTGGAAGCAGTTTTAAATTTAGAAGATAGTATTGCGCAATTAACTAAACAAGTAGCTCAACATTTTGAAAAAGTAAAAACGCTTGCTAATTCACTTTCTGAAAAAAGAAACCAGCAAGTGGATCCTTTCACAAAAAATGTAAATCAATTATTGCATCAGGTGGGCATGCCAAATGCTAAAATTAAAGTGACAATTGAACGAGTGCCTTATGGTGTATTTGGACAAGATAAAATAGATATATTATTTGACGCGAATAATACCAACCGATTTGAACCTATTCGTAAAGTTGCAAGTGGTGGTGAATTAAGTCGTTTAATGCTTTGCATAAAATCATTAGTAGCAAAATCAGTTGATTTACCTACCATGATATTTGATGAAATTGATACAGGAATATCAGGAGAGCCTGCTAAACAAGTGGGCTTATTACTTCAAAATTTAGGAAGCAACAGACAAGTACTTTGTATTACGCATCAACCTCAAATAGCAGCCAAAGGACATACTCATTTATATGTTTATAAGGAACAAAAGGGGACTGCAACTCAAACTCATTTAAGAGCATTCAATAAGGAAGAGCGTATTCAACATATTGCACGCATGATTGGAGGCGACCCTCCTAGCAAGTCCGCTTTAGACAATGCAAAAGAGTTAATTTCCAATTAATTAGACATTTTACACCCCTAGGATTTAACTTTTTTTATTGGCCTTTCTCAGCTATTATATTTATTTTTACGGCACTAAATAAACCATAACATGGCATACAATTTATTAAAAGGGAAAAGAGGAATCATTACAGGTGCATTGGATCAAAATTCAATTGCATGGAAAGTAGCCGAAAAAGCACATGAAGAAGGTGCCACTTTTGTATTAACAAACGCGCCAATTGCGATGCGCATGGGTGAAATAAATGGATTAGCAGAAAAAACAAATTCTAAAATTGTACCAGCTGATGCAACAAGTGTTGAAGAGCTTACCCATTTATTTACAGAATCTCAACAAATATTAGGTGGCAAGATTGATTTCGTTTTACACTCTATCGGAATGAGTGTTAATATTAGAAAGAAAATTGCTTACCCTGAATTGAATTATGACTATTATGCAAAAGGCGTAGACGTTTCTGCTATGTCTTTACATAAAATGTTAAGTGTAGCTTATAATATGGATGCCTTAAACGAGGAAGCAAGTGTAGTTGCTTTAACTTATGCAGCTGCACAAAGAACCTATCCTTTCTATACAGATATGGCTGATATTAAAGCACTATTAGAATCCATCGCACGCAGCTTTGGATATCATTATGGTTTAAAGAAAAGAGTACGTGTTAACACTGTATCACAATCTCCAACCAAAACTACTGCGGGTACGGGTATTAAAGGTTTTGGTGATTTCTTTGATTATGCAAATGCGATTGCACCATTAGGAAATGCAAGTGCCGAAGATTGTGCTAATTATTGTATCACTTTGTTCTCTGACCTAACTAAGATGGTAACTATGCAAAACTTATTCCATGATGGTGGATACTCTACCACTGGAGTGAGTGATTTAATTATGCAAAAAGCGGGTATCACAGAATAACCGATCGAGACCAAACACTTCTAAAAAAAAGCCATGAGCAATAACAACAACGGAAATAAAATTAATCCTAAATTAATTGAGTCTATTGGTTATTTAGGCTCCTTATTGAGCTGCATTACCTTCGTACCACAAGTGTATCTTTCATGGAAATCACATAGTGTAGGCGACTTAAGTTTAATCATGGTGTTGATTGTAAATTTTAGCTGTATTGTTTGGTTGACTTATGCTTATTTAATAAAAAGTCGACCAGTGTTAATTGCCAATACCATTGTACTGATCTTAAGCTTAATGTTGCTTTATTTTAAATTAACATTCTAATTATTAAAACATACTGAATAAAAAAAGGGCTAACAAAATTGTTAGCCCTTTTTTATTTTTAATCACAGCACTTCAGTTCCATAAAAAGCTTTTTTTTATGGGCTTCAAATGACGATGAATTCAATTATTTATTAATACTCGTCTTCGTTGAACATAAAATCCTCTTGGCTTGGATAATCAGGCCAAATATCTTCAATGCTCTCATATATTTCTCCTTCGTCTTCTAACTCTTGCAAGTTTTCAACTACTTCAATGGGAGCACCGCTTCTGATAGAGTAGTCAATTAATTCATCTTTGGAAGCTGGCCAAGGAGCTTCTTCTAAATAGCTGGCTAATTCTAAAGTCCAAAACATAGCGTATTATTTTGTGCAAAAGTAGCCGTATAAATGATATAACCAAATGTGTTTTTTCTACAGGATGTAAACAAATTTTTAAATTTTGCTTAAAATGACTCAGAATTATTAGGTTTGTAGCATGAACCAAAGCTCAAAACTGCTAGTTGCTAAGGATATTTGGAAAAACTATGGCCCTGTAGCCGTTTTAAAAGGGGTTTCCCTGGAAATGGATAAAGGGGAGCTAGTTTCGATAGTTGGAGCATCCGGGGCTGGTAAATCCACTCTACTTTATATTGTAAGCAGCCTTGAAAAGGCCGATAAAGGCGAAGTATTTTTTAATGGACTAGCCGTAAACGAACTCAATAATAAAAAATTAGCTAATTATAGAAACCATTCCATAGGTTTCGTTTTTCAATTCCATCATTTATTACCAGAATTCACAGCTTTAGAAAATGTGTGTATTCCCGGCTGGATTGCAAAATCTGCCAAAAAGAAAGTTAATGATCGGGCTATGGAATTATTGGACTTTATGGGGCTTGCTGATAAAGCATCTAAAAAGCCAAATAGTTTATCGGGTGGTGAACAACAAAGAGTTGCTGTTGCAAGAGCTTTATTGAATAACCCCACACTCATTTTTGCAGATGAGCCTACTGGAAATTTAGATAGTGAAAATGCAGCTTCCTTACACGAACTTTTTATAAGATTAAGAAACGAAATGAATCAGAGTTTCTTAATAGTAACACACAATGAATTACTCGCCAATATGAGTAACAGAAAATTACTAATGAAAGATGGTCAAATCCTATAAGCTTTAATCGCCTATACCCTTGGCTTCCAAGGTTGATCTGCTATTCCATTTAAATGACCAATATATCTTGCTACAACAAATAAGTAGTCACTCAAACGATTTAAATATTGTATTACCATTGGTTCTACAAACAAATTTTCTTCTTGTAAATTTACACACCAACGTTCTGCTCTACGACAAACACATCGTGCAATATGTGCAGTTGAAATGGCTTGATGGCCTCCAGGTAAAATAAATGATTTCATAGGTTCCAATACTAAATTCATCGCATCAATTTGTTGCTCTAAATAAGTAATATCGCTTTCTTTTAAATCTGGTATTTTTAAATGAGGTTCTTTATCGGGATCACAAGCCAAAGAGGAGCCTACTGTAAATAATCTATCTTGAACTTCTTTTAAAATAGTTTTGATTTCATCATTCGTTAACAAATCGCTCAACAATCCTATAAAGGAATTTAGTTCGTCTACTGTTCCGTAAGATTCAATTCTAATATGACTTTTAGGCACTCTGGTACCCCCAATTAATGATGTTTTTCCCAAATCTCCACCCTTCGTATAAATTTTCATAATGCACTTATTTGCTTGCTTATTGCTATTAACAAAACTAATAAAATAAAGTTCAAAGCCTATAAAAAAAGCCCCCAGTTGGAGGCTTCTTATTCACTATTTATATACCAAAAGTTATCTTGGCTTATTGTTTAATGTATCTGTTTCTATCAATCCATCTCTTAAACGCACCACTCTATGTGCGTATTGAGCAATATCTTCCTCATGTGTTACTAAAACAACTGTGTTACCAGCTGCTTGAATTTTTCCAAACAATTCCATTACCTCTACCGAAGTTTTAGAATCTAAATTACCAGTAGGCTCATCTGCTAATAAAATAGATGGATTATTAACCAAGGCACGCGCAATGGCAACCCTTTGAATCTGTCCTCCACTCAACTCATTTGATTTATGATGGCTTCTTTCTGCCAAGCCTACTTTTTCCAAAGCAACCATGGCACGATCAATTCTTTCTTTTTTTGAAATACCTGCATATACTAATGGAAGCGCTACATTTTCGGCTGCGGATAAACGAGGCAATAAATTAAATTGTTGAAAAACGAATCCAATTTCAATATTTCTGATGCCTGCCAATTCATCATCGGTCATTTTACTTACATCATGTCCATTTAAATTGTAAGTACCATTTGTTGGAGAATCCAAACAACCTAAAATATTCATCAATGTACTTTTACCACTACCCGATGGACCCATTAAAGCAACATATTCATTACGATTGATATCCAAATTAATTCCTTTTAAAACAGGAATTGCTTGGTTCGCCATGAAATAACTTTTTTGAATATCTCTTAATTGAATTACCGATGACATACTTAATTATTTATTGATGACTTTAGGTACTTTAAAAAATGCGCCATCCGATTCAGGTGCATTTAACAAAGCATCCTCTCTTGTTATTGAACCATTTACTTCATCCTTTCTTAAAACATTTACAGCGTCCCCCATATGCATTAAAGGATCCGTTCCCGTAGTATCCAAGGCATTTAATTGCTCTACAAAAACAACCAAATCTTGCATATCTGTAACGAGCTTATCCATTTTTTCAGGGGCCACATTTAACCTGGATAAATGTGCTAAATGGTTTACTAATTTAGAATCTACTTGCATAATACAAATGTAGGTCAATCCATTTAACCCTCAAGTGCCTTTTGTTAAATGGTTATTATGCACAATTAAAGGCAATTTGGCAGGGAAATGCCTAAAATTGAAAAGATTTTTTTGAAATTAGTTGCATAACTAACTAATTTTACACAAACGCTTTAATTATGCAAAGATCTATTAAAAATGTAGTGGTTTTAGGAAGTGGCGTAATGGGCTCCAGAATCGCTTGCCATTTTGCAGGTGTGGGTGTAAAAGTATTGTTATTAGATAGATTAACCCCAGGCGCTGAGGCTTCAGAATCAAAAAAAGAACGCAATAAATTAGTGGATGATTCTTTAACAGCTTCTATTAAATCAAATCCTTCTCCTTTATATAATGCAGCTGCTGCAAAATTAATTGCTACTGGAAATTTTTCAGATGATATTTCTAAAGTTGCCAATGCAGATTGGATTATTGAAGTTGTGGTGGAGCGATTAGATATTAAAAAACAGATTTACGAGGAAGTTGAAAAATATAGAAAGCCAGGAACATTAATTAGTTCAAATACTTCGGGGATCCCTATTCATTTAATGGCGGAAGGACGTAGTGATGATTTTCAAAAACATTTTTGTGGAACACACTTTTTTAATCCACCAAGATATTTGCGTTTATTAGAAGTAATCCCTACACCTAAAACAGACCCATCAGTAATTGATTTCTTCATGCATTATGGAGATGTGTTTTTAGGAAAGACCACCGTTTTATGTAAGGACACACCTGCGTTTATCGCCAATCGTGTAGGGGTTTTTAGCATGATGAGTGTGGTACATATTATGGAGAAAATGGAAATGACC
This sequence comes from uncultured Bacteroidota bacterium, assembly GCA_903938445.1. GTDB lineage: Bacteria > Bacteroidota > Bacteroidia > Chitinophagales > Chitinophagaceae > Sediminibacterium. The sequence goes on along the minus strand of CAJADG010000044.1, from coordinate 7,502 downwards.
ATTGATGAAATTGAATCTTTAACAGGGCCGATCATGGGGCGTCCTAAGTCAGCAACCTTCCGTACGGCAGATGTGGTGGGATTAGATACTTTAGTAAAAGTAGCTAAAGGAGTCGCTGATAATTGTCCAAACGATGAAGCAATTGCAACATTTGCACTACCAAGTTGGTTGGAAAAAATGGTGGAGCAAAATTGGTTGGGTGATAAAACAGGACAGGGATTTTTTAAGAAAGTAAAAACGGCTACTAGCAAAGAAATATTAACGCTGAATTTAAAAACATTAGATTACGAGCCACGCAATAAACCAAAATTCGCATCAATTGCTGCAGCAAAAGGAATCGAAAATTTAGGTGAGAGAATTAAATCATTATATGCTGGTAACGATAAAGGTGCTGCTTTTATTCGTGCATTTCACCATGCATTATTCTCTTACATAAGTTTTAGAATACCTGAAATTAGTGATGAAATATATCGTGTAGACGATGCTTTAAAAGCTGGCTTTGGATGGGAAATTGGGGCTTTTGAAACATGGGATGCACTAGGTGTAAGTAATGTGATTGCTGCCATGAAAGCAGAAAATATTTCGATTGCTCCATGGGCTGAAACTATGGCTAGCAAAGGACTTTCCTTTTATCAAGTAAAGGAGGGTAAACGCTACTACTATGATATTACATCACAGGATTACAAATTAATACCGGGTACAGAATCCTTTATAATTTTATCTGATCATAAAGAAAAAACCATCTGGAAAAATGCAGCTTGTAATTTAGTGGACATTGGAGATGGGGTAGCTGGATTTAGTTGGAACACCAAAATGAATAGTATAGGTGGCGAAGTATTAGAAGGACTTAATAAATCTATCGCCATTGCCGAAGAAAAATACAATGGTTTAGTCATTGCGAATGAAGGCAATTTGTTTAGTGCTGGTGCCAACGTGGGTATGATTTTTATGCTTGCCATTGAACAGGATTATGAAGAACTAGATATGGCCATTCGTGCATTCCAAAATAGTATGATGCGTGTACGCTACTCTTCCATTCCCGTGGGTATTGCTCCTCATGGACTTACCTTAGGAGGTGGTTGTGAAATGAATTTACATGCGGATACCATTGCTGCAGCCGCAGAAACTTATATTGGATTGGTGGAATTAGGCATTGGCGTCATTCCTGGCGGTGGGGGTACCAAAGAATTGGTATTACGCGCTTCCGATGAAATGCATATTGATGAACCAGATACGATTACATTGAAAAATAGATTCTTACAAATTGCTACTGCTAAAGTGGCTACCTCCGCACAGGAAGCAATGGATATGGGCATCTTTAGGAAAGGGCAGGATCATATTGTATTGAATCAGTCGCGCAGAATTGCAAAAGCGAAAGAACAGGTTTTGAATTTATATAATGCTGGATATACCCAAGCACAACAAAGAACTGATATTAAAGTATTAGGCAAATCCGCCTTAGGTGCATTATATGCTGGCATCAATGCTATGTGGAGAGGCGGCTATGCAACTGATCATGATAAATTAGTAGCTCAAAAATTAGCGTATGTAATGTGCGGTGGTGATTTAAGTGAAGCAACATTAGTGAATGAGCAATATTTATTGGACTTAGAAAGAGAAGCATTCTTAAGCTTATGTGGTCAAAAGAAAACTTTGGAAAGAATTCAATCTGTAATTACTGCTGGCAAACCTATTCGTAATTAAATAATTTTACTTTTAAATAAAGCGTTTCGTCAGAGACGCTTTATTTTTTTAATAGCTGCGATAAAGCTTCCTCGACGGTTAAATATTCAAACTGGAAGCCAGCATCTTGTATTTTTTTACTTGAAACATTTGCACTCTTTAACACTTCGATACTCATTTCACCTAACATTATTTTTAGTACAAACTCAGGTACTTTTACTGTAATATTTAATGGAAATAATTTTTTAGCAACGATTTCAACAATTTGCTTGTTGCTTGCAGGCATGGGTGCCACTGCGTTGTAGGCTCCTTTTATATTTTCATTGGTTGCAGCAAATAAGATCATTTTACATAAGTCCTGCTGATGTATCCAACTCATTATTTGAGTACCCGGCCCTAAAATAGTTGCTAAACCAAATTGTGCTGGTTTAATAAATTCAGCTAATGCGCCTCCCCTTTTATTCAATACAATACCAATTCTTAAAGTCACTAATCTGATTCGCATATTTGCAATGGAGGCAACACTTTGCTCCCACTGTTGACAAGTAGTTCCTAAATAAGAATTGTCTGGTGTATCCGTTTCCTTAAATCCATTTTGCAAAGACTCCACAGTATCTGGACCATACCATCCAATAGCAGATGCACTTACAACCGTATTTACTTTGTGTTCATGTTCACTTAAGGCCTTCACTAATAAAGCCCCAGACTGCACCCTGCTTTGAACAATTTCTTCTTTTCTTTTTTTAGTCCACCTTTTAGTGGCCACAGACTCCCCTGCTAAATGCACAATGATATCTGCCGACTTTAATGCTTCAGGGTCAATATATTGCTTTTCAATATCCCATTGCGCATATGTTAAATGCAAACGACTTGACTTTTTTTCCGACCTGGATAAGACAATAACATCATAGCCATTATCAATTAGATAATTGGTTAGCGCCTGCCCTACCATGCCCGTACCGCCTGTAATTAATACTGTTTGCATAAAGCAAAGATAACCCAAATAAGTATCTAATTAAAAAACCCTCACATTTCTGCGAGGCGAGTGAGTATTAAAATATCTTAAATTTTAAAAAAAGATATTTTAATACTAACCATAATTAAAAACCTCCGTCTTTCGACGGAGGTTACAACTAAATCAACTGTACCATAAAAAACTTCTTTAATCTGGTTTCTTGCCATCTAAGAATGTATTGATGGTAGAAATCTGAGTTTGGTTATTCTCATCCTGATCAACTGTATACTTACTATAATAGTTTTCTACAGAAGCCAAGGTGTTACCAAACAAATCCATATTCCTTCTAACATAAGCAGGCACTTCATCAAATTCGGCGCTTGGATCATTGCCATTGCCTATGTTGAAAGATAAATTTCTTAATTTTTGTATACGCTCACGTACTTTTCTTCTTTGTTCTTCAGAATCATCAATCGGCATTTCAAAGTTTTTAGCACTTGATTTTGATGGGCTATTGCTATTTTCAAAATCTTGTTCACGCACTACTAATTGCATTGCTGGCTCTTCTTCCAATACCACTCTAAATGAAGATTCAAAAACTTCTTCAGGAGCAGCTTCCACTGGAACTTCAGCAACTGCTTCAAAAACCACCGCTTCATTTACTTGTTCAATTTCTTGAGCTGCATGGGTTGCAAATTCTGTATCAATGGATTTTGCTTCCTCATCAGCATAAATATTAGTAGGCTTACTTAAAACAAACTCAGTGGTTTCTGCATTAAAATGATAGGTAGGCTCTTGGGCAGGAGTTTCCATGTCTAAATGAAAAACAAGTTCCTCAGCTTCTTCTTCGAATACTTCTTCTTCAAAAGTTGTTGATTCAAAAGCATCTAATTCTGGTGATTCAACAAATACATTCGAAACCTCAGGTGTTTCCACAACTAAAGTGGGTGCTAAATATGATTGATCTATATTTTCAGCAGCTTCTACGATAAGATCTGCATTTTGAACTGTTTCTTCAAGATCTAATGTAAAATGAACTGGAGCTTCTTCTACCAATGAATTTTGGATTGTATCATCTGTAGTTGAAGATGGACTTTCTACTTGAGCTGGTGCTTCAGGTGCCAAAGTCATTACAATCTTTTCTTCAGTAGGCAATTCCTCTTTTTTTACTTCGTCTTTTTTGAATGGATCTTTACCTTCAAAACCAGTAGCGATTAATGTAATACCAATTTTTTCTCCTAAAGTATCATCATATCCACTTCCCATAATTACATCACTGTGCTCACCTGTACGCTCACGTAAAATATTACTGATCGTTTCTAACTCATCCATGCTGCATTCAAAATCACCCTCAGCACTATTGATATTTAATAAAATCCATTTTGCTCCTTTAATATCATTGTCGTTTAATAATGGAGAATTCAAGGCTTCTTCAATAGCTCTTTGCGCTCTATTTTCTCCTTCTACTTCGGCCTTTCCTAAAATAGCCACACCGCCATTTTTCATAACCGTACATACGTCAGCGAAATCGACAATAATATGACCACGACTATTAATTACATCTGTGATACATTTCGCTGCAGTAGCCAAAACGTTATCGGCTTTAGTGAAAGCTTCTTTCATTTTTAAATTGCCGTATTGAACACGCAATTTATCGTTAGAGATTACTAATAAAGTATCCACCAATGGTTTTAATTGATTGATACCATCTTCGGCTTGCTTTTGACGACGAGGTCCTTCAAAACCAAATGGAGTGGTTACGATACCCACTGTTAAAATGCCTAAATCTTTACAGATTTTTGCAATAATAGGTGCACCACCTGTTCCAGTACCCCCGCCCATTCCGACAGTGATAAAAGCCATCTTGGTATTCACCTCTAAAATTTTCTTGATTTCTTCCAAAGACTCTTCTGTTGCTAACTTTCCAACAGAAGGATCAGCACCAGCTCCTAAACCTTGCGTCAAATGGGGTCCTAATTGAATTTTATTAGGTACCGGGCTTTGTTCAATGGCTTTAGAATCGGTATTGCATATGATAAAATCTACACCTTCGATATCTTGATGAAACATGAAATTCACGGCATTGCTACCGCCACCACCAACGCCTAAGACCTTGATGATGGATGATTTTTGCTTTGGTAAGTCAAATTGAATCATTCGTTTTGTTTTTTAAATGGGTTAGTTAGTTGAAACTTAGTTGGTTAGTATGTTCGAAATTAATCTTTTTACAAATTTTTAGGTAGAATAATTATACCCATTAGATGTGTATAATTATTTCAATAATGGATCCTCGTCTTCGCTAAAAATTTCGATCAAATTTGTCTTGAAACGATCCCAGAACTTTTCCTTTCTTTTCTTGATTAATTCAGGATCATTCACTGTTTTTACTTGTTCGCCAAATGTTGAATTTGAAAACTCATCTACCCTATCTTCAGCAGCCACAGTAAGTTCCTTAGGTACTTCTACTTTCTTAAAATTGTTTTCGAATACCTTATAATTTTGCTCGTAATCATTATATCCTTTTAAGATTAAACCAATACAAGTTGAATACATTGGCTTCTTTAATTCGTCAATATGATTGGGCGCTAAATGTTCATTAGGTAAGCCCACTCTTGCATTCAAGCCAGTAGTATATTCAGTTAATTGAATTAAATGCTTTAATTGAGAACCTCCCCCTGTTAAAATGATACCTCCATTTAACAATCTGCTATCCAAATCCAATTGCTTTAAATGATAAGTAACAAAATCCAATATCTCACTCATTCTAGCTTGAATAATTCCTGCTAAACTTTTCACACTTATTTCTTTTGCAGGCATTCCTTTCAATCCAGGAATGGTAACATACGCATTTGCATTTGCTTCATTTGCTAAAGCACTACCAAACTGTACTTTCATTGCCTCTGCTTGACTTTTCAATACCCCTAAACCCATACGAATGTCATGGGTGATATTCTCACCACCAAAAGGAATCACAGCAGTATGCTTTAAAATACCATCATAAAATACGGCAAGGTCACTTGTACCACCACCGATATCTAAGATAGCCACACCAGCTTCTAAATCAATATCACTCATTACTGCACTCGCCGAAGCTAAAGGTTGTAGTACTAAATCTTTTGTTCTTAATCCACTTCTTTCCACCGAACGATTTATATTACGGATTGCATTTCTATCTCCAGTTAATATCAAAAAGTTAGCACCCACTTTTACTCCATTTACACCAATCGGCTCTTTAATATTTGCATTATTATCTACATGAAACTCTTGTGGAATAACATCAATAATTTGATCTCCTGCAGGAATGAAAGTCTTTTTTTGGTTGTTGATCAATTGATCAATTTCCCAAGCTTGAATTTCATTTTCAGCATCCTGTCTTACCATATCACCACGTGTTTGTAAACTCTTGATATGGTGTCCAGCGATACCAACATATACTTCCTTGATATCTAAACTAGGATTGCTTTTTTGACAATTTTCCAAAGCTTGTTGTATCGCTTTGATCGTTTGGTCAATATTTAAAACTTGACCATGTTGTACTCCATTACTATTGGCACGTCCGAATCCTAGGATTTCTAATTTGCCAAATTCATTTTTACGACCTGCAATTGCAGCAATTTTCGTGGTACCGATGTCTAAACCTACGATTATAGGAGAATCATTCTGACTCATTTTTTATAGTTTTTTAGTTGTTTAGTTGTTGTTGGAAGGACCCTGTTTTGGCATGACTGCCTTTGCAGACTTCTTCTCTTGATTTAACGCTTTATTATTTGATTTATTGTTTAATTTTTTATTGTTTTCTTTTGTTTTTGCCTTAACCACTTTTTTAGTTGCCGGTTTAGTTTCCTGAATGGGTTTGGGTTTTGCAACGGTATCGATCTTTGGTACAGGATTTACGATTGTCAAAGGCTTTTTGGCAACAGTATCTGCAGTTGACAAACTTGTATCTGAAACAGGCTGCAATTGAATAACCGGCATGGTACCTGGCGCATATTTAATGGGGTCTAGTCCCTTTTTCAATGCCACCACTTGATGGTCAAATCTTAGATCCAAAACATGGTATGCATTAATTCCTGATGGCACCCACACATTTTTATAAAAAGTATATAATCTGTTTAATTTGTCTTCTAAATTTTCAACAGAACCTAATAATACCGTATGATCCCCCAATGTTGGAATCATTTCAAAATCACCATTGGGCTCAATATTCACTTGTGCAATTTGCGCTAGATAAAAACTATCCTGTTGTATGGTTTTAGCAAATGTCAAAATATCATTAAGCAACAAACTATCAGGATTGGATAATTTTTCTTGATCAGATGGGAAGCCAGTAAATATGGGTAAACGCATTACAGAAAGCTGTCTTAATGGTAATCGCGTTCCTGTTTTATCAATGTAGAAAGAATTGCCAGCAACCGAAAATATTCTTGCAACTGGAAGCCTTTGTTCAATTTTAACTAGTAACTGTTGTTGATTGTCTATAAAAATATTAGCATGCTCTACCCATTTAGTAGTACCCAATGCTTTTTCTAATTGTGGAAGATTAATATTCCCAATAGGTGTACCCACATTCACCCCTTGTTCATTAATAAAACGAAGGATTTCTTTTTCATCCATAAATAAAAATCCACTCGTATTCCCCGTCAATTCAATTTGAATAGCAGTACATTTTTTTACTGTCTTTGCTTTCCAAGCAAATACAAATAATACTACTAAACCAATAGCAGCAATGGCCCACAAAATCCTTATTAATATATATTTCCAGCGCTTCATTATGATTGGGTAAATATTTCTTGAACTTGATTGATACAAACATCTATATCTCCTGCACCTGCCATCACCACTAACTTATCATTGGTTGTTGCTG